>CANQCY010000055.1 GCA_947591245.1 uncultured Lachnospiraceae bacterium | reverse complement strand
TTGAACCCTCGCGCCGCGCGAACGACCTACACCCTTAGCAGGGGCGCCTCTTCAGCCACTTGAGTACTTCTCCAAATCTCTGAATTCAAACACAATATTCAATTTCAGCGCAGTTTTTATTCTACCAGAAAACACGTAACCTGTCAACTTTATTTTTCCTTTTTTGGCAATCGCTGTAAGCCATTTATGATAATGTCTTAATAAACCACAAGAGAAAATGCCTCAAGTGTGGTAAACTTACCTCTGGAAACGGAGGCGGACATGATCAGGAGGATTGATTTAAACATGGACGAACAAAGGAAGTATGAGGCGATCAAGAAGGCGCTTGACGGGTCCCTGTTCTGCTCCGTTAATGACAAGACCGTTTATGCATTGGACGAGATCCCGCTGCATGAGAAGAAATCAAAAGACCTGGATGCGGACTATCAGAAACCGACGCCTCAAAAGCGCCACATTACACGGCGCTAATGTTTTTGATGATTAAAGGCATTTTCAAAAATGCTTTGCAATTCAAAAAATAACGAAACAGATGCAGAGTTTTCCATAACAACTTCGGAAGGACGATTATTACAGTGGGATCAAGAAACAGGCGAGGTAAAAGAACTGGGGAAAAGCGGAACATTTAAGGGAAGCGAAAAAATATTTTGGTCTCCGTTAAGTGATGGTAAACCGGTTAAAGAAACTCAAATCGATGTTGATTTATTTATTGGGAAGCCTTTACAAGATAATGTAAGCGTTAAAATCACGATAGAAGCAGAAAATGCGTTTATAGCAAAAAGAATTAAGTAACAGAGGGAGGCGTTGCCATGGGGAAAATTATCTTCGGTCAATTCGGGCATCGTATAGCTATCTGCAGAAAAAAATACGGACATCTGTGCAAAAAAGTGAAAAAAATCTTGACCTTCCCCTTAGGTTAAGGTGTATACTTATCGGAAAATCAGCAAAAAGAAAGGGATTATTTATGAAAATCAAAGATGTAGAGAGGCTGACCGGATTGACAGCTAAAAGCATACGCTATTATGAGTCGAAGAATTTGATAGCAGTAGAACGCAATGAAGAAAACTCATATAGGAATTATACGGATGAAGATGTTGCCAGATTAAGATGGATTAAAATGTTTCGCTATTTAGGTTTTAGCATAAAAGAAATTGAAAAATTTTTGACGATGGGCGCCGACGGGATCAAGAAAGCGCTGAACCAAAAGGCAGATGAATTTTCAGAGCAGGAGAATCTTTGCGAAATTAAGCGAAGCCTTTGCCTGTTGCTGGCTAAAGATTACGAAAATAACGAAGCGGTCGTGGAGGAATATAACGATACCATCGAATTTTTGGAAAGCGATGAAATGAGCAAGCTTAAGGAGCAGGTGAAGGATTTCGCCGCACCCAATCTGATAACCGTTATCGCAGAGACGCTGATATTCATGGCGCCGGTTTTTTCCCTGTTTTACAATATTCAGGCTGAAAGAACGGATATGTTGATGTTCAATGGGATTATCGCGATAATCTGCACGGCCCTTACCACATGGAACTGGATCCATTATGCCAATCAGTACAAAAAGGACAGGGAGCGGGTAAAAAGAAAAAATCATAAGATGATTTGGCTGGTTCCGGCGATGGTTGCGGCCTTCATTTTGGGAATTGCGGCAGTCGTTGCAGTGACGGCTCTGTTTTCCGAATGGGCGCTGCCCGGCAATTATCTGTTTTATGAGCACGGACCGGTCACGGGGATGGCGCTTGTTCTGCTTGTCATCTTTCCGGCAATTTTATTTTGCGTATTGGTTGTCGCAAAGATCCGAAAGAAGCCTGTGGAAGAGATGGAAGATGTAAACGGCCTTCTGTTTATCTGGAACCGCCTCGGGAAATGGCGTACCGCCGTGATTATTGCATGGCTGGTTGCCCTGTATTGCTGCGCATTCAATTTTACTGCGGTTACAAAAGACAAAATCATACGTTATTTCCCATGGAAACCGATGGGCGTGGAATATAAATATTCCGATGCGGATTCCATCAGAACCGGATTCGGGGACAAAAACATTTCCCTTGCGGAATACAAGAGAAAAGGCAGCTTTTACTATCAAATTGAAATAAACGGCCAAACCGTCACCTTTCATGCGCCAACCGTCAATGAACAGATAGAGAGATACGAGGAACATACTTATTTGGAATTGGAGGAATTTGATCAGGCGCTGACAGCTTTGGGGATTCCAAAAGAGGCGGACGAAAAGGGGTGGGAAAACTGTGATTTCGATAAAGAGTATGTGGATAGGTTTTTAAGAATCATTCGTTATTCCTAACCAGCGGCAAGCTGAACGCTTACATAATCCATATGCAGAAAAAAGGCGGATAAGCAAAAATGCTGCAGTTTAGATTTCAGGCCCCCATATTGTTTCTCATCTACCGGTTCCATCCATTCATTTGAGCCGTTTTCGCCCGGCGCTTCAATGGCAAGATGGGAAAACCAGCTGTCCGGCGCGGCGCCGTGCCAATGCTTGACTCCTACAGGGATATTGATGCAGTCGCCCGGCTTCATCTCGACGGCGTCCTTGCCCACTCCTGATAATACCCGCGCCCGCCGACGCAGATCAAAATCTGTCCGCCGCCCTTGTCGGCGTGGTGGATATGCCAGTTGTTACGGCGCCCCGGCTCAAGGGTCACGTTGAAAATCCCGACCTGGCCTCCCGATACCGGAGCGAGATAGCTCTGTCCCGTAAAATACTGCGCAAAGCCGTTGTTTGGCGCGCCGATGGGGAACAGCATCGAAGCGGCATGAGCCGCCTTTGCGTCTTCCGAGGTCAGCGAAGAGTCCGTAATTCCAGAACTCATCAGAGCCACCACGGTAATCATGCACCGCGTCTTTACATCAATGTCCTGGTTGTTCCAGTTCTCCCAAAGAGAATGTCGTCGTTGAAATGGGCAAAGTCCGGCGCAAAATCGCCCAACTGATCTCTGCCCGCTGTCTGTGTGATCTTTTCCATGATATAATCCTCCTCGTATAATAAGTTTATAGGCAAGTACAAAACAGCTTATAGACTTATTTCTTTTTATGGTATAGATGAGCGGATAAATATCTTTACAATTCATAGGGGGATCCCCCGGGGCGCCATACATCCATCTCAGTTCGCGTTTTCTATTTTTCGATATCTTTCACGAGAAAAGTCCGAGGCGTACGCTCCGGACTTTGCCTACAGTCTGAAACGAACAGACCTTGAATCGAAATGAAGCCTCTGCATCCTATTCATGAAAAAACCTCCTGCTTGCTATCCAGTTCCATCCGATACAAATTCAAATCCGCATCCTTAAACACATTGAACACCACATTCTTTATTCCACGGTACTTTTTCATGCATTCTTTCACCGTATCGACGGCGATCTTTGCCGCTCTGTCATTTGGAAATCGAAATACCCCGGTCGAAATACAGCAAAATGCGATGCTTTCCACTTTATTTTCCGCCGCCGCCCTCATACAGTTTTCATAGCAGGAGGCGAGCAGCTCTTCATCCTCTTTTCTCACCCTATCATAAATAATCGGTCCGACAGTATGCAGTACATAATCGCATGGCAGATTGTAAGCGGGAGTAATTTTAGCCTGCCCCGTCGGTTCTTCATGCCCCTGTTTTTCCATGATGCCTGCACAATGAAGCCGCAGCTGAATTCCGGCATAAGTGTGGATGCAGTTGTCGATGCAGGCATGGCAGGGCTGATAACATCCTGTCATGCCGCTGTTGGCGGCATTTACAATTGCACCTACTTTCAGCGTTGTGATATCTCCCTGCCAGACATATATGCCCGGCTGCGATTCTTCCAACTCATCCAAGGTGGTAACATGCTTTTTTTGAAGCTCCTCTTTCAGATATTCATCCTGCACTTTTATAAATTCATCGCTGGCCGGCTTCGGCATCCTGACATTCATCAGACTCCTCAACAGCCTTTTGTTTGCTTCTGTTTCTGTTGGGATTTCTATATCTTTATATGATGCGTTCTCATCCAATAACGCCCTGATCAGGTAATGCCTTCTTTCATTTTGATTCATATTATTTATCCACCTGCCCATTTACTCAAAATTAAACTTCATCTGCCTGTCCAGCCAGCTTTTTTGCGCTGCCTCGTGAATTACATCACCGGGCATGCTGTTTCCAAGCAAAAACGGCGACTTCGGATTGTGCTTTTTCCTATTCTCTCTAACGCGTGCAGCATTTGTATTGGCATAACAATATTTACACAGATGTCCGCAGCTGTCATAGGCGCCGATATCGACGCCAAGCAGGCAGGCGCACTGCCCATTGCGTTGATTGCTCTTTTTCTTTGGAACGGTGAGATTACCATGCAAGGCTGTTTCAAAAGTTTTCACCGTCATGCATCCGGCGCAGTCCGCCCCATACGGTTCCAGCTCATTTCCCTCCGCGCACGGTTTGATTGCCATACTATGCTTCGCACCGATTCTTATGAATTCCTTGCCAAGCTGCAGCCTGTCTGCTTTCGTAACCTCTCCGATTTCCGGGAAATTATGCTTCACCTTTTTGTAAATATCAATAAAGCTGATAACGCAGGTTTTTGTATATCCCGACAGTGTTTCAGCCATTTTATCAAATTCTGAAATGTGGCGTTCCACAGAATAATCCGGATTGATAAGGATAGGGTCATACCGCCAGCCCATCGAATCCGCGCCGACCAGTTCAGAAAGTTTTTTGAAACTTTCCATTACCTTTTCTTTATCCGGAACATTTGGCTCAATCTCTTTTCCATAAGGCGTAATGGTAACAAACCAGTACTGTCCGTAAGGCTGTAAGAGATCCATGTGTGAAAGCATCGGTTCGGGATTCTTTGTACAAAATGCTATCAAGTCTACCACATCGGGAGACCAGCTGTATTTTGTTACGCTGCCCGGATTATAAGGATTGCGGACAAGTACATATCCTTCCTTGATCCGATTCAATAACCACTCATGGTAAAATGCCGGAATATCGGTCCGCATCCCTGTCTGTATAATCATTCCATCCTCTCTTTCCGATCTTCAATGCTTTGCTTCATATCTGCACTGATGCCTGCCGCCCTGTATCCTAAATGTTCCGGCGCTGCGGCTTCATTTAATTTAGATTCAGGCGGATCAGACTGATATTTTTGTGCTCCCCCGCCGGTTTCTCAAATGGAAACCGGATAATGGCCGGCGTATTGAAACGAGCTCCCAACTTCAATAATACCACATTTGCATCCTTATTGGAAAGCATTTCTGAAATATAATTTCCAAACCGTTTTTTTGCCTGATGCCACGCCTCATTTTCGCATCTCCCCGCTCGATCAACTATTTTGACCCCGCCCCGTCTTTTTTCTAAATTAAATATAGGGTGATGTCAATGGGGACGCGCGCCGCAATCAAAAAATGGACGCTAACGCCCTGAAAATGGCGAATTTAAGAAAAAATAAAAAAAATCAAAAAAAGTGTTGACAAAAGAGGAAACCCTTGGTAAAATAATATTTGCTGACGCACCGAAAGAGATGCGGACGGC
>CANQCY010000054.1 GCA_947591245.1 uncultured Lachnospiraceae bacterium | reverse complement strand
ACTACAAAATATGAATTTTTCAAGGTACTATAGGAATAGGGGCAAATTTATTTATGGTTTTGACCCCAACATCATTTTAAGGTATAATATAAAAAAAGTAAAGGGCTTTTATACAAATATCATAGTATTAGGGCGAAAAAAAACAAAAAATTTGTGAAAATTTATATTGTAAAATTTTTATAACTAGTGTAAGATGGTATGTGTAAAGAAAAACATGTCATTTTTTATGGAGGATTCTTATTATGGCGGAAGTGAAGAAAAAAACAAATGATGCAGTTGCAACTAAAAATAATACATCTGTGCCGGCTACCCAAAAAGTTGAGACCGCCGCAGCGCCTATAGTGAAGACAGAAGCAAAAACAGAGCCGAAAAAAGATGCGACGAAGAAGGCAGAGCCAAAGAAAGCGGAACCGAAGAAGGCAGCGGCGAAGAAGAGAACAAAGAGAGGACCGAAGCCCGCTTCGGAGCGTACGATTGAACTTCAGGTACAATTCGGAGATAAACAGGACGTTACCTACTCGAATTTAGTAAATAACGTAAAAGAATGGTGGAAAGGCCAGGGCAAGAGAGAAGTATCCCTCAAATCCCTCAATATCTATTTGAAGCCGGAGGACAACATGGCTTACTGCATAATCAATAATAAAGAAGAGTACAATATTGATCTGAGCAATTGGAATTGATGGATGCTGACCAGTAAAAAAAGGACTGTCTTACCCGGACAGTCTTTTTATCTTGCAGAGAATGGAGAATGATGAAGAATGTATGATCCCAAATCAAGTAAAGCCACGGACTTTATACATGACGGCGAGATCCGCGAATCACTGGAGTTTGCTCAAAAAAATAAAGCGAATAAAGAGCTGATCGATTCGATTCTTAAGAAGGCGGGAGAGATGAAGGGAATTTCGCACAGGGAGGCGGCAGTCCTTCTGGAATGCGAATTGGAGGAAGAAAACAGAGAGATTGAACGGCTTGCCAGGGAGATTAAGCGGCGCTTTTACGGAAACCGCATCGTAATGTTTGCGCCGCTCTATCTCTCTAATTATTGCGTAAATGGCTGTACCTATTGTCCCTATCATCATTGCAATGAACATATACGCCGGAAAAAGCTTTCCCAAGAAGAGATCCGGCGGGAGGTAATTGCCCTTCAGGATATGGGGCATAAAAGGCTTGCGATTGAGGCGGGGGAAGATCCGGTCAACAATCCGCTTGAATATATACTGGAGAGCATAGAGACGATTTACGGCATTAAACACAAAAACGGCGCAATCCGCCGCGTGAATGTCAATATTGCGGCTACAACTGTAGAAAATTATCGCCGGCTGCATGATGCGGGCATCGGAACATATATATTGTTTCAGGAGACATATAATAAAGAAAGTTATGAAACGCTTCATCCGACCGGGCCGAAACATGATTATGCGTACCACACGGAGGCAATGGACCGCGCGATGGACGGCGGCATTGACGACGTTGGTTTAGGCGTGTTATTTGGGCTCAATATGTACCGTTATGAGCTGGTTGGAATTATTATGCATGCGGAGCATTTGGAGGCGAAATATGGCGTAGGGCCGCATACAATCAGCGTACCGCGCATTTGTCCGGCGGATGATATTGATCCCGGCAATTTTTCCAATGCCATTTCGGATGAAATTTTCCAGAAAATTGTCGCCGTCATACGGATTGCTGTTCCATATACGGGCATGATCGTGTCTACAAGAGAGTCAAAGGAGACGAGGAGGAAGGCGCTTGATCTCGGCATATCCCAGATCAGCGGCGGCTCTCGGACGAGCGTGGGCGGATATGCGGAGGAAGAAACGGAAGAAGAAAATTCTGCCCAGTTTGATGTAAGCGACCGCCGGACGCTGGATGAGGTAGTAAACTGGCTGCTCTCCCTTGGTTATATTCCGAGCTTTTGCACGGCATGCTATCGCGAGGGGCGTACCGGCGACCGTTTTATGAAACTGTTGAAATCCGGGCAGATCGTCAACTGTTGCCAGCCCAATGCGCTGATGACGCTGAAAGAGTACCTCGAAGATTATGCCTCGGAAGATACGAAGAAGAAGGGGGAGGAACTGATTCAGAGAGAGCTGGAAGTGATAACGAATCCGGCAGTGAGGAAAAAGGCGGCAGAGTATATCGAAAGTATTCATGAGGGAATACGGGATTTTCGTTTTTAGAAGGGCGCTGCTTTCGGGCGGCGCCCTTTTTCTTCCGATGTTCTCTCGGCAAATGATATGGAAAGTAAAAACGGAAAGCGCAATTTGGGAATATTTGATTTACTTGAGGTTTTTGTTGGCAAAACGGATGAGGTATGATATAATAGCATGAAAATATAAGGAAATTGAGGATGCTTATGCAACGAAAATCAAGGCTGAAATCGTTATATTTAATATTGGCGTGCATCGCTGCCATGCTGCTTCTGTTAAACGGCTGTGAAAAAGAGGAGAGCGCAGAGGAAAACAAGCCAAAAGAGGCGCGGGAGTTTGTTGCGCTGAATGAGGCGGTGCCCGGAAGACCGAATATATACCTGATCGTAAAAATATTGGATAACAACTATTGGAACGTCATCGTCAAAGGATTTACTGACGCCGGGCTGGATATGGACTGCAACATCTATTACAGCGGGTCTGTTTCGGAAACGGACTGGGAGGTACAGCAGCAGCTCCTGCAGGACGCTGTGGACGCCGGAGCGGATGGTATTGTGCTTGCTCCCGACGACTCTGTTCGTTTGTCGGAGAGCGTAAGCCAGATCTATAACAGCGGTATTCCGATCGTGCTGGTCGATACGGTCGTTAATACGACGGATTATGGGATCTGCTACATGACGGACAATCTGTTGGCCGGACAGACGGCGGCAAAGGAAATGATCGAACAGCTGCGCAAAAAAGGAATTTCTGAGGAAGAGGAGGCGTTTGTCGCCATTCAGGTGGGGGTTCTTTCATCACAGACTATAAGCGAGCGCCTGGCGGGCTTTTGTTCCTATTGGACCAAAAATGCGCCGGAGAAGTGGCAGATTATTGATGAGGTGAAGAGCAACGAAGGAGATATTGACAAGGCGGTAGAATGTGCGAATTCGTTTTTTGACGGGTATGAACAGATCGACGGCGTATTTGGCAGCAACAACGGCTCTACTGTCGGCTTTGCTCGCGCAGTAAAAGAACGCGGAAGAAACGATGTGGTCGTTATCGGATTCGATTACGCCGCTGAAATGGCTGATTTGATTAAGGATGAAAACTATCATGCGGCTACCATGCTGCAGCGGCAGTACGATATGGGATATCTTGGCGTAAAGTCTGTTCTGGATTGTATTGGCGGCGCCAAGCTTAGCAGTAAGTTCCAGGATACGGGTGTTGTGGCGATCAGCCGCGACAACCTCTCGGACGAGGACGTGCAGCAGATCATAAAATATAACGAATGAGGGTTTGAGATGAAGAAGAAAAAGAAACAGAATTCGGATGCTGTGATTAATAGCTTTCTGGCGGGCAAGCACGGTTCTTTTAATAAAATTATCGGCATATACCTTGCAGGCTGCCTGATATGCGCAATGATAATTCTTTTTGTGTTTAACATGCTGATTGAAAATCATGATGAAAAGATCGCCGGGCAGATGTGTAATCTGATCGCGGAAAAGGTAAACAATTCGATCCGTTATATGACCAATTCGGTTGAAAATCTTGCCACGGTTATGTCAGAGTATGACATCGGGAATACGGAGCAGGTATACCAGCAAATGAAAAACAGCGTGGGAAATTCGGGATATGTCAGCATTGGAATTATTTGTGCCGATGGAACGATTTATGCGCAGGAGGAGGAAAAAGAGGAGTTTTTCAAGTGGAATCTGACGGATCACAGCAAGCCGTCAAGCCATGTTGTATTTTCCGAACCGTTTCGTTCCAGTCTGACCGGACAGCTGGTATTTGCCATGTTTTCGCCGGTTTATCAGCATGGAGAGTTTTTCGGCGACCTCTATCTTACATATCCGCTTGCGGAAATTGAGGAAATGGCGTATACGAACGCATTCAAGGAGGACACGGAGATCTGGCTTATGGACGCATATTCAGATAATATTATCCGTTGTTCCGGAACTGATGAGTTTCAGAAAGGAAGCTGGTCAAACCTGAAACTTGATAAGAAACGAACTAAGGAGTTCGCGCAATATCAGTCGTGGGAAGGACTTATGCGCAGCGGGGAAGCATCTGCGGCGTTTACCTATACGATTGACGAGATCAGCTATACGCAGGTGTTTGAGACAATTGATTTCATGGAGGGCTGGAGCGTGGTAGTTCGAGTGAAAAACTCAGCATTGTCCGGCGCGCTGTCGCTGTTCCGGTGGGCCACGATGCTGTTTTCGCTCACATTGGTACTCGCCTCGGGCATTCTGCTGTTGTTCAGTCACCGACGTGAGACTATGGAAAAGAAACTTTTTGCCAATCTATCCATTTATGATCCGCTGACAAATGTACTTAACCGACGGGCATTTGAGTGCTCTGCGGGGGAAGCTGTCGAGAGCAGCGAGCGGGGCGCCGGCGCGCTGATGTTCTTTGATGTGGATTGCTTCAAGCAGGTCAATGATAAATACGGGCATGATGCGGGCGATTTCATTCTGGTGGAATTTGCAAAGCTGTTGATGAAGCATTTTGGCGAGTGCGGCTTGGTATCCCGTTATGGCGGCGACGAGTTTGTGGTACTCGTAAAAGGACTTGGCCGGAGCGATGTGGATACGCGGGTGGAACAGCTGCGCGTGGAATGCTGTCAGGTGAAGCTGACGGAGGAGCAGTGTCCGAATCATGATTTTGAATTGCATTTCAGCTGCGGCATAGCGGCATATCCGGAGCATTCCAAGGATTTCGGGAAATTGACCAAATGTGCGGACAACGCTCTGTATTCGGTCAAGGAAAACGGCAGAAACGGTTACGGCTGGTATGATGCAAATCATGAATGAAATTCATTTGTTTTATAATGCGGCCGGCAAAGCTGGCGGTTGGTTTTTTATGCAATTGGAGCTTGACAGGCAGGGAAAAATAAGGTAGAATATGAGCCATGACCCGGTCTGCCTCTTTCAGGGCGGGCGGAGCCATCAAAATAAAATATGGGACAAAACTTAACATAAACGACACAAGTAGTGCTTTGCACGTAAATCTGATTACGGTACATATGTTATCGTTTTCTGGTTTGGGCGGAACTGCTTGTGTTTTTTTGCGCGGAAAAATAGATTTCCGGGACGGGGTTTTGTTCTGAAAAAAAGGAGAGGAAAAAAAGAATGCCAAAAAATCAATTTCAGAGAATGGTTTTTGCCTTTCTCACCGTTGTTGTAACTGTCCATGCCTATGTTTTTTACAGCCTGTATGTGGTAAACGGGGACGCCCTGATGGCGGCCAGCCACGCAAGCAGCGTGCTCGGGGCAATCCGCGCGCAAGGCGGCGTGTCCATGTTTGGGCAGATGCTCCCGATCTGGGCGGTCGTCCTGATCGAATTTGCCTGCGCCTATACGCTGGAGGTCGCAGTGGGAAGCCCCGGTTCGTTTAAGATCGCCGCGCACATGTTTTCCCCGCGCAAGACGCACC
>CANQCY010000053.1 GCA_947591245.1 uncultured Lachnospiraceae bacterium | reverse complement strand
ATAGAGGTGAAAGCGTGATTTTGGAAATTTCTGAAGCCTTATAAAATAAGAGCTGGGAGTTTCCGAGAGCGCACAAAATATTTAGGAGGTATTTTTTATGAGTATTCAGATTCAAAAAGTAACAGATGCAGCATTTAAGAAATATGGGCGGATTCTCACATCCGATTATGATGTGGCGGAGCTGGTTGAAAAAATGCAGGAAATGCCATGTCCGGCAGACGTTGTTTATGAGCCGTCGGTAAAAGAGCTTGAGGCGCTTCCGATCATGAAGGCGTTTACGGACAGTCTGTATGGCGGGCTTCCGATTCAGATCGGCTATTGCAACGGGCATAATACGCTTTTGAATGCGGTAGAATATCACCGTTCATCCGAGGTAAATGTGGCGGCGACGGACTTGATTCTGCTGATCGGCATGCAGCAGGATATCGAGGACGATTATACGTATGATACGAAGAAAATCGAAGCGTTTCTTGTACCGAAGGGAACGATGATTGAAGTTTATGCGACGACGCTCCATTATGCGCCATGCAGCGTGGACGGACAGGAATTCCGCTGCGTTGTCGTTCTTCCGAAAGATACGAATCTTGATCTGGTTGTAAAACCGGAAGGCGCGGGCGAGGATAAGCTTCTGACAGCGAGAAATAAATGGCTGATCGGACATCCGGATGCAAAGATCGACGGTGCGTTTAACGGTCTGAAAGGTGAAAATATATCTGTATGATGAAAGCCGCAAACGCAAAAAAACCGCTGCCTGATGAAAAGGCTCGTTCAGGCAGCGGCTTTTTTATGTGGCGGGATCGGGATCAATCCGATTCCCGGCTGTCGCAAAATTCTCCGTACCGGTCGTCCACGAGCTGGTCTCCATAAGCTTTGCTGAAAAGCGGAAACTGCTCGGCAAGTTCCTTTTTCAATATGCCGGTTACATGGAAGAACTGTTCTTCTTCAGAGAGCTCTTCATCGTTGAGTGAAGCGAGATAATCATCGGTAAAGGTCTCGCTGATATATTGCTGTACCTTTTCCACCACATTTTCTTCTTCAGATACGAGCCGCTTTACTTTACCGGCTTTCATAAGCGATGAGACGCCGATTCCGAGGAAGATCGTAAACACGGCCGCAAGTATTGCCATGGAATACGTGGTGAAGATATGAATAACGCCGGCGGCGTTTGCGGCAACGACGCCATATCCGATCACAGCAAAGATCAGGAACGAATATCCGCTGAATTTGAGGTCGGTAAATTTATCCTTCTTATTAACGTATACTGTGCTTGCCTCCGTGCGCAGATCGGATAAAAGTTCGTTTGCCTCTTCGTTTTTTATTTCATCCAGCTCTTTATCAAGTATCGGGACAAGCTCGTTCAAATCAAAACTTTCGGCGTTCTCATAATCGGGCTCGGAATCAGAGGATTCCATAGCGTCAGGCGCTATGCCGTCAGACGCTGCGCCGGCTTCCCCGTGCCGATTTGCCAGCCCGTTGAGAATTTTATTTACGAGAGGAAGTTCCTCATACCGTACAGCGAGGTCGAAACCGTTTTCTTCCTCACGCGGAATGAGCCCGCAAGCAGTTACGCCGGAAAAATGCAAAAAACGGACATATTTATTTCCCGTTTCCTCGTCATTGACAGAGCCGATGATTTGGGGTTCCTCCCGGTCGATTTCCTCCGGAAGCTCATCCACAAGCTCACAGCCGCAGTCTGCACATGAAGTAACGCCTTCTACATACTCATTTTTACATTTTGGACACCACATATTGATACTCCTTTATTTTTTTTGTGTTAGCTTTTTTTATGATAGTAACATATTAAAAAGCAAAATGCAATTTTTTCTTGTGGTAAAATTTAAGGAATGCTATAATAGGAATACATGACGCATGCGTAAACATCTGTTTGCGCGGAAGGGGTACGAAAATAATGGCATTTAAAAACAGAAGAAAACTGGCGCTGCCGGAGGAGGTTTTGCTTCGCATTGAAAAACCGGCAAGATATACGGGAAATGAGATCAATATGGTGAAGAAAGATCCGTCTTCCGTAGATGTCCGTTTTTGTATGTGTTTTCCGGATGTGTATGAAATCGGCATGTCGCATCTCGGCATTCAGATTTTATATGATATGTTTAACCGGTGGGACGATACGTATTGCGAACGCGTTTATTCTCCGTGGCAGGATCTTGACCGGATTATGCGAGAACAGAAAATACCGCTGTTTGCGCTGGAAAGCCAGCAGCCTGTGAAACAGTTTGATTTTCTCGGGATTACGCTGCAATATGAAATGTGTTATACGAATATTTTACAGATACTGGATTTGTCCGGGATTCCGCTCTATGCGAAAGACCGAACGGAGGAGGATCCGATCGTGATCTGCGGCGGCCCCTGTACGTACAATCCGGAACCGGTTGCCGATTTTTTTGACCTCGTCTATATCGGCGAGGGCGAGACGTCTTACCGGCAGCTGCTTGATGCGTATATCAGATGGAAAAAGAGAGGAGAGCCGAGGCGGAAGTTTTTGGAAGAGGCGGCTTGCATCTCGGGTATTTATGTTCCGTCGCTCTATGAGATCCATTACCATGATGACGGCACCATTCAGGAGATGGCGCCGCTGTGTAAATCGGCTCCGGCAAAAATTAAAAAGCAGGTAGTGGGCGCGCTCACGGAAGCCTGTTATCCGGACAAGCCCCTTGTGCCGTATATACGGGCGACGCAGGACCGGGTTGTACTTGAAATCCAGCGCGGCTGTATCCGGGGCTGCCGTTTCTGCCAGGCGGGCATGATTTACCGCCCGATCCGCCCGCGAGATGTGGAAGCGCTGAAACAGCAGGCGCAGAAAATGCTGGACAATACCGGTTATGAAGAGATAACGTTAAGTTCATTGAGTTCAAGTGATTATGAGCAGCTGGAAGAGCTTGTTTATTACCTGATTGGCGAGTGCCGGGAGAGGAAGGTCAATATTTCGCTTCCGTCTCTCAGGATCGACGCTTTTTCTCTGGACGTCATGGGAAAGGTTCAGGATATCCGGAAGAGCAGTCTGACATTTGCTCCTGAAGCCGGTTCCCAGCGCATGAGGGATGTGATTAATAAAGGGCTGACGGAGGAAGTTATTCTGGACGGGGCATGGGAGGCGTTTCAGGGGGGCTGGAAACGGGTCAAGCTTTATTTTATGCTGGGACTGCCGGGAGAGAGAGAGGACGATATAGAAGAAATCGCCGTTCTTTCCAATAAGATTGCCGCCAAATACTTTGAGCTTCCGAAAGAAGAGCGGAGCGGGCGTCCTGAAATCGTGGCGAGTTCGTCTTTTTTCGTACCGAAACCGTTTACCCCGTTTCAGTGGGCGCCGATGGATACGGCGGAGAGCTTTGATAAGAAAAGGCGTTTCCTGCGCGGAAAGATAAAGGAACAGGCCAATCAACGGTCGATCCGTTATCATTGCCATGACGCGCTGACCTCTGAGCTGGAAGGAATACTGGCGCGGGGGGATCGGAAGCTTGCTCCGGTTATTGAGTATGCGTACCGGCACGGGTGTATGTTTGATGCGTGGACCGATTGCTTTAATCCGGATGTATGGGAGGAAGCGCTGCGGATCGGAGGCGTGTCAAAGCAGTTTTATAATTACCGGGAACGCGGAAAGGATGAAATTTTCCCATGGGATTTTATTGATATCGGAGTGTCGAAAAGGTTTCTTTATCATGAATATGAAAAGGCGGGAAGGGAAACGACTACTCCGAACTGCCGTGAGGCATGCAGCGGATGCGGAGCCATGCAGTTTGGAACGGGCGTCTGCATGCAGCATAGCGGTGAGGGGAAGGCATGTGAGGGGAAGGCTGGGCCGGAGTCATAGGAGGAATGAAAGTGAAGACGAGAATGAGATTTACGAAAACAGGTTCGCTGAAATATATCGGGCATCTGGATTGCATGCGTTTTTTTCAGAAAGCAGTCCGCCGCGCCGGACTTGATGTGGCATATTCGGGCGGGTTCAGCCCGCACCAGATCATGAGTTTTGCATCCCCTCTCAGCGTGGGAACGACAAGCGACGGCGAATATATCGATATTGAATTCCGCTCTCTTCCGGATGAATCCGGACAGGATCTTTTAGAACGATTGAACGCCTGCATGACGGAGGAAATGTTTGTGACGGAAATCCATATTCTTGACGACGCCGCCAAATCTTCCATGTCGCTTCTGAATGCATGCGATTATTTAATTACGTGGAAAGACGGGACGACGCTTAAAGCCAATACGCTGCCGCCGTCAGATGCGGACATGAAGCCGGCGTTTTCTTCCTTCATGGCTCAGGATGAAATTCGCATGAACAAAAAAACGAAGCGGAGCGAGGTGGAGATTGATTTAAAACCGATGGTACTCGCCTACGCTTTTTCAGGCGCTGAATTTGAGGAAAAAACCGGCGTGCCGCTGCCGCCCTTAAATAATGAATATGACAGCGAGGATGAACTTTACCTGAGGCTCGCGTCGGGCAGCGCAGCGAATGTCAAACCGGAACTCGTGATGGATGCGTACTTAAAATACATGCGCGTTCAGGTTAAGCCATTTTCTTATCAGGTGCACCGCATTCAGATGCACTTTAACGAAGACGGTAAATAAAAGCAGGGGGGCATATGGGGATGAATCAGAGGCAGCTTGCCATTATCCGGCATAAGGATAAATATATATCCGCCGTTTTGGACGGACAGGCGCTCGACCAGGTGATCGTGGAAGAAAGGGATGACGCGGCATTACGGGTCGGTGATGTGTATGTCGGCAGGGTCAGCCATATTGTGAAAAATATTAATGCGGTATTTGTCGAGGTTAAAAAGGGCGTCATGTGTTATGTGCCTTATAGGGAAACCTATGGCAAAAAGCCCGTCCAAGGGCAGGAGCTGCCGGTTCAGATCAAGAAAGCGGCGGTGAAATCAAAGCAGGCCGCCGCTTCGTGCAAATTGGAATTTTCCGGCAAATATGCAGTCGTGGCAAATGGGGGTACGGCAAAAAGGATTTCGTCTAAAATAACGAATGAAGAGGTTTGCGTCAGGTTAAAGCGGCTTCTCGAACCGTTTCAGGAAGAGCCGTTTTGTATTATTCTCCGGACATGCTGCGAGAACGCTCCTGACGAGCTGATTCAGGAAGAGTGCCGCCGTTTGCTGCGGGAAGCTTCCGATGTTATGCAAAAATCAGCAACGCGAACCTGTTTTACGAGATTATATCAGCCGGAAATGGAGGCTGTCCGGTTTGCGAGAGATATGGGAAGAGGGATTTTGAGCCGAATCATAACGGATGAAAGGGATATATATGAGAAATTGCTGCAGTCGGAGGCGCTGGCGGAGGAAACGATCGTTTTTTACGATGATCCGTCCTATTCGCTTGATAAACTTCTCGGCATACGCTCTAAGCTTACGAAAGCGCTGGAACGGCATGTGTGGCTGAAAAGCGGCGCATCCCTTGTGATTGAACCGACCGAGGCGCTCACGGTCATTGATGTGAATACAGAAAAGGCGGTGAACGGAACGCGAAACAGCGAGACAACCTTTTTTAAGATCAATATGGAGGCGGCGAGAGAGGCGGCAAGGCAAATCCGCATCCGCAATATTTCCGGTATCATATTGATTGATTTTATAGACATGAAAGAGAAACGGCATATCGAGGAGCTGCTGCATGAACTTGAGAAAGAGTTCAGGAGAGACAGCGTGAAAACGGCGCTGATCGACATGACCAAGCTGGGAATTGTGGAAATTACGAGGATGAAGCTTCGGAAACCGTTGTGGGAGAGCATTGACAGAAAGGATATTATGAGCTGAAGCGGCTGCGAGGCGATTTATGGCGCCCCTGCCCCATGCAATTTCGCAAAAGAAGCCGGCCAAATATGTATAGGTGTCAATGATTGGTAACACTTTCACCTTTAATTATGTCAAGGGTAAGGTGGAGATTCTCGCAGAGAAT
>CANQCY010000052.1 GCA_947591245.1 uncultured Lachnospiraceae bacterium | reverse complement strand
CATTTAGTCTTGTATTTACTACAAAATACATGAACTTTTCAAGGTACTATAGTGGGGCTTTTGACCCCAACATCATTCAAATAAATGTTTACAATTTCTGTAATTCATCCAGCGTTTTATCATAGCACGGCAAAAAATCTCTCATGAAAATGTCAACCTCCTCCATATTCATCGAATAAAGCGCCTCTGAAATCGTTTCGTGCGCGGTCCGGAATTCTTTGTTACCCGCCTTTTCTTCTTCAATACACTTAATCAGGGCTGAAAGCTTGTCCGCCGCCTTGACCAGTTTCCACAATTCCTCATCCCCATCCTGTTGAAACAGCACTGCCTCATAATATTTCTTCATATAATCCGGAAGCTGTTCCAGCAATTTATGATTCGCCATATCCTCCACTTTCCGATACGCATCCAGAATATCCCTGTCATGATATTTTACCGGCGTCGGCATATCCCCGGTGATGATCTCATTGGCGTCGTGATATAGCCCGATCAGAGTCAGTTTGTCCAAATCGATCTCCCTGCCGCATTTTTCTCTGGAGATAACTCCCAGTCCGTGCGCAAGCATCGCCACTTCCATCGAATGCTCGCTGATATTTTCTGTCGCTGAGTTGCGCATAAGCGCCCATCTCTCGATATACTTCATTCTCGCCATCATGGCAAAAAAGGGATATTCCTTCATCTCTCATTTTCCTCCGTCTGCCTATCTTCAAAATCGTATAATATTTTTTTCATGTATGCGCCGGTATAAGATTCCTTGCAGCCGGCAATCTCTTCCGGCGTTCCGGTTGCAATTACCGTTCCCCCGCGTTCGCCGCCCTCAGGACCAATGTCGATTATATAATCCGCCGTTTTCATAACGTCCAGATTGTGCTCGATTACCAGCACGGAATTGCCGCCCTCGGTGAGGCGCTGCAATATATCGATCAGTTTGTGCACATCTGCAAAATGCAGTCCGGTCGTGGGCTCATCCAAAATATAAATCGTCTTTCCGGTACTTCTCCGGCTCAGCTCAGCAGCAAGCTTAATCCTCTGCGCCTCGCCTCCGGACAGCGTCGTGGACGGCTGTCCCAGCTTGATATATGACAGGCCGACGTCATACATCGTCTGTATCTTACGGTGTATCGCAGGAACGCGTTTAAAAAATTCCAGCGCCTCTTCCACCGTCATATCAAGAACATCATAAATATTTTTCCCTTTATATTTTACATCCAGCGTCTCCCTGTTATACCGTTTGCCATCGCATACCTCGCACGGGACATAGACGTCCGGCAAAAAATTCATCTCAATCTTTATGATGCCGTCGCCACGACAAGCCTCGCACCGTCCTCCCTTCACATTAAAACTGAACCTTCCCTTTTTATATCCCCGCATTTTGGCGTCCGGCGTTGCCGCAAATAAGTCACGAATCATATCGAATACGCCCGTGTACGTCGCCGGATTAGAGCGCGGGGTGCGCCCGATCGGGGATTGGTCGATGTTAATTACCTTGTCCAGCTGCTCCATCCCTAAAATCCCTTTATGCTTTCCGGGAATGCATCTTGCGCGGTTCAGTCCTTTTGCCAGCGATTTGTACAGAATTTCATTGACAAGAGAACTCTTTCCCGAACCGGACACTCCGGTAACGCATGTAAAAACACCGAGCGGAATATCCACATCAATATTTTTCAGATTATTTTCCTGCGCGCCGACCACCTTTAAAAAACCGCTTGGCTTTCTCCGCTCCTTCGGAACCGGGATCACAATCCGGCGGCTGAGATAAGCGCCGGTCACCGAGCGCTCCGAGTTCATAATATCCTCTGCCGTTCCGGCAGCAACGACCTCGCCGCCATGATCGCCGGCCCCCGGTCCGATATCCACCACATAATCCGCTTCCAGCATCGTCTCTTCATCGTGCTCGACGACAATCAGCGTATTTCCCAAATCCTTTAAACTTTTAAGCGTCCGGATCAGTTTGCCGTTATCCCTCTGGTGGAGTCCGATGCTTGGCTCATCCAGAATATAAGCCACTCCTACAAGTCCCGAACCGATCTGCGTCGCAAGACGGATACGCTGCGCCTCGCCGCCCGACAGCGTTCCTGTCGCACGGGACAGAGACAGATAGTCAAGTCCCACATCCACAAGAAATCCCAATCTGAATTTTATCTCTTTCAAAATAAGCTTTCCTATTTTCAACTGCATTTCCGTTAGCTGCAGCCCGTCTACAAATTTTTTCAGGTCATTGATTGACATCTCGCACAGGTCCGATATATTTTTGCCGCCGACTGTAACCGCAAGCGATTCCGCCTTCAACCGTTTGCCATTGCAATCGCGGCAGGGCGTAATCCGCATAAATGTTTCATATTCCTGCCTCGACGCCTCCGACCCCGTCTCCCTGTACCTTCTCTCCACATTTTTGATCAATCCTTCAAACTCGACATTGTATACGCCCTTCCCGCGCTGCCCGGTATAGTGCACCTCCACCTTTTTGCCGCGGGCGCCGTGAAGAATGATCTCCTGTACCTCTTCCGGATAATCCTGAAACGGCGTATTTAAGTCAAAACCGAATTCCTTTGACACCGCATTCATCATACATCTCGTAAAGCTTTTCTCATCAGTCACGGACTGCCATCCTATGACGGCGATCGCCCCCTCGTCAATACTGAGCGACCGGTCCGGGATCATCAGCTCCGGCGCAAATTCCATTTTATAGCCAATGCCATGGCACACCGGACACGCCCCGAACGGGTTATTAAATGAAAAACTTCTGGGTTCGATTTCCTGAACGCTGATACCGCAATCCGGACAGGCAAAACTCTGGCTGAAATTCATCTGCCGTTCCCCCGCCACATCTACGACGAGCAGGCCGTCAGACAGAGAAAGCACGTTTTCAATCGATTCCGCCATTCGCCTCTCTATGCCGTCGCGCACGACGAGCCGGTCCACCACAATCTCGATATTGTGTTTCTTGTTCTTTTCCAGCTTGATTTCCTCCGACAGATCATACATATTTCCGTCAACGACAACCCGCACATACCCGCTCTTTTTCGCTTTCTCAAATACCTTTGCATGCTCCCCCTTCCGCCCCCGGACAATCGGCGCGAGCAGCTGAAGTTTTGTACCGTCCGGTAATTTCATAATCTCATCCACCATCTGATCCACCGTCTGACGGCGGATTTCCCTGCCGCATTTCGGACAATGCGGTATACCGATCCTTGCAAACAACAATCGGAAATAGTCATAGATTTCCGTAACCGTACCGACCGTGGAACGGGGATTCCGGTTCGTCGTCTTCTGATCAATCGATATCGCCGGCGGCAGTCCGGAAATGCTTTCTACATCCGGCTTCTCCATTTGCCCCAGAAACTGCCTTGCATAGGAAGACAGGGACTCCATATACCGTCTCTGCCCTTCTGCATAAATCGTATCAAATGCCAGCGACGACTTGCCTGATCCGCTCAATCCGGTCAATACGACAAACTCATCCCGCGGTATGTCAATGTCAATTTTTTTCAGATTGTGCTCGCTTGCACCCTTAATCCTGATCAGTCTCTTCTTATCCATGTCTTGTAATGTCCTCCACGTTTTCAGCCATGCTGTCTCTCTTGCAAAATTTTCTTCCATTCTATCATTTTATCACGCAATTCGGCAGCTAATTCAAAATTCAGTTCTGCCGCCGCCTGATTCATCTTCTTTCCGATCTTGCGAATCTGTTTTTCCAATTCTTCCTCAGACATGTATTCCGGATCATTTTCAAGGTCTTCCATTCCTGATTCCGCCTTTTTGGAAATCCGGATCAGGTCGCGAACCGCTTTTTTTATCGTCTGCGGCGTAATATTGTGCTCTTTATTATAATGATCCTGAATACCCCGCCTCCGCTCCGTCTCGACGATCGCTTTTCTCATGGAATCCGTCTGCTGGTCCGCATACATAATAACACGTCCTTCAGCGTTTCTCGCCGCGCGCCCAATCGTCTGAATCAGCGACGTCTCAGAACGGAGAAAACCTTCCTTGTCGGCATCCAGAATCGCCACAAGGGATACTTCGGGAATATCAAGTCCCTCCCTCAAAAGGTTGATGCCGATCAGAACATCAAACACGTCCATCCGCATATCCCGTATGATCTCGGAACGTTCCATCGTATCAATGTCGGAATGCAGATACTTCACCCTGACTCCGACTTCTTTATAATAGTCCGTCAGATCTTCCGCCATCCGCTTCGTAAGCGTCGTGACAAGCACCTTCCCTTTCTCTTTTGCAGCCTTTTTGATCTCGGCCAGCAGGTCATCCACCTGCCCTTCAACCGGACGAACAATCACCTCCGGGTCAAGAAGTCCCGTCGGGCGTATAATCTGCTCCGTCCGCATCAGTTCATGGCTGCTTTCATAATCAGACGGCGTGGCGGACACAAACATCATTTGATTAATATGGCTTTCAAATTCTTGAAAATTGAGCGGACGGTTATTTTTTGCTGAAGGCAGTCGGAATCCGTAATCCACAAGCGTCGATTTCCTCGACTGGTCTCCCGCATACATGCCCCGTATTTGTGGAATCGTCATATGCGACTCATCCACGATGATCAAAAAATCATCCGGAAAATAATCAAGTAACGTATGCGGCGCTTCCCCTTCCTTCATCCCTGCCAAATGCATGGAATAGTTCTCAATCCCGGAACAAAATCCCGTCTCTCGAAGCATCTCAATGTCAAAATGCGTGCGCTCGGAAATTCTCTGTGCTTCAATCAGCTTGTCCTCGCTCTTAAAATACTTTATCCTCTCCTGCAGCTCATCTTCAATTCCGCGAATCGCCTGTTCCATCCTCTCCGGAGAAACGACATAATGCGACGCCGGAAACACCACCATGTGCTCCAGCGTACTGACTGCCGTTCCGGTCAGCACATCGATTTCCTGCAATTGCTCTACCTCATCACCGAAAAACTCTATCCTGACCGCACGATCCGAAGCCGAAGCCGGAAAAACCTCTACGACATCCCCCCTCACTCGGAACGTGCCGCGGTGAAAGTCCATGTCGTTTCTCGTATACTGTATATCTACAAGCCGGCGCACCACCTCATCCCGATCCTTCTGCATACCGGGGCGAAGCGATACGGTCATATTCTGATAATCAATCGGACTTCCCAGACCGTATATACAGGATACGCTCGCAACGATCACCACATCCCGGCGCTCCGTGAGCGCCGCCGTCGCCGAATGGCGCAGCTTGTCAATTTCATCATTGATAGCCGAATCCTTTTCTATATAAGTATCCGTCGAAGGCACATACGCTTCGGGCTGGTAATAATCATAGTAGGACACGAAATATTCCACCGCGTTCTCCGGGAAGAACTCCTTGAACTCCCCATATAACTGGGCCGCTAATGTCTTGTTGTGGGCAATGACCAACGTCGGTTTCTGCAATTCCTGAATGACGTTCGCCATCGTAAATGTCTTGCCCGATCCCGTAACCCCCAGTAAAGTCTGGAACTGGTTGCCCTCCTTGAAGCCGTCTGCAAGGGCTTTGATGGCTTCCGGCTGGTCGCCGGTGGGCTGGAACGGGGCATGAAGTTTGAACTCTGACATACTGATACCATGCCTTTCCAGTACCTGCGGCCTTTGGACCGCAGGCGCAAAAGTTTCGTTTTATAGCGCTAGACATAGTATACCACGAAACAGAAAAAAAGTACAGAGCAAAATGAACATTTGTTCTGTACTTTTTTCTTTTTCAGGTTCGTCACCGTCGCTTTGTTTTTCCGAAACAGCTTCTGTTTCTTGCCCTTCCATTTCTTCGATGTACTGTAGCAGATCTGGTATCCGACTACACTATAGTATCTTCCCTTTACTTTCTTCCATGAGACTGTTACAGTGTACTTTTTCTGTTTCAGTTTTAAGGTCATTTGGCGAAAACCCATAAACCGGATTCACCACCTCAGTTAACGACAACAGATACACTTTATCCGATGTATCATTCCCACCTTTTGTGGGATAATGTGCGTTATCATTATTATTTGCTACATATGTAGTCCAAATCGCTGACTGCTCCGCTGGCGTGAATGCATCGTCAAGGAAGTTACCTAACGGTCACTTACAGATATACCTTCTCCTTTCTACCCTCATTACATTAGGCGTTTGCGAAACGCCACAAGCCGCATGAATACGGCATTTTTTTGTTGCTAAAATCAAAAATCTCCTCACGG
>CANQCY010000051.1 GCA_947591245.1 uncultured Lachnospiraceae bacterium | reverse complement strand
ACAAAATATGAATTTTTCAAGGTACTATAGGAATAGGGGCAAATTTATTTATGGTTTTGACCCCAACATCATAATATTAAAGTATTGCTTTTCCGACCTTTTTGTCCTATACTTAGCATACATGACAGCAATTGGAGGTTTCTGCGGAGATGGAATGAGAGAGGTTATTCGTAAATAAATTCATTTTGGGGAGAAAGAGAAAATGACGGCATTTGAAAAAACATTTGACAGCGCAGCTTTGGAGTATGATAAAAGCCGTCCTGCATACAGAAAAGAAATCTATGAGGATATATTGCATTATAAACCAATCAATCCGGACAGCAATGTACTTGAAATCGGAGTGGGAACAGGAAAGGCATCGCGCCCTATATTGGATACGGGATGCCGTTTTATCGGGATTGAACCAGGAGAGCAGTTGGCCGGTTTGGCGCGGAATCAATATAAGGATTATGAAAATTTCTCCTTGCTTCCTCAGACCTTGCAGGATTTTGCCAGTCCTGATGGGTTATTTGACCTCGTTTATGCGGCGGCAGCATTTCACTGGATTCCTGAGGATTATGGATATAATCGGGTTTTTAGCCTGTTAAAACCAGGCGGTGCATTTGCCCGCTTTGCCTATCATGCCGGGCCGGACCGGAGACGCGGGGCGCTGGCGGAGGAAATACGGGAGCTCTACCGCAAATATATGCGCACGGAGAGCAAACCCGCTGGATTTAGTGATGCAGATGCGCAAAAGCTCGCCGAAAGAGCGCTTGCATATGGTTTTGTTGATGTAGGACATGCGCTGTATCACGCAGCGAAAAATTTTACGGCAGATGAATATATGGCATTATTGCGGACATACCCCGATCATATGAAAATGGAAGCCGCAGACCGGAAAAAACTGTTTGATGGCATTCATTCTGCGATCGATAATCACGGCGGAATCATGACGGTATACTATGCGATGGATCTGGAATTGGCGAGGAAACCCTATTGAGAAGCTGTCATTATCATTACAATTTACTCTGCAAAAATTTCCGCACGTATGTATTCCCGGTTTGGAAATCCTCGTTGCAGCCCCCCTTTTTGTCAATCCGAAAATACGGTTCCTGCAATCTCCTTTTCCTGAGTGCACAGGTCGTTTAATTTCTGCGTCATGGCATGGATTTTTTCCATATTGGCAGACTGGGAGAGGATCGCATTGTCCATCCCTTTTATTTTAGCAAGAATATGTTCAATTGCCTCCTGCATTTGGTTTAAGCTCTCCGAAATATGCGCGGATGTTTCATTGCAGGAAACGGCCAGTTTGCCGACTTCATTTGCCACTACGGCAAAGCCCTTTCCGGCCTCCCCGGCCCTTGCCGCCTCAATCGAAGCGTTCAGGGAAAGCAAATTCGTCTGTGAAGCAATTCCCTGAATCAAAGAAATAATTTCAAGAGATTCGCTTACCTTTTCGTTCACGGAAGCCGCAGCTTTCGTAATGCTGTCCTGCTGTTCGTTTAATCTCTTTACGTCTGTCGTCGTTTCCGCCACGGCCGCGCTGATTTCATCCAGTCCCGCCGCCAGGCTTTCAATACTTTTTCCCATGTCTGCCTCGAAGATTTCCCGGCTTCGCTTCTGCTCCGTCACGTCAAGAACCGTCGCCGCCAGAACGATCGGCCGTCTGGAAGAATCGAACACGGCGGTAACCGTCATGTGAAACCAGCGGTAGCCGCCATCGGCATGACGAATGCGAAAATCTTCTTTCAAGGGCGTCTGCGGCGTTCCCGATTCAACATAGTTGAAAATTTCTTCCATCACCCGATTCCTGTCTTCTTCATGAATTAAGTTTGAATAAGAATCCGGCACATTCGGAAAATCCTGCTCGTTATGGAATCCTAATAATTTTCTGAATTGTTCCGAATACCAAAACTGGTTTTCCGGATTTTTGATATCTCCATCCACCACGTTCATGCTCCATGAACCCTCGTTCAATATGGAGTCAATGGCGTCGTGCTTCTTCGTGGACATATCCAGTTCCACTGCGTTGTTGTGGGCCACCGTAATATCGGAAATCGTACCGATAAATTCAAACGGCTTGTCTCCGCGCCTGACGATTTCGCCCGCCATGCGCATCCAGCGCAGCCCGTCCGCCTTTGTGTGGAAACGGTATTCTGCGTCAAAGATCCTCGTCCCCGTTTTGTCGTCAATCGTATCCTGAAACTTTTTCATGACCTTCTCTTTGTCGGATTGATAAATTTTAGACAGCCATGCGTCCATAGAATTTTCAAATTCGCTGCAATCCGTATAACCTGTGATTTCACGAAATTCATCACTGAACATAACCCGGACGATCTGCTGGTTCTCCCCGAAATACATCGACCACATCCCGGAATGGTTCATCCGGTTCAGCATCGTCATGTTTTCCCTGGCGTGATGCAACAATAAATTTGCGCAATTCAAAAGATTGTTCAGAGACTTTACGGCCTCCGGGGCTTTCTCCTCAACCGCGTCATTTTTGATTTCCTCAAATACGCCGTCCTGAAATGATTTTTTTGCCAGTACGTCCAATTCGCCGGATAACTGCGTGATCCAATTTGCCTGCTCCTTTTTTCTATGCATACGAGAAACCTCCTGTTTATTGCTCGTTTGTTTTATTAAACTGAAATCCGCGATTTCAAATGCCTGAATCTTCTGCCCGCCTATACTTTATATTATAAGGGAATCTTTGTATATTTGCAACCGCATATTTTCCGGCGATGAAATCGGGCTATTTGCTGATGCGGCGATAAACTGCCGTATGAACAGGACGCTTGTGAAAAACTTTTTGACCAGTTTGAGCATGGGGCTTGTTTCCTTGTTCGATGTGTGCTATCATAGTAAAGATGTCAGCATGATTGCAAAAGTGGAGGAGAACGATGTTTACACAATTTGTCAAGAAGGAGTATGGAAAGGGGATTGAGGCGTGTTCGGATCGGGAGCTATATACGGCGCTGATTCGCATGACGAACCGGATGATCGGAGAGAAACGGGTGCATTTGCAGAGTCCGGACGATAAAATGGGGAGCGGAAGCAAGAAAAAATTGTACTATATCTCGGCGGAATTTCTGATTGGGAAACTGCTGAGCAATAACCTGATCAACCTCGGAATTTATGAAGAGGTGAGCAAGGAATTGAAAAAGGCCGGAAAGAAGCTCAGCACATTTGAGGAGATGGAGCCGGAGCCATCGCTTGGGAACGGCGGCCTGGGAAGGCTGGCGGCATGTTTTCTCGACTCGATCGCGACTTTGGGACTGCCGGGGGACGGGATTGGCCTGAATTATCATTTTGGACTGTTCCGCCAGGAGTTTAAAAAGAGGATGCAGAAGGAAATGCCGGATCCGTGGATGGAGGACGACGGGTGGCTTGTCAAGAGCGGGAGAAGCTGCGTCGTTTCGTTTGGCGGGTTTGATGTGACTTCCGTACACTATGAAATATTCGTGACGGGATATCACAATCGGGCGAATACCCTGCATTTGTTCGATATCGACTCTGTTGATGAGAAAATAGTGAAAAAGGGCATTGATTTTGATAAAGAAAAAATAAAGAAAAACCTTACGCTGTTTCTTTATCCGGATGACAGCTGCGAGGCAGGGCGCCTCCTGCGCGTCTATCAGCAGTATTTCATGGTCAGCAGCGGCGCGCAGCTGATTCTGCGGGAGGCGGAGGAACGCGGGAGCAATCTGCACGACCTTTATGAGTATGCGGCTATTCAGATTAATGACACGCATCCGTCTATGGTCATACCGGAGCTGATCCGGCTCCTGACGCAGAGAGGCATACCGTTTCAGGAGGCGATGGAGATCGTGACCAAAACGTGCGCATATACAAATCATACGATTCTTTCCGAAGCCTTGGAAAAATGGCCGATTTCTTTTATTGAAAAAGCGGCTCCCCAGCTTGTGCCTATTATCCGCAAATTGGATCGATATGTGAAGGAAAAATACGCGGACCGGTCAGTGCATATTATTGACGGGAATGACCTCGTGCATATGGCGCACATGGATATTCATTTCGGGCACAGCGTAAACGGAGTGGCGCATCTTCACACGGAGATCCTAAAGAACAACGAACTCAATCATTTTTATAAGATATATCCGGAGAAATTCAACAATAAGACGAACGGAATTACATTCCGCCGGTGGCTGCTCCACTGCAATAAACCGCTCACGGCATTTTTGGAAAAAACGATCGGAGACGGGTTTAAGAAGGATGCGGGCGAGCTGGAGAAGCTTATGGCGTATAAGAAAGATACGAAGGCGCTTCGCGGGCTTCTCGCCATTAAGGATAAAAATAAGCATAAGCTGGCGAAATATTTAAAACGCACGCAGGGGATCAAACTCAATGAAGATTCGATTTTCGATATTCAGATCAAGAGGCTGCATGAGTACAAACGCCAGCAGCTAAATGCCCTGTATGCGATACGAAAATATCAGCAAATCAAGAGAGGAAATATACCGGATACGCCGATTACCCTGATATTTGGCGCCAAGGCGGCGCCGGCGTACACGATCGCGAAAGATATCATTCATTTGATTTTATGCCTGCAGAAGCTTGTAAACAGCGACAAGGACGTAAAGCCGTATTTGAATATCGTGATGGTGGAAAATTATAATGTCACGCTGGCAGAAAAACTGATTCCGGCATGCGATATTTCCGAGCAGATTTCACTTGCTTCAAAGGAGGCGAGCGGCACCGGGAATATGAAGTTTATGCTGAACGGGGCCGTCACGCTCGGCACAGAGGACGGCGCCAACGTGGAAATCCACGAGCTCGTCGGCGATGAAAACATTTATGTGTTTGGAGAGGACAGCGATACGGTTATGGCGAGGTATGACAGAGGGGATTATCGTCCTCGGGATTATTATGAGAAAAACAAAGACCTCAAAGCGGCCGTGGACTTCATTGTCAGCAAGAAGATGCGGAAGATCGGCAAGAAAAAGCCGCTTACCAGACTGTACGACGAGCTGTTGAACAAGGACTGGTTTATGACGTTTCCGGATTTTGACGACTACGTTGCCGTTAAAGAAAGAGCGTATCGCGACTATATGGACAGAGAAGCGTGGGCAGAGAAAATGCTTGTAAATATTGCGAAAGCCGGCTTTTTCTCATCGGATCGGACGATTGCCCAGTACAATGAGGACATATGGAAATTATAACAGCAGTTTTTGGACGTTGAGCATGCCCCAGCCCTGGCTGCTGTGGGGCAGATGGAGGTCGGTGCAGCTGTTTTTGAGCCGTACTTTTACTTCTTTCGGAGTGAGCGAAGGATATTTTGACAGAAGCAGAGCGATGCTTCCACTGACGATCGGGGTCGCCATGGAGGTGCCGCTCTTTTTGACGTATGCAGTCCGTGCGGCGTACTGGTGGCAGCAGCTTGTGATTTGATGGCCGGGAGTTACCACGTCCGGTTTTTTTATGCAAAGGGCGGTAGGGCCGATGCTGGAGTTGGAGTGTTTGCCGTGATATCCTACGGTAATGATCTTCCGGCTGTTTCCGGGGGCGCTGATGCTATAAGGCGCGGGCCCCTTATTGCCCGCGGAGGCTACGACGACCATCCCGATGTCCCACAGTTCGTTTACTTTTTTGACAAAATCGGACTGCTCGCCGAATCGTTCGCCGTCAGTGCTTCCGACAGAAATATTTATGATATTGATGCCGAAGCGCGCCCGGTTTTTGATGACCCAGTTGATGCCGAATATAATGTGCGGAATCATTCCCTCGCCGTACCGGTCGAGAATTTTTACGGATACAATATTTGCCTCCGGCGCAATGCCGCGGAACATGCCTCGGCTGAGCATGCCGCTTCCGGCGGCGATGCCGGCGACGTGCGTTCCGTGACCGTTGTCGTCATAAGGATATTTTTTTCCGTTTATTGCGTCGTACCATCCGCAGATTCGGTTGCCAAAGTCCGGGTGGCGGGAGATTCCGCTGTCCAGAATGGCAATACAGCTGCCCCTGCCGCGTATCCTGCGGGCATGGCATGGATTTACATTTACGATTTCCCGAACGCGGTTCATGTCTGCCTCAATTCCGGCAAGGCTCTGCCACTTGTTGTTATTCTTATGATATGCCCGGAGGGGCGCTTTGTGAATCGTAAATGTTAGTGTAAAATTATAGTTGGCAAAAAAATTAAAGGAAGAGGCCGAAACCTCTTCCCAACCACACAGTTTTTCTTT
>CANQCY010000050.1 GCA_947591245.1 uncultured Lachnospiraceae bacterium | reverse complement strand
GTCAATTACAATATATCATACAAAGGTGAATCCTTGTATTTTATTTTCTATGTTACCTATCTATTGTATCCCAACAATTTCGCAAAAGAAGCCGGCCAAATAACTCTTGACAAGGTATCAGCCGCATGATATAGTATAGTAGTATGGCCGCACAACGAGGTATAGTTCTGCCTATTTTACCGGCAGACACCGCAGTTGGCGAGTAAATTGATAGGAGGTGCTATATGTACGCAATTATAGCAACCGGTGGTAAGCAGTATAAAGTTGAGGAAGGCGATGTGATCAGGGTTGAGAAGCTTGGTGCGGAAGCGGGGCAGACCGTTACCTTTGATCAGGTTCTTTTAGTGAATGACGGAGAGACGAAAGTCGGCGCTCCCACGTTGCCAGGCGCATCTGTGACAGCTACCGTAGTAGCGGAAGGAAAAGCAAAAAAGGTTGTTGTTTACAGATATAAGAGAAAGACTGGTTACCATAAGAAAAACGGACACAGGCAGTCGTTTACACAGGTTAAGATCGATAAGATCAGTTGTTAACCTCAGGATTAAGAGAAGGTGCGTCTTATGATTCAGGTCAGAATAAAAGAGTCGGATGAAGGCAATGTGATCGGTTTTCGCGTTTCGGGTCATGCGGGTTTTTCGGACAGGGGTACGGACGTTGTTTGCGCCGGCGTATCTGCGATTGTGATCAATTGCATTAATTCGATTGAGCAGTTTTCGGACGCAAAATTTGACCTTGTTCAGAATGAAAAGGACGGAATCATAGATTTTACCTGCAAGCAGCCGTTGGATGATAAGGCGGCGCTTCTTTTGAAATCCATGTTTTTCGGAGTTAGGAAGATCGAAGAGAGATATGGAAGCGAATATGTTAAATTAAATAGTACGGCGGATAAAGAACTTAATTTATTTAATAATAGTTAATTGATAGGAGGAAAATGATCATGATGGAGATGAACCTTCAGTTTTTTGCCCACAAAAAAGGAATGGGGTCTACGAAAAACGGACGTGATTCTGAATCAAAGAGATTAGGTGCAAAAAGGGCAGACGGACAGTTCGTTTTAGCCGGCAATATTCTTTACAGACAGCGCGGTACTAAGATTCATCCGGGTACCAATGTCGGAAGAGGCGGAGACGATACGCTGTATGCATTGGCAGACGGTGTCCTTCGTTTTGAGAGAAAAGGAAGGAACAAGAAACAGGCGAGCGTATATCCGGTAGAAGCGAAATAATTCAGATCGTTCAGGGGCTGTCAAAAGTTTTTGGCAGCCTTTTTAGTTGGAGGTAGTTATGTTTATAGATCAGGCAAAAATATATATCCGTTCGGGAAAGGGCGGCGACGGACATGTCAGTTTCCGCCGTGAATTGTATGTACCGGCGGGCGGCCCGGACGGCGGCGACGGCGGAAAGGGAGGCGATCTGATTTTTGAAGTGGATCCCGGACTCAATACATTAAATGAGTTCCGGCACATACGGAAATACTGCGCCGGGGACGGTGAAGCAGGCGGAAAAAGACGCTGTCACGGAAAGGACGGAGAAGATCTGATTGTAAAAGTGCCGGCGGGGACGATTGTCAAGGAGGCAAATTCCGGACAGGTCATCACCGATATGTCTTATGAAAATACAAGAGAGATCATATTAAAAGGCGGGCGCGGCGGCAAAGGCAATCAGCACTATGCGACGCCGACGATGCAGGCGCCTAAATATGCGCAGCCGGGAAAGCCTGCGATGGAGCTTGAAGTAATTTTAGAACTGAAAACGATCGCAGACGTTGGTCTGGTTGGTTTTCCGAATGTCGGGAAATCAACATTTTTGTCCCGCGTCAGCAATGCGCGCCCCAAGATAGCCAATTATCATTTTACGACGCTCAATCCGAATCTGGGAGTAGTGGATTTGGAGGGAACGGATGGTTTCGTCATTGCAGATATACCCGGATTGATTGAGGGCGCTTCTGAGGGAATCGGACTCGGACATCAGTTTTTGAAGCATATTGAGCGGACGAAAGTTATGATTCACATGATAGATGCTGCGTCCACGGAAGGACGGGATCCGATCCATGATGTGAATGTCATCAATGAAGAGCTGAAAGCTTACAGTGAAGAGGTGGCTTCGCGCCCGCAGGTGATTGCGGCAAATAAAACGGATTGTTTTTACGGTGAGGATGAATCCGCTGTTCTGAATCTGTTAAAAGAAGAATTTGAACCGCGGGGAATCCGCGTGTTTCCGATCTCAGCCGTCACCGGAAAAGGAGTGGACGAGCTGTTATATTATGTGAAAGAGATGTTGGATGAGGTGAAAGAGGAACGGGTCGTATTTGAGAAGGAGTATTTAATCCAGGAGCCGGATTTCCAAAACGAACCTTTTTCCGTAACGAGCGAGGGCGACGGCGTATATCGGATCGAAGGGCCCCGCGTAGAGCGCATGCTCGGTTACACCAATCTTGATTCGGAAAAAGGATTTGAATTTTTCCAAAAATTCCTCAAAAATAACGGGATGCTCTCAGAGCTTGAGAAACTGGGGATTGAGGATGGAGATACTGTAGAAATGTACGGTTTTAGTTTTGAATATTATCGTTAAAGGAGAATATAAATGACTAGTAAACAGAGAGCTTATTTAAAGGGATTGGCAATGAAACTGGATCCGGTCGTTCAGATCGGAAAATCCTCCGTCACGCCGGAGCTGACAAAGGCGGTGGATGAAGCGCTGGAAGCGAGGGAGCTTATCAAGCTTCATGTACTGAAAAACTGTTTTGACGACCCGCGGGGAATCGCAGAGATGATCGCGGAACGCACGCACTCGCAAGTTGTTCAGGTGATCGGAAAAAAGATCGTCCTTTACCGCGAGTCCAAAGAAAAGAAAAAAATAACCTTGCCTAAGAAAGCGTGAATGATCGCTTTGTAAATTGTTTGGACATTCGCAAATGGAGGTAAAGTATGGCAAAAATTGGAATTATGGGAGGGACATTTAATCCGATTCACAATGTTCACCTTATTATGGCAGAAGAGGCGAGACAGCAGTTTCATCTGAAACAGGTATTATTTATGCCATCAAAAAATCCGCCGCATAAAAAGAAAAAAAACATTGCCTCGGATGAACACCGAAGACGGATGATCGAGCATGCGATAGCTTCAAATCCTTCGTTTGCCTTTTCGGATCTGGAGCTGGCGAGGGAGGGAACGACTTACACGCGGGATACGCTGGAGCAGCTAGGCCTGCTGTATCCAAATGATAAAATCTATTTTATTGTCGGCGGTGATTCCCTTGCCGCCATGGAAGAGTGGCATGAACCGGAATACATTTTTAAAAATTGCCATATTTTGGCGGCGAACAGAGACGATACGGATGATAAAAAGATTCGTAAGCAGTTTGACTATTATCGTAAAAAATATGGCGCGAAGTTATCGGAAATTGAAATGCCGTCCATATCCGTTTCTTCCAAATTGATTCGTAAAAAATTGAAAGAAGGCGGTTCCATCGCCAATTATGTTCCTGCCTGCGTGGACCGCTATATCCGTTTCAATGGCCTGTGCGGGTTTAAGGGGCCGGTATTTGAGGGCGTGCCGGATGACGCGCAGATGATCCGGTATCTTTCTGCCTGCCTCAATCCCAAACGCTTTCTCCACACATTGGGCGTTGCAGCCACGGCAGCTAATATTGCGGCCGTTTTTGGGTATCCTGTGCGGGACGCTTATGCGGCGGGGTTGCTGCACGACTGCGCCAAATATTTTACAGGGAAAGAGCTGATCCGGATATGCGGACAGGAAGGGATTCCGTTGTCTGAGGTGGAGAAGGAAAATACGGCGCTTATTCACGGAAAACTTGGGGCGCATCTGGCGGAAACAAAATATAATATCCAAAAGGAAGAAATTCTGTCTGCCATCGCATACCATACGACCGGACGGCCGGACATGGGAACTTTGGAGAAAATCATTTATCTGGCGGATTATATGGAACCGGGCAGAATCATGCAGTGCAGCCCGTATTCCCTCGCCGAGATACGCAAGGCGTGTTTTCAGGATCTTGACCGGGCGGTGGCGATGGTTTTGAAATGCTGCGTGACGCATTTGAAACATACAAACATTCCGATTGACCCTCTTACGGAGGAAACATATTACTATTACCGCGACTGCTTATAAAAGGAGGAACGTTATGCTTAGTTCAAAGGAAATGGCAAAAATCGCATATGATGCGCTGGATGAAAAATTAGGAAAGGACATCCGGATCATAAAAATCGATGAGATCTCCGTGATCGCGGATTATTTAATTATCGCTAACGGAGGCAGCGGACCGCAGATCACGGCCCTTACGGACAATGTCGAGCTTAGGATGCATCAAAATGGAATCGAGGCTAAACGGGTAGAGGGAAACCGGAATTCCACGTGGATTCTCATGGATTACGGAGATGTTATCGTTCATATTTTTTCACCGGAAGACAGGCTTTTTTATGATCTTGAGAGAATCTGGCGGGATGGCATAGACGTGGAGCCGGATTCGCTTATTTCATAAAAAATGCCAAGGCCGCAAATGAATACGCTGCGTCCGGGCTCATTGCGTGCGCGGGAATAAAAGAGAAATTGAAAAGGGACTCTTCACAGTACGGAAGCGTCCCTTGCGGCGTTATTTGCGCGTTTTACATTAACCGGAACAATCCGACCACGGTTCCGAGGATAACCACTTCTTCTGCGTAGATCGGATCCATCGTATCGTTTTCCGGCTGCAGGCGATAACGCCCGTCTTCTTTGTAGTAGGTTTTTACGGTGGCGGAATCGTCAATCAGGGCGACGACAATATCGCCGTTTCTGGCGGTAGGGGTCTGCCTGACAATTAATTTATCGCCGTCATAAATACCGACGTTAATCATGCTTTCGCCGCGGACATTTAAAATAAAAAGGTCGCCGGACGGAAGCTCGTCGGCAAGCAGCGGGAAATATCCGCTGATGTTTTGTTCGGCAAAGAGCGGCTGTCCCGCCGCCACGTTTCCGACAATCGGAATATTTCGGATCTCTTTGCGGCTGAGGTTAAAATCATCGTCTATGATTTCTATGGCGCGCGGCTTTGTGGGATCCCTTCTGATGTAACCGTTTTTCTCAAGCGTTTCCAGATGGGAGTGAACGGATGAAGTGGATTTTAAATGCACAGCAGCGCAAATCTCGCGCACGGCGGGCGGATATCCCTTTGCAATAATCTGTTCCTTTATATACTCTAATATTTCATTTTGTTTGGCTGAAATACGGCCATTACCCATATGCAATCATCCTCCTGAATAAGCGAATTAACAGAACTGTCCGCATAATCAAACGTCTGTTTGTTTTAATATAACATACTATGTGGAAAATGTCAAACGTTTGTTCTGAAAGATGAAAAGTTTTCCAATTAAAATATTTAATAGTAGACAAATTTTATTTATATGGGTATAATGAGTAAGGTGAACGTTTATTGCGAATATTTATTAAGAGTGTGATCTGAGTGATAATAAAGGAGAGAAAGTATATGAGTGAAGAAAATAATAAACAGGAAAATAATAAACCGAAAATTTTGGAAAAGCTGAAAAAGGACAAAAAATTTCGTTTTGAATTTATAATAGGAATATGGTCGGGAGTGATTGGCATTGTGCTTGTCGCCGCCGTCATATTTGTCGCAAAAATTTATCTTGCCGGAAATAATACTGCAGTCGACTCCACGGACAGCGAGCTGGTTTTGGATAATGAGCCGGTAATCGTATCGGATCCGGCAGTAGGAGCCAAGGAGACGCAGCCGCCTTATAAATCTGCGTTGATTAGCGATAACGAGGAAGATTTCGTGGATGAAGAGGATCAGGCGGACGAAGACTTAAAAACGGCGAAATACGCTTATGCTACGACGGTTGTCAACCTCCGTCAGGAACCGGCGCTGACTGCGGCGGTAATAGACAAGCTTCAGCCGGGCGACATGGTTACGATCGTGGAGTATGGAAAGGAATGGACAAAAGTCAATTACGACGGTACCGTCGGGTATATCAGCACAATCTATCTGAATACGACGAAGCCTTCAAGAGAGCCTGAAGCAACGGCGCAGCCGGTCAGGGAGACGGAAAAGCCGACGGAAAAGCCGACGGCGAAACCGACGAAGAAGCCGACGGCAAAACCGGCGAAGAAACCGACGGCAAAGCCGACAAAGACGCAAAGGCCTGAAAAGACAGATGCACCGCCTGTTCCGGTTGAACCGGATCCGACGAAGGCGCCCGATCCGACGAAGGCGCCCGATCCGACGAAGGCGCCCGATCCGACGAAGGCGCCCGATCC
>CANQCY010000049.1 GCA_947591245.1 uncultured Lachnospiraceae bacterium | reverse complement strand
AAAAGTGGGGGATTTTAATAAAAAAGGAATCTGAAAGCCTTATATTTACTGGCTTAGAGATTCCGAGAGATTATTTTTATATAAAGGAGGAAGATAATATATGGGTTACATGGAAAGTTACAAGGAGTGGCTCGACAATCCTTATTTTGATGAGGATACAAAAAAAGAGCTGAGAAGCATCGGAGGAGATGAAAAAGAAATTAAGGAGCGCTTTTATGCGGATCTGGAGTTTGGAACCGCCGGCCTTCGAGGAGTGATAGGAGCGGGTACAAATCGCATGAATATGTATACGGTACGGAAAGCGACGCAGGGGCTGGCTAATTATATAATCAGCCAGAAGGGACAGGAAAAAGGAGTTGCGATCGCGTATGACTCAAGGCGCATGTCGCCGGAGTTTGCCGATGAGGCGGCTTGCTGCCTCGCAGCCAACGGCATTAAGGCGTTTGTGTTTGAGAGCCTCCGACCGACGCCGGAACTTTCTTTTGCAGTACGTGAACTTGGGTGCATATCAGGCATTAATATTACGGCAAGCCACAACCCGCCGGAATACAACGGTTACAAGGTTTATTGGGAGGACGGCGCACAGATTACGCCGCCTCATGACAGCGGCATCATGGATGAGGTCAAGAAGGTGGCGGATTATGCGTCAGTGAAGACGATGAGCCGGGAAGACGCTGAGAAAGCGGGCTTGTACGAGGTCATCGGAGCGGCAGTGGACGACCGCTATATGGAAGAATTAAAGAAAAATGTGCTGCATCCGAAATGCATTAAGGAAGTGGAAAAAGATTTAAGAATCGTATACACCCCTCTTCACGGAACAGGGAATATTCCGGTGCGCCGGATATTAAAGGAGCTTGGATTTACAAATGTGTTCGTCGTGCCGGAGCAGGAGCTTCCGGACGGAGAATTTCCGACTGTCGGGTACCCGAATCCGGAGGCAGAAGAGGCTTTTGAACTGGCGTTGAAGCTTGCTAAGGAAAAAGACGCGGATCTTGTACTGGCGACCGATCCGGACGCCGACCGTCTCGGCGTGTACGTAAAGGACAGCAAGTCCGGCGAATATATATGCCTGACCGGAAATATGTCGGGATCATTCCTGGCGGACTACGAGATTGGGCAAAGGCTTGCGCTGAACGGCTCCCTGCCGCAGGACGGCATGCTGGTTAAGACGATTGTGACCACAAATCTCGTAGATGCAATTGCGTCCTACTACAATATAGATGTTGTAGAATGCTTGACCGGTTTTAAATGGATCGGCAAGGAGATTTTGAAGACGGAGCGTACGGGAAAGGGAACATATCTGTTTGGATTTGAAGAAAGCTACGGCTGTCTGATCGGTACCCATGCGAGGGATAAAGACGGAATCGTCGCGTCTATGGCGCTGTGCGAGGCGGCGGCTTATTATAAGAAACGCGGCAAGACGCTGTGGGATGCGATGATAGATATGTATGAAAAATACGGATACTACAAGGATGACGTGATTTCCATTACCCACAAAGGAATCGAAGGGCTCGAGAAAATCAAATCAACGATGGAGGGACTTCGTGCAAATCCGCCGGAAAAATTCGGCGATTATGAGGTGACCGCCGTGCGGGATTATGAAAAAGATACAATCAAAGACCTGCGCAGCGGAAAAGTACGGACTACGGGGCTGCCGAAATCAAACGTACTCTATTTCGAGCTTACGTCAGACGCATGGCTTTGCGTGCGTCCGTCAGGAACCGAGCCCAAAATCAAAATTTATTTCGGCGTAGTCGGCGAAAGCATGGAGGACGCCGAAAGTAAATCTTCCAGCCTGATGCAGGTGGTGAAGGGACTTTTTGACAAATAATGAGGTGCGAATGAATGAACGAAGTTTTGAAAGAGTGGATGAACCCCACGCTGATCGAAGAGATGGACGAAGGCGTACTCAATGCCCCGCAGGATCTTTTGGGCATGCACATGTATGCGGGAACGCAGCTTTTTGTCGTGAGAAGACCGGCGGCACAGGCGGTGTGGATAACCAGCGTCAACGGAAATAAGGTATATGAGATGGAGGAACTGGATGAAGAGCTGGGGCTTTTCGGTCTGCAGATCAAAGCAAAGGCCAAGCAGCTGAAGGATTACCGGATCAGAGTCCAGTATTCCCCTGAAGATATTATCGATATTGCGGATCCCTATAGTTTTGAGCCGGAAATATCGGATTTTGACTGCTATATTTTTGGCGAGGGAAAGCATTATGAAATTTTTGAGAAGCTCGGTGCGCATGTTGAAACAGTAGATGGCGTGACGGGGACGAGGTTTGCCGTTTGGGCGCCGGACGCCCGCAGCGTAAGCGTCGTCGGCAGTTTCAATATGTGGGACGGACGGCTGCACACAATGAGGCTTTTGGGGGCGACCGGAATTTATGAGCTTTTCGTACCGGGAGCCGGCGAGGGTGATATTTATAAGTACCAGATCACTTCTAGAAGCAAGGATATGTTGTTAAAGACGGATCCGTATGGCAATTTTGCCGAAATGCGTCCGGGAAACGCGTCTGTTGTAACTTGCCTTAACGGCTATGACTGGGGTGATGCAGATTACATGAAGAAGCATGCCGAAAAGACGAGGGCGGTACGCGAGCGCAGTCCAATGAACATTTATGAGGTTCATCTTGGCTCATGGAAAAAACGTATTGAGGATGACGATAACGGTTTTTATTCCTATCGCGAACTTGCCGGCATGCTCGGCGATTACCTTGTGGAGATGAAATATACGCATATTGAGCTTATGGGCATTTCGGAGTATCCGTTTGACGGTTCATGGGGATATCAGGTCGGATGTTATTACGCTCCGACGTCCCGGTATGGTACGCCGCATGATTTTATGTATTTCGTCGATGAGATGCATAAGAGAGGCATCGAGGTAATTCTCGACTGGGTACCGGCGCATTTTCCGCGCGACGCCCATTGCCTTGGGAATTTTGACGGGAAAGCCCTGTATGAGCATCCGGACAGGCGGCGCGGCGAGCACCCGGACTGGGGCACGTATATTTTTGACTACGGCAGGCGGGAGGTACAGAATTTTCTCGTGGCAAATGCACTGTTCTGGGTTGAAAAATTCCATATTGACGGACTCAGGGTGGATGCGGTAGCGTCCATGCTCTATCTGGATTATGGCAAACAGGATGGCGACTGGCTTCCGAATGAGGATGGCGGCAATGAGCATTATGAGGCTGTGGATTTCTTGCGCCACCTCAACCGCGTGATGGACGAGAGGCATCCGGAAGCGTATATTATTGCCGAAGAATCGACGGCATGGCCGGACGTCACGAAAAAGGTGGAGGATGGCGGACTGGGCTTTTCCTTCAAGTGGAATATGGGATGGATGAATGATTTCCTGGAATACATGAAACTGGATCCGTATTTCAAGCAATTTCATCACGACCAGCTCTGTTTCAGTCTGACTTACCATCTCAGTGAAAAGTATATACTTGTGTTCTCGCATGACGAGGTGGTTCATGGAAAGTGTTCGCTTCTGAATAAGATGCCGGGACTGACCGGAGACAAGTATGCGGCGCTTAAGGCGGCATTCGGGTTTATGTATGGCCATCCGGGAAAGAAGCTTCTGTTTATGGGACAGGAATTTGCCCAGCAGCGTGAGTGGAGCGAGATGAGAAGCCTTGACTGGTATTTGCTGCAGGAGGAGCCGCATCAGGGCATACACCGATTTATTAAGGATTTGAACCGGCTATATCTCGAAAACAGCGCCTTGTATTATAATGACAGCGATGTCATGGGATTTGAGTGGATGGACTGCGCAAGACCGGAAACAAGTACGGTCGCCTTTGTGCGGAGGGGAAAAACGAAGTCGAAACAGCTTATGTTTATCCTCAATTTCACGCCTGTCGCTCATGAAAGGTACAGCGTGAAGGCGCCGTGCCGTGGAAAATACACCGAGATACTCAATTCGGACGACGTGAAGTATGGCGGCCAGGGGAGAATGAATCCAAATCCTATTACGGCGAGGAGAAAGGCTGTAAGCAAACCAGCGGACAAAAAAGCGGTTCAGGCTAAGCGCAAGGCGGAGGTTGCGGTCGAGTACGAGATCGAGTGTTATCTCCCGCCATTGTCAGTCGTTGTGCTGGAATACGATTACAAGGAGTAACGGAATGGGGAGAAATAAGTATGAACGTTATTAAACCATCGATAGAGATTATAGACATGGACAATTATGAGTCCATTTTGAGGAAAATAGAGAGAATCGGAAGGGTATGTTACAAAAGCGAAGCGAAAATTACCGAGGATTCCGCTGAAAAATTTATACGCGGGCTTTTGGCGAGGCGCCATGAGTCGGTGATAGAGCATGAATCGGTCACCGTCCGCATGATTTGCGACCGGGGCGTGACGCATGAAATCGTCCGGCACCGGATTGCTAGCTATAGCCAGGAGAGCACGCGCTATTGCAACTACGCGGGGGACAGGTTTGACAGCCAGATCACGGTAATTGACCTTGCCAGCGGTTTTGGGTACGATCTGTCCAACGAGAATGACAAGGCAAAATATGCGGTTTGGACAGAAGCGATGGAGCATGCAGAAAAGGCATATTTCCGTATGCTTGAGCTCGGAGCGACGCCGCAGGAGGCGCGCGCCGTGCTGCCAAACTCTCTCAAGACAGAGATTGTCGTGACGATGAATCTGCGGTCGTGGAGGAATTTCTTCCGGCTCCGCGTGGATTCCCACGCACACCCTCAGATGAGGGAGGTAGCGGAAATCGTGTATAAGGAATTTTGTGACAAACTTCCGGTATTTGTGTCGGATTTGGAGTTTGACTGATATTGGAATGAAAAGAAAAGACCATGCGCTTTTATGTAGAAACGCATGGTCTTTTTTTGGCGGCAGAATACTATCCGGCGCCATAGCGGCAGAGGCTCTTATTTAGGCAGGAGCTCTTCCATATAATTGCGCAGTACATCAAACGGGGCGGGACCCGCAGAGAGTACAAACGTATGAAAAGCCATTTCGGAAAAGCGGTCTCCCATGTATTCTCTGACCGCATCCTTGAGTTTTATAAATTCCATGTATCCTACCGTATATTTCAGGTAGGAGCCGGGCTCGTCAATAATGTTTGAATACAGCGCCTTTGCCGTTTCTGCCTCATAGGAGCCGTGTTTATTCAGAAAATCCAGCACCTCGTTTTCTCCCCAGCCATAGTAATGGATTCCGATGTCGCACATACCGTATATGCACAGAGAGACGATCATATTATTGCGGAGGATACCGACTTCATCCTTTGTATATCCCAGATATTTGTAAGAATACAGTTCGGCATATGTTGCCCAGCCCTCCGTGTAACCGCTGAAATTTAGCGTGTAGGACAGAAGGGGGCGGTTCTGCTGGCGGTAATACACATTTTGGTACAGATGTCCCGGATAGCCTTCGTGGGAAAGCGTCGTAGATAAATCCGCGCCCGCAAACCGCTTACTGTTATTTATGTAAATGGCGTTTTCCGTGAAGGCGTCGAGCGGCGGGGTCAGGTAAAAGGCCGGGCTTAAGTAATCCTCCAGTGATTTGTCTACGTAGGAAACGGTAAAATCTACTTCGGAAGCCTTTGGGAAGTCCTGTTCAATCGCATGCGAAAGCTTTGTCAGCTGTTCTTCCGGCGTGAGCGCCGTTCCGTTTTCGGTACCGGCAGTTTTTGCGCTGAGCCCGCTGAAAAGCGAAGGGTCTTTTTTGGCATACGCCAAAAGGGTTTCTTTGGAATTGTCCAGACGATTTTCTAAATATTGGTAACACTCTTCCGCGCTCATAGAAGAGCCGGTTTCCGTGGCAAAAAGATATTCATAATATGCCTTTCCGTTTTCTAATTCAGAAAGGGAACCATCGGTTCCGGCGATCTGGCAGTATTGTGCGAGCCCGTTTGCAAGCTTTTCGTATGCTGGCACGATGCACGATTTCACCAGGCCTTTATTTTTCCTTTTATAGGAACGGATCACATTTTTGTCTAGAAATGCGCATGCTTTTAGGCGTGTGTTAAAGGAGGCGGTTAATATGCGGCTTCCGTTATTTTCGATAAAGGATCGGCATTGCTCAGTGATGTGCTCGAGCGTGTCGCGACAGGGCAGCATATTATTTTGCGCCTGAATTCCGCAAAAGGAAAGAATAGAATCAAAGTAGCCGGGAATGGATGAAAGAAGGGAAAAATAATTTTCTATGTCGCTCACAGAATCAAAACTGTATTCGGCGAGCAGTACCGGAAGCTGAGCCTGTAAACCGGTGACGGGCGAGAGCGCGCGCGAAAAAAGCACAAAATTCTGCCCCCTCAAATCCATTTGAAGTGTATAGACGAGGCTGTCATACAAAATCTGCTGGGACACGCTCAGTTTTTCCTTGTCAATGGCGTCCAGTGCATGAAGCAAATTTTCTGTTTCCGGAGCGGTATTTGTCAGCGTTTCGTATGAGATGGGCTGAAAACCGCCGGCAGTTGTCCCAACTCCGTATTTTTCCGGATTTGCCAATGTATAATTCAGCGACAGGGCGTTGGAGGACGCGCTCTCACGGAAAAGAGTATCGGTAATCTCGGAAAACAGCTTGCTTTCCTGAGACTGCGCGACGCGGCTGTCCCTATTTGGCGTCGTACTGCCGGGTGAACACGCCTGCAGGAGCAGGCAGATGCATAGAAAAATTGAAAGGAGCAGCCGCAGACTGCTGTGTTTGTTAGAGCTCATAAGAAATACCCCTGATGCGAGCAATTATTATTATTATATTAAAATAATGCAAAAATAGAAGAAGGGATTAATTACTATTCGCAACGATTGCCAAAAAAGGAAAAAATAAAGTGTCAAGCATTTTTGAAAATGCCTTAAATTATCAAAAACATTAGCGCCGTGTAATGTGGCGCTTTTGAGGCGCCGGTTTCGGATAGTCCGCATCCAGGTCTTTTGATTTCTTCACATGCAGCGGGATCTCGTCCAATGCATAAACGGTCTTGCCATTAACGGAGCAGAACAGGGAGCCGTCAAGCTCTCTTGCGGTTTATTAAGACATTATCATAAATGGCTTGCAAAAACTTTACCTTGTGGTTTAAATTTTCCTTGACACATTCTGCTACATATGTTATAAATATCCAAAAGAGGTTCTATTTTTTCTAAAGT
>CANQCY010000048.1 GCA_947591245.1 uncultured Lachnospiraceae bacterium | reverse complement strand
AAATCTTCTCTGGCTTGCTTGGAATCCGCAGTTTCACACGCTTTTTCATGTTCTGTCAATGTTGTCAGTAATGGGTCTCCCTCGCGTATTCGCAGCGTCCTTCGTATTTCTTTCGGTATAACAATTCTGCCCAGCTCGTCAATCCGGCGTACTATTCCTGTTGCTTTCATAATTTATTGATACCTCCATCTCTTGTTTTTAAATGTAATAAAAATGTGATGTTAGTATCTGTAGGTTTAGAAAAAATATACCATATATTTTCCTTATTGTTTTTGATAAAAAGCAGGCATAGTATTGTTGTTTTCTGGAAAAACTTCTGAATTATAAACACAGAAATGAGGCAGATTATGTACGATATTATTATCATTGGCGCCGGAACCGCCGGGCTTACAGCCGCCCTATACGGAGCCAGAGCCGGAAAAGACGTATTGGTGCTGGAAGAAAAGGCGGCGGGCGGACAAATCATAAATTCTCCGGCGGTGGAAAATTATCCCGGAATAAAACATACGTCGGGATTACAGTTTATTCAGTCGTTGCGGCAGCAGGCTGAAGAAGCCGGCGCCAAAATACAAAATTTAAAGGCGGAGAAAATCGTAAACCAGAGCGAAAAAAAAGTCGTTATAACAAAAAATACCTTATATGAAACTCGCACGATCATCCTGTGTACCGGAGTCATGCAAAGAAAACTCGGGCTTCCGGGCGAGAAGGAGCTCGCCGGCTGCGGCGTATCATACTGCGCCGTCTGTGACGGGGCATTTTACCGCGGCAAAAAGGCAGCCGTCGTAGGCGGCGGCAACAGCGCGCTGGAAGACGCCCTGTTTCTCTCTAATTACTGCGAAAGAGTATTCCTGATACACCGCAGGGATCGTTTTCGCGGCGAATCACAATATGTAAACGCCCTGATGCAAAAAAGCAATGTTACGTTTATTCTGGAAACGATCGTGACCGCCTTGCAGGGCGAGAATCATCTGGAATCGCTCCATATCAAAAATACGCAAACAAATATCATTGAAGAGCTGGCTGTCAATGCAATTTTCATCGCGATCGGGCACGAACCCCGCAACGAAGCGTTTGCAAATACCGTCTCGCTTGATGAAGAAGGATTCATCCGCGCAGATGAATCCTGCCGGACAAATGTCCCCGGCATCTTCGCCGCCGGAGACTGCCGGACAAAGAAAGTACGCCAGCTTGTGACCGCCGCCGCTGACGGTGCGGCCGCCGCCCTCGCTGCCTGCGAACCGCAAGCAGAGCAAGCAATTCATGAAACATCAGGGTGAAATTCTTTCATGCATTTGCGGGCGGCATTTTGTTTTGCATTTTTATCGCCCTCCTCATCTTCATATCCTTGCAAGCAAATCCACTTTTGATGCTTTTTTCCCTTCCCGTACCACTTCTATACCCTGGAATTTCGCATAGTTTGCTTTCACGCCATCGTCCAAATCGATGCCGATCCTCTGGTTCGCGATATGCGCCGCCGCCTCGTCATAAATATGTATCTCATCAAGCTGCTTCGCATACTTCCTAACCAGCCTCGCTGCTTTTGCCTTCTCGCTGCCTCTGCCATTGTCCCGTATATACTCCGCCCGTTCCATTTCCTGTTCAATCGCTCTCTGCGTTTTATGCAGATATTCCGTTCGTACCCTTCCAACCGTATCCGAAGTGTAACGGTGCATATAAACGAGCGCCTTAAATCCATTCTCTTTCCCGCTGGTAAAAAGCCAGTAAATCGGACGTTTCTGATACATTTTGACATGATCCCTGATAAAATCATATAAAAAATAATTACGGAGCGCCTCTCTGGGCGTATTTCCCCTATTGCCTAGCGCCTGTGCAATAAAAGCAAGATTTTCCTCCAAAGTATCTTCCCCATAAACAATCTTTACCCACTCGCAAAAGCGGCCTGCGATATCATCCGAAAAGTATTCCCCGTCTGTGATGGGAATAATATTGTCTGCATCCGGAAGAAACGAGGCGTACTTCTTGCCGTCCCACTCGCCGCCGGCATAAGCAACGCCTTCTGCATCCAGGGAATAACGGCCGAACATGCAGCCGACAGCATAAGATACGAGGCTTTTTATGTCACGCTGTAAATCCGCTTTGCGGACAGTTACATCCTTGTCTTCGACCTCCGGCGCCAATTCATTCTGCAGGCCATAGACGCCTATAAAGATACGGTTAAGTTCTTCTTCTTTCCTTCTAATTTCTTCAAATCTATTGTCACACTGCTTTTTCCATGTTTCATATGCTTCCTCAATCGTATTAAAACATACCAGGGGATGTCTGCGAAAATCCCACGACGTTTCAAAGGAATCCCAATCCTTTTTGGACAGCTGGATCATTTGATCCGTCAATTCCACAACGGCGTCTTCCTTTTCAAAAATAATCGGCAATTTCGCAATGTCCCCCTGATTATAATTCAAACCTTCATTGAAAAGCCTCAAATAAAGCTGGCTTAACTTTGAATTAAGAAATCCTATTAAATACCTCAATCTTTTGCTGCTCGCATATATTGCCATCCCCGCATTAGAAAACAAAAACCCCTCGGGAAAATATCTCACGGAAAATAGACCGCTTGAAATCGCCGACCATGTTCCCCCCTCACAAAAATAAAACCGCTGGTTTTGAGGCCTGGATCTTTGTTTGCCTTTATGATCGGTGAAGCTTTTAACTTCAACGCCATCCTTATACCAATTGACCACATCCTCATTATTCCCGTACCATTTTCGGTATTTTCCCCCATTGCAATAAGGAAACCACTTTCCTTTCCTGTCATGCTCGCTCTTTTTGGATGACAAATTCAAATTTTCTACAGAACACTCATACCACTTCCTGACAAACCGATTAACATCTCCGGTAATTAATCCCTGTTTCGGATTTGCAACAGCTGCTAACGCAATACTTTTCTCAAATACGGAGGAAATTTCAGAACCCGCCCAATAAGCTATCGGGCTTCCCGGAATTTTGGAAAAATGTTCCTGCTCCGCCTCATAAAAATATTTACACTCAGCATTGCCGATTGCTTCCAGCGCCTTCTGTTTCTGAACTTCCATTCTCCCCCTAAAATCAGACAATCGAATGCAAAGCGACTTTTCCGCAGTCTTCCCATTTTTCAACACAAAGGAGCAAATCGGAACGGTAGCGTCTTCAAAAGCAGAATATTCCATCTGCACCAGATTTGTAATTGATTTGTTCTCTATGATATACTTTCTCATTTTTTCATAAGTTCTGATAAACATCCATAAAAACGGCGTCATAAATGCGGAATATCCGTCTTTTACGCAAAAATTAAAATTTCGGTAAATAAATACTGCAAATAAATCGCCGGAATAATCCTTATACTTTTCCGTCACAAATTTCTTTAACTCCCCCTGCATCTTACCCAGATATGGCGGGTTTGTCGCTGTTACACGGTATTTTCCGGACAAAACCGCTGCCTGCCTTGCCAAATGCAAACACAGCGGCCGCACAATACGGTTCCAATCATTCCGAGACGGATCCCGCCGCCCTTGCGGATCCGGATTTAACAGACTCTCTGCGAAGGCATTGTAATTCCTGTCCTCAACCGTAATCAGAGAACCCAATTCTTTGGCGTCCTTAAAGGCATCGATCAAATATTGCCCCGTCTCGCTTTGCTGTTGATCGAAAACAATACCTTCGCATGCAAAGCAAGAGACGCCATTGCTTTCGCGTATTTCGCACAAATTGTGGAAAATCCCCCGCGTCAACGCCTCCCGATTATAACCTGCTGCCTTCATTGCTATTGCAAAACAGGCCAACTGATAAGCCCGCTTATCAATATCAAGTCCAAACAAATTATTTTTTACTATACTAAGCGCGGCGTCCCCATCCGAATAACCGCACTCCCGATATATCTCCATCAATACGTCAAAAGCATAAACCAAAATATGTCCGCTGCCCATACAGGGATCTAAAAAAGTAAGCTCAGCCGGTTCAAGCCTTTCATCGACATAGCTGATCCCGCCGTCTTTCGGCGCTACAAAAAATTCTAATTTTTCCCTTAATTTGCTCCCCGGATTTCTTTCGATCCAATATCTTCCCAAAGAATTATCAACCATATACCGCACAACCCAATCCGTCGTAAACAGCTGTGTCGCAGCGGGAACATCTTCTTTTTTCACCGCTCCCCCGTAAATATTAATGACTTCATTTTTACGTTCTTCATTGTAATACTGATATAGCCATCCGATGATTTCAACATGGCCGCCTAGCTTAATATTAAAATCCTCTTCCGGCACGCCGTCATCACCGATCAGCATCTGAATCACATCATCCTTGCCGCTGTAGGATACGTTAAAAAGCAGCTCTGTATAATCTTCCGTTTTGTCAAACAACTCCGGCAGCATCTCGGATAGTTGATTGCACTGCCTGATAAATAATTTGCGGAACAACCGGTCGGCATCCCCCTCTGTTTTCTCTTTTTCAAAGGAGAGAGCGCGCGCTCCGGCGGGAAGGTAATCATTTACTTCCATAAAACGAATCGCGCATATTCTGATAAACCATGTATACGCCGCTTCTTCCATCACGGCTTCGAAGCTTCCCGATTCAATCTGATCCACAAGCTTTCTTCGGCATTCGCACTGGCTTTTATTAAGCGTTACTTCCGTTCCCGCCGCCGTTTTATATACTTCAAAATCATCACCCTTGCGGACGGGCATGCTGCACCCATCGCATGTGATCCCCAGCATGCCCGCTTGATCTGTAACGGATGCAATTAACTTTTTTCTTGCATTAACAGCAAATTTTTTTATCGCATTCTTGTTCATGCATATTTACCTCCGTTCGCATTCGCTTATATAATAACAAGCTTCATATCCGCCCCAAAAATATGTGTGGAATTATGTATAGCTTTGTGGTACACTAACATCGTGATATTGAACATAAAAAGGGGAGCGAGCCATTATGAAATCATTCGGGAAACGTCCAACAGACAGCAAACTGTATATTCTTGGGCTTATTCTGGCCATTCCTATCGCCCTTCTCTTTTTTTTGCAAAACTCAGGGACAGTAAATTTTGATGTGACAGACCTGACCTCCCCCTGTCTGTTCCACCGCGTGTCGGGATTATACTGCCCCGGCTGCGGCGGCACCCGCGCCGTCAAAGCCCTTCTGGAAGGCCGCCCTGCAGCGTGCTTTTTCTATCACCCATTCGTGCTGTACTGCGCTGTCATCTACATCCTTTTTATGGCAAGCCACACGCTTGAATTTATACTGCAAAAAAAATCCCCCCACAAAAAACCTTTTGTGAGAGGATTTCAAGCCCGTTTATCCTATCTTTATGCGGGGGTCATACTTATTCTGTCGCAATGGCTGGTCAAAAACCTGCTCGTTATTTTGCATGATTAATAACCGCTTATATCCATCTTGAAGAACTGCTGCACCCACTGCCGGATTGCTTCTTCATCGTTCGGATCGATGTTCTCCAGCTGATTGAATACATCAGCGTTCACATTTTCCCACCGGATCGACATGACAAACCAGACAAGCATATACAGGTTGAGCAATACGCCGATACCGCTCAGGACAACCCCAACTATTCCCAGCGTCTTGCCGGAACCGCTTCCTTTCACAAGGCATATAATGGAGAAAATCAAGCCGATCAGACCCGGTATGATTCCCATCCCCATGCAGGAACAGCATAAAACCGATATTGAGCCCAATATAACGGCAGCGATCCCCAATCCTTTCTTCTTATTTTCCTTTTCGTAGTTTTGAACCGGGTACTGGTCGCCCATATAATTTGACTGCGTGTAGTTTGTTTCCGTATCCTGCATTTTATCTCCTCCTGTTCCATAATCTTCCATCTTATTCTCCTCCTCTTAACGATGCCGGTTCCGCTATCCCAAAATCGACATAATATTTGCCACTGCCATGAGCACTGTGTCCGAACCATCTTTCATTTTCACCGGGTCCGCCTCCATTGCCGCCATAAACATCATAATATACAGCGCCGCTGCGACAATCCCCATGGCAATCCCCGTAGCGCCGACTACGATCCCCGCGATCGCCAGATCCCTCTGACGCTTATTTTCACCGCGAAGCGCCAGCACGCCGAGCACAACAGCTAAAACTCCGAACACGATTCCCGCATACCATATGCAGGCGCTGCAAAAAGCAATAATCGATACAACAAGTGATGCGATCGCCTTTCCATTTGGACTATTCTGACTTTCCATACTATTCTCCTTCGATGATGCGTATCTCTTTTGTTCGGATTTCCTCCACGATATCGCGGATAAAATCTGCCAGCGGCACCTGTCCCTCGTCCCCTTTATAACGGCTTCTCAGAGATACCGCATTTTGTTCTTCTTCCTTCTGTCCGACGATCAGCATATAAGGAATCTTTTTGAGCCTTGCCTCGCGGATTTTGAATCCGATCTTCTCCGAGCGGTTATCTACCGTGACATCAATGCCGTTTTCCGCAAGCTGCGCACGCACCTTCTCCGCATAGTCTGCGTATTTTTCCGAAATCGGAAGTACGCGCACCTGTTCCGGGCAGAGCCATGTCGGAAATTTGCCGGCGTATTTTTCTATCAGCCACGCAAGCGTACGCTCATAGCATCCAATCGACGTTCTGTGGATAATATACGGCCTCACCTTGTCGCCATTCTCATCGATATAATACATATCAAATTGCTCTGCGAGAAGAGCGTCCCACTGAATCGTAATCATCGTATCTTCCTTGCCATATACATTTTTGGCGTTGATGTCTACCTTCGGGCCGTAAAATGCCGCTTCGCCGACGTCCTCTGTGAACGGAATGCCGAGCTCCGTAAGCACGTTCCGTATATGCGCCTCCGTCTCATCCCACACCTTTGCCTCTCCGATATATTTATCCGGATTCTCCGGATCCCATTTGGAGAGATGGTATGTCACATCTTCTTCCAGTCCGAGCGTTTCGAGGCAATATTTCGCCAGCGCCAGACAATCCTTAAATTCCTGAACCATCTGATCCGGACGGACGATCAGATGCCCCTCCGAAATCGTAAACTGCCGTACGCGCGTTAATCCATGCATCTCGCCAGAGTCTTCATTTCGGAACAGCGTTGACGTTTCGCCATATCGGCATGGGAGATCCCGATACGACTTCTGTCCCGACTTAAACACATAATACTGGAACGGGCATGTCATCGGACGCAGAGCAAATACCTCTTTGTCGCTGTCCTCATCACCGAGTACAAACATACCTTCCTTGTAATGATCCCAGTGGCCGGAAATTTTATATAAATCAGATTTTGCCATAAGCGGCGTCTTCGTCCTCATATACCCGCGCTTATCCTCTTCATCTTCAATCCAGCGCTGCAGCTTCTGAATGATTTTCACGCCGTTCGGCATGAGAAGCGGAAGCCCCTGGCCGATCACGTCCACAGTCGTAAAGATTTCCATCTCTCGCCCGAGCTTGTTGTGATCGCGTTTTTTAATATCCTCCAGATGGGCAAGATGCGCATCCAGATCCGCCTTTTTCGTAAATGCCGTTCCGTACACGCGGGTAAGCATTTTATTTTTTTCATTGCCGCGCCAATATGCGCCCGATGAGGAAATCAGCTTCATAGCCTTGAGCGGTTTTGTACTCATCAAATGGGGGCCGGCGCACAAGTCGATATACTCGCCCTGCTGGTAAAATGACAGCTCCGCATCCTCCGGCAAATCCTCAATCAGCTGTACCTTGTAAGGTTCATCTCTCTTTTTCATCAGCTCGATCGCCTCATTTCTCGGAAGCGTAAAGCGCTCAAGCTCCGCGCCCTCTTTGACGATCTTTTTCATTTCTTTCTCGATCTTGTCAAGAGCTTCCCGATCCAGCGATTCCATGTCAAAATCATAATAAAACCCATCCTCTATCGACGGCCCGATCGCGCATTTTGCGTCAGGATACATCCTCTTGACCGCCTGAGCAAGCACATGGGCTGCGGTATGGCGGTACGCCGCTTTTCCCTCGTCGCTGTCAAACGTAAGTATATTCAGCTCGTGTTCGCCGTCCACCACCGTACGAAGATCCACTACCTTTCCATCCAGTTCTGCAACACAAGCAACTCTTGCCAGACCCTCGCTGATATCTCTTGCAATATCAATGATCGGCATCGGCTCCGCATATTCTTTGCTTGAACCATCTTTTAAGATAATTTTCACTATCTCCACACTCCTCTCTAAAAATATATAAAACCCGCCCCTATAAACACTATCGTTCACAGGGACGGGTACAAAATTCAAATGTTTCCCGCGGTTCCACCCTTATTGGCATCAGATTTGGCATCCCGAAAGAACTGATACGATATAAAAGTTCCTTCAAAGAGCCATTTGCGCAGCGATACCCGGCTTCTTTCTGACGATAACGGCGTCACCGGACCGGATTGGGGCCACTCCGAGGTAGTTTTCAGATGTTTCCCATGCAGGTGCTTCCAGCCCGCCACTCTCCGGTTTGCTTATTTAAACCGGCGTGAACCTGACACCTTTCTCTGTCATATTATCGCATCCTACTCGTCTCATCAACGTGTTACAAATCATTATATATATTATATTTATAATTGTCAACAAAAAAATTCTTTTCTTTTTGGGAAATATATGGTACACTGGAGAAAAGAAATATTTCCTTTGTACAGGCACGATTGAAAGTCTGCAAATAAAAAGTCAAGAAGAAATTTGTGAACTTTGAAAATTTTATACAGGTTGAATAAAAAGCACAAAAA
>CANQCY010000047.1 GCA_947591245.1 uncultured Lachnospiraceae bacterium | reverse complement strand
TAAAATGCCTCCTTATTCTCTTTGATTATACACCAAATCCGTGAGAATAAGTTGTCAACTAAAATGATACAACATCAGTTCTGTTTTATTGAATCTAAAATAAGGATTGACGCCATATTCGACACCACATATAATATAGGTGGTGGGTATTGCTCATATCAAAATGGGATAAACTCATTGCAGGAATATGTACTTTGCCAAAAATCAACTATAAAACAGCGCAGCTCGACGAGGGCATACAGCACGGAGCAACTGACGCAATCAGAATTGGATACAATATTAAAAGCAGGACTTATGGCGCCTACCGGGATGAACCGTCAGGAGATTCATTTTACAGTGGTAAAAGGAAACAATCCTGTATTGGAAGAGTTAGATGAAGAAAATAGAAGACTTCGCGGACAAGAAAAACAACCTCATAATTTCTATTACGAGGCGCCGGTAATTATTTTCTTGAGTGCGGCGCATGGAATGAGAACGCAAAGGCAGTAAATGAAAGGCTGCGGGAATATTAATATGGCGGATAGGCTAACAAAGGAACAGCGGCATAAAAGCATGTCGCACATTAAAAGCAAAGATACTTCCATAGAGGTCAAACTGCGCAGAGAATTGTGGCGCAAAGGGTACAGGTATCGGAAAAATTATAGGCAGCTTCCAGGAAAACCGGATATCGCAATTACAAAATATAAGGTTGCGATTTTCTGCGATAGCGAGTTTTTCCATGGAAAAGATTGGGAAGTGTTAAAGCCGAGACTGCAAAAGGGGAGCAACGCAGAATATTGGATTCCTAAAATTCAAAGAAATAGGGAACGGGATGATGAAGTAAATAAAAAACTTCTTTTCCTTGGATGGACGGTAATCCGATTCTGGGGGAAGGATATCATGAAGCATATTGACGAATGCGTAAAGGTGGTTGAAGAAACGGTTTTTGATTTGCAGTTGGGAGATGCGTACGGGGATTTTGATGATGAATTTTAGATGCGGAAGCGTTGAGAAATAAAGCGGAACAATGGACATTGGATAAGTTATCAGGGGTATTCATTGATGAAACTGAGGATGGAAAAAAGAGAAATGGCATGCGGCAACGCAGCGGTCTGACGGAAACAGGGAGGATGTTATGATATTAAAAAGTAAAACGTATTTGTACCTGACAGAGTTTTTTGCCGGTATGTCCGTTATGGCGGTGGAATTGGGGGCGAGCCGTCTGCTTGCGCCATATTTCAGCTCATCGCAGATTGTGTGGACGATCATTATAGGGACGATCATGATCGCAATGGCTCTTGGCAATATATACGGGGGGAGGGCGGCTGACAAAAATCCGAATCCGGACAAGCTTTACAGGCGCATGGTTGTGGCGGCGGTTTGGATCGCGGCGATTCCGGTTGCCGGCAAATATGTTATTATTGGAATATCTGCATTGCTCATTTTTTCCGTCAGCAGCAATTTTCTGATCGTGGCGGCGTTTGCGGCGTGTATGATCATCTTTGTATTTCCGCTCTTTTTGCTGGGGACGGTCACGCCGTCTCTTGTTAAATACACAGTGGACAGTTTGGACGATAGCGGAAAAACGGCGGGCGCGCTGAATGCATTTAATACCGTAGGGAGCATTATCGGAACATTTGTGCCGACATTTATTACGATTCCTTCCGTGGGAACTTCGGCGACATTTTTGATCTTTGCCGGTATTCTGCTTCTCTTGGCGCTCATTTATCTCATCAGCGCAAAGACGAAGAGCAAGGGGGCGGCAGCGGGGGTTGTATTGTTTATTCTATGCTGCTTTTTCGGTATGTCCGACAGCTTTGCATTCTGGGAAACAGATCTGGCGTACGAAGGGGAATCGGCGTACAACTATCTGCAGGTCAAAGAGAATGAGAACGACGTCATATTGTCAACAAACGTCCTGTTTGGCGTCCAATCCATACTCAAAAAAGAAGAAGGGCTGACGGGCATGTATTATGATTATGCGTTGGCAGCGCCTCTTATGGCGGGCGCGTATGAAAAGGAAAAACAGGATGCGCTCGTGCTCGGCATGGGCACGGGAACCTTTGCGATGCAGTGCCGCCGGTATTTTGGCAATGTGAAAGTGGAAGGCGTGGAGATTGATGGGAAAATCACTAAACTGGCTCGCGAGTATTTTGAACTGCCGGATGATATTCCGGTGGCGACTTACGACGGCCGCGCGTACCTGAATGCCGTTGATCGGAAATATGACGTCATTATGGTAGATGCATTTCAGGATATCACGATTCCGTTCCAGATGTCTACAGTGGAATTTTTTACGATGGTGAAAGAACACTTAAACGAGGACGGAGTGATGGTCGTGAATTTTAATATGCACGGGCAGGATGAGGGAGATATCAATCAATATTTGGCGGATACGATTTCCGCCGTTTTCGGACAGGTGTATACAATCGATGTGGCGGGCAATACAAACCGGGCGCTGTATGCGTTTGATTCCGGGAAAACATTGGACGCCTTTCGTTCTAATATAGCGGAGATCAGGGACGCGGATCTGGCGGCGCTGATGCGGAAAATATCGGCGGAAATGGAGAGGTATGATGCCGGAGGTTATATTATGACGGATGATAAAGCCCCGGTTGAACTTCTCGGGATGCAGATCATCGATAAACTGATACAGAAAGAAATGCAGTATTATAAGGGGATCTACGAGCGGGAAGGCATACAGGGGCTTTTAAACAGCGTTTAATCCGCCGCTTCTGTTTTTGCCGTTTCGATCTCGACCTCAAGCTCCGATGTACAATGAGGACAGCGGGAAGCTTTAATATCGATTTCATTAAAGCAGAACGGGCATTTTTTCGTCGTTGGTTCGGGAGCCTCTGCCTGTTTCGAACTGCCGAGGTTTCCCAGCGCATTCATTCCCTTTACGAGCAGGAAGATGACAAATACCATGATGATAAAGTTGATTACGGCGGTAAGGAATGCGCCGTATTTGATGTCTACGCCGTTTAGTACCAGAACCAGGTAGCTCAGGTCGGTTTTGGCAAACAATCCGATCAAGGGTGAAAGGACGTCGTTTACCAGAGAATTGATGATTGCCTGAAAAGCGGCTCCGATAATAACGCCGATTGCCAGATCCATGACATTTCCCCGCAGGGCAAATGCTTTGAATTCGCTAAAAAATTTTTTCAAAAAATTTACCATATGTTCACCGTCTCCTTTGTCTTATTTTGTCAAATTATACTACTTTGTATTGTAACACGATTTGAACAAAAATGCAATGCATATGTGTGCCAGAGCGGCTGTGGACAGTAACGTTAAAATAAGTGCGGGTCGGCGGGGCGGCTTCGCTGCCGCTGGCAGGAAAGGAAAGGCGCTAAATGGATATCGAACATTTTTCCATGCCGCTTCTTAGGTGGTATGATGAAAATAAGCGGGAGATGATTTGGAGAGATCATTTTGATCCGTATTATATATGGCTTTCTGAGGTTATGCTGCAGCAGACGCGGATCGAGGCGGCGAAACAGCATTTCGCGCGCTTTACCGATGAGCTGCCGGATATTGAAAGTCTGGCGCGCGTGAGCGAAGAGCGGCTGATGAAGCTGTGGGAGGGGCTTGGGTATTATAACCGTGCGCGCAATCTTAAGAAAGCGGCGGAAATATTGGTGAGGGATTATGGGGGAAAGCTGCCGGCGGATTTCGACGCATTGCGTTCTCTGCCGGGCGTCGGCCCTTATACGGCGGGGGCGGTGGCGTCCATGGCGTTTGGAATCAAAGCGCCGGCGGTGGATGGCAATGTGCTTCGCGTGATAATGCGGTATATGCGTTGCGATGATGATATATCAAAAACGGGGGTTCGGAAAAAGGCAGAGCAACTGATGTGCAGTGTGATGCCGGAGCGTCCCGGGGATTTTAATCAGGCGGTAATGGAGCTCGGCGAGGTCATATGTATTCCAAACGGCGCGCCGCTGTGCGACCGGTGTCCGGTAAACGCGACCTGTCAGGCGCGGATACACGGGTGTCAGGAGGAATATCCGAAAAAACCGGAAAAAAAACCGAGGCGGATGGAGAAGCGAACGCTCGCCGTGTTGGAATATAACGGGCGGATCGGTATCAGAAAACGACCGGAGAAAGGGCTTTTGGGCGGCTTGTATGAATTTCCTTCGTGGGATGGGAAGGCTTCGGAAGGAGAAGCCGTGAAGAGAGTGGAAAACCGGGGGATGAAACATGCGGGCGTTCTTCCGATGGGGGAGGCGGTTCATATTTTTTCTCATGTGGAGTGGCATATGACCGGGTTTCATATTTTGCTTCAGGAGGAAACCGGCGTGCCGGAGGATATCTTTTTTGTGACGAAGGAGGAGCTGGCGGAACGGTACATGCTCCCGGTGGCGTTCCATTATTATTTAAAACAAATTATCTGAGAAAAATACGGCCTGCAGACCTCTAAAGAAAATGCGCAGCCTGGCCGATATAATTATTGCAAAATGCCATAATAAGATCTTCAATAAAAACAGTGTGCTTTCAATGGATGGAAAAAACATTGAGGCGCGCTGCTTTTCATTTGCGAAGAAGGAGGGATTAAGGTGCAGACTGTGATTTATACGAGTATTCACTCGCAGAATCAGGTGGAGTATACAAGGACGGAGAATAAAAAAGCGGGCGAAAGAAGCGGCGGCGCCAATATGATTTTTTTGGAACAGATGGAGAAGCTGGCAAAGAACAAGGATCCCAAAGAGATGACCCTGGCGGAGTATCGGGATTACATAAAAGAGAAGGCGCGTAAAAACGTGCTTGCGTTCTGCGGCGGCGGGCTTTCTGTTTCGGTGGAATTCAGCGATATGGCGCTTGTAATGATGAAATCGGATCCGGAGCTGGAGGAGCTTGTGCTCAAAGGACTGTGGAACGAGCTGTGCAAGGAGGTGAAAAAGAACAAGGACAAGGGGAAGTATTTGGGTATGGACGTCCAAATCCGGCATGAGCGGGAAAGGAAAGCCGAGGAAAAGGAGACGATGAGGCGCCGCCTTCTGCGGAAAAAGAAGCTGGAACTCTGGTTTGAAAAGAGGGCGGAGCAGAGGGAAGACTACACCGAGTTTTTAGAAACAGGGAAACGGTATGTTCTGCCCTCTCCCGCTGCGGATATGATCAAGCTGATGGGTTCGCTGGGAGGCTTTTTGGGACTGTGATTATTTTTCCAATTCTGCCAAATAAATGATGGCGTCAAACATGTGCTTTGCCTTTGCTGCGCCTGTTGCGGCATAAAAGGAAGGATGGGCGGGAAAAAATTTTTCCTTAAAAGCTTCCAAGTATCGACAATTGTGAAAAAAGGTATTGCAAAATCTCATAAAGTGTGTGATAATGATAATATCGTGGAGAGGTTATCCCTGCAACGCTTATGGCGTTCCTGTTTTTTTTCAGGCATTCCTCCTTAAGCGTTGTACATACGGCGTTTCGTCCCTATGCATTTCAGATGATGAGGGAGACGGCTGTTTGCTCTTTCCGGTGTCTCGCTGCACCGTTGTCGCTTCCATGACGGCTGCTTGCCGATTCGTTTCGGTTTGACATCGATTTTCCCGCATCTGCCTGTTTCGGCTCTGCGGCGACAAGGGATTTTCCTTATGCCCGAAATATTTTCTAATTATTAAAATAGGAGGTAACATAATGAAGAGAGTTCTTAAAAAGACTATTGCTGCAGCCCTTACTGCCGCGATGGTTCTCTCGCTCGCTCCGGCAGATGGCGCCGAGGCGGCAAAGAAACCTTCGCTCTCTAAGAAAAAGGCGTCTCTCGTTGAAGGCAAGACGCTGAAGCTGAAGGTTAAAAACGGCAATAAAAAAGCCAAGGTTACATGGAAAACCAGCAAGAAAAAAATCGCGAAGATTACTAAAAAATCTTCCAAGGGCAACAAAGCTACTGCTACTGTAAAGGCGGTTAAGAAAGGCAGCGCAAAAATTACCGCTTCTTACAAGCTTGGCAAAAAAACTACAAAGCTTGTCTGCAAGGTTACTGTTAAGGCAAAAGGAAGCAGTAATTCACAGCAGGGCGGCAGTACGGCTGCTACCACCCCGCCCGCTGCTAATGCTACTGTAGCTCCTGGCGCTTCTGCAGCTCCTGGCGGCGACGCGCAGGTTTCTACTGCGCCGACAGCTACTGACGGTGGCCAGCAGACTCCGGAAACGTCTGAACCGACAGTTAAACCGACGAGGTCTCCGAAGCCTCCGACCGCTCTTCCGAAAAACTCGGCTGTTGAAGCTCATAAGCTTGGCAAGTCCGAGGAAGTTATCGTGAACGGTAAGGTTGACAAACCGGCTAACGGCGTTGAGTGGGAAAACACTACGGATAAGGAAATTGACCTGCTTGCGAACAAAGAGGTCAGCCTCCGCGGTACTTCTGACATCACTGCGGCAAAGGCATTCTTGATGTGGGCAGATGAAGCCGATAATGGCGAGAACGCGCTGTATGCTATCGTTAAAGTTGCAAAACCGGGTACTCCGGGCAGCTCAGACAAGGTTACCCTTTTTGTAAGCGAGGACGGTACGACAGTGAACAAGGCTGAGGCGGTTGTTGGTGCGACTGCTACCGATAGCGGCGCTGCGGCTGTTTCCAAGGCGGACGATCGAGGCGGCGTTGACGGCTACATCGCAGAGCTTAAAGTTCCGCTTTCCAAGGCGTACGCTGTGGATACTGACAAGCTGAAAATTGATATCATGATTACTGACGGTGATGCGACGATTAACTACTTCGATACCATGACCGAGTATGAACTGGCAAAAGATGCCGACGGAAACATCATAGTTAACGAGGATAACAGAAATGTTGCAGTTCCTAATGGTCCTGAGGTTTCTGTAGATAAATCGGCAGAGAAGATGGGCGATGTGGCGCTTATTGCTTCCATGGCTGCTGCAGCTAAGGCATACTATACCGCCAGCGGTTCTGCTATCCGCGCGATTGCTGACTATGAGAACAACAAGTGGGATTGGGAAATTCCTGCGGAAGCGGCTGAAGGCGAAGAGGCTGAGACGCCGACCGACAACGGAATCAAATCCAAGGCTATGGCGTTTGTTCCGACCAGCTTCTGGACGAGTGTTTACGAAGCGAACGGCGATGAGTCCATTGCTTTCCCGAATGTTAATGACAATGAGGGCGGTACTGGTAGTGGTTATTTGATGGATGGAAATATCACTCTTGCTGATAAGAATGAGGATGGCACTTGGGAGGCTTCCCGTGACAAAGTTCAGAGTTATGTTCTCTGGGATGAGGGTTATGTGTATGTTCTCTTTGATGTGACCGATCCTAGCATTACTGCTTTGGGTGATAACGACTTTGCAAGCGACTCTGTGGAATTCTTCCTTGATCAGGATTACAGCGCTCCGACTTCTTATGGCGAGGCTGGTACGGGTGATGAGGTTCAGTTCCGTGTGGTTGCGGCAAACAATCAATTTGCTCCTAACGATGCCGGTACGGGTGCGTATGAGCTCGTTGCACATGCCGTTAGCTACAAGAAGGCTGATGGCACGTATGCGGATACTTACGATGCAGAAGGCGTGAACGGATATCAGGTTGAGATGATCATCAAGCTGCAGGAAGATGAGAATCACAAGACTCCGAAGGATGGAGATATCATGGGAATGGATCTCCAGGTTAATGACTGCTACATGAAATATCAGTATGAAGACGGACAGGATGAGTTCGGTGATCCGATTCAGGTTCCGGTTGAGGGCTCCGGCGTGGTTACGAGGGGCGGTACTATCACTGCGTTTGACACAACAAACAACGCCTATCAGGATCCGAGCTGCTTCGGACGCGTTAAGCTCTTTGCCGGTGTTCAGGGCACTCCGGATGTACCGGATGTACCGGATGTAGAAGCGGATGTAGAAGCAAGATTTACAGATACTGCTATTACGATTGACGGTACTGCGGAAGCTGCATGGAACGCTGCACCGTATCTTGATGTAGCGAATGTGGTTCCGGCCGCTGGCGAAGGAAATACAAGTGCAAGAACTAAACTTTTGTGGGATGCTGACAACCTGTACGTGCTTGTATCTGTAAAGGATGCGGATATTGACACATCATCTGCAAGCGATTATCAGAGAGATGGCGGCGAGGTATTCCTTGACGAGGATAATTCAAAGGAAGCTAGTTATGCTGACAATACGGATGCATTCCAGTACCGTTTCACAGGCATGCCTGAGGACGGCAGTGAAGCTGCTACACATGCGATCGCAAGCGGCAGCGAATCTGCAAAGACAGATTATGCTGGCATAGAGTCCGCATATAAGATTGTCACAGGTAGCGACGGCGCCGTAACAGGATATATCATCGAGCATAAGATTCCGTGGAAGGATAAGGCTGAGATAGGTAAGGTTGTTGGTTTTGAACTCAATGTATTTGACTGCTCAGCAGGCAATAGGAACAGAGAGCTTTACTTGATCAATACAGCGGAAAATCCGAAAGTAGGAGATCTTTGGCAGGATCCGAGCCAGATGGGAACTCTGAAGTTAGTTGGGGCGGTGGCTCAGTTGCCATGGACGGCAGATCTTAGTAAGATTCAGATTTCTGAGGAAGATGGATCTACGATGGAGGTTAATGATGATGGTTCAGTCACCATCGTGAATGGCGGACACGCTTATACCGGTGGTATTACACTGCCGATGCCACAAAAGTGGGATGGCACGCCGTCCAAAATTACGGTTTATGTTAATACCTATGACGCGGACGGTACCCTACAAGGCGGCGGACAGTTCATGTGGAATTATGGGGATGATCCAATATCGTATAACTGGTCTCTTGAACGAGATGACGAAGTAACGCTTCCGATAGATTCGGCTAACCTTCCGGAATTCTTGGTAATGAATTTCCAAGATGCGGGCATGACTTGGAAGATTTCGAAGATCGTAGTTGAATAAACGCTTGATTATGTAGGCTTTAGTGTTTTAGATACGTTTTCAAAAGTTTTTTAAAAGAATCATGGTGAAACTTGCGTAAACAGGTTTTGCCATGATTTTTTATTTTTTTTGCTCGAGTTTATGTAATCCTATATAAAAGACAGAAAAAATCGAGGGAGATTGTTATTGAAAAACAAAAAAGAATATGATACAATACTAATAAGTAAAACTATATTTGACGACGCCCATCATGAACGGCTGGCGGAGGAAGGGAGAGTTGATGGCCTCATACGTGCGGCGAAAGATCCTGTTTTTCGTCAAGAACTGATAGAGGAATACCGGCCGACAATTTGAAATAAGCATGATAGAATAAAAATAAATCAAAAAACAATGATTAAGGGGGAGTGTGTACGTGGAAAAACGAAGTACACGCAGCAAGATTTAGTTGTTGCATTTTTTGCAACAATTCAAAGGCAGAAGTTACTAAGAATTTCTTTCTGTACCCGTCAGAAAAGTCCGGTTGCTTCCACATGGGTTTCGGGGTATAGTGGCAGTGAGATTAGGGAAAGGCGGTTTGGCTTCTGCTAAGCATAGGTAGTGTCAAGTAGATTATGAAAACCGGAGCTGAAAAAAACAGGCTTAAGAGAACCTTGAAAATGCAGATATTTT
>CANQCY010000046.1 GCA_947591245.1 uncultured Lachnospiraceae bacterium | reverse complement strand
TCAATTACAATATATCATACAAAGGTGAATCCTTGTATTTTATTTTCTATGTTACCTATCTATTGTATCCCAACAAACTTTCCGTTTTCAGACAGAAATCGTGAAAGCAAACCGGATTTCTTCGTCGTCCATACGGTATTTTTCCAGCAGCTCCGGTCCGCAGCTATTGGAGCCAAGTCCGCTCACCCTGTAATCCAGCCTGACACAGGTGTGATCCGCCTCCACCAGCTCATCCGTGTGAGTCGCAGCCGTAAGCATTTCCTGCGTGTAACGGGAAACACAAAATTCAAAAGGTTTCTCCGCCGTCACCGTGAGCCCCCCTATTTCAAGGAAACTCGTTTCGCTATGATTTCCATGCTCCTGCGGCCTCACATACGGCACATATTCCTGCGACGGACAGCTGCTGTACATTCCGAGGGGCGCATGATAATGCATGTCGCAATAATTCTCCATCTCTCCCCTGCCATAATAGCTGAACGGGTCGTCGCTTTTCGGAAGCCTGAGCTCATATCCCAGTCTCGGCAGATATACTCCGTTTTTGCGGCGCTCTCCCGTCAGGGATACGGACACCGTGCCGTCCCGTCCTATTTCATAAACCGTCTCGTACCTGACAATCGGCGTTCTAGCTATGCCGGAGATGCTTCCCTTCACCGTAATCCGATTTCCCCGCCGTTCACATGAGTATACCTTTCCGCACAATTTATGATAATTTGCCCCCTCCCATTGCCCTTTTACATAGGAATCATTGTCTGTCGGCGGGCGCCATGCGGTAAGCTTTATGAGCCCATCTGCGATCAGCCGGCCTCTCACCATCATACGCTCAAAATTTCCATGCCGTTTATTGAATATGTACTCAAATTCTTTCCCCGTTATCCTGAAAGCCTCCCCCGTTTCCTCAAAATGTACATCATCGCCTCCGCGCACAGTCGGAATCTCAGGGCAGATTTCTACCGGAAGAATGTGCTGTTCCATCGCAATCTCTTCATCCCCATCCATAAGAAAGACATCAAGCGTACAGCCAAAGCGGCATTTTTCCGGCAATTCAATATCCAACGCATACGTCCTGCTTTCTTTGGGGCAGACGTCACAAACAAGCTTTCCCCCGCTGATGGTTTTTCCGTCCGCCGCCATTTTCCAGACCAGCAGATATCGGTTCAGGTTGGTAAAGTCAAACCGGTTATACACCGTGAGCCGACGGTCGCTATATTCCGTTTTTATACCCTGATAAACCGCTTTTGCATTGAGGCTTCCCGCCTTAAACGAACGATCCGCAAACACAAGGCCATCGCAGCAGAAATTGCCGTCGTGGATGATCTCGCCATTATCGCCGCCGTACCGGAACGCCCCATCGCGCAGCACCGCATGATCGGCCCACTCCCATATGCATCCGCCGATAAACGCCGGGCTTTCATATGCTTTTTCCCAGTAATCCATCACATCGCCGGGACCATTTCCCATGGCATGCGAATACTCGCAAAGAAAATACGGACGTTTTTCTCTTTCTTTATTTAATATTGCGTCAATATCCCCATAATGAGTATACATCCGGCTGATCACATCCACGCCGCACTCGTCGTCTTTCAGAAATGCGCCCTCATAGTGGACAAGTCTCGAAGAATCTCTCTTTTTCGTCCATTCGATCATGGCGTCGTGGTTCTCGCCGTATCCGCTCTCATTCCCCATAGACCACATAATAATGCACGAATGGTTTTTGTCCCTCTCCACCATGCGCATGACGCGGTGAACAAACGCAGCCCGCCATTCTTCCCTCTGGCATGGCCAATCGCCGCTTTCCATATCATATTTATACTCATTATTCCTCGAACAAAACCCGTGCGTCTCAAGATCCGCCTCATCAATCACATAAAATCCCATCTCGTCGCACAACTCAAGAAAATACGGAGCAGGCGGGTAATGAGACGTTCGGATCGTATTGATATTAAGTTTTTTCATCAGGCACAGATCCTTGCGAATGTCTTCCGGCGACATAGCATATCCCTTTTCCGGATGCGTGTCATGGTGATTAACCCCTTTCAGCTTCACCGGCGTGCCATTCACCAGAAGCTCTCTCTTATCGCTGACGCTCACATCGCGAAAGCCGACGCGGACAGGTATATACTCCCCCGCCCGCTCTGCCACAAGGGTATACAGATATGGATTTTCCGCATTCCACAGCACCGGATCCGACAGGTTCTCAACCGGCTCCGTCCCGTCATACAAAGTGTAGGGAAGATTGCAGGCGAGGCGATTTCGCTCTGCTTTGACCTCGATATCCCGGATATGTCCCTTTGCCCTTGAAAGAAGATATACATCCCTGAAAATGCCGGAAAGGCGGAAAAAGTCCTGATCCTCCAGATAACTTCCAGCACACCACTGCAGTACCTTAACCGTCACATTGTTCCTGCCCGGTTCCAAAAAATCAGTCAGCCTCAGTTCGCTCTGCATATGGGATACCTGGCTGAATCCCACATATTTCCCATTGACATATAAATAGAAGCAGGAGCTCACTCCCTCAAATACGATATACGTCTCCCTTCCATCCCACCCGCTTGGAGTTTCAAAATCCAGAGAATACACTCCGCACGGATTATCATCTGGTACATAAGGCGGATCGACAGGAAACGGATAGTGAAAATTCGTATAACCGGAACTTCCATATCCTTTCATCTGCCAGTTCGACGGCACTTCAATCGCATCCCACTCCGTAATTTCCTGCGGAATATCGTTTTCGCGTTCAAAATACCGGAAGTTCCACTCCCCATTCAGGCTTTTGAAATAATCCGACCTCTCCCTTTCACCGCAAAGCGCCTTCTCCAATGAATCGTACGGAATATAATACGAACGCTGGGGTTCGCAGTTTTCCTGCAATAATTCCGGATTTTCATAATGTCTCATCCTATCGTCCTCCTGTTTTCATAGTACCCATTCATTGTAACATTGTAATGTTTTCGTGTCCATAAAAAAATAACTTGTCACTGCACTTAAAAACACGTATACTATTTACATATGATACCGTACACTAGGGTCAAAAAGCATTTTGCCCATGACTGATAGATATCTATGGAGGGAGAACAAGGAATGTTTTCAAATGGACGAAAGACGATCGCCGTACTTGCAGAAGCCATAGCGGATGAAGTGTCGATGAGCCTGTGCCGGGGCGTGATAAATGAGGCGCAAAAACGCGGGTATAACGTAGCTGTCTTTTCCTGTTACGGCAATTACGGCAACAATCCGGAATATTACAAAGGCGACCGGCAGATTTTCGAGCTGCCGCCCTACGAATTGTTGGACGGCATTATTTTGATGCTGGATACCATTCAGGATACCAAAACGCGCGACGACATCCTGAAATATGCCCAAACCCGATGCCGCTGCCCGATCATCAGCGTACGGGAAAACATCGAAGGGGCAAATAATATGCTCGTAGACAATCGGACCTGTATGGAGCCGATCATCCGCCATTTTGTAGAAACGCACCATTTCACGCGCCTTGCCTTTATGGCTGGTCCGAAAGACCGGTGGGATTCCCAAGAGCGGTTGGACTGCTTTCTGCGAATCATGAAGGAACACGATCTGCCCGTGGGAGAGCGCCAGATTTTTCACGGAAATTTTTGGAAAAATATGGGGAAGCCGGCATGCGACTGGTTTCTCGCTGCAGAACAGCCTCCGCAGGCAATTATCTGCGCCAATGACTATATGGCGTCGTCCATAGCAAGCGAACTCATCAACCGGGGTTATGATATTCCGAAAGACATTTGCGTCAGCGGCTACGACGGACTGATCGACACGCTTTACTTTTCCCCATCCATCACAACAGTCGGCGTACCGTTTGAAAGAATGGGAATTAAAGCGGTGGAAGTTATCGACGCCAAACAGGATAACCCGTCCAATTGTGAAAATTATTACTTTGACACGCTCACGTTCCCAAGAGAATCCTGCGGATGCCTCCGAATCCACGACCGACAGGTAATCACCACACGCCGCAACTGGTATGAAAAGTCACTGGCTGATCAAAATCGGCAGATCCAGTTCAATTTCCTGTCGATCCACTTGGGCGAATGCACAAGCATAGACCAGATCGCCGCCAAAGTTCCCAATTATATATACAATATACCCGGTTTCCGGGATTACTGCGTATGTCTGAGCAAAGATCTCGAAAATCAGGAATCTTTCACGGATTATTTGCCGGAAATGGAAGTTCGCATCGCCATCTGCAACGGGCAGTCAAAAGGTTCTGTCCGGATTCCGTTTGAACGTAATGAACTTCTGCCTTCCGATGTCACTTCCGAGGAATGTCAGGCGTGGTATTTCGCCCCGATCCATTTTGAAAACCGGACGTTCGGGTATGAAGCCACCCAGTTTCATAACACGGATGTCACAGCGAATCTGTATCTCGGATGGACGACCAATATCAGCAATGCGATTCAGGACGTCCTCCTTCACCACAAAATGTACAAGCTGATCAGCGAACTGGAATATATGTATAACCGCGACGCCCTGACCGGCATGTATAACCGCCGGGGTTATGAAACATGGGCGGGGCAGCTTTTATCCGAAGCAAAGGAAAAGAAACTTCCCTTCTTCCTCGCAATCATCGATCTCGACGGAATGAAGCAGATCAATGACAAATACGGGCACGTAGAGGGCGATTTCGCACTGAAAAAGGTGCGGGATGCGATCTGGAATACGTGCGGCAATACAAAAACAAATGCCCGCACGGGCGGAGACGAATTTATCATTTTCGACGCCGATCTCACGGAAAAACAGGCTGTCCGCCATCTTGAAAATATAGAAGATTTTCTGGAACGTTTTAATAAATGCAAAGAAAAACCATATGAAGTCCATGCCAGCACAGGTTATATGTATCAGGTTCCGGGCGAAAACGACACGTTGGAAACGTATATCCAACGCAGCGACGAACTCATGTATAAACACAAAATAGAAAATAAGCGCCGCCGCAATGAACTGCTGCGCTGACGCTCGCGTACGCAATGAGCCAAACACTCCGCTACGGGGTATTTGGCTCCGATACCTTGATGCGCCTTGCCAAATACACGGCGGGCGTATCAAGTATGCTTGTAACAATATAAATAACATAGGTGGATATTACAATATTAATGAGCGTTTTCATGTCATAAATACCGAAAAATGCGGCGAATGTATACAAAAATGTATTAAAAAACTGGGATATCAGCGTGGAGCCATTGTTGCGCAGCCACAAAAAACGTCTGGAATCCTGGTATTTTTTTTCTGTCTTTTTCCAGATCGCATGATATGCCCACACATCAAACGTCTGCACAATCATATACACTACAATGCCGCTGAGCATAACCCTCGGCGTACTTGAAAACACCGCCTTGATGGACGGAAATGCCCAATCGCTTCCGTTTGGCTGATAGAGCAGCCACGACTGTGTGATCAGCACAAATATAACCGAAGTCGCAACGCCGATTATCACCGCCTTTTGCGCCGCTTTTTTCCCTTCGCGCTCACTTAATATATCGGTCACAAGAAACGTCGTGGCAAACAAAATATTTCCCAGCGTCTGCTCCATACCGAACGCATCCACTACGATAAGCACCTCGATATTTGCCGCAATCGTCGCAAGCACCGTCCAGCAGTACAGACCGGTTTTCCCCAGAAACTTGTAAAACATCACCACGCAGGTATACAAAACAACAAGTGATACAATCAATAAAATCTCATTCATTTCTCATTTCTCTCCTCGCAATTCATTTGATGCCGTCAATTTCTGCCAAAACAAGAGAATCGCTTCCTTTCCTTACAGATGCAGCACCCTTTCCTTGATCTCCTGCGTGCGTCCCTGATTCCAGAACTGCGTCCCGATATAGCCGCACGTACGCCGGGCGACAAAAAGCCTTGACTGGTCGCGGTTGCCGCAGTTAGGGCACTCCCACACAAGCTTGCCATACTCGTCCTCCTTGATCTCTATTTCACCGGAATAGCCGCATTCTTCACAAAAATCGCTCTTTGTATTGAGTTCCGCATACATAATATTATCATATATATGTTTCATAACCGCAAGAACCGCCGGAATATTGTCCTGCATGTTGGGAACCTCCACGTAGCTGATCGCGCCGCCCGGCGAGAGCTTCTGAAATTCCGATTCAAAGCTGAGCTTACTAAACGCATCGATCTCTTCCGTCACATGAATATGGTAACTGTTCGTAATGTAATTTTTATCCGTCACTCCCTTGATAATTCCAAAGCGTCTCTGCAGGCATTTTGCAAACTTATATGTCGTCGATTCCATCGGCGTGCCATAGACGGAATAACTGATTCCCTCCGCCGCCTTCCATTCGGCGCATTTATCATTCAAACGCTGCATCACCGCAAGCGAAAAATCTCTTCCAGCCGGGTCGGTATGCGATTTGCCCGTCATCCGCATACACATCTCATACAGCCCCGCATATCCGAGTGAAATCGTCGAATATCCGTCATATAGAAGCTTGTCGATCTTTTCGCCCTTTTTCAGTCTCGCCAACGCCCCGTGCTGCCACAGGATCGGCGCCACATCCGAAGTCGTGCCAAGAAGGCGCTCATGTCGGCAGCGCAGCGCACGATGGCACAGTTCAAGCCTCTCATCGAGCAAGCTCCAGAATTTATCCATCTTTCCATAGGATGAACATGCCACATCCACCAGATTGATCGTCACAACGCCCTGATTGAACCTTCCGTAAAATTTATGGCTTCCATCCGGATTGCGCTGCCCGTCCTCTACAGTCAGAAACGAACGGCACCCCATGCACGTATAAACCTCGCCCTTTTTCAGCTCGCGCATGACTTTTGCGGAAATGTAATCCGGAACCATACGTTTTGCCGTACACGCTGCGGCAAGCTCGGTCAGGTAATAATACTCCGACCCTTCCTCCACATTATCCTCATCAAGCACATAAATAAGCTTCGGGAACGCAGGAGTAATCCACACGCCCTTCTCATTTTTCACGCCCTGAATCCTCTGATTTAACACCTCTTCTATCAAAAGCGCGAGATCCCGGCGGGTCTCCCCCTCAACCTCATCCAGATACATAAACATTGTAACAAACGGCGCCTGTCCGTTACAGGTCATCAGCGTAATCAGCTGGTACTGAATCGTCTGAATCCCTCTCTTGATCTCGTCTGCCAGCCTTTTTTCCACTATGCTTTCCAGCTTTTCGTCACTCACAAGTCCGATTTCTTCGTATTCTTCCCTGACCTCCGTCCTGATTTTCTGCCGGCTGACATCGACAAACGGCGCAAGGTGCGCAAGCGAAAACGACTGCCCGCCGTACTGGTTGCTGGCGACTTGCGCCACGATCTGCGTAGTCACATTGCAGGCGGTATAAAACGAATGCGGCTTCTCAATCAGCGTATCACTGATAACCGTGCCGTTCTGAAGCATGTCCTCCAGATTTACCAGATCGCAATTGTGTTCTTTTTGCGCAAAATAGTCAGAATCATGAAAATGAATAATACCTTCCTTATGGGCATCCACCACCTCTTTCGGCAAAAGAAGGCGCATCGACAAATCCTTACTGACCTGTCCCGCCATATAATCGCGCTGCGTCGAATTGATTCCGGCGTCCTTATTGGAATTTTCCTGATTGACCTCTTCATTATTGCATTCGATAAGGGAAAGGATTTCACTGTCCGTCGTATTTGCCTTACGCGCGATCTCGCGCTGATATCGGTATCTCACATATTTCTGCGCAATTTCATAACCGCCCTCCTGCATGATTCCGATTTCAACCATATCCTGAATATTCTCAACCTCAGCCGAATGCGGGGACGCTTCTATCTGTGCCGCCACTCGATTTGTAATGTCCGCCACCTGCAAAAGCGTAAGCCTCTTTTTCTCATCTACCTCATTATTTGCTTTCTGGATGGCGTTGCTGATCTTCTCCGGATCAAATTCCACTTCCTCGCCATTCCGTTTAATAACCCTTGTCTTGCCCATTTTCCCTCATTCTCCTAACTTGATATAGTGTTTTTCTCCTTGGTCCATACTAGATGTTGTGTTCTAATAATAGCATTCTTGCCTTTCCGTGTAAAGAGGTTTTTTTATTTTTCATAAAACTTTTCGTAAACAGCCTTGAAGGGAGTTCATCCAAGGCAACAAAATGCTTGCATTTTGTTTGCCGCCATGCTATAATATCATCCTGTGATGTAAAAATCATATTCCTTGTTCTCCCCTGAGAATCCATTCTTTTAAGGGAGGGCCAGAGACCAAAAGGAGGTGCAGGCAACTATGAATAAGTATGAATTAGCTTTGGTTGTTAGTGCAAAAGTTGACGACGAAGTACGAAATGCCACGGTCGAAAAAGCCAAAGAGTATATCACAACTCATGGCGGAACGATTACAAACGTCGATGAATGGGGCAAAAAAAGGCTTGCCTATGAGATTCAGAAGATGAATGAAGGCTTCTACTACTTTATTCAGTTTGATTCCGAGCCGGATACGCCGGGCGAAATTGAACAGCGACTTCGCATTATGGACTATGTGATTCGATACTTATGCGTAAAACAAGAAGCATAAGAACAGGAGGAATCCATCCATGAATAAGATTATATTAATGGGTAATTTGACAAGAGACCCTGAGATCCGCTATTCTCAGGGAGAAAATTCATTGGCAATCGCTAGATTTAGTATCGCAGTAAACCGCAGATTTGCCCGCCAGGGCGAAACCGACGCCGATTTCTTCAACTGTACTGCGTTCGGCAAGCAGGCGGAATTTGTAGAGAAATACTTTAAGCAGGGTTCGCGCATGCTGCTCACGGGACGCGTGCAAAACGACAATTACACCAACAAAAACGGTGAAAAGGTATACAGTGTGCAAATCATCGCAGAGGAAATCGAATTCGCCGAACGCAAGAGCGCCGCAGACGCAAATGCTGCCGCTTCCAGAGGGAACAGCGGATTTGGCGGAGGCGCACCGGAACCTGCCATGGCGGCAGATGATGATTTCATGAATATTCCGGACGGTATTGAGGACGGTTTACCATTTAACTAAATCCTTTGACTGCTCACAGAGTATTTTATAAGGAGGCAATTCAAATGGCTTATACAAAGGGAAACGGCTCTGATTCTCCGGCGAGAAGAAGAGGCCCTCGCAGAAGGAAAAAAGTATGCGCATTTTGTTCTGATAAAGAGCATGATTTTATTGATTACAAAGATACAAACAAGCTGAAACGCTACATGTCCGAAAGGGGAAAGATCCTTCCCAGAAGGATTACCGGAACATGCGCAAAACATCAGCGCGCTCTGACAGTTGCGATCAAACGCGCCCGCCACGTCGCGCTTATGCCATACACGCTTGATTAATAACACATGAACTGGCTTTGCTGCCGGCAGGCATCCCGTCTGCCGGCAGTTTTTTGCGCCCTGAAGCGGGGCAATCGCCAGTAAATCCCGCATTGGCTGGCTAGAGCGGGGTTTTGAAAAATAATTCCGGCCTGAAAAACTTCGCTTCTTTGTGTTGGGATACAATAGATAGGTAACATAGAAAATAAAATACAAGGATTCACCTTTGTATGATATATTGTAATTGAC
>CANQCY010000045.1 GCA_947591245.1 uncultured Lachnospiraceae bacterium | reverse complement strand
GCTGACGGATACTAATAGGTCGAAGGCTTGACCTTAAGTTCGCGGGAGAGGTTCGCGTCAGTGTACAGTTTTGAAGGCACAGAAGAAGAAGGCGTGGGGCGCTGGCCGGGAGGGGGCGCGCCGCAAGCTGCAGGGAAGCGGATAATCCTCGATAGCTCAGTCGGTAGAGCGCGCGGCTGTTAACCGCGTTGTCGCAGGTTCGAGCCCTGCTCGGGGAGCTGAAGCGCCGGAGATGGCGCATGGAAAATCCAGTAAACGAAGCCATTTCGCTGAAATGGCTTCGTTTACTGGATTTTTTGTTTCTAAAAACACCGGAACAATGAACTTATTTGGCGAAAAAGGCGGGCGGGACGAACAAAGAGCCGATATTATAGTTACAATGCGATATTTATAAATGAGTACGGAAGGAGATATTGATGAAATTAATACATTGTGCAGACTTGCATTTGGATTCTAAGATGGATACTAATTTAGATAAGGAAAGCGCAAAAGAGAGAAAAGGAGAAATATTGCACACTTTTGAGCGAATGGTTGCTTACGCTGCACAAAATGAGGTATCGGCTATTCTGATTGCTGGCGATATGTTTGATGTAAAAAATATTTCCGCAACCGCTAGAAATGTAGTTATGCATAATATTGTCGGCCATCCGAAGATAACCTTCTATTATTTAAGGGGAAACCATGATAACGACAATTTCCTTTCGGGTTTGGAAGAAATGCCGGAGAATTTGAAAATGTTTAATTCCAAGTGGACTGCTTATGACGAAGCGGATGGAAAGGTTTCTATTTCGGGAATAGAATTATCAAGAGAGAATGCGGAATCAGCTTACATATCGCTTGTATTGGACCCTAAAAAGTTTAATATAGTGATGCTCCACGGACAAGAGTCAAAAAGCGCTATAAAGGATAGGGCAGAAATCGTTAATCTAAAAGCGCTAAGAAATAAAGGAATAGATTATCTGGCATTAGGCCATATTCATACGCATAAAATGGAGAAACTTGATGCAAGAGGAACATTCTGTTATGCAGGATGCCTTGAAGGAAGAGGTTTTGATGAGTGCGGAGAACATGGATTTGTAGTGCTTGACATAGATGAAGATACAGGAAAATATACGCATGAATTTGTCGAATTTGCGCAGAGAAAGCTATATACAGTGAATGTTGATGTAACAGATTGCCGGACAACTGCCGAAATGGTATCGAAAGCAACATCAGATTTGCAGAATGCGGGATGCGATGAGGAGGGATTAGTCAAAATCGTACTGAAAGGTTTGCTCGATGTTGAGTGCGAAAAAGATATTGCATATTTTCGATCTAGCTTCAGACAACGCTTCTATTATGTGAAAGTATATGATGAAACCCGGCTTAAGATTGATGTCAGCGATTATATGTTGGATGAGTCGCTGAAAGGAGAGTATGTGCGCCAGGTAATGAACGACGAGTCTATTTCGGAAGAAGATAAAAAGATCATAATTCGGTATGGATTACAGGCAATTGCTGGAGAGGAGGTGCAATAGTTTTGAAAATATTATCTTGCCATATAGAAAATTTCGGAAAAATTCATGACTATTCCATGGATTTTTGCGATGGGGCCAATATTATTTGCGAAGCGAATGGTTGGGGAAAAAGTACCTTTGCAGCTTTTATCCGAGCAATGTTTTATGGGCTTGAAGGATATCGGAAAAAAAATATCGAAGAAAATGAGCGCAAGAGATATAAGCCGTGGCAGGGCGGCGTTTTTGGCGGACAGCTTGTGTTTGAAATTCAAGGGAAAAAGTATTTGATTTCAAGAGTATTTAAAGATAAAGAAGCAGACGACGAATTTGAACTTCGAGATGCAGCAACGAATCTGCCCGTTAAAGAATATACCAGTAAAATAGGAGAAGAAATTTTCAAGATAAACAGGGCATCTTTTTTAAGGACGGTTTTTATTGAACAAAATAAATGCGAAACTTCACCGACAGATGACATTAACGCAAAGATTGGACAACTTGCGGATAATTCAAATGATCTGAATCATTTTGAAGCAGCGGCTGCAAGGCTCGCAGATATTATAAATAAATTGAATCCGAAACGTTCTACCGGCTCTATATCGAAAAGGCGCGAAGACATTGCTGAATATGAAAGGCTTGTACAAGACGGGAAAGGAATTTCTGATAGTATCGAGCAGTACCAGAAGAAACTTCATGACGAGGAAGATGCTTATGAAGAGCTTAAGGGTCAGATGAAAGAAATTGCTGAAACACAGAAAATAGTTTCTGAACAGCAATCGATAAGGGCAAAAAAGTCCGAATGGGAAAGGCTTAAAAGAGCGGTTGATAAGAAATTGGAAGAACAGCAAAGCTACGAACAGAAATTTCCTGGCAATATTCCGGTTTTGGAGGATGTGAAAAAGAAGATAGCAGAAAGCAATGATATGGATAGGGTTCATGACAGATTGGAAATGTATCGTGTCACGCAAGCGGAAAAGAACGATCTTGCTTTGTTAGAGAGTACTTTTGTTCACGGAATACCCTCGGACGCGGATTTTGACGGGATGCTTAGCGCTGCTAAAACATTTAAAAAATTGAGCCAAGAGCATGCTTCTGAGCAAATTAGTTCTGCGGAAAAGGAAAGGCTTGATGAGCTGGAACCGTATTTTGCAAACGAATCGGAAAGCGCAGCTTCTGTTGTTGGAAAATGGAATAATAGAAATACAAAGAAATCCGCTTTGCCGTCAAAACAGGCGGCGCTTATGGCGTTAGAGGCGTCTATGGAATCCCAAAGACCAAGGCGGTCAAAAAAAATACCGTCCTTTTTGATTATTGGGATAATTCTTGCTATTGCGGGATTGCCTGCCGCTCTTGCAATATCCCCGGCAGCGGGTATAATAATGGCGGTTGCAGGAGTCGGACTCGCTGTTGCAGGAATATTAGCGAATAGGAAAGGGAAGCCGGTACAGCCGGCTATTTCTCCTGAGTTTGAGAATTTGAGGCGAACTATTGGCGAAGATGAAGAATATGTTGCCAAAACAGATCAAGAGGTGGCAAACTATCTTATAGCGCATGGCAAAAGCTTCAATGAGGATACCGTATCCAGTGTTCTGCAGGAGATTTTTGGGGAATCTGTTGAGTATTCGTCATTAAAGAAAAAATATCAGGAATCTTTGGACGGCACGACGGCAATGGATATAGAGAACATACGGCGATCTCTCATAACATTTCTCGGCAAATATGGAATTGCGTCAACGGATTTAAATTTTGTTGACGATTTATATATGCTTAAAGATAAAGCGGAAAAGTACAAGACATTAAGAGAAAAACAGAAAAATTTAAGAGAGGCAGAAGATGATTATGAAAAAATGAGAGAAGGCATGATTGCTTTTTTGAATGAATATAATTATGAAGCATTAGATAATATCTCTCTACAACTCAGCGACATTCGGGATTGCGTGGTTAATTACCAGAATTCTGCGAACGCTTTGGAAGATGCGAGGGCTGATCTTGAACAATTTGAAACGGCAAATAAGATTTCCGCATTGAGTGAAATAAAGATAGATGAATCGCTTCCAACGCTTGAAGAACTGAACCGGAAGATCCAGCAGCTCGCAGAAGATAGAGAAGCTGTTCATAAAAGTATAAACAATGATAATAATGCGCTTGAAAATCTTCAAGAAGAGTATGACCAGTGGGAGGAAAATACTACAAGGCTGAAAGAACTAAAATCTATACAATCTATGGAGGAGAAAAAATATGAATATGTCAGTATGGCAAAGAAAAAATTAGAGCTGGCAAAGGAAGTTATGACAGCAAAATATGCTGATCCAATCTTTCAAGGCTTTAGCCAATACTACGAGATGATTTCCGGTAATGAAGCCAGCGGCTTTCATATTGATGCGAATACGACGGTTACAGTAGATGAATTGGGCAAACAGAGAGCTGCGAACACTCTTAGTTCCGGGTATAGGGATCTGGTTGGAATTTGTCTTAGAATAGCGCTTGTCGACGCTATGTATCAGGAAGAAAAGCCGCCCCTTATTTTGGATGATCCATTTACTGCCCTAGATGACAAAAAAGTTGATTTAGGTATGGATTTTGTAGAAAAGCTTGCGGAAAAGTATCAAATTATCTATTTTACATGCAGCGCTTCAAGAGGATAAGCGCTTTGTGCGCAAAAAGCAGCACAGGAAGGAGGATTAATATGGGGAAAATCACAGTATGCAAGGACAGGCTTATATTTCAGAGGAGGGATGAGCTTACGGTTTTGGAGCCATACGGGCCAAACTGCATCAGGTGCCGGTCGACTAAGAATGCAAAAATATTGGATGAGGACTGGACGCTTCTTCCGCCTAAAGCCGGGGCGGAATATTCCATAACAGGGGATGAATCTGCAGCGGAGATAGCGAACGGAATGGTAAAGGTGGCGGTTGAGGCGGGCAATATATGGTATGGAGGAATTATTAACTTTTACAGAAAAGATGAAGTTATTCTTCATACCAAGTACGAAGGAAATTATACCGGAAGAAACATACATAGGGAAGGCGACCACTATCAGATTAAAGTCATATTTGACGCGCATGAGGGCGAACATTTTTACGGACTCGGACAGGAACAGGAAGACCAGTTTGACAGAAAAGGAAGTACCGTCAATCTTATGCACTATAATACCAAATCAGCCGTTCCCGTATATTATTCTTCGATGGGATATGGATTTTTGTGGAACAGCCCGGCCCCGGGAAGATGCGAGACTACCAATAACCACACAATGTGGGTTTCGGACAGTGCATATCAGGCGGATTTCCTTGTGTATGCGGCGGAGACGCCGAAAGAGGTTCTCGGCATATACGCCGACCTTACAGGGCATGCGCCTAAGTTTCCGCGCTGGGCGGCGGGATTCTGGCAGAGCAGAATGAGATATGAGACGCAGGATGAGCTTATGGAAGTTGCAAGGGAGTATAAGAAACGGGAAATTCCGCTTGCAGCGATTGTAATAGATTTCTTCCACTGGCCTGAGCAGGGTGAATGGATGTTTGATGAAAGATTCTGGCCGGACCCCAAGGCGATGATTGATGAGCTCAAGGAAATGGGCGTTGAACCTGTAGTTTCCATATGGCCTACAACGAATCCGAAAAGCCGCTATTACCTCGAGATGGATGAAGCAAATATGCTTGTAAGAACGGAAAACGGAACGTACGGGACATTTGATTTTTATGGAATGCAGACGTTTATAGATACAACCAATCCTGAAACGCGGAAGTACGTCTGGGAGCTTGTGAAAAAGCATTATTATGATTTGGGAATCAGGAATTTCTGGCTGGATGAAGCAGAGCCGGAGGTTAATCCGCAGCAGTTCCACAATCTTAAGATGTATGCGGGGAACGGAGCCCAGGCAGCGATGATATACCCATACTGCTACAGTCAGCTTTTTTATGAGGGATTGAAAAAAGAGGGCGAAGAGGACATTATACTTCTGACCCGCGCAGCATATCCGGGCACGCAGAAATTCGGCTCGCTTGTATGGAACGGTGATATCCAGTCAACCTTTGAGGCTCTGAGGATGAGCGTTAAGGCGGGCCTTTCTATGGCGATGAGCGGGATACCATGGTGGAACAGCGATATCGGAGGCTTTTTTAACGGGGACATAGAAAGCGATTATTTCAGGGAACTTATCGTGAGGTGGATGCAGTTTGGAGTATTCTGTCCGGTTATGAGAATACATGGCACGAGGAACAGGGTGAAAGACCAGGCGCCTCCCGCACCGGGCATACTTGCAGAGACGGGCGGATATAATGAGCTGTGGAGCTTCGGTGAGGAAGTTTATGAGATTCTTGTCAAGCTGGTAGAACTCAGGGAAAGACTGAAGCCATACATATGGAAGTACATGGATGAGGCGTCTGAGACCGGAGTTGCCATAATGAGGCCTATGTTTGTGGAATTTCCGGATGAAGAAGAATGCTATACCCTCGAAGACCAGTATATGTTTGGAGGGGACATTCTTTTTGCGCCAATTGTCAATGAAGGGCAGACGGAACGAAAAGTTTATCTTCCTGACGGAACATGGAAAGACGTCAACACAAAGAAAGAAGCGTCCGGAAAGCAATGGATTACGTGCAAGGCGGAAATAAATGAATTTATTGCGTTCGTACGCGGCGGAAGCGGCGTGATCGACGCCTTTGAGTAAAGGAAACAGATTTATCTTGACTTTTATATGATAAGTAATTAGAATATTAGGTAGAGAGTACGTTGTTTTATACTGGTTTCATATATATTTAAACGATAAAAAGGCAAGTTCAAGGGCGGCAAAGGAATTTGACCGCTTTTTGTGCTGATATGCCCGGTATGGGCAAAAAACTGATCGAAGCTCAACTAAAGCTGCGAGAACAAATAATGTGAAAGGAAAGAGCATTATGATTAAAGAAGCGATAGTAAAAATTGTAAATAAGCAGGATCTTACCTATGATGAGGCGTATACCGTGATGAATGAAATTATGAGCGGAGAGACGACTCCGACGCAGAATGCGGCATTTCTTGCTGCGCTGTCCACGAAAAGCGCAAAGGCGGAAACGACGGATGAGATTGCGGGTTGCGCTGCCGCAATGCGCGATCATGCAACGAAAGTGGAAACGGGCATGGAATTGTTTGAGATCGTCGGAACAGGGGGGGATAATGCCCACAGTTTCAATATTTCCACGACTTCCGCGCTTGTTGCTGCGGCGGGAGGCTTAAAGGTGGCGAAACACGGAAATCGAGCGGCGTCTTCCAAATGCGGCACGGCGGACTGCCTGGAGGCATTGGGCGTAAATATAGAGCAAAGCCCGGAGCTGTGCAAAACGCTTTTGGACGAAGTCGGCATGTGCTTCTTCTTTGCCCAGAAATACCACGCTTCGATGAAGTATGTAGGAGCGATTCGCAAAGAGCTTGGTTTCCGAACGGTATTTAATATCCTAGGCCCCCTTACGAATCCGGGGAGCCCGAAGATGCAGCTGCTGGGAGTATATGACGGTTATCTTGTGGAGCCATTGGCGCGGGTGCTGATTAATCTCGGCGTGAAACGCGGCATGGTAGTATACGGCCAGGACAAACTGGATGAAATTTCCATGAGCGCGCCTACGACAATTTGCGAGTTCAGGGACGGATGGTATAAAACATATGCCATTGCGCCGGAGGATTTCGGATTTGAACGCTGTAAGAGGGAAGACCTTGCGGGAGGCACGCCGGATGAGAACGCTAAAATTACGCTGGATATTTTGAACGGGCAGAAAGGGCATAAGAGAAATGCCGTTCTTATGAATGCCGGCGCGGCACTCTGTATCGGCGGTAAGGCAGAAACAATCAAAGAGGGCGTCGGCATAGCGGCAGAGCTTATTGATTCAGGAAAGGCAGCAGAGACGCTGCAGAAACTGATTCAGGTCAGCAATCGTTAGAACGAAAGGAGATTCAGATGAAACAAAGGTATGATAAAAAACTGCTGTCCATTTGTTTGATATTTTCGGCGCTTCTGGCGGTTGTATCAGAGCTGGCGCTTGTTCCGGAACCGGTAAGCGCAAAGGGCGTGATGCTCGCGGTCAACAAAGCTAAAGTGTATGTGAAAAAGGGAAAGACCGTGCGCATAAAGATTATACAGAAAAAGGTAAAAAAGATTGTATCGGCAAAATGGTCGTCCGGAAATAAAAAGGTGGCTACGGTCAATCAGAAGGGCGTAGTAAAAGGGAAAAAGAACGGCAAGTCTACTTTGATCTCATGTAAAGTAAATTATATTGCAAAAGGCGCGGTAACGATTTCTAAAAAAATGCTGAAATGCAAAGTGATTGTGGGGCAGAAAAAGAAGGCGGCCAAGACGCCGACTAAGAAACCGGCCGCGACTTCCACGCCTGCAAATTCGTTAGCGCCGACGCCGACGCAACAACAGGAGGAGAAAGGGAAGCCGATCCTGCCTGTTGTTATGGAGGAAAACCGGATTGTGCGGAATCCGTATCTGTCTTCCGGGAAAGCGCTGATCCACAATGACAATTACAGTTCGGATGTTACGGCAGAAGCGATGCCGCTTGGCATCTGTCCGGAAATAACGCAGGGAACAGTTGCCGGCAGCGTCTTGCCGATGTCAGGGTTTATCTATGACAATTACGGCAATGCGGTTTGTTCTTATGATGAGGCTGCAAAAGACGGCGCTATTCTGGCGGGCGGCGTTGCAATCCGGGATATGGATAGTCCGGAGCTGGAGGTAGAGGGAAAATTCGTGCCGTTCCTGCATGATGACGGGGCGCAGTATGAAATACAGGCGTCCTATTCCTTTGTTGACAAAGATAATTACCTCGTTGTACCGACGTCGGACGGGCATATCATGATGCTGAAGACGTGCGGAGAGGATGGGAATGTCCTTCCTGTTTTCGAGAAGAGGCTTGATGTAAATGTTGAGACGGAAGCGATTAAACATTTCGGCAGTGAGATTGAGAAGGATATAATAAGCGCCGCATATGACTACGATGGAAATTTATGGTTTGTCACAGGCGGATTTCATAAAGATCCGGCCCACAGTAAAGCTGGGTTTGTCGGCTATCTGGAACGGAGGTATATCGACAGCGCGCTTGCCGGCCAGGAGCTGCCTGATGTTGGACGGTATCTGCACTACAAGCAGCTTTCTGATGGGGAAAATGCGGAAAATGGCATTTCCACGCATGCAGACGGGTGTGTTGTTTTGACGAACCGTAATTGCTATCTGCTTTCTGCCGGCGATTCGGCGGTTAATGAGAAATGGAAGCGTTCTTATGAGAGCAGAGGCGGCAAAGCGGCGGATGCTGCGACGGGAATAACCGGCGCGGGGCTTGCGTGGGGAAGCGGAAGCACGCCGGCGCTTACGAATGATTTAGTATGCTTCACGGATAATCAGGATACAGTGAATTTGATTGCTATTGATATAAAAAGCGGCGAGGAAGTCGTCAAAACCCCGTTGCTGAATATGGGCGGCGGCGTAAAGGTTTCGGTGGAAAATTCACTTAACGTTTATGATGCCGGAAGCGGACGCACGTCAGTCCTTGCCTGTAACTGGTACGGCGCGGGGAATGCATCGCTTTTTGAAAATGGGCTGCAGCTCTCTGAGAGCCTTTATGATGCCGGCTGGCTGGCGCATGGTTCTTCGTATCTGATGCCGGGAATTGAGCGGGTGGACGTCATCCGGCAGGATGACGGAAGTTATGCGGCGCAGAGGGTATGGCTGCGGGATGATTTGAAGAATACTTCGATGATGAAGCTGTCTACGGCAACGGGCTGTTATTATGGCTATACGCAAAATGAATCCACCTTAGAATGGGGGTTCATCGCACTCGATTATGAGACGGGGAAGACTGTTTTATGGCAGCCGGTATCGGCGCTCGCGGGGTACAACAACAGAGCGGCCGGCATTATTCCGGGAAATAACGGAAACTCGATATATTGTCCCACAAATTCTCAGGCGCTTGTGCGTATGCAGGATCGTTTTGCATATTTGCCTGAAGATCTGGACAAAAAGCTGGATATCGGAAAGATGGAGCGGAGCGTAATATCAAAAGAGCAGTTTGAAGCGGCTTCCGGCAGCAGCGAAACGCCGGCAACGTATCTTTTATCGGCAGCAGCAGAAGATGTGACGGAGAAGGTGACGCTTTCGTTCCGATTCAACGGCATGGATGGGAACGCGGACGGCTATAAGGTTTATTATATGACGGAACAGGGAACGTTGAAAGAAACTTCGTCAGCTGTTATTACAGATACTGCCGGACGCGCGCTTTTTGAGAACGAGCGGATGGCGCCGGAGGAGATATATGAAGTGAGAATACAGGCAGAGGACGGCGGCGCAGAGGACATGGATGAAGCAGAGGGAAAAGTGAAAGCTGCGGTCATACTTGCGAAATAACAAACTAATGCAAAAAAAGCTTGCAAATTGCGTCTAAGTATGGTAATATAAATTCTGCGTCAGCAAAGACGTTGGCCCCTTGGTCAAGCGGTTAAGACATCGCCCTTTCACGGCGGTAACACGGGTTCGATTCCCGTAGGGGTCATTGCGGATAAAACTGCTAAG
>CANQCY010000044.1 GCA_947591245.1 uncultured Lachnospiraceae bacterium | reverse complement strand
CCATTTAGTCTTGTATTTACTACAAAATACATGAACTTTTCAAGGTACTATAGTGGGGCTTTTGACCCCAACATCAAAGAAATATGATGATGTAGATATTTTAGTGGCGTTTTCCGGTGCGATTGATGATGGGGGAGAGGAGTACACGGAAACAAAATTGAATGTGAGAAAGGACGGTTCTCATATCGCGGAAAGCCAGACAAAAGCGGAATTTCACGATTATTTTAATGTGTTGATCGTAGCAGAGAGATATCAGACGGGATTTGACGAGCCGCTTTTACATACGATGATCGTTGATAAAAAGTTAAAGAATGTGAAAGCGGTGCAGACTTTGTCCAGATTAAACCGGACCTGTGAGGGAAAGACGGAAACATTTGTACTGGACTTTGTGAATAAAGCGGAGGATATCAAAGACGCATTTCAGCCGTTTTATCAGGAAACTTTTTTGCAGGAAGAAGTAAATGCGGATCTGCTATACCAGACGCAGAGGGAATTGCGGGCTTATGGGATATACTCAGATGAAGATATTGAAGCCTTTACAAAGGAGTATTACAAGAAGGGCAGACAGGGCGAATGGGCAATGGGGCGAATGAGCAGCATCTTGTTGCCAGTTTCCAATCGTTACAATAAAAAGACACAGAACGAAAGATACCAGTTTCGCAGACAAGTGCGCAATTTAATCAAATGGTACAGTTATATATCCCAAATCCTCAGAATGTTTGATAAAGAATTGCAGAAGGAATATATATTTTGCTCCTATTTGATTGGATTGCTGCCGAAAGACGCAGAGGAGCCGATTGATTTGGACGGCAAACTGAAATTGGAGTATTATAAACTGCAAAAGACTTTTCAAGGGGAGATTGCTCTGGAGGAGGCAAAGACCGCATATGTTCCGGCGAAGCACAAAGGGGTTAAGGGATTGGATGAGAAGACGCCCTTGGATGAAGTAATTGCTAAAATCAATGAGAAATTCAAAGGCAATTTCACAGAAGGCGACAGGGTGATTTTGTCGGCGTTAAGGGATAAGCTTTTATCGGATAAAAAATTGAAAAAGATGGCGCAATCTTCTGATCCACAGATTTTTACGGAAAGTATTTTTCCGAAAGCATTTGGAGCGGCGGCACAGGATGGGTATATGGAAGCGCAGGAATCGTATCAGAGTTTGTTTGAGGATACGGCGAAGTATAATGCGGTTATGAGTGCGTTGGCGGAAGTGGTGTATCGGGAGATGAGGAAGATGGAGATGAGAGCTTTGGAAGCAACAGAGACATCATATGCGTATGGCAAGATGCAGAATATATCAATGGTGGCGGAAAGGTCAGTGCCCTATGGGGAAAAGGATAAAGGTACATCTTAAAAATTTAACTAATGAGACATGAGTGATATTGGATGTGTACCTGTAAATATGGGAGATACTATAATGTGTAAAAAAGAATCAAACTATTTGAATACATGGAGATAATGTTCTGGTCAATGTCAGAAATGTCTTTCCGCCTGTTCTTGACATGCTCCGATATGAGTGTTTTATATAGAGTGAGGGCAGGACTTCCGCCTAGGAGAACCCTGCCCTGTCATTATTATAGAAGATTCGCTTTTACAGACTTTTTATCACACACTGAAAGATGCTTTTTTTTACATCGTTTGTACCTCGAACAGCGCTTCGCCTGCTTTGACCCGCCCCTCTTTCAACAGCTTGACGTTTTGATTTTCACTGAGCTCGGTACACAGAATCGGTGATGCGAGCGACGGGGCGTGGGCTTTGAGGTAGCCGAGGTCGAGCTTCATCATTCGGTCGCCCTTTTTCACCTTCTGCCCGTCCTTTACAAATATTTCAAATCCCTTGCCAATCAGCTTTACAGTGTCGATGCCCATGTGAATGAGAAGGCTGATTCCGGATTCTGTTTTGAAGCCGATCGCATGCTTTGTGTCAAATACAAAGCTCACTTCGCCGTCTTCCGGTGCGTAAACGGTAGCTTCTTCCGGCGTGACGATGGCGCCGTCGCCCATCATTTTCCCGGCAAATGCTTCATCCGGCGCAGTCGCGAGATTGGCGGCAGTACCGGTGATCGGGCTGGAAATCACTACGGAGCTGATCGACGGAGCTTTGTCAGCTTTTTTGAGCTTTCGGATGGATTCAGCCGTTTCCGTTCTGGCGGAACCGGTATATTCTTCATCGGGCGCTGTTGCCAGATAGTCTTCCAGATTGGACTTGATCACTGTCACGCTCGGACCGTAGATGACCTGTACGCCGTTTCCCTTGTGAATGATGCCCGAAGCGCCGGTTGATTTAAGCAGTCCGTCGTTGACCAGTTCTGCTTTGTGAACGGTACAGCGGAGCCTCGTGGCGCAGCAGTCCACATCGGAAATATTTTTCTTGCCGCCGAGACCATGGCAGATGGCGATTGAAACGGCGTCTTCTTCTGCACCGGGGGATTCTTGTCCGTTTTTCTTCGCTTCAAGGTCGCTTCTGCGGTATAGCTTCACTTCTTCGCCGTTGTCCCTTCCGGGCGTCTTAAAATCAAACTTCTTTATGAGGAAGGAAAAAAGGAAATAGTAAATGATAAAGTATGCGATTCCGACCACTACGATCCACACCCAGCCTGTTTTGGCATTTCCCTGCATAATGCCGAACAGAAACAGGTCGATCAGACCGCCGGAGAATGTCATGCCGACGCCGACGCTGCACATGTGCATGAGCATATAGGCAAGACCGGCGAAGACGCAGTGAATTCCATATAGAACAGGAGCCGCAAACAAAAACGTAAATTCAAGCGGTTCAGTAATTCCCGTCAGCATGGACGTAAGCGCCGCAGATAGGAAAAGCCCGGCAGCGGCCTTTCTTTTTTCAGGCAGAGTCATTTTATACATGGCAAGCGCTGCACCTGGCAGGCCGAAAATCATAAGGGGGAATTTCCCGGACATGAATCGGGTGGCGGAAACTGCAAATTTTTCTACAGTGGGATCTGCGAGCTGTGCGAAGAAAATATTCTGCGCGCCCTCAATCATTTGACCTGACACTTCAAACGTACCGCCGACAGCTGTCTGCCAGAATGGAATGTAAAATACGTGGTGGAGACCGAACGGGATCAGAAGCCGTTCAAGCAGACCGTATACCCATGTCCCCGCGTAACCGGATCGGAGAACGACATTACCGGCTGCATATATGCCGCTCTGGATGGCTGGCCAGATATAGAACGAAATAATGCCAACGCCGGTGTAGACAAGTGCGCTGATAATCGGTACAAATCTTGTGCCGCCGAAAAAAGAGAGCGTCTGCGGAAGCTGGATTTTGTAAAACCGATTGTGAAGCGCGGCTACGCCAAGACCGACGATAATTCCGCCGAAGACGCCCATTTGCAGGGATGTGATGCCAACAACAGAGGCGGTTGCGCCTTCAAGCATCGCCTCGGGTCCGCCTTTTAATGTTATCATAGCGCCGATGGAGGCGTGCATGATAAAAAATGCGATAGCGGCGGCGAGTGCGGCGACTTCTTTTTCCTTTTTTGCCATGCCGATGGCTACTCCCATGGCAAAAATAATGGGCAAATTGGCAAATACGATATTTCCGGCATCGTTCATAACCTGAAAAACCGCATGAAAAACAGTGCCCTCTCCCATCAATTTGAGGAGGCCGTAGGTTTCAAGCATTGTTTGATTTGTAAATGAGCCGCCGATGCCAAGCAGCAGGCCGGCGACGGGAAGAATAGCGATCGGAAGCATAAACGATCTTCCCACACGCTGTAAAATACCAAAAAGCTTATCTTTCATTTCATTTACTCCTTTCTCATCTGCTGTTACTATTTTCACCCGGATGTGCAGACGTTATGCGAAGGAGTCAAATGAAAAATTTTATAAAAGACGATAAATAATGGCAGCGATAATGATTCCGATAATTCCGGCGATCGTAAACTTAATTTTGAGCCCGAAAGTCAGCACGAGGACGCCGAGATCTAAAGTGAGCGGCGTATCAAGTCCGAATGTCTGTCCAAAGGACAGCCATGAGAGAGCGGAGACGCCGCTTGTGAGCTGTGCGATCAGGCTTCCGAGCACGATGCCCGCCATGAGAAGCAGAAAGAGCGACCACGCATTTTTACCAGTTTTAGCCATTTATGTATCCTCCATTCTATTGTCATAAAGAGTTTGTTTGCCGTGTTCACCTTATCATCATAAACGAAAAGGGGAAAAAATTCAATAAATAAAAAAGGAAAATCCTCTTTGGCGTTGAAGTATTTAAATGTAGACGTTAGCGATTGCTGTGTGGGAATGAATGCGGAAAGGATTACATAATGACATTAAGAGAGGAATTTGAACTCAGGGAGCATGGCATATTCAGTCAGTATGCTGCGTTCAGCGACAGTTCTATGGGAAGGGACGCCTATGAAGAGCAGTGCGACATACGAACGATCTATCAGCGCGACAGGGATCGGATTTTGCATTCCAAGGCATTCCGCAGGCTGAAAGGGAAGACCCAGGTGTTTCTGGCTCCGGAGGGGGACCACTACCGCACGAGACTGACGCACACGCTTGAAGTTTCGCAAAATGCGAGAACGATCGCCAAAGCATTGCGCTTAAATGAGGATTTGACGGAAGCGATCGCGCTCGGTCACGACTTGGGACATACCCCGTTCGGGCATGCGGGAGAGCGTGAATTAAACCGAATCTGTTCGGACGGATTCCGTCATCAGCTGCAGAGCGTCCGTGTGGTTGAAAAGCTGGAAAAAAACGGACAGGGCTTAAACCTGACCAAAGAGGTGAGAGACGGGATATGCAACCACTCAACGTCCGGTATGCCAAAGACGCTGGAGGGAAAGATTGTTCGTCTTTGTGACAAAATCGCTTATGTCAATTCTGATATCGACGATGCGGTGCGGGGGCGCGTTATACAGGAGCGAGATCTGCCGCAGGACTGTGTCCGGGTTCTCGGAAATACGTTGAGGGAGCGGCTGAATACATTGATTCACGATATTGTCAGCCATAGTATGGGAAAGAATGACATTATTATGTCAGAGCAAAAATATGACGCCCTCAGTAGACTGCGCAAGTATATGTTTGACAATGTGTATATCAATTCATGTGCGAAAACGGAGGAAAAGAAAGCCGAGCGTATGATTCGGCAGCTTTTTGAGTATTATGTGGAACATGTGGATGAACTGCCGGAAGAGTACACGAGAATGGTGTGGGAACAGGGGGAGACGGTGGAACGGGCCGTCTGTGATTATATCGCCGGCATGACAGACCGGTATGCGGTCGCCACATTTCAAAAGCTGATGGTACCTACGACATGGCAGGTATACTGATCGAAGGAAGGCAGATATGTATTACAGTGAGGATATTGTGGAGGAAGTGAGGCAGAGAAACGATATTGTCGATATTATTTCTCCCTATGTGAACTTAAAAAAGAGCGGCAGCAATTATGTGGGGCTGTGTCCGTTTCACAATGAAAAGACGCCCTCCTTTTCCGTATCGGCGGGCAAGCAGATGTACTATTGTTTCGGCTGCGGAGCCGGAGGGAATGTGTTTACTTTTCTGATGGAGTATGAAAACCTGACATTTCAGGAGGCGCTGGAGCAACTCGCAGAGAGGGCGGGCGTTGCGCTGCCCGAGAAAGCGGACTCGGCGGAGGATCGCAGGAAAAGGGATGCGAGAGAAAGAATACTTGAAATATATAAGCTGGCGGCGAATTATTTTTATGCGAAATTGAATTCTGACAAGGGAGCAAATGCAAAAAAATATCTGTTGGACAGAGGATTGTCCGAAGAGACGATCCGGCATTTTGGTCTCGGTTATTCTGATAAATATAGTAATGATTTGTACCAATACATGAAAAAGAGAGATTTTGACGATACTATACTAAACCAGACAGGATTATTTACCTTTCATGAGAGGCAAGGGGTAAATGACAAGTTCTGGAACCGGGTTATGTTTCCTATCATGGACCGGAACAATAAAGTGATCGCATTCGGCGGAAGGGTTATGGGTGATGCGAAGCCGAAATATCTCAATTCACCGGAGACGCTGATCTTTGATAAGAGCCGTAATCTGTACGGACTGAATTTTGTCCGAGGGAAGCTGAATCAGGGAATGATTATATGCGAGGGGTATATGGATGTGATCGCCCTTCACCAGGCGGGCTTTACAAATGCCGTCGCATCTCTGGGAACGGCGTTTACGAGCCAGCAGAGCAGTCTTTTGAAACGATATACCGATATGGTTTATCTTTGCTACGACAGCGACGGTGCGGGCGTAAAGGCGGCGCTCCGCGCCATACCGATGTTGAAGGAAGCGGGGATCACGGTGAAGGTTATCGACATGCGCCCGTATAAAGATCCCGATGAATTTATAAAGGGAATGTCGGCGCAGGAATTTCAAAAGAGAATCGAACAGGCGAAAAACAGTTTTTTTTATGAGATAGATATATTGCGGCGGGATTATGACATGGATGACCCCGCTGAAAAGACGAAATTCATGAATGAGGCCGCGGCCAAATGCCTCGCTTTTGAAAATGAGATTGAGAGGAATAATTATATTGAGGCTTTCTGCAGGGAGTATAGCGTCCGCACAGAAGATTTTAAACAGCTTGTGCGCCATCATGCGGCGGCCATGGCGGGGAGCGCCTACCGGAAACTGAAAAGCGAAAAAGAGAAAAGGGACGGCGGGGAAAAAGAAAACGGAATGAAGAGGATAGAGGGGATACTTCTGACATGGCTGAGCGAGGACATCTCGCTTGCAGACAGCGTAAGGCAGTACCTGCTGCCGGAAGATTTTTTGGACGAGCCGTACGGGACAGTGGCGGAGATGATCTATCAGCAGGCGGCAGAGGGCAGTATTTCGCCGGCGAAGATCATCAGCCGCTTTGACAGCAGGGAGGAACAGGCGGTCGTCGCGGGAATATTTAATAAACAGGTGAAACAGGTTACAGAAGTTTCAGAGCGGGAGAAAGCGTTAAATGAAATGGTAAGGACGCTCAAAAAAACAAGCATTGAGAAGCGGAGCAGGGAGGTTACGGATCTTGCCGAACTGCAGAAGCTGATTTTGGAAAAAAAGAAATTGGAACGGCTACATATTACGATTCAGCGATAGAAGCGATAGAATGGAGGAAACTATGAAGCAGAATAAGAATACGGCAGACGAGCAGACGCAACTATTGGAAGGTCTGAATACTTTGGTTGAAATGGGAAAGAAAAAAGACGGTATTTTGGACTTCAGCGATATCAACAACGTGTTTAAAAACATGGACTTAGACGGAGACCGGACTGAAAAGATTTTGGATTATCTGGAACAGAACGGTATTGTCGCCATGGTTTCAGAGGCGGATGTAGAGGAAGATATTATTTTAAATGTGGACGACGAACCGACTGAGGAAGAGCTGGAAAATATCGAGTTCTCCGTACCGGACGGCGTGAGCATTGAAGATCCGGTCCGCATGTATCTGAAAGAGATCGGAAAGGTATCGCTTTTGTCTGCGGACGAGGAAGTGGAACTTGCCAAGCGGATGGAAGAAGGGGATCTGGGTGCGAAAAAGCGTCTGGCAGAGGCGAACCTCAGACTTGTGGTAAGTATTGCGAAGCGCTACGTGGGACGCGGCATGCTGTTTCTTGACCTGATTCAGGAGGGAAATCTCGGGCTGATTAAGGCAGTGGAAAAATTTGATTATCGTAAAGGCTACAAATTCAGCACGTATGCGACATGGTGGATCCGTCAGGCAATTACGAGGGCAATTGCCGATCAGGCGCGCACGATACGTATTCCGGTTCATATGGTAGAGACGATCAACAAGCTGATCCGCGTGCAGCGCCAGCTTTTGCAGGAGCTTGGGCGGGAACCATATCCGGAGGAGATCGCCAAAGAGATGCAGCTTTCGGTTGAGCGCGTCCGGGAGATTCAAAAGATTTCCCAGGAACCGGTATCGCTTGAGACGCCGATTGGAGAGGAAGAAGACAGCCATCTTGGCGATTTCATTCAGGACGATAATGTTCCGGTACCGGCAGAGGCGGCGGCGTTTACCCTTTTGCGGGAGCAGCTGTCCGAGGTGCTTGATACTCTGACAGAGCGGGAGCAAAAAGTGCTTCGCCTCCGCTTTGGTCTGGACGACGGGCGTGCGAGGACGTTAGAAGAAGTCGGGAAGGAGTTTGACGTGACGCGGGAGCGAATCCGGCAGATTGAAGCGAAAGCGCTCCGCAAGCTCCGCCACCCGAGCCGAAGCAGAAAATTGAAGGATTATTTAGATTAAAATGCAGTTATCAGACAGATTGTATATGAATGTTTCTCTGGTGCCGAAGCGGGCGAAGGTGGCGGATATCGGATGCGACCACGGGTATGCGGTCATCTGGCTTGTAGAAAATGGAATTGCGGAAAAAGCCATCGCCATGGACGTCAATGAGGGACCGATTCGGAGAGCGGCAGAACATGTGAGGCGGGCATGCATGGAGGATCGGATTGAGTGCCGCAGAAGCGATGGAATGGAAATGTTATGCTCCGGCGAGGTGGACACGCTGATGATCGCAGGGATGGGCGGGCCGCTCATGATACGCATACTTCGGGAAGGGAAAGAGGTATTGGAGCGGGTAGAGACGCTTGTGCTGCAGCCGCAGTCCGAAATCGGCGGGGTCAGAAGATATGTTCGTGAAAACGGTTTTGAGCTCGCGGAAGAAAAAATCTGCGAAGAAGACGGAAAATACTATTTTGCGATGAAGGCAGAACGCTCCGGAAGTTATGCGCAGGACGCGTGGAGCGAAGAGTGGCAGTACAGCTACGGCACATATCTGGCAGAGAAGAAGGATCCGGTACTCAGGCGGTATTTGCAGCGCGAACGGAGAAAATACGCGGGTATTATTGCGCAGCTTCATTCCGAAACAAAACAGAATGAACGGAAATGCCAATTGCAGCATAAAATAAACGAGATTGATAAATGCCTTGCGCGCATGCAGGAAGCGTGAATGAATTTCGTTTATTCACATAGGAAAAATTAGTGTGCGCTCAGAAATGGAGGAAGCGATGGAAAAGATACAGGTATTGGTGAACGGAGAGCCGGTGTCGTGCGAAGCGGGAACCACACTGCATAAGCTTTCCCGTCTTTGCAAAGGAAAGCGGATTTCACGGGACGCGATCGTGGCGAAGGTGGACGGAGTGGTGAAGGAGCTTTACCATACGGTGGCGGAGCCGTGTAAGATCCGCTTTTGTACATATGAGGACATGGAAGGCAAGAAAGCATATGTCCGGGGACTCACAATGATTATGCTCAAGGCGTTTTATAAGGAAGTGCCAAAGGAGCAATTTCAGAAAATCACGCTGGAAAACAGTCTGGACAGCGGATACTATTGTACGTTTTCGGGAAGCGCAGAGATCACGGAAGAACTTCTCGCCAGGGTGGACGCCAGAATGCGTAAATACGTGGAAAAAGATGAGGCGTTTGAGAAAAAGTCTGTGAGTCTGGAGAAGGCGCTTCAGCTTTTCGATGAGCGTAAGATGTACGATAAAAGCAATTTGCTGAAGTATCGCAGAAGTTCAAAGGTCAATATTTATAAGCTCGGAAAGGTCATCGACTATTTTTATGGTCCGATGCCGTATAGTACCGGGGCGCTGAAACAGTTCCGGCTGGAAAAATTCGACAGGGGCTTTGTGTTTGTCGTTCCCAGATCGGGGACTCCTGACGTCCTGCCGGAATTTTCGCCCAGCATGAAGCTTCACCGGACGATTACGGAGACGTCGGAATGGGGAGTGCGGTTGGGCGTGGAAAATGTAGGGCAGTTAAACGATGTCATTGTCAACGGCGGAATGCGCGAACTCATGCTTGTTCAGGAGGCGCTTCACGAAAAGAGGATCGGCGATATTGCAGAGAAAATTGCCGCTTCCGGAAATACAAAGATTGTGACGATCGCCGGCCCGTCGTCATCCGGAAAAACGACGTTTTCATACCGTCTTTCTGCACAGCTTAAGACACTGGGGCTGCGCCCGCATCCGATCGGGCTCGATGATTATTTTGTCAACCGAATCGACACCCCTAAGTTACAAGACGGAAGCTATAATTATGAGTGCATTGAAGCGATTGATGTAAAACAATTTAACGAGGATTTGGAAAAACTTCTGAATGGCGAGGCGGTGCAGCTTCCGACTTATAATTTTATCACCGGGATGCGCGAATACAATAAGCCGCTTATGAAACTGGCCGCGGATGAAGTGCTTGTGATCGAGGGTATTCATGGGCTGAATGATAAATTGACGGAAAAGATCCCGGCAAAAAATAAATTCAAGATATATATCAGCGCCCTTACGACTCTCAATATTGATGAGCACAACCGGATTCCGACGTCTGACGGAAGGCTTCTGCGACGGATAATCAGGGATGCCCGTACGAGGGGGCATACGGCGCAGATGTCGATCGCTATGTGGAAATCAGTGAGAAACGGCGAGAGCGAAAACATTTTCCCATTTCAGGAAAAGGCGGACGCCATGTTCAATTCGTCTCTCGTGTATGAGCTGTCCGCGCTTAAACAGTATGCGGAACCCCTTTTATTCAGGGTGCCGCGGGACAGCAACGAGTATGCGGAATCGCAGAGGCTTTTGAAGTTTCTGGACTATTTTCTCGGAATCAATCCCGAAGAGGTGCCGCTCAATTCGATCATAAGGGAATTTATAGGCGGGGGAATACTTTTGGGATAGCGGCAGCATACTTGTAGGGAACGATAATTTCATGAGCAGTACAGATGATCGCACCTGTTGATGCCGAAAGGCTTCAGGTGAGGAAAGTCCGAGCTTCACAGGGCAGGATGCCGGATAACGTCCGGTGGAGGTGACTCCCAGGCTAGTGCAACAGAAATATACCGCCCGCATCCCTCGATGCAGGTAAGGTTGGAATGGCGAGGTAAGAGCTCACCGCCTTTCTGGTAACAGAAAGGGCATATGTAAACCCCATCCGAAGCAAGACCGAACAGAGAGCGATACGGCGGCCCGTCGTGCTTTCGGGTAGGTCGCTAGAGCCTGTTGG
>CANQCY010000043.1 GCA_947591245.1 uncultured Lachnospiraceae bacterium | reverse complement strand
TTTAGTCTTGTATTTACTACAAAATACATGAACTTTTCAAGGTACTATAGTGGGGCTTTTGACCCCAACATCATAATATATTTATACTAACACTTTGTGGAAAAAACCGCAACATCAAAAACTTCTCTTCCTCTTGTGTTTTATTTTGCTTTGGTGTAGAATAAAAGAATCGGCAGGGAAGAGGGAATATAGCATGGTAAAAGATTTGACCAAGGGCGAGGTTCGCCCGGTACTCTGGACGTTCACGATCCCGATGTTTATCAGCGTAGTATTTCAACAGCTGTATAATATTGCGGACAGCGCCATCGCCGGCAGCTATGCAGGAGAAGATGCGCTTGCAGCGGTAGGGGCTTCTTATCCGATCACTATGATATTCATGGCAATTGCGATCGGCAGCAATGTCGGCTGTGCAGTCGTCATTTCCGGCTATTTCGGAGCGGGCGACATACGCCGGATGAAAACAGCGGTCTCCACGACGTTGATTGCCGGCGGTATTCTTGCCATCATTCTCACGGCGGCAGGACTGTTGCTGTCTGCGCCTCTCCTCCGTATGATTCACACGCCGCAAAACATTTTTCAGGCCGGAGACTTATATTTAAAAATTTATATTGCCGGACTGCTGTTTGTATTCTTATATAATGTAGCGACCGGTATTTTTACCTCCCTCGGAGATTCCAAAACGCCCTTATACTTCCTGATCGGCTCATCGATCGGGAACATTGCCCTTGATTTACTATTTGTCATCGTATTGAACTGGGGCGTCGCCGGTGTCGGATGGGCGACATTTATCGCGCAGGGCGTCGCATGCATACTCGCTCTGCTTACGCTTCTGAAAAAATTATCAAAAATGCCTTCCGATCACGGCAAGGCCGCGCTGTACTCCCACTCGATGTTCCGAAAAATCTGCCGTATCGCAATACCGAGCATTTTGCAGCAGAGTTTTGTCTCTGTCGGAAATATTTTTATACAAAGCCTCGTAAACAGCTTTGGCTCCGGCGTAATAGCCGGGTATTCCGCTGCGGTAAAACTAAACACATTTACGATCACGTCGTTTTCGACGCTTGGAAACGGCCTGTCCAGTTTTACCGCCCAAAATCTTGGCGCCGGGAAACCAGACCGGGTGAAAAAAGGCTTCCGCGCCGGAGCGCTGATGGGATGGATTATCGCCGTTCCTTTTATATTGGCATTTTTCTTCTGGGGCAATGAGGTTCTGCAGCTCTTTATGGAACACGGCTCCGGAAACGCTATGGCAGCCGGAACGCAATTTTTGCGCATTGTATCGCCGTTTTATCTGGTGATTTCCGTCAAATTGATTGCGGACGGCGTTCTGCGGGGGAGCAGCGCCATGATCGGATTTATGGCGTCCACATTTACCGACCTGATTTTGCGTGTCATACTCGCCTACGTATTTGCCGGCTCTTTCGGAAGCATGGGCATATGGTTTGCATGGCCTGTGGGATGGGTCATATCCGCAGCGCTGTCTCTTTTATTTTACAATGTCAGGGTCAAAAGGCATTTTGCTCCTGACGCGATTTTAAAAAATGAAAAAAAGAAATAATAAATTTGGAAAGGAGTCAGGGAAAATGACAAAAATTGATATTGTATCCGGTTTTTTAGGAGCCGGAAAGACTACGTTAATCAAAAAACTGATCGAAGAAGCATTTCAGGGAGAAAAGCTTGTTCTAATCGAAAATGAATTTGGAGAAATCGGAATTGACGGCGGATTTTTAAAAGATTCAGGAATCAACATAACAGAAATGAATTCCGGATGCATCTGCTGTTCTCTCGTCGGCGATTTCGGAACTGCCCTCGGCGAGGTTCTCGAAAAATACTCACCGGACCGGATCGTCATCGAACCGTCCGGCGTCGGCAAGCTTTCCGACGTAATAAAGGCGGTCGCCGGCGTCCAAGAGGGATTGCCGGAAGGCGCCGTCCGTTTAAACAGTTTCGTCACGGTGGCAGATGCCGCGAAATGTAAAATGTATATGAAAAATTTCGGGGAATTTTACAACAATCAGATCGAACACGCAAGCACGATCGTCTTGAGCCGAACCGGAAAAATAAAAGAAGACAAGCTTCAAACATGCCTCGACCTGATTCGCGAGCACAATGAGAAAGCGTCCATTATCACAACGCCATGGGAGGAAATCAGCGGCAAACAGATGTTAAACGCCATGGAAAAGGAAAATGACATGGCAAAAGAGCTATTGGCGGAAGCTGAAGTCTGCCCGGAGTGCGGCCATATCCACCATGACCACGAACATGGGGAGGGCTGCTGCGGGCACGGCCATGAACACGACCACGAGCGCCACGAGCATGGGGAGGGCTGCTGCGGGCACGGCCATGAACACGACCACGAGCACCATCATGCCGATGACGTATTTACCAGCATAGGCATAGAAACTGCCCATAAGTATACGGAAACTGAGTTAAAAGAAATACTCGAAAAGCTCGCTAACGAAGAGGCGAATTTCGGAACCGTCCTGAGATCAAAAGGAATCGTAGCGTCACAGGATAGCGAATGGTTTCATTTTGACCTTGTTCCGGGCGAATATGAGATTCGCCGGGGAAGCGCGGACTATACCGGAAGAATTTGCGTAATTGGTTCCCAGCTCGACGAAGCGGGACTGAAACAGCTTTTTACAGAAATGAGGTAACATTATGTTTGGTAATAAAGATATACCCGTATATTTATTCACCGGTTTTTTGGAAAGCGGAAAGACCACGTGCATTCAGGAAGTGATTGAGGAAGGCAACTTCTCGGACGGGGCGAAAACACTGTTTATTTTATGTGAAGAGGGCGAACATGAGATCGACGACCAGCTTCTCATGGCAAACCGGATATCGCGCGTGGTCATTGAAGAAGAGGAGGATCTGACAGAAGACGCCTGCAAGGAGCTGCAGGGCAAATATAAACCTGACCGGATCGTCATTGAGTACAACGGCATGTGGAATATGGAAACGCTGTATAGGGAAATCCTGCCTGAAAACTGGTTTATCGTACAGACTTTCACAACCGTAAACGCACTTACTTACGAGATGTACAGCAATAATATGAAACCTCTTCTGACAGCGCATTTCCAACTGTCTGACCTTGTGATCTTCAACCGCTGCAGCGACAGCTTGAACAAACCGGCAGCAAGAAGGAGCGTAAAGGCGATCAACCGCCGGGCTCAGGTTCTTTTTGAATCGGAGGACGGGACAGTCGAAAATAATATCGCCGAAGAACTCCCCTACGACATCGACGCCCCCGTCATAAAGCTGGAGGACGATGATTTTGGGCTATGGTATTTGGACATTAGCGAGCATCCTGAAAAATATGCGGAAAAGACGATTTGTTTCAAGGGGCAGGTCTACCGGAATCTGACCTTTCCGAAAGACGCTTTTGTACCGTCCAGACAGGCAATGACCTGTTGCGAAGATGATATCGCCAAAATCGGATTTATGTGCCATTACCCGGACGCCCCTGATCTTGCAACAAATTCATGGGTTTTCGTAACTGTGAAAGTCAAGGTGCAAAAAAGCCGGAAACACGACGAAGAATACCCCGTGCTGTACGCAGAAAAGGTGGAACCGGCAGATCCGCCGGCAGAAGAGCTCGTATATTTCGGATAGTCAGATAAGGGAGATCTTTCAATTATGATGCAAAAAAAATACCGTTGCCGGATACTTACGCTTCTTCTGGCTCTGTCCGCCGTATTCGGCGCCGGCGCGCCGGCTGCTTTTGCCGCCGCACAAAAAAAGACTTTGATCACCATCAGCGCTGCCGGCGATTGTACTTTTGGTTCTGACCGCATGACATCATCTTCCGTGAATTTTTATGCGGTTTACCGGAAAGCGGGCAACCCGGCTTATTTTTTCAAAAAAGTACGGAAATATTTCGGCAAAGACGATATGACGCTGGTAAATTTCGAGGGCACATTGACAAATCGCACAACAAGGGCAGATAAAAAATACGCATTCCGAGGCAGTCCCGGATACGTCAATATATTAAAAAAGGGATCTATAGAAGCCGTTTCATTCGCAAACAACCACTGCCGCGACTTCGGTTCCGGCAGCTATACCGACACAATCGCTTGTTTTGCCAAAAACGGCGTTGCTTACTCGTCGTACGCTAAAATCGGCATATATAAAGTAAAAGGAAAAAAGATCGGCATGATTTCCGTAAACGGACTGGAGGGATCCGGCTATGCCAAAACCCTCATACATAACGGCATGAAAAAACTCCGTGAGCGAAAAGCGGACCTATGCATTGTCAGCATGCATTCCGGCGTAGAATACCAGACAGCGCCGAACAGCGCGCAAAAAGATATCGCACGATATGCGGTCAATCAGGGAGCCGATCTGGTGCTCGGACACCACCCTCATATTTTGCAGGGCATTGAAAAATATAAAGGACGTTATATCGTCTACAGCCTTGGCAATTTCTGCTTTGGCGGAAACTCAAACCCGCGGGACAAGGATACCATGATTTTTCAGCAGACCTTTGTATTTCAGGGCGGCAAACAAAAAAGAGCGCAGAGCAAGGTGAAAATCATCCCCTGCTCGCTGTCCTCTGCCGACGGGATCAATAATTACCAGCCAACGCCCGTCGCCGGAGAAAAAAGGGCGCATGTTCTCAGAAAACTCGACAAGATGTGCCTCCCCCTCGGTCTGACCCTGCGGGATAAAGACGGAAAACTAACTGACAGCCTGCGCTAACCGCCTTTTAATATTTGACAACCATGAAATGAATGTGTTATGATGATAGCCGGATATAAGGCAACAGAATATATTGACGAAGGTATTGGTCAATAGGCGCGAAGCGCTGCGTTTTTCGATGGATTGGATATGTCAAGCGTTTTGGCAAAAAGTGGGGGATTTTACCAAAAAAGGAATCTGAAAGCTTTATATTTACCGGCTTAGAGATTATGAGAAGGATAAGGAGGATGACTATGAGTAAAATTCAGATGACGACGCCGCTTGTAGAAATGGATGGGGACGAAATGACCCGCATCCTGTGGCAGATGATAAAGGATGAACTATTGCTGCCATACATAGATTTGAAGACGGAGTATTACGATCTGGGCCTTGAACACAGAAATGAAACCGATGACCGCGTGACGACGGATTCCGCCGAAGCGACAAAGAAATACGGCGTTGCGGTAAAATGCGCAACGATTACGCCGAATGCAGCCAGAATGACCGAATATAACCTGAAGGAGATGTGGAAATCGCCAAATGGCACAATCCGCGCGATTCTCGACGGAACAGTCTTCCGCGCCCCGATACAGGTAAACGGCATCGAACCGTGCGTTAAGAATTGGAAAGCGCCGATCACCCTCGCCCGACATGCCTACGGCGATGTTTACAAAAATACCGAAATCAAGGTGCCAGGCAAGGGAACTGCAGAACTCGTATTTACGTCAGAGGACGGAACAGAAATCCGCAAGCTCATACATCAATTTGACGGACCGGGAATCATTCAGGGCATCCACAATACGGATCGTTCCATCGCAAGTTTTGCCAAAGCCTGCTTCAACTATGCGCTTGATACAAAGCAGGATTTATGGTTTGCCACGAAGGATACGATATCCAAAAAATACGACCACAATTTCAAAGATATTTTTCAGGATATTTATGATACAGAATATAAAGAAAAATTTGAAGCAGCGGGCATTGAATATTTCTACACGCTTATCGATGATGCCGTTGCGCGCGTGATGAAAGCGAAAGGCGGTTTTATCTGGGCATGCAAAAACTACGACGGCGACGTGATGAGCGACATGGTATCTTCCGCCTGCGGCTCCCTTGCCATGATGACGTCTGTACTCGTCTCGCCGAGCGGCGTGTACGAATACGAAGCGGCTCACGGAACAGTACAGCGGCATTATTACAAGCATCTGAACGGGGAAGAGACTTCCACCAATTCCGTCGCAACTATTTTTGCGTGGACAGGGGCGCTCCGCAAACGCGGTGAGCTTGATCAGATCAAAGAACTTCAGGACTTTGCAGACAAGCTTGAAAAAGCCACTCTGAAAACGATTGAAGACGGAAAAATGACAAAAGATCTCGCCCTGATTACAAGCCTTGAAAATGTAACAGTCCTAAACAGTCAGGATTTCATACATGCAATCCGCGAAACTCTTGAAACCGATTTATAATCCGGCAAAGAGCCTGTGAAAACAGTAAATGTGCCACAGGCTCTTTTTTACTTCCCTTTTTCACGATTCCGACTCAAAAGGCCAATATCATTACAGGTACGCGCGGATATCATTAGCAAGCGTTTCCTCCAGATAAACCAGGCTCTTGGCGATATCCTTTGACTTCTCGTCAGCCGCCACATATTGATTTAGATACTTACTGAGGGATTTGACCCCCATATTGCATCCATCTGTAATCAGATCGGCGATCGTCTGATCAGATTCATTCATAACCAGCTTCGCATTTGTCTTCATCCACGACATGCCTTTTGCCATCGGATTCGGTTTTTTCCCTTCATCATGGTACTCATCGAGCAGCCTTTCAATATTTTCCTGAATCACATTGTGTTTTTCCTTGCATTTGCTCAGGCAATCACGCAGTTCCTCACTGTGCACATAATCAATCACCTCATCCAGCGACGCAACGCCCATCTTCACCCCTGCGTCGCACTCCCGAAGCAGTTTAATCGTATCTTCTTCTATCATAATTTTACCTCCATTCGCATTAGGGAAAAAATTATTTTCACTCCCGGCTCCTTGTCAATTATTTTAGAATAAGTATGCCTGTTTTCAAAGTTATTATTCACAAGCGAAAAAATATAAAAAATAATTCAAGAACTTTAAAAAAATAATTGACAAAAGCGGACGTATCGTATATAGTATATAAGGTAGGGAAAATTGAATCCTTTTTCGGGGTATGGCTCAGTTTGGCTAGAGCGCATCGTTCGGGACGATGAGGCCGCAGGTTCAAATCCTGTTACCCCGACGCCAAAGAGAGATGGCTTTGCAGAAAGCCATCTCTCTTACTTTGCGCAAAAGGCATAAGGCGTATCGCATTGAAGTTTTGTTCTTCATTGCAATACGCCGTTCCCTCTATAATCTTTCACTTTTTTGATTTAATAATATCTGCAACACTTCCCCAATATCACCGTCGATACAGATTGCCCGATCTTCGATTTCGTCAGGACAGGCGGCCTCGCCGTCATTGATGCAGGCATATGCGGCATTTGCATTTTTCGCAGCCATTTCCCAAAACGGATATTTGATTATGCCGGGCGTGTTATACCCAACGCCAAGCTCCAATAATAGGATATGCCGGTTTTTATGGCGTTGAAGAAACCCGCCATACCGAATTGCGGCTTTATGCCACCCTTTATCCTCAACAAATCTATCATCGGATCGTAAATTCATGGTAAGCGGTTTCCCGCAGACAGGACATGCGGGAACCAGTTCAGAAGGAATACGCATATCCTTTTGTTCTCTTACCATGCGTTTGACAATCTCTCTGTTGTCGTAGGTTTCTTGGCAGCATGGAACAGAACATTGAAACAGTCCATAGTCCCCTTGCGTATAGAATAATCGCTTTTTATCAAAGCCCGCCTTTTGAAAGCAGTGGTCTACGTTGGTTGTGATCACAAAATAATCTTTGTCTTTTACAAGCTCAAACAGATTTTCATAAACAGGCCTGTCCGTATTTTGGTAACGATTGACTTCAATATAGCGGCTCCAATACGCCCAGCGTTCTTCCAAAGTCTTATAAGGATAAAAGCCGCCGGAATACATATCGTGAAAGCCGTATTTCTTTTCAAAATCCGCAAAGTATTGACGGAAACGACTTCCCGAATAAGTAAAGCCCGCAGATGTGGAAAGCCCCGCTCCTGCGCCAATAATGATAGCATCGGCATCGTCTATTTCTGTCCTTAATCTTTCTATTTGCGCCGTCTGGCATTTCTCAATCTGAAACATTTCCATACTCCTTATCATCTACAACAATCAAGCGTTGCGTCATGGATTACAAGATGGTTTGAGCGCTTTGCTGTATTTCTCAAACTGTATGCCGATTTCATGGATCAATTCCGCACGGTAATCCTCTTTATATAATTTAAAGTACGCATCGTTCATTTCTTTGAATTTTGGCGACCGTCCTTCATCCCCCTCCGGCACGCATCTCCAAAATAACCAAGCACCTGTGTCTTCATTATAGATTGAATCGTCCAGGTCAAGCCGCTCTTTTGCCGTTTTCCGAATGTCAGCGGGCAGTTCTTCCTGCGAATAAACCACTTTGTTTCCATGCTCTTTGTCTGAAACCGATACATTGTCTCGATCACAAGATCAATGCGGCGATTTTCCGTGATATGCTGCTCTATCCGGACTTCTGCTGTTGATAATTCATTGTCCTCCATATCCAAACCAAGCACATGTTTCACAAACATTTTCAAAAAATAAGGGCCTCTTCCATATGTGGCGTCCCGTGCGATCAACCCCCTCAGTATCCGGCACATGATTACCTCTTTTGTTCCTATCCCAGCTAGTTCAAAAACATTAAATTCTTTTCCTGTTCTCTCACATTCTTTTTGTATCTCCTTTTGTTTTTCCTCTACCCGATGCAATAATTCATACACTGATTTCTCTATCTGCATTGATAAATGCCTCCCATTTGCGCTGTTATTCTGTCAATTCTGTGCGAGCAGCTCCTGAAATACCAGGTCTGAAAACATCTTTTCCATACCGGCAAAGTTGTGATCCGCCCCGGGAATCTTTTTAATTCTGACATTTTCCTGATCAAGCTGTTCCAGTAAGGCCAAATATGGATAGGAGGGGGTCCTTCTCCCCATAAACCAGGCATATATCCTCTTTGATCTGTTCTCTAAGGCTTTCCGGTGCAAGGACTTCCATATAAGGGCCATACTGGAGGGCAATACACCGCATGGCGGATTCGTTGCACCGCACCCGGATTTTCAAATCATCCAGGGATTCCTCCAGTATCCGAAAGTCTTTTCCAAACCAGTCTATCAAGTCAGACATCAGATGTTTTTTTGCCATCAGGATCGTGTCGGAAACTTTCCCGCTAAACATATATGCGTGCTCTGCCATATGCTTCGGAAGATTCAGGCCGCCTCTCAATTCCGGTACGTCTCTTTCCGGCTTTCTTTTCTTCTCCGTTATATACACATTGGTCATCCGGTCTACTCGGTAATGGGAAATGTTATCGTACTTATCGTAGTTCCCAATCAGATAATAAAAGCCATTGTTCGCCACAAGCTGATATGGATTTACAAGATACGGCTCCTCGCGCCTTGGGTGCAGTTTAAAATCCGTACCATACGAATTATAAGTAAAAGTCACCATTTTCTTCTGCTCAATCGCATCATTCAAGGCATCCAGCACATATATCACCTGTTTATTATCTGTATGGGAAAGCTCTGGCAGATTGCTGACATGAGAAACCTTTGCATGAAAATAACAGTTGCCCAGGGATTTCAATTTTTCTATCAGGATTTTCGCCTGCTTGGCGCTGATGTTTTTTGAAAAAAGCACACTGTCGATCAGCATACGGAGTTCTGCATTTTCAAACTTCCTCTCTGCCAGAAAATAGCCGGAAGACATATCTATGTCATAGCCCATTTCCTTTAGGCACAGTATATTATTCCTGATCGATCTTCTGTCACATACCATACCGTAATGCAATTTTAACAGCCTCAGTATCTCCTTTTGCATCAAATGATGTTTTGCATCCGAATACTGCTCCAATATTTCCAAAATAAGCATATTTAACATTTTCTTATTCCCGGTAGCATACATACATAAAGTATTTCTCCCATCTCAAGATAATTTTCCTTCAGCGATAATTTCCTTATCTTCAGATTCCGCATAAAGTTCAGAAAAACACCGATAGAAATCCTCTGGATAATGCACCTTATAATACAAAAGCTGCCACCGCAATTGAGCAAAGGTAATACAATGCCCCCGCGGAAATAAATACAAAATCTTTCGGCAGGAATCGATATACCATTCCGGAATGCGGTGGTTTCTTAATATTTCCTCCCATTCATCCAAACCTTTTCCCTATCTGACCCTTCCCTTGCCTATATCCTCTGCAATCCGGTAAGCTGTCTTATCTTCAATCCCATGCTGGCAAAAATAGTCATAGCAATCTTCCCTGGTTGCTATTACCTCATCCAACGAATGCCCTTGCTGCAAGAGCAATTCCGCATTCCCTGTCCATGCGCCTGTACCGTGAGTCAGAGCATCAATTTTTACAAAATCCCCAAAATCAATCGAATCCTGTGTGGATTGTATTTCTTGAATCATTCGATTGACAGCTTCCTCATCCTTTTCATAAATTTCCTTCAGCAGAAAGCGTCCGTTTCAAAATCTGAATATTGGCATTCCGCGCAGCGATAATGAGCTTGTAACGGATTGATTGCCGTGATGCCGCATAAATATGCCACAAAACTATGATTGCTGCTACCCCGGAAACAATGCGGCTCGCCCGTTATTCCTGTTTTCTCCACGAATTCCTTCATCAGCAAAAACAGGCCGTCATGTGCCGAATCACAGATTCCAGATAATTCTTTTTCTATCCGAGAAGATACCTGTACCGGAAGAACCTTCCCATATAATTCATGCGCTCTCGAGAACGAAATATCATGGAGTGTTTGGCTTCCTCCATCAGCTAGGGGATAAATATGCCTGTCCCCAAACGGATTTTGTAACTCAATCTGTTCCATAATCATCTTCGGATTATCGATAACAACCGCCTTTGCCTTTTCATCTCCAAGATACGAAAAGAGATCCAGCATTCCCCAGCTGTTTCTCAAAGGCGCCGACACGTCCTGTTCCATATAGTCTGTTTCTCTATTCTGATAATTGTAATTCTGCAGTATCTTCCACTTGTCATTCTCCTCATATTCAAAATACTTTGCAGCAGAGACAGCAACCACTGGCTTACTATATTTTTCAGCAGATTCTATGACCCATCCGGTCATGTCTATGCTTCCAATAGGTTCAGCCGGAAAAAGCGGATGATAAGAGAATGGGGCAATCTCATAGTAATCAAAGATATCTTCTGCCTGTTCTAATTTTTTTCGGTTCCGGTTTTCTTCATCCCTGTCATAATTCTTGTGAAGATACGTATTATCACAATTCCATCCAACGAATAATCCCTCTCTGCATTGCTCCAAATCGCTAAGATAAATCCATCCATTTTCCATCTCCTGGTCAGCATATTGAATCGCTTTCATAGAAAGTATTTTAAACAAATTCCGTTTGATTGCAACAGATTGAAATCCTTTGGTAATAATCTCACCATATCTTGCGTATTCTAACGCCCTAAAAAGTGTATATTCCATGTTTGTCCAATCAATAATTTTTTGGTCAGGATTCGTCACAATATACTCAATATGATTATATGCCCTGTTTTCAATGGTTCTTGCTGCTTCTGACATCATTTCCGATGTTGGAAAATCCACCTTCAAACCATTTATAAATTCTTGAATAGCCATCTTTTCCTGTACCTCTGATGGTATTTTCCCCAAATCTATGATACTGTTCGTTTCAATCGGGCTTATTCCAAATGCATTCAGAAATTCTTCAATTTCATCTTCTGTTTCTAAAAAGTATCCTTCATAATCAACATTTGTCTGTTTTGAAAACACAAACAAGGCGCCTGTCTGCTCTGGTTTCAAAAAGGGAAATCCACGTCCAAAACGTGTGATGCGTAATTCATTTTTACTTTCATAATATGTAAAACTGCTCTCTGTTACAAAGTAAACGATCCATAGTCAGTACCTTGACAAAAGCAAGCCACTCGTTAGAGTGGCGCCAGCACTTACTTTGAGTTC
>CANQCY010000042.1 GCA_947591245.1 uncultured Lachnospiraceae bacterium | reverse complement strand
ATGCGCTCCGCCATCTGAAAATCTACAAGATATTTGCGGGCAATCGCCTCCGTGATCTCATCCCCGGCAAGCGGTATCATGCCAAAGGCTATGATGCTTCCGTCTTTTACAATCGAAATATCCGATGTACCGGCCCCTACATCCACGAGGGCGATATTGAGCAGGCGGAACCGCTCCGGAATCGCCAGATTAATCGCCGCAATCGGCTCCAGCGTCAGGCTCACGACATGCAGTCCCGCATCCTCCACGGCGGAATAAAGCCCTTCCACAACCTCGTCCGGAAGAAACGTGGCGATCATATCAACCCCGATCGAAGACGCCATATGCTTCTCAATCATTTCCATCGGATACCCATTCAGATAATAACGCACCGCAGAATACCCGACACAGTAAAAATGTTTGTCCTTATGGTCGGTTTCCGAGCGGATTTCATCATATGCCTTTTCCACGGCAATATTGTCCAGAGAATGAATATGCTCATTTGTCACGCGGCGCTCCGACGGCATCTCATACTCCGCATAAACATTTTTCGTCTTCAAAACACGACCAGCTGCCGCAATGCTTACATCCCGCAGCGTCTCCCCCGTCATGGATTCCAGACGCGCCTTTACCTCCGCAATCGTCTTTGCCACAGCCGGGATATCATGAATCTGTCCGTCTATGACGGCCCTCGTCTTGTGTTCGATCGAAACCTGGGCCACAACGACGAAACGATCCGTACCGATCCGGTAGCCAAGGGTACCGACAATGCTTCTCGTACCGATATCCAAGCCAAAAACGTATTCCTCTGTTTTCTTGTTCGATTTCATACTAATCCTCATTCCTGCGCATTTTAAATGTGCAAATTCATCACTTTGCTATCGTAACATCTGCTTATGTATTTGCTTCAAGAGTTCTTCCCTGTCGCCGTCGTTGGCAATCAGGCAGTCGCAGCGCTCCGCCAGCTCTTCGTTGCTCATCTGGCGTCTCATAATGCCCAGCGCCCTGTCGCGGGAGTACCCCCTCGATTCCATCAGCCGCCGGATGCGTATTTCATCCTTTGTGACGACGCCCCAAATCTCATCGCACAGCGCTTCGCATCCTGATTCAAACAGAATCGCCGTCTCAAGCACAAAAACCTGATCTGCCGGACAGCGGGCAATCTGCCTGCGTATCTCTCTGTGAACAAACGGATGGATGATCCCATTCAGCTCATTCAGGCGCTCCGTCTCGCGATACGCAATATCAGCCAGCGCATTCCGGTCAATTCCTCCATCCGGCAGTTCGACGGCTTTTCCAAACCGCGCAATGATCTGCGCGCAGGCATCCGTGCCCTTTTGCATCGCCTCGTGTCCAAGCTCATCTGCCATGCAGATATACGCATGGTAATGCTGTTTCAGCATTTGCAGTGCCGTAGACTTACCGCTGCCGACGCCGCCGGTGATCCCGATCACCCGGACTGATCCGTTTTTATTCTGTCTTTTTTCATTTTTTCCCATTTACTTTGCCTCATACCATGTGCTGCCTTTTTTTACCTCGGCGATCAACGGCACCTGAAGCTCTGCCGCTTTTTCCATCTCATCCTCCAGTATATGTCTGACTTCCTCGATTTCATCCGTTTTCGTCTCAATCAGAAGTTCGTCGTGAATTTGTAAAATAAGGCGGGATTCCAAGTTTGCTGCCCGCAGCCTTTCGTCCACATGGATCATCGCTATTTTTATAATATCTGCCGCCGTTCCCTGAATCGGGGAATTCATGGCAATGCGCTCGCCAAACTGCCGCTGCATGAAATTTTTTGATTCAAGCTCGGGAATCGGACGGCGCCTGCCGAACATCGAGGTCACATACCCTTTCGTTTTCCCCATTTCTACAAGAGAATCCATATAAGCTCTCACTTTCGGATATGTCTCAAAATAATCGGCGATGTATTTTTCCGCCTGTTTTTTCGTAATATTTAAATCCCTCGACAAACCGAAACCGCTTATGCCATATACAATTCCGAAATTAACCGCCTTCGCATTCCTACGCTGCTGTTCGGTCACTTCCTCATACGGAACGTGAAAAACAAGCGCCGCCGTCGTGCGATGGACATCTGCATTTTCCCGGTATGCCTCGATCAGGCGTTCATCCCCGGACATGTGCGCCAGCACGCGCAGCTCAATCTGGGAGTAATCCGCATCCAGAAACACGCATCCCTCTTTCGGCACAAACACTTTGCGGATCTGCCGTCCCAGCTCCATTCGCACCGGAATGTTCTGCAGATTTGGCTCTGTGCTGCTGAGACGTCCGGTCGCCGTGATCATCTGGTTAAATGTAGAACGTATCCTGCCATCTATATCAATATATGCCGACAGCCCGTCTGCATAAGTAGATTTCAATTTCGTCAGCTGGCGGTACTCAAGAATCATCTCGACAATCGGGCTCTCAAACCGCAGCTTTTCAAGCACCTCCGCCGAAGTAGAATACCCTGTTTTCGTCTTTTTGCCGTAGGGCATGCGAAGCTTTTCAAACAAAATAACCCCGAGCTGCTTCGGCGAATTGATATTAAATTGCTCGCCCGCCATATCATAAATATCCTGCTGCAGCACATCGATGCGCTCGCCAAGCTTCTCCCCGTACGCGCGCAGCGCCTCGCGCCTGACGGCAATCCCTTCCTGTTCCATACGGTACAGCGTAAAGACAAGCGGCATCTCAATATTTTGATACAATTCGTACGATTTGATTTCACGAAGCTTCTGTTCCAGAGGCTTATATGATAAAAATGTTGTATACGCGCAGTAGCATGCATATTTCGCAAACTCTTCCCGCGCCTGCATATACGCTTCATGCATGCTTTTTTTGCCAAACAGCTGGCGGTATGGCTGCATCGTCACTCCGGCATACCCGGATGAGACGTCTTCCTCTAAAAACTCCTTTTGCACCGGATTGATAACATATGCGGCGAGAGCAGTATCAAACGCCTTTTCCGGCACGATCCCCGGCATGTCTCCAATCTGGCTTTTCAAATCGTTGGTCACAATGACCGCACCGCTTTCGGCAAGCGCGCCGAGCTGCCCGCGCATGGTTTCCTCTGCGATTCCTCCAGCTGCCACCGGGCAAAAGACCGCTTCTTCTTCCGACATTGAAAGCGCTGCAGCGAATAGCCTCGGCTTCTTCTCCGGAAAAAGCGACAGCTGTCCATCCGCATCCTGCGCCCGCTCCTCCTTTGTCCTTAAAAACAAGCGTACCGAAACGGCCGGGCATTTCTTGCATTTTTCTATATATTCAACAAATTCCTTCTCTTTATCGATTTCCTTGAATTTTTTTTCGATGGATGCGTTCGCACCCGCATCATTGCGAAAACGCTCCGTCATCGACTTAAATTCCAAGCGCCGGATGATTTCATACGCCTCTTCCGTAAAAATGTCCCCGATCCTGCAATCCGCCAGCTTCACGCCCAAGCGGCAGTCTGTCCGGATCGTCGCAAGTTTTTTACTCAAAAGGGCGAGCTTCACATTATTCATGACCGCTTCCTTTGCCCGGTTTGGCTTAATCTCTTCTGCGTGTTCAATTACATTTTCTACTGTGCCAAACAGGGTCAGCAGCCTAACCGCCGTCTTCTCCCCCACGCCCGGAACGCCCGGTATGTTGTCGGATGCATCGCCCATCAGCCCCTTTAGGTCAATGATCTGTTCCGGCGTCACGCTGTATTTTTTGATCACCTGCGGACGGTAATAATCCTCTACAATCGTCTTTCCGCCCTTTGTCTTCGGAATCCTCACCTTGATATGATTGGTGGCGAGCTGGAGAAGATCCCGGTCGCCGGACACCACAGATACCTCATAGCCCTGCGCCTCGCCGGTTTTCGCCATCGTCCCCAAAATGTCGTCCGCTTCGATCCCTTCCTGCTCTTTCATCTGTATGCCCATCGCCGCAATCACTTCTTTTAAAATGGGAATCTGCTCGCGAAGGCCATCCGGCATCGGTTTCCGCGTTCCCTTGTACCCGTCAAACATTTCATGCCGGAACGTCGGCGCTTTCATGTCAAACGCTACCAGCAGGTGAGTCGGTTCCTCCTCCTCGATCACCTTGAACAATATGTTTAAAAATCCGTAAATGGCATTCGTGTGAAGCCCTTCTTTGTTTGTAAGATCCGGCACACCGTAAAATGCGCGGTTTGCAATACTGTTTCCGTCGATCAATACAAGCTTTTCCATTTCTTTCCCGCTTTCCTCTCTGTCCGAGCGAAGTCTAAGCCTTATTCAAGCGAAAGGAAGTAATAATAAATCGGCTGTCCGCCGTACTCAACCTCTACCTCGATCTCATTATTCTTCCCTCTGATTGCCTCCGCCGTTTCCAGCGCCTCTTCCTCTGTCGTCTCTTTTCCATAATACAGAGTGACGAGCTCTGTCGCCTCGTCCATCAGTTTTTCAACGAGCTGAACCGTTGTTTCCTTGACATTGCTCCCCACAGCTTCAATCGTTTTGTCGCTGAGTCCCATAATATCGCCCTGTTTAATTTCTTTGCCGTCAATTGACGTATCCCTGACCGCATATGTCACCTGGCCGCATTTAATCTGACTGATCGCCTCTGTCATCGCTTCTTCGTTTTCCTCGGCGCTGTTCCCGTCAATATAATTAATCATTGCCGCAATTCCATGCGGAATACTCTTCGTCGGAATGACTACGATATTCTTGTCCTCTGTCAGCTCTTTTGCCTGATTTGCCGCCAATATGATATTGCCATTGTTCGGAAGAACATAAATGGTATCGGCATTCACCTTTGCTACCGCCCCGAGTATATCGTCCGTACTCGGATTCATCGTCTGGCCGCCCTCGATCACGACGTCCACGCCCAATTCCGTGAATATTCTGCTCAGCCCGTCTCCCGAGGACACGCTGATAAAACCGGCTTCTTTTTGCGGCAGCCCGCTCTCGCCGCCCTCTCCCGGCTGATCAGATGCGTCTGGCCCCTGACCCTCGCCTTTCAGACGCGATATATCCGCCGGCTGTGGCGAGCCCGCCTGCACGGATTCCTGAGTCCCCTGCTGTGCAAACCGGATCGCGCGCTCATTGTGCTCCTCCCTCATATTATCAATTTTCATCCGCGACAATTCGCCATAAGAAAGGCCTTTTTGAATCGCCAGACCCGGATTATTTGTGTGTACATGGATTTTCACGATATCCTCATCCGTCACGCAGACGATAGAGTCGCCGATCCCCTCCAGATATTTTTTTATCTCCCATTCATCTTCCGATGTAAAACTTTTCTCCAGTTTAATGATAAATTCCGTACAATAACCGAACTTTATGTCTCCGGCGCCGACTGCCCCGGCCGCCTTAACATTCGCGTCCGGCACGGCAGAGGACTTATAATCTATCTGTTTTCCGAGAAGGCCGTCCTTCATGCCTTCCAGAATCGTCACCAGCCCTTCTCCTCCTGAATCCACCACTCCCGCCTCTTTTAAAACAGGAAGCATCTCCGGCGTCTTATCAAGAACGGCGCGCATTTCCCCGATCACCTGTTCCGCAAACCGGACGATGTCGGAATCTCCGGAATCCTTCACCAGCTTCTCCGCTTTCTCGGCTCCGGCGCGGGCAACAGTAAGTATAGTGCCTTCCTTCGGCTTCATAACTGCTTTATAAGCGGAATCCACCGCCTTGGCAAATGCCTGATTGAGCATTTGGACGTCAATCGTATTCGTTTTTTTAACCGCTTTTGTAAAGCCGCGGAGCAGCTGGGACAAAATCACGCCGGAATTTCCTCGCGCTCCCCTCAGCGAACCTCTGGAAATCGCCCGGCATACATCTTCCATATTCGGATCGTCAAGCGCCGCCACCTCGTCTGCCGCCGACATAATCGTCATGGACATATTTGTTCCCGTATCTCCGTCCGGCACCGGAAAAACATTCAATTCATTAATATAATCCCTTTTTGCCTGTATCGCAGCTGCACCGGCAAGAAAACATTTCTTGACAAGCAATGCATCCATCGTCGTTACTGTCACTTCATTTTCCTCCAAAAATCTCAAGCATATACAAGCTGTACTTAGTCTACAACTTTAACATCTTCTACGCATACTACTATTTTACCAACTTCCATCCCGGTAAATTCCTCAACCTTGTACTTTACATTATCTACCAGATTTTCAGCCACGGTTAATATGCTTACTCCATAAGCGACAATAATGTGCATTTCAATATAAAGGGTATTATCTTCAATCCTTACTTCTACGCCATGCCGGATATTATCCCGTTTAAGCAGCTGGACGATGCCGTCGCGCATGCTGACCGATGCCATGCCGACCACGCCGAAGCATTCAACAGCTGCCGATCCCGCATACTTTGCCAGAACATCCTCATCTACCAATACGCTGCCCATATCATTATCTAACTGCCCTTTCATAGTAACCCTCCAATCATATTTTCATTCACAAATACAGTTGTTCTTATTCTACACCAAAAGTATGAAAAAATCAAATCACATTTATACCTGACAATGAATAAAATATTATAGAAAGAAAAAATCCGGTCAACGGATTGGAAAGGACGGTGGTATATCATGAAACGGCTTTTAGGTTTTATCCTGTTCTGGCTCGGCATCGGCATGACAATTATGCTCTTCATCACAAATGGTTTCCTCGCCATCGTCATAATCATTCTGTGTCTGGTGATCGGTTATAATTTATTCACATCCTGCTGACCCATGCCATAATTTCCCCCATTTCTGCGCGGAACCCCGCTTCCGCTGCTTTTTAGCGCTCGGAAAACGCAAAACGGCACGAAACCTGAACCGTCACAGTTCGATTTTGCGCCGTTTACTGCAGGAAAAGGGACTTGAACCCTCATGGTATTGCTACCACACGGACCTGAACCGTGCGCGTCTACCAATTCCGCCATTCCTGCGTGCTTTTATAAGATATCACAAAAATTTGAAAAAGTCAATAAAAAAGATAGAATTTTTATGAAAAATGTAGTATACTTAGAAAAACGCTACGAATGGAGATTGTTATGGGTATCAATGTTGGAATGCTTATTTTTGGTCTTTTTAACGGCGGATTATCCTACGCCATCGTTTTCTGCCTCGTCAAATCAAGCTTAAAGGGAGGCCGGCTGGGCAGGATTCTCGGCGTCATACTGGGAACCATCGTTTTCACAGGTTATCTGGCAGCCTTTATCAGGATCAATACACCGGGCGTATCCGTAAATCCTGATTTCAGAAATATACTGTATGCCGCCCCTATTGTCCTGACCATTTTGCTGACAGCTTTGGTCCTTCTGTCGCAGCCTCCGAAAAAACAGGAGGCGGACGAGGAAGAAACCGACGAGGAAAACGAGGCCGACGGCAATGGGGATGCCGTCTCGGACAAGGCTTCCTGAGTTGCTGTAAAAATGTATCCGGCGCGAAAAAGCCAGCTGTCACGATACAGCTGCATTAAATATTTAACAAGGAGGGTTATCACTTATGCTTGAAAATGCGTATAAAGTTTCATCCAGATCAAATAACAAAATTCAGATCAAAGTTTTGCCGGGGCACTTTGCCACCAGCCATTCGCACATCAACTTTTATCTGGATATGACAAGGTTAAAGGTCGGCCAGCGGGAGGCAAGGGAAGTCGCTTCCACGATGGCGCAGCATTATCAGTACAACAAACCGGTTGACAGCATTATCTGCATGGATGGCTGCTATGCGATCGGCGCGTTTCTCGCCGAACAGTTGTCCGACGCCGGCGTCATGTCGATGAATGCACACCAAAGCATCTACATCATCGAGCCGGAGTTTGACTCCAACGGGCAGATGATTTTTCGCGACAACATACAGCCTATGGTACGCGGAAAGAATATTGTGCTTCTCCTCGCTTCTGCCACAACGGGCAAAACGATCGCAAGAAGCTTAGAATGCATCCGGTATTACGGTGGAATCATCCAAGGGATTTCCGCTATATTCAGCGCCGCGGATACAATTGATGGAAATGAAATCCATTCGATTTTCCACACAGATGATTTTGAAAGCTATCAGTCCTACCCGCCGCATGACTGCCCATTCTGCCATGCCGGACAAAAAATCGATGCTATCGTAAATAATTACGGCTATTCGCAATTGTAAAAGCCATAATGCGAATCGTATAGAAAACATCTTAAAAAGCGCGGCAAAAGGGACGCTTCGCATAAGCAAGCGTCCCTTTTTCGTTACCGTTTTTATAGATTCGGCCTTTACCTTGCAATAAGTTCGTCTGCCAGCCGTTCCATGGCTTCTTCCGCGGCGTCATTCAGCGTTGACTTGATCGAAACCATCTCATCGCATACCGTTATGTTTTTCATGGTTTCAAAAATCGCTTTCATCTGTTTCCCCGCCGCCGGCGCCCATGAACCATTTTCCATGATCCCGACCGTTCTTTTCTGATAATTTTTGCTCTTCAGATGATGAAGAAAATCCTCCATCACAGGGAAAATTCCGCCGTCATATGTGGCAGCGGCTACCACAATTTTGTCATATCTGAACGCATCTTCAATGACTTCTGCCATATCCTCTCTCGACAGATCGCTGACTACGACTTTCTTTGCTCCCTTTTGTTCCAGCATGGCGCCGAGCTTCTTCGCCGCCTCCGCAGTATTTCCGTGGATTGACGCATATGCTACCAGCACGCCCTCATCCTCCGGCTCATAGCTGCTCCACGTATTGTACTTGTCGATATAATAGGCTAAATTTTCTTTTAAAATCGGGCCATGCAGCGGACATATCATAGAAATATCAAGCGTCGAAGCTTTTTTCAGAAGCGCCTGAACCTGCGCGCCGTATTTGCCTACAATATTGAAATAATACCGCCTTGCTTCACAAGCCCAGTCGTCCTCAATTGCCAGTGCGCCGAATTTGCCGAATCCGTCTGCTGAGAACAAGATTTTCTCTTTCTGCTCATATGTCGCCATCACCTCCGGCCAATGAACCATCGGCGCCATAAAAAACTGCAGCGTATGCGCCCCAAGCGAAACCGTATCGCCTTCTTTTACTTCGACTGTCCTGCCCGAGAGATCGAAATCAAAAAACTGCGGAAGCATGGAAAATGTCTTAGCATTTCCAATCAGCTTCATATCCGGATATTTTTCCGCCGCCTTCTGTATATTTGCCGCATGATCCGGCTCCAGATGGGAGATCACAAGGTAAGACGGTTTTCTGTCTCCAAGCGCCCGCTCTACATTTGCAAACCATTCGTCCGTCGCACGCTTGTCCACCGTATCCATAATCGCAATCTCATCATCCAAAATAACATAAGAATTATAAGAAATTCCCTTTGGCACGATATACTGGCTCTCAAACAGATCAATCGTTGTATCGTCTGCCCCGACATAAATAACTGCATCTGAAATAATCGTATCGCTCACAATATCATTCCTCTCTTTCAAATATTTATATCAAAGAACGGATACCCTCGCGGTTCCTGTCCTTTTCTGACAAAATAATGTCTGTTCCTTCCTCAATCGGCCAGTTGATGCCGATTTCCGGATCGTCCCACCGAATGCCCCCCTCATCCTCCGGATGATAAAATCTCGTGCATTTATAAGAAAATAACGCTGTGTCCGACATCACATAAAAACCATGCGCAAACCCTTCCGATACATAAAACTGTTTTTTGTTCTCTGCCGAAAGGACTACCCCAAACCACTTACCGAATGTTTTTGATCCCTTTCTTATGTCCACCGCCACATCGAATACCTCTCCTGATAAAACCCGAACCAGCTTTCCCTGCGGATAGTTTTTCTGAAAATGCAGCCCTCGAAGCACCCCTTTCTTTGACATAGACTCATTATCCTGAACAAACTCCATGTCCAGACCATATTCCGCAAACTCTTTCTTATTATACGTCTCAACAAAATAACCCCTCTCGTCACCAAAAACGGTAGGCTCGACGACATACAAACCCTCAATCTCACAGGGCGTTACCTTTATCTTTGCCATTTTTCCTTCCTTCCTTTTACTTTTATGTATATTTATAGTATAATATTATTATTGAAATCTAGCAATAGTTATTTACAGAAAAAACGCTTTGAGTTAAAATGTTAGTACCTGTTATTTTACGCGAAACGGATGGAGGAAGCAAGAAGCAATGACCGATACAAAAATAGGCTTTGTGGGCTTTGGGCTTATAGGAGGTTCGATCGCCAGAGCGATGCGGATCAGCAGCCCCCACATACAAATCCATGTATACACGAGACGAAAAAATCCGGACCTTGAAGCCGGCGTACAAGAAGGCGTAATCGACCGCCTTCTCTACGAAATTGACGATAGTTTTTCTGATTTTGACATTATTTTTCTATGCGCGCCGGTACTTACAAATATTGAGATGCTCCGCAAACTCAAGCCGCTCATTCGCGAAAACTGTATTATCACGGATGTGGGAAGCGTAAAAGGAAATATACACAAGGAGGCCGCCCTTCTCGGCATAGAAAAAAATTTCATAGGCGGACACCCCATGGCCGGATCGGAAAAAACGGGATATGCCAATTCGTCTGCCCGCCTGTTAAAAGATTGTTACTATCTTCTGACTCCTACCGAACAGACGGCAGAAGCAAACGTGAACCGCTTAAAAGCAGTTCTTTCCTGCACCGAATCCAATTTTGTCATTCTTGACCCAAAACTGCATGACGCCGTCACCGCTGCGATCAGCCACGTACCTCATATTGTCGCCGCCGCCCTTGTCAATATGGTACAAAGCAATGACGATGAAAATGAGTATATGAAATCGTTCGCTGCCGGAGGCTTCAAAGACATCACCCGGATCGCGTCTTCCTCCCCTGAAATGTGGGAAAGCATCTGTCTCTCAAACAAGAACAGCATCTGTACATTGCTTGACCAGCTGAACGCTATCCTGCATGAGATTCAGAAAGCGATCGAAGAAGAAAATGGCGAAGCTGTGCGCGCATTTTTTAAATCGGCGGGAGATTACCGAAATTCCATGACAAAAAATATAAACAACTAATGCGGCAAAGGATCCTGCGCCGCCATGCCGATGGCGCAGGATCCTTTTTATATTGCAGTATAAAGATTATTTATTTGTCACTCGTCGCGCTCCGCTTTCTTACTTTCCCATTCCTCTTTATCCGCATCCGAAATTTTTCGGATAATACGACATGGATTTCCGGCGGCTACAACGCCGTCCGGAATATCTTCCGTCACAACAGAACCGGTCTCGATCACTACGTTGTTTCCGATATGAACCCCCGGATTAATCGTAACATTTCCGCCGATCCATACGTCATCTCCTATCGTCACTTCCTTTGAATATTTCAAGCGCTCGTTTCGCACAGGAGCATAAATCGGATATCCCGCCGTAAAAATATTTACTTTCGGCCCGAAAAACACATCGTTCCCGATCTTAATCCGCGCGGAATCGAGCATAATACAGTCGAACTCTGCGTTAAAGCGGTCGCCTACCGATATATTGCTGCCATATTCGCAGCGGAACGGCGGTTCCACTTGCGCGTCCTGTCCCGCATACCAGAACAGCGACATAAGAATACTGTTTCTCTCATTGACCTCCGCACTAGTGGTCCGGTTATAAGAATCAAGCAGTTTTTTCGCTCTCGCCATCTCCGCCCTTAACTCTGAATCGCAGCGGTACAATTTTCCGGAAATCATACGTTCCTTTTCGACGCTGTCCGGCACTATGACTGTCACATTTTTGATCTCATCATCCGCTTCCGACAGATCGGCAGCGGAAACTTCCGGCGCCAGTCCGGCGCCTGGCGCGCCGTCATTCAAAGCAGCCTCATTGCCAAGAGTAAATACCGGTTGATTTAGTACGCTGTCCGTCCCCGATGCCAATGAAGATTCACCAAGCGGGCTGTCTGACGATTCCGCTTTCGGTTTCTGTCCGCCAAACACTTTGCCGACCAATTCCTGAAACTGAATCCCGTCATCTTTCGATTCTTTTTCTTCTGACTGCTCCTTCTCGACCGCATCATCCCCCGGCGCTGCCGGCTGCGGGCTTTCCGCGCCTCCGTCCAAAATCGAATCCGCCTGATGCTCAATCTCGCCAACGGCTCCAAGCAGTCCGTCACTCTGAAGGGTATCCCCATCCTCGTCTAAAATTGCCTTCGCTTGCCGCTCAATCTCCTTAATCTGTCCGAGCAATGCATCGCTCTGCTGATCGGAATCCTCCGACTGCCATTGTTCTATCTGTTCCGCAGATGCAGTCTGAAATCCGGAAGCCTCCAACTGCTGCACGTGGAGAAGCGCATCCTCTTGATTCTGCAAGCTTTCTGACTCTTTCGCATGCGATTCAGCCTGCCGTTTTTCTGCTTCCAGACGCTCTTCCTCTTCTTTTTTCGCCGCTTCCTCTTCTGCCCGTCTGCGTTCCTCTTCCTGTTTCGCCGCTTCCTCTTCTGCCCGTTTCCGCTCTTCCTCTTCCTGGCGGCGTCTCTCTTCTTCCTCCTCCTTCGCCTCCTGCTCAAGCTCCTCCTTAAACATAAGCAATACCTTGTCTCGCATTGCCTGCGCTACTTTCGCATGCTCTTCCGGCATGAGATGGAGGCAATCCACGTCGCTTGACATAGCCACAACCGCCAAATCAATAAAATCCGCCCCTACCTTTTCTGCCACTTTCTCAATCTCCGGGGCAAGCTCAAAGGAATAATCCACCTGCTCCCTGCCGAATTCAAGGCGCAATGGTGAAAATTCGATCTGATCCCCCAAAAGCATCGGACTGACAAGAAGAAGTTTCGCATCTGTCTTTTCCCTGACAACCTCACACATTTTCAACAAATTGGCAGCAATCATCTGCGGCGTGGCTTCAAAGTAAACTTTCAGGTCATTCGTTCCGAGCATGATGATGAAAAGATCAATCGGATCATTATGATCCAGACAGTCAACAATATCATTCATACCATTACAACCCTCTGTATAAGGATCATCAAAAGCAATCGTCCGGGCATTCTTCCCTTCATTGACCACTTCAAACTTTTCCCCTAACAGACTGTTTAACACGCCCGTCCATCGAATATCTTCTCCGTACCGCGAACCATCAATCGGAGAACACCCATATGTATTCGAGTCCCCAAAACATACTATCCTTCTCATAATAAAAATCCTTTCTCTTTTATTTTCGCAAACCGATCCACAGACATCAGCCAGAAGCAAAATTCCTTCTGACTGCGATACCGCTTATATACAAGTATAACACATTTTTTTCAATACTGCTATAGAAGATTGTAATTTTATTCAAATGATGTTGGGGTCAAAACCATAAATAAATTTGCCCCTATTCCTATAGTACCTTGAAAAATTCATATTTTGTAGT
>CANQCY010000041.1 GCA_947591245.1 uncultured Lachnospiraceae bacterium | reverse complement strand
ACTGGCCGGGGACGATTTTACCGACGGAGCCGTAGACATACTGACGCTTCTTTACGCCTCCGGCCTGGTTCCCTCAAAATCGGAGGCAAGGCGGGCGGTACAACAGGGCGGCGTCAGCGTAGACGGCGAAAAGGTACTGGATATCCATACCGCTTATACGAGAGACGCTTTCTCCGGCGACGGAGTCGTGCTGAAAAAAGGCAAGAAAAATTTCCGGAAAATTGTTACGGGATAAAAATATGGCAAAAGCGGAAGAGTCCTTCAGGCTCTCCCGCTTTTTTTAAGACGAAGATCGCGAAAAAATCCACTCATCAATTCACTGCACTCTTTTTCCAGCACGCCGCTCCGCGTCTCAACCCTATGGTTAAACCCTTCCATCTGCAAAAGATTAACCACGGAGCCCGCACAGCCCGCTTTAGGATTCATGCTGCCGACCACCACCCGTTTTATGCGCGCCTGTACGATCGCACCCGCGCACATCGGACACGGCTCCAACGTGATATACATCGTACAGTCTTCAAGCCGCCAGTCGCCGACGACCCGGCTCGCCTTATTGATCGCACTAATTTCTGCATGGGCAAGCGTATTTTTTTTTAAATTCCTTTTATTATATCCGCGGGCGATAATTTTCCCTTCGCGGACGATCACGCAACCGATCGGCGTCTCTTCCATTTTGTACGCCTTTTTCGCCTGCCGTACCGCTTCCCGCATAAATATCTCGTCCTGATCCATACTAACCCCCATTCGTCAACTTACATCTATCTGTCAGCAAAAAAAATATAACATGAAATGTCTGCGGTGTAAATAAATTTTTTTCTTGCCCGCTCGCCCTTTTTCTATTAAAATGATTCTGATGCAATTATTTTATATACGTCTTAAAGGAGATTATTATGAAATGGATTAAATTTACACTTGATACCCACTCGGACGCAGTAGATCTTTTAAGCTGCATGCTCAGCGAAATCGGCGTCGAGGGAATCGAAATCGAAGATCATGTACCGCTGAGCGAATCGGAGAAAAAACAGATGTATGTGGATATTCTTCCCGATCCGGAGTTCAATGACGGTTCTGCTAAAATTCACTTTTATATGGAACCGGAACAGGTAAACCCGGAAAAAGTCATACTGGACGTACAGGGGATATTTCAGGAGATCCGGCGGTATACCAATATAGGAAAGGGCTCCATAAGCCTGTCCGAAACGGAAGACAAGGACTGGATGAACAGTTGGAAATCTTTCTTCCGTCCGTTCCGTGCCGCCGAAAATGTCATTATCAAACCGACATGGGAAAAAAATACGCTGTCCGATTATTCGCCGGAACACGACATTGTCATCGACATTGATCCGGGGATCGCATTCGGAACCGGTACGCACGAAACAACGAAGCTGTGCATTCAGGCGCTGTCCCGATACGGCTGCGCCGGCAAACGCATTCTGGATATCGGATGCGGAAGCGGGATCCTTGCCATTGCAGCGCTCAAACTGGGCGCCGCCTACGCTGCCGCCTGCGACATTGATGAAGCGGCCGTCAGGGTGGCGGAAGAAAATATGAAGGTCAACGGTATCGCATCCGGCCTTTATAATTTATATACAGGAGATTTGATTCAAAACACCGCGGCAGACCACTCCTACACCTTTTCGTCCCCTGTCTCCCCGGAAACAAAGGAGTCTGGCAAACTGAAGGATCAGTTAGGCGGCGGGTATGACATCGTCGTAGCAAACATTCTTGCTGACGTCATTATCCCCCTCTCCGCCGTTGTCCGCCCCCATATGTCGGAAAACGGGCTGTTTCTCGCATCCGGCATCATAGATTCTCGCGCCGATGACGTAGAACGCGCTCTTACGGAAACCAGCTTTTCCGTTCTTGCGAAGGAAAAGCTGGGTGAATGGGTGTGTTTTGCGGCAAGGTAAACCGGTATTCTATTTTTCAAACAGGCTCAGATCAATCGCCTCTGCCATAACCTGATATCCATTATACGGATGCAGCCCGTCAGTCCCGGTATATTCCTTCTTTATGGCAAGCTCGTTATCCGGGTCGGCAACCGCCTTATCAAAATCAATGATTCCATCCATTCCCGACTCCTCGGAACGCATCCAGTTATTAATCTTCGTCCGCACTTCCTCAGAAGCCTCACTGTAATAATCACTCGTTCCAAATGGAAGAAGCGGCGCACCATACACTTTAATACCGTTATCATGGCAAAGCTGAACCATCTTCTGGTACTCAGGAAGGAGCTGGTCGAATTTATCCGTGTTCTCCAATTGGTGCAGGTCATTGACGCCCATTAATATGATGCAGTACGCAACGCCGTCATGCTGTGTCAGATCGCGTTCAAAACGGTCTTTCCCGGCGTCGGTAGGATAATCGCCCAATATTGAATTTGAACCAATCCCCTCGTTGATGACAGAGACATTTTTTGTCGCCTCATTTTCCTGCAGGCGCTTTGCGAAATAATCGCCCCACCTCGTATAACTGTCCGGTTTTTTTCCTAAATAGCTGGCGTCTGTCCCATAGCCGTCAGTGATCGAATCGCCAAAGCAAACTACCGCCCTTCCCCCTTCCGGCGAAAGGAGCGAAGCATCAGCCAGAAAATACCATGCCGTCGTCGTTTTCGGCTCTTCAAACGTTTCATCCGAAACCATATTTCCCTCAAGCTGGTATGTCGTCGCTCTTGCTCCCCTGTGGCCTGTCAAGATCTCAGGCGCCTCTCCGAAATAACAGGAGATCGCAATGTTTTCCAGCGCTTCCACGTCGAAATCGACAGCATCTGTCACAATGAGCTCTCCCTTCGGGATTATAAACTCTTCCTGTCCGCCTACCGTCACAACCGTATCCGTATATGTATCAATATCCGGTTTCGTTGGCTCGATCTGTTTGGCAATATGCATCGACTTAATCGTGACATCGCTCTCACCGTACTGATTGGACAGACGGAACCGGATCTTCTCTCCTGCCGTTGTCACACGGATAATCTGTCGTATCGTCGTTCCCTCCATCGACAGCATCGGCATGCTTTCTCTGGTAGTATTGCATTTTTCCTCAGCCGTTCCCCATGTAGTAAGCCACCGTTCGCCGGCCGGCGTTTCAATTGGATTCTGAGACGGAATCTGGGGTTCCGGCATCATTGTTTCATTTGCCGCCTGCGTCGGAGCTGCCGTTGGAACCGCCGCATTTGCTGTCTGCTGCGGCGCTGCTGTCTGCTGCGGCGCTTCGGTCTGCCCCGAATCTGTTTTGGTTTTCTCCTTCACATTGACTGTAATGGTTTTTTTCAGCGTTTTTTTGGCGCCATAGCTCATCTTAGCCGTGACTTTCGCTTTCCCCGCCGCTTTTCCCTTTATTGTTACGCCTTTTTTACTTTTCTTTAATAAAGAAATTTTCGCCTTTCCTTTTTTGTCGACCGACCATACCGCTCTCTTTGCATTCTTGACCGTTACTTTCTTTGTGCTGCCAACTGCAAGCGATACCTTTGTTGCGCTCAGTTTCGGTTTCGCGGTCTTTGCTTCCGCCGTCGGCGCCGCCGCAGCGCTGACCGCCATCGCGGCAGACAGAGCAAGCGCTAAAACTCTCACCTTATTTTTGTTCAATTTCATTTTCCTTTCTCCTTCCTGCCGCATCACGGCAACATGCTGTAATAATGATACTTCGCTTTTAATATGTACTGCATCTTTTTTACAAAGGGCTGCGCCTTTTTACAAGTCTTCATCCGAAGTTTCCGTTTTCTCGCCAGCGTCTTCTACAATAGGCGGTTTCGGCTTTTCTATTTTTGCGCCGCAGCTGTTGCAAAAAACAGACTCCCTGCTTACTTCCGCGCCGCATTGCTGACACACCAGCACACCCTTTTCCTGTTGGATCTTGAACTTCCATTCTTCAATCTCTTTCAGATAAGCAGCAATTTCATTCATTTTATCAATCTGCTCTGCCTGCGGGTCATTTTGGTGCTCCTCAAAATACTGCTTGCCGATAAAAATAAAGGCGTCGCGCACCTTACTCTCCAATGCGCTGATATTTGCTTTATATTTCGTCACATTTGCCATCATTTTGGTCTGTTTTACCGCTTCCTGACCCGTCTGGGAAATCTTTCTCCCGATTTCATCAATAAACGACATGCTCATTCTCCTTCCTTTTTATTATTATATTATGATTAATTAAATCCATAAAGTTTTCTTGAAATGCTATATCCCCACACAACCATCTTTCTTCCCGCCTTACCCCGAATCTGCATAGGGCGGCTGAGAATCTGCCTATTCACAAGGCGGTTCATTCCCTTTCCCGCATTCTTTAAATATTCCCAAAGCTCCGAACGTTTGGCGAGACTTTCTTCTGACCCCTCTTTTATAAGAAATACCGAACTTACCGTCATCATCATCGCCAAATATTTCGCCATATAATCGCGAAGCTTTTTATTTCGTATTTTCGTAAGATCATACGCATTAATCATGATCTTGTTCACCTTGATCTGCTGGTCAATGCGCCCGATCATCACCTCTTCATTGACAGACTGGTCATCCCTGCCGATAAAATAACGGTACAGATCCACATCCATATAATACATTGTCTTCACAAAGGGCAACGGCACATATACAAAAATGTTATCTACATAAAACGTATGCTTCGGAAGCTCCAGCCCGCAGTCAATGAGCATCTGCGTTCGGTAGATCACCGAATGCATCAGTATATTCTGGCTTACCTTAAACTTTTTTATATCATTCCAGCTGAAAATCTCGCCCTGCGGAAAAACCCCCTCATAGCGGATCGCCTTATGCTTACGGAGGCTCGGTTTTTCGTACACATAATTTGCCAAAAACATATCCACCAATTTTCCGGCGCAAATAAAACTGCGGAGCTTCTCAAGCGCCTTAACCAGCGACTCCCTGTCCAGCCAGTCATCACTGTCAAGCACTTTAAAATAAATCCCTTTTGCATTGTGCAAACCGGTATTCACCGCGCCGCCGTGCCCGGCATTTTCCTGGTGAATCGCCCTCACGATACCCGGATGCTTTTGTTCCAGTTCATCCGCAATTTTCGCCGTTCCATCCACAGATCCATCGTCCACAATGAGAACCTCCACATCCTCGCCGCCTACCAGCGCGCTCTCCACCGCATGCGCCATGTATCCTTCGGAATTATAGCACGGAATCACTATACTTAATATTTTCATTCTTTCTTATATCCTCTCTGCCAAATCCAACGCCCGCTCTACGATCGCATCAATATTGTAGTATTTATACTCCGCCAGCCTTCCAAGAAGATAGAAGTTCGGAATCCGATCCGCCAGCTCCTTGTATTGACCAAACAACTCATCATTCTGTTCATTGTTTATTGCATAATATGGTATTTCATCCGGCTTGCCGGAATATGCAAACGGATATTCCCTGACAATCGTGGTGCTGTCTAAGTCAGTCTGGCCGGACAAATACTTAAATTCCGTTATCCTCGTATACTCCTCGCTGACAGTGTAATTGACCACGCCGTGGCTTTGATAAAACGGCCGGTCATAATTCTCAAACCGAAAATCAAGCGACCGATACGGAAGCCTGCCAAAACGGCAGTCGAAAAATTCATCCAGAGCGCCGGTAAAAATCACCTGTCCGGAAAACGGCTGTCCCTCGAAACAGATCTTCGTTTCTCCATCCGCCTCCACCCGCAAAACATCTTTTGCCTGACAGCCAAGACGTAAATCAACGCCGTCAAAATCAAGCAGCCGCTCAAAAAGCGCAGTGTACCCATGAAGCGGGATTCCCTGATACGCATCCTGGAAATAACGATTATCCCTGCTCAAAAGCACCGGCACCCTCCCTGAAACAGCTGGATCAATCTCTTTGGGAGACTTTCCCCACTGTTTCATAGTATACTTAAGAAAAATATTTTCATACACATAGGACGCGATTTTTTTCAGATCCCCATCCTCATGGTTCATCAGCTCCAAAATCGGAACTCTGGCGCCCTCGCCAAAGCAAGCAATCAGCTTTTTCTCCAATTGCCCGGCTTCCTCCCCGTAAACCATCTCGAGACTGTTCAAATTAAACGGAATCGGGATCTCTCTTCCGTAAATCTGACCCACTACCTCGTGCTGATAATCATACCACTCCGTAAAACGGGAAAGATAATCGTACACGCGCTTACTGTTTGTGTGGAAAATATGAGGTCCGTACTGATGAATCAAAATGCCGTGTTCATCCTTACAGTCATAACAATTTCCCCCAATATGATCCCTCGCATCTATAACTAGAACCTTACGTCCCCGGCGTTCTGCAAGTTCCCGCGCCGTAACGGCGCCTGCGAATCCGCAGCCGACCACAATACTATCATACATAACCGTTCTCCATTCACGCACATTCTCTGAATCGAAAAGCGGATTCAGTGGAGGAAGCGCATCTTATTTTCCGATGCGGATTTTCTCTTCTCGGGTGACATCGGAGTTACTGCTGTCGCTCCCTGAAGACGGCTCGCCATTTTATCCTTGCATTCCTTGCAGTAACGTCCCGTCTTTATCGTGGCTCCGCAGCTCTCGCAATTAAGGCCGATCGGGGAATCATCTGTAAAGCAAAGGCGCTCTTCGCGGATCCAACGCTTAATCTGACGAACCGACACATCCATCTCTTCAGAAATTGTATTGATATCCACTTTCGGATTGTCACGGACAAATTTCTTTACATCGACAAATTTTTCGTCCATTTTTTTTATACACTGCGGACAAAGCCTATCGCCTTGTACATAGTTAAAAATTTTCCCACAGGCTTTACATGTTGTTACTTGCATATTATCAACCTCCATTTCTATTATTCCCCTCTGCCTATGCAAAGGCAGAGAAAATAAATCCGCTTTGTTCCCGCCTCTTTCAACGCCTTGCCGCATGCCTCCAGCGTCGCTCCCGTCGTATAAATGTCATCAATCAGGAGAACGCTCTCATATCCGGCGCCATCCTCTCCCCGGACGGCAAATCCCTTTTGCAGGTTCTGAAACCGTTCGCGGCTGTCCAGATTTTTCTGCGGTTTTGTATTTTCCGTACGGATTAAATAGCGCTCATCAACGGGAATTTGCAGCGCCGCTCCGATTCCCGCAGCGAGGCGCGCCGCCTGGTTAAATCCGCGAAACTGCAGCCGCCTCTTGTGTACCGGAACTGGGATGAGTACATCCGGCGAGAGGCCGCGCACCCATTTTCCATATCTCTCCGCCATCTGTTCTGCGAAATAGGCAGCCCCCGCAAGCTCTCCCCCATATTTTAAATTCCGGACAGCACGCTGCATCCGCTCATCATAAGGATACAGCGCAAATCCGCATTCCACATAAAACCTTTTCCCCCGGCAGTCCCCGCACAATTCTTCCCGCGGATCCGCCAGCGCTTTTGAGCATCTTTTGCACCTCGGTTCTTCTACCGGCAGTATCCCGGACCGGCAGGCCCCGCATAATTTCCCGTTTCGGGAATCCTTCAAAACCCGATGGCACACAACGCACTTCTCTGGATAAAGCATGCGCAGTATTCTGTTTTTCAAATAAATCCCTCCCCATTTGCTACTCACTTTCATTTTATCAAATAATTAATTGTTTTGCAATTCTTTTAGACGAATTTCCAGTGTTGAATATCGTTTCTGTTCCGACTGGTTGTCAATCATATCGCATACCGTCTTTTTGCTTCCCACGATCGTCACGCATTTTTTCCCTCTCGTAACTGCGGTATACAGCAGATTCCGGTTCATCAGTACGCGAGGGCCGCCCAAAAGCGGGATGACTACCGCCGGATATTCGCTCCCTTGGGATTTATGTATCGTGACCGCATAGGCAAGCTCCAGCTCATCCATATCAGAAAATCCATATTTTACCGTTTTTTCCTCGTCAAATACAACGGTCATCTCCTTATTAAAATTGTCAATTTCCTGAATAATGCCGCAGTCGCCATTGAATACGCCGGTTCCCTCGTCTATAACAACGCCGTTAAATCCCCGGATCTGCCACGGAATCTGATAATTGTTCCTGACCTGCATCACCTTATCGCCCTCGCGGAAAATCGTCCCGCGTACTTCTATCTGCGCTTTCTCTCCGCTCTCAGGATTTAAGTATTTCTGCAGAACCTGGTTGCACCGCGCGACTCCGAGTTCGCCCTTTTTCATCGGCGTAAGCACCTGAATGTCAAAAGCAGTGGAATTCGTGTATTTGGGCATCCGGTCACGTACAAGCCAGAGCATCACCTCCAGTACGCCATGGCTGTCCTCCCGTTCAAGGCAAAAAAAATCTTTGCTCTTATTATCCAGCCGGATCGGCTGGCCTCGATTGATGTTGTGGGCGTTTACCACGATATCGCTCTCCGCCGCCTGCCGGAAAATCCGCTCCAGCTTAACTACGCTGCAGCATTCGGAGCGGATAATATCCCGAAGCACATTGCCCGGCCCCACGCTCGGAAGCTGGTTTACATCCCCCACGAGAATCAGCCTCGTCCCAACGGAAACCGCCTTTAAAAGGCTTGTAAAAAGATAGATATCTACCATTGACATCTCATCGATGATAATTACGTCCGCCTCAAGCGGATTCCATTCATTCCGCTCAAACGTACCCTGGCTGCCCGACTCGGAAAATCCGCCGTTTTTTTCAGAAATTCCTTCTCCGTTGTACTGAAGCATGCGGTGTATCGTCTGCGTTTCCCTCCCTGTCGTCTCATTTAAGCGTTTCGCCGCACGCCCTGTCGGCGCCGACAGAAGTATTGTCTGTCCTTCATTCTCCAAGAGGCGGATAATCATATTAATCGTAGTCGTTTTGCCCGTTCCGGGCCCTCCGGTGATGACAAGCAGCCCGTGATTCAGGGACTCCTTTACCGCCATAATCTGCTGCTTGTCCAGCTCAATATCCGATTCCCTCTGCAATTTGCCGATGGCCGCCTCAACGGATTCGTCATAAGCGCTACGCACTTTTGCAATATCCAAAAGCATTCGCGCGCAGTTCATCTCGCTATAATACAAATTTGGCAGGTAAATCTTGTCACCATCCCGAACGATGCTTTTATCAAACTCCATTTCATCGATCATGGACATAAGCTGCTCCACGCCTACGCCGAGAAACTCCACGCAATTACGGTAAAGCAGTTCCTCCGGCAGATATATATGACCGGAATTGCCGCCCAGTCCGAGCACATAAAGAATCCCCGCGCGGACGCGGAAATCCGAATCCATATCAAGCCCTGTTTTCAGCGCAATATTATCCGCAATTTTAAAGCCTACGCCCCGGATATCCTCCGCCAGCTTATACGGATTATTTTTTATAATGCCGTACAGATCCTCACGGTACGTCTTGTAAATCTTGACCGCAAGCTGGTTGCTGATGCCGTACTGCTGCAAAAAAAGCAGCGCGTTTCTCATCTCCCGCTTTTCTTCAAACTGGCTGGCGATATCCGCCGCCTTCTTCTCGCTGATTCCTTTCACTTCGCTCAGCCGTTCCGGTTCTCTTTCAATGATCTCAAACGTCCGGTCTCCGAATTTATCTGTAATCCGTTTGGCAAGTCCGCCGCCGATTCCCTTGATCGCCCCCGACCCAAGATAACGCAGCATGGATACAACGTCATCCGGATCACGGCTTTCACTCTTTTCTACTTTAAACTGTTTGTGATAGGTCGGATGCGTAACCACATTTCCGTATAAAACCATATACTCCCCCTCATTGATAAAAGGGAACGTGCCTACGCAGGTCTCCAGTATCTCTTCATCCCCGTCCTCACAGGCAAATTCAAAAACCGTATACCCATTTTCCACATTGCGGAAAACGATGTGTTCCACATATCCGTTGCGTTCTTCCATCCTTCTCCCCGCCTTCGCACTTCTTCTTATTTGAAAATAGCGCCCAATACAGGACGCTATTGATAAATCTATAGTACAAATACCATTTTGATTACTGCACTTCTGCTTCTGCTTCAGTTTCTCCGGTTGCCAATCCTGCATTTCTCGCCATTGACTCATAAAGCGTCTTCGCAAGACCGATACCCTGTCCGGATTTCACCATATTTTCCGCCACCGACTGATACAGCTTGTCGCCGAACATATTCATATATTCGCCGCCGTCTTCCTCGTCCTCGTCACTGAAAATCTTGGTAGTCTCCTCCATGGACTGAAACATCTTCTGCAAAAGATAAACCTCAAACTCCTCACACGCCGCCATCATTTCTTCGCTTGTCGAAGCATCCTGAATCGAATTCGTCAATTTGCCCGCAGACGCCATGCCTGAAAGCGAATCCGCGCCGAGCGCAGCCGTACCGAGGCTGCCGTACAAATCGTTTACCATTGCTGACATAGAAAATCACCTTCCCTTTCACGCCTTTTATCCTCTGAGATTGTTCGCCTGCTGCAGCATCTCGTCGGACGCCTTGATCGCCTTTGAATTCATCTCATAGGCGCGCTGCGCCACAATCATATTTACCATTTCATCCGCCGCCTGCACATTGGAACCCTCCAAACGGCCGGAAACGATTTTTGAATTCAGCTGCGCCGCAGAATATATCGTAACCTGGCCGGAAGCAAGCGACTCCTTCATCATCGTATTGGAAACTCGCTCCAAACCGGATGGGTTAGGGAAATATGCGAGCCCGATCTGAATGCCCGTCGGCTGCGGATTTCCGTTTTCATCCTTATAGAGAAAATTGCCATACTGATCGGTCGAAAGCTTGTAGGAATCCGTATTTGCATCAAATACGATCTCATTACCGGCAGTATCCAGCACCGCATTTCCCTCAGCATCGGTCAGGGCAAGCCCGTTTTCCCGAACTGCCACATAAAAATTTCCGTTCCTCGTATATCCGGTCGATCCGTCGCTCAGTTTCACCATAAAAAAGCCTTCGCCCTCAATCGCATGATCAAACGCTCCGGTTGAAGCGATCAGGCTCCCCTGCGTAAAGTCCGTAACAATCGCCGCCGGCCTCACGCCAAGCCCCACCTGGGCGCTCACCGGTTTCGGCTCGCCCTTGCTGTCATATGATTTTCTCTGCAGGGTTTGATAAATCAGGGATTTAAAATTCACTGCCTCTGTTTTGTATCCTGTCGAGTTTATGTTTGACAGGTTGTGCGCTATCGCATCTAGATTCGTCTGCTGCGCAATCATTCCTGACGCCGCAGTCCAAAGTGAACGCATCATATCCTTATCCTCCTATCGGCAAAACTTCTATCGAGGCATCAGCCGCCAAGGCGTCCCGCCTGATTAACTGCCTTATCCATCATGGAATCCATCGCCTTGATCATTTTCTGGTTTGCCTCATATGCTCTTGTTATAGTAATCATATCGACCATTTCCGCCACAACATTAACATTAGATTGTTCAATATATCCCTGAACGACCGCCGCATTTGATTCTTTTTCCGTTGCCCCGGCCGCTGCCGTGTACATATTGTCGCCATGTTTGACCAGATAATCGTAATCTTCAAAATCCGTCACCAGAAGCTGGTCAACGGTTTCGCCATCCGCTTCAATCCTTCCGGTATTGTCAATGGCTATGCTCTTAGCATTGGTGTCAATGCGGATATCGCCGCCCTTACCTTGAACGCGGTTTCCCTCCGTATCTACAAGATAACCGTCTTTCGTCACCTGAAAGCTGCCGTCTCTCGTGTACCTTGTGGAAGTCTGGCCTTTGGCGTTGACATAGTTCACGACGAAAAATCCATTGCCGCTCAGAGCCACGTCAAAATTTCCTCCCGTGTTACGGAAGGAGCCCTGAGAATAATCCGTGTACACTTCCCCCACCTTCACGCCCAGACTCATCGTACCGATCGCCTGGTTATGATATGCCTGAGATCCGTCTCTTATTTTGAGCGTAAGCAATTTCTCAAACGCCTGGCTGCTGACACTGTCTGCCTTGTATCCAAACGTATCCGAGTTCGCCAGATTGTTGGAAACGACGTCCAATCTCTTCTGCTCGTTGACCATCCCCGTCCACGCGGTATAAAGACCTCTTAACATACGGTTCCTCCTTTATATCAATCATCCGTTGTTCCGCTTAAAAATTCAACGTACTTGCCGGTTCCTATCGCAACTGCCGTCATCGGCTCTTCTGCCGTCATCGTCGTGATGCCCGTCTTGCTCTCGATCAGTTCCTCCAAACCATATAATAAACTTCCGCCGCCAGTCAGAACAATACCCCTGTCCGCAATATCCGCCGCCAGCTCCGGCGGCGTTTTCTCCAATACGCTGTGAACCGCTTCCACGATCTGAATCGTCGTATCCCGCAGCGCATCTTCCGTCTCCTTGGATGTGACGGTAATCGTCTTCGGAAGCCCCGTGACAAGATTCCGCCCGCGCACATCCACCTGCTCAAGCTCCGGACGCGGATACGCCGACCCGATACGGATCTTAATGTCCTCTGCCGTCCTCTCGCCAATCAACAGATTGTGCTTCTTTCTCATATATCGGACGATTGCATCATCAAAATCATCCCCCGCAATTTTAATTGAGGTGCTCACAACCGTGCCGCCAAGCGAAATCACCGCAATATCCGACGTTCCGCCTCCGATATCGACAATCATATTTCCGCACGGCCTCGCAATATCTATTCCAGCTCCGATCGCCGCTGCAATCGGTTCTTCAATAATCTTTACATCTCTTGCTCCCGCCTGAAACGCCGCATCCTCAACCGCTTTTCTCTCAACTTCCGTAACCCCGCTCGGTACGCAGATGCTGATCAGCGGCTTGCGGAAACGCTGTTTTCCGACTGCTTTCTGTATAAAATATTTCAGCATTTTTTCTGTAACGGTATAATCGGAGATCACGCCTTGGCGAAGCGGACGCACTGCAACAATATTTCCCGGCGTACGGCCAAGCATGAGCCTTGCCTCCTCGCCGATCGCCTTTATTCTGTTTGTATCCCTGTCAAATGCAACTACACTGGGCTCCTTCAGCACAACACCCTTATCCTTTACATATACCAGAATGCTCGCCGTACCCAAATCTATCCCTATGTCCATGACTTTCTCCTTTCCTTTTTCCCAAAGCCGTATCTGAATCCCCTTTTTCTGCCATACCAATCCCAGTAAAAACAATTCCGCTCTTCTTCATTATAAACCCATTCTATTATTTTTCAATTGGTTTTTTAAAATTTAACATTTCTTTTACATTTCCGGCCATGCCGCCCACGCCCCTTACTGAGGCAATTCCTCTTCCTGAGACATGGCTGCCTTGATCATAATCGCACATTCAACCCGCTTTCTCTGGAGCTCGCACCCGATTTGATACGGCTTATTAATATCCTGATGCATATTGTAAGCATTCGCCGCACAGCCGCCGCTGCAGTAAAATTTTGCAAAACAATCGCGGCACTCTTTTTTTGCGTACACATTACAAAGCTTAAATTCATCGCAGATTTCCGTATTGACGATTCCATCGTCCACATTTCCCAAAAGGAACTTCTCATTTCCCACAAACTGGTGGCACGGATACAGATCGCCCCACGGCGTTACCGCCAAATACTCCGTTCCCGAACCGCATCCCGACAGCCGCTTATACACGCATGGCCCGCCGGTCAGATCAATCATGTAGTGGAAAAAATTGAAGCCGCGCCCTTCCCGTTCGCGCCGGAGCATCTCCCGCGCCAGCTTATCATATTCATCGCAGATCACATGGATATCCTCTTCCCGAATCGCATACGGCTCATCCGGCCCCGCCACGACAGGCTCCACTGAAATCTGCTTAAATCCCTGATCTGCAAGATGCAAAACGTCTTCTGTAAAATCCAAATTGTCATGGGTAAACGTTCCGCGGACATAGTATCGCTCCTGGCCGCGGCTCTCAGCAACCTTCTTAAATTTATCGAGAATCCGGTCATAACTTCCCGAGCCGTCTTTCGCAGGACGCATACGGTCATGAACCCGCTTTCTGCCGTCAATGCTCAGAACAATATTGTCCATTTCCTTATTTGCAAATTCGATAACATCATCATCAAGAAGAATCCCGTTCGTCGTAAGCGTAAAACGAAAATGCTTATCATATTTTCCTTCCAGGCTTCTTCCATAAGCGACGAGCTGTTTCACTACATCAAAATTCAAAAGAGGTTCCCCGCCGAAAAAATCCACCTCGAGATTCCTCCTGCCGCCGGAATTCTTTACAAGAAAATCCAGCGCCTTTTTCCCGACCTCCACGCTCATCAGCGAACGGTCGCCGCTATATTCTCCCTCTCCGGCGAAGCAATACCGGCACGAGAGATTGCAGGCATGGGCGATATGGAGGCAGAGCGCCTTCACAACCGTCTGCCTCTGCTTGAAATCAATGACGCCTTCCTTATACGTATCATCGGAAAACAGGATTCCCTGTTCCCTCATTTCCTCTAAATCCCGATATAACTCAGCAATGTCCTGTTTCGATATATTCTGATCTTTATATCTTTCACAAATCAATTCCGCAATTCGTTCTTTTTCTTCCGTTTCATACAATTCAATGACATCATAAGCCACGTCGTCTACAACATGCACAGAACCGCTGTTTACATCCAAAACTATATTATAACCATTATTTTTATATTGATGAATCATATTGCACCTACAGGGTAAGAAAGGACTGTGCCTGACAGAACGCACAGGCAAGCCCTCAAACTGGTCCCATTGTATAAATTATTTCTGCTCGCAACTCTGGTTTCCCACCGTGCATGACGTTTTGCATGCAGACTGGCACGACGTCTGGCATTCGCCGCAGCCGCCCTTTTTTACCGTATCTTTCAGATTTTTCGTTGCAATAGTTCGTATTCTTTTCATAATTGCCTTCCTTTCTTCACATTAGTAGTTTAAGTATAGCATAAGAAATATTTTTTTTCAACCTCAAAACCGTCGTTGTTTGTGTCAAGTATTCGTTGGCACTTTCCCTGTTTTTCTTTATGAATCCTTTTTTGGTGTTAAACAAACGCTTCCT
>CANQCY010000040.1 GCA_947591245.1 uncultured Lachnospiraceae bacterium | reverse complement strand
GCTTGTTCGTCGTCCACTGGAACTTGCGGTGGGTGGCCTTTTTCGGGGACGCCGAAAGTTTGAGAGTTACCATCCTACCCTTTGAGATCGTAATAGTATTCTTTTTGATCTTCAAAATATCTGTATGCTCTTCATATTTCTTTTTCTTTTTCCCTTTTTCTTCTACTATCGTATAATAAATACCGCTGGTCCACTTGCTCTCTGCCGTTTTCTGGAACGACACCTTGCTTATAGGAGTACCTATCTGAACCTTAATAGTAGCTTTTTTATTTTTGTTCTCCGCAGATGTCACTGTGATCTTTGCAGAGCCCTTTGCCTTGCGTGCTTTAACCACGCCCTTAGAGGTCACGCTTACAACTGATTTATTACTCGATTTATATGTAAGCTTTTTGCTGGCCTTTTTAGGGGATACGGAAGCACCAAGTTTCTTCTTCTGTCCTTTTTTCAGCACCAGTATACCGGAACCGCCGACTTTAACTCCGATTGTTACTTTCTTTACCTTAGCTTTCGCCTGAGATGCGGCAGATGGCACCATAACCGATGTGATAATCATCGCAAATGCCAGCATGAAAGCAACAGCTGTCCTGATATGCCTGGATGACTGCGCACCAACCCGTTTCATCAAAATACCTCCTAATTTTTTACTTTTGCAGATAATCACAAATGTACCCACAATGAAATTGATTATATTATAACACCCTTAATAATATTATGCAAGATGATTTTTTTCATTTTTTACTTTTCATGCTTGCATGTATTTTTTCGCATGGTAAAAACAGCAACGCATGAATCTGCGGCGGGAAATCCATTCCACAGGTTCTTTCAGCGCGAAGAGGCCCCCTGCGGGGCGAAAAATTGCATGGCGCCGTTCCGGCAATTTCTTTCACGCTCAATATATAAAATATTTTTGTCACTATTGTGACACCGAGATAATGGAAAAAAAAGCATTTTTTCTAACTTCCGCACCATTGACAATAGCATTTATTTAAGATACACTTTTCCCAAACGGCAAAACAGATCGGGGGCGGTACATATGAAAAGAAAGATTCTAATATTAGAAGATCTGGATTCTTCAAGGGCGGCGCTTGTGAAAATGGTGAATGAATGTGCGAGCGGGCTAAAAATTTATGATTTTCCCGACGTGGCGGGCGCTCTTGAGTGTGCGATGGAAAATCGGATCGATCTGTTTTTAGTGGATATTGTCCTTAAGCCAAAAGAGCCAAATGATTTTTCCGGAATTACCTTTGCCCTCACCATCCGCGAAAACCCGAACTACGCATCCGCGGAGATCGTCTTTATCACGACGCTCGCCGGACTGGAGGCAGAAATGCTGAGAACGGTTCACTGTTTTGATTATATCGAGAAACCGATTATGAAAACAAGGGTGCAGAAAGTCGTGAGAGACGCGCTGCTTAAAATCGGAGGGCAGCTGCGGAAGGATGAAATGGTGTTTCTGCGAAAAGACAGAGTGACTTATCCCATCGCCGTGAAAAAAATCATCTATGCGGAGAGCCGGCGCAGGACATTGTATGTATATACGGCGAAAGAGACTATTGACGTCCCGAACCTTTCGCTAAAGAAATTCCTTGAAAAAGTCCAAACAGCAGATTTTCTTATGCCGATGAAAGGAATCGCGGTCAATGTAAACCATATCCATTATGTAGATAAAACAAACCGCTATATAAAAATGCACGGCATTGACACAATGATTGAGATCGGAATGAAAATGAAAGACACGTTTATGCGGGAACTGTTAAAATACGGAGACATTCAGCAGAAATAGGAGGAACCTGATGAACGACGAAAACCTGAACAACAACTTATTAGAAGAAATACATCGCTATTTTCCCACAAACGAATGGGATATCAACGCCTGCTCCCCTCTCACTCTTGCCTATCTCGGCGACGCCGTCTACGAAATCATCATACGGACGCTGCTCGTAGAGGAACGTCCGCGCATGGTGAAAACGCTTCACAAACACGCCAGCCGCCTTGTAAATGCAAAAGCCCAGGCAACGCTGATGATATCCATCGAAAGCGCCCTCAGCGAAGAAGAAACTGCTATATACAAAAGGGGGCGGAATGCAAAATCCCATTCCGTCGCAAAAAATGCCGATATACATGATTACCGCATCGCCACAGGCTTGGAAGCGCTCATGGGATATTTGTATTTAACCGGAAACACAAAGCGATGCCTCGAACTGATCAAACTGGGGCTTCCATCCATCATGAAACAAGAGTCAAAACCAGCTCAACAATCGGCGCGACCCCGAAAAAATGCGGAAACAGCAAAAGCGCAGCACTGAACATACTGACCACAACGACGCACAAGGCAAAGCGCAGCCTGCTCATCGGAATACATACCGCGATCAGAACGCCGAAGCTGACGATCCCCCCCGCCAGGAGGTTCAAAGTCGACACCGCGATTTCCCCAAGGTGAAAAATCATATCCAAAACAGTAATTACCGCCAGGCTCGCCGTCAAAATCACTGCTGCCGGAAGAGAAATACGAAGCACATTCCGCAAAAATCCTCTCGGTATCGTATCCTCATGCCGCTCAAAGGCAAGGACAAAGCTTGGCAGGCCGATTGCGGTACCTCCGATCAGGCTGAGCTGAATCGGTATAAACGGATAAGACTCGCCCATTATAATAAACAGCACGCAGAGCATGATTGAATAAAGCGTTTTCGTCAGATACAAAACGCTCACCCTCTCAATATTGGATATAATCGTCCTTCCCTCTTTCACAATATCTTTCATCGAGGAAAAATCCGAATCCAGCAGTACAATGTGCGCCGTCTGCTTCGCCGCATCGCTTCCGGACGCCATAGCGATTCCGCAATCCGCATCCTTCAGCGCCAGAACATCGTTGACGCCGTCTCCTACCATGCCGGTCACCCGGTTTTCCGCTTCAAACGCCTTTACGATCATCTGCTTCTTCTCCGGCGATACCCTGCCGAATACCGTATAGTCTCCGATCGCTTTCCGAAGCTCTTCCATGTCTTCCGGAAGCTCCCTCGCATCCACATAACGCTCGGCGCCCGGCAGTCCCGCCCGGCTTCCTATAATTGAAACCGTCAGAGGATTGTCGCCGGACAGTATCCTGATATCCACATCCTTTTCCCGGAAAAAACGAAACGTTTCCGGCGCATCTTCCTTAATGACATCCGACAATACAATAAGAGCCACGGGCTTTTGCGCCGTCAGCAATAAAACGCGCATACCCTCTGCCGCAAAACGCTCCGCTCTCGAAAGCACTGCGCGGTCGTCGGTCAAATACTCCGGAGCGCCCAGACGGTAACTGATTTCCGCTCCCTCTTCCCTGACCGCAATTCCCATATATTTTCTCTTTGAACTGAACGGGATCCTGTCAACGATTTCCATATCATCCGCCTTTTTAAAATATCTGCGCAGAGCGTCCGACGTCGCATTCGTCTCTTCAAACGCATAAGAAATATTTTGCAGAACCCGTTCCGTCTTTTTCTGATCCGCGGCGCCGTCAACAAAAAAAATCTGCTCAACCTTTAATTCACCGGTCGTAATCGTACCGGTTTTGTCAAGGCAGAGCACATCGACCCTCGCCAGCGCCTCAATCGCTTCCATCTCCTGAACAAGCGCATTCTTCTTCGCCAATCTTCCCACGCCCAGTATGAAGGAAATGCTTGTGAGCAGCACGAGCCCTTCCGGAATCATGCCCAGCACGCCTGCCACCGTGTTGACGATCGAATCCGATATATCATTCCCCCCCACAGTCCGCTGGATATAATACAAAACTATGCCGATCGGCATGATCGCATACCCTACATATTTTATAATGCGCTTAATTGCGATCTGCATCTCCGACGTAGCCCGCCGTTTCGTTTTCGCCTTTTTGACGAGCTGGGTGGCGTAGTTATCCTCTCCTACATGAATCACTCTGGCAGTCGCCGTTCCCGCCGTGACATTGCTGCCGGAATACAGCTGGTCGCCCTTTTTTTTCAAAACCGCCAGCGATTCTCCGGTCAGAAGCGACTCATTGACCTCCAGCCCCTGCGACGCCATAGTCTCGCAATCCACTGCCAGCTGGTCGCCCGTCGAAACCCGTATGACGTCCCCCACCTTCAGTTCCCCGATCGCCACTTCCTCTATCCCGCCATCCTCCGACAAGCGCTTTGCCTTTGTCGCAGTAATGACCGACAGTTTATCAACGAGCTTCTTGACTTTACATTCCTGCACAATGCCAATCAGGGCATTGGAAACCACAATGCCCATAAACAACATATTTTTATACTTTCCGGAAATAACAATCAAACCAAATAAAATAAGATTTAAAAAATTGAAATACGTAAATACATGGGAGGCGACAATCTCCCATTTACTCTTTGCAGCATCCATGGCAATCTCCTTTTTCCCATATGTCGTCTGCTCATGGTTTTTCAATTTCGAATACTTTCATCATAAAAGCTAGCGACGGGAATCGAACCCGTGACCTCTTCACTACCAATGAAGTGCGCTACCGACTGTGCCACGCCAGCTTATTTCCCCACGTGCAATATTTTAGCAGAGTAATCCTGTCCTGTCAACAAAAAAGTTTAATTGGTCCGCCTGTTTATCCTATTTTTTCGCCAAGCTTTTTCTTTATCCTCTGCAGCGCGTTGTCGATTGATTTGGGCGTCTTTTCAAGCCGCTGCGCGATCTGCTGATAATTCAGCCCGTCAATGTACAAATTTACCACGCTCTGTTCTAAACTGCTCAGGTGATTCCGTATGTGTTCCTCGATTTTTCCGACCCGCTCACGGTCGATCAAAATATCCTCCGGATTGGAAATACCGCTTTTTTCCAACATCTCCCCGAGCGGCTGTCCCATTTCTCCCGTGGCTTCATCCCCGCCCACCGGCACATCCAGCGAGATATAGCAGTTCAACGGTGAATTTTTCAGCCGGTTCGCCCCCTTAACCGCATTATAAAGCTGGCGTTCGATACAAAGGCTGGCAAAGCTGGCGAAAGAAATCTCCCTTTCGGGCTGAAAATCCCGGATCGCCTTATAAAGCCCGATCATACCCTCCTGAATCAGGTCGTCGTTATCGCCGCCGATCAGATACAGCGTCCTTGCTTTCTTTCTCACAAGATTTTTATATTTCTCAAGAAGAAAATCCACGCCCGACGTATCGCCGTTGCGGATCCCGCTTATGATAGCCTCATCCTCTAAATTTTCATATCTGCCCATACGCATCCCCCCTGCCAGAGATCATTCAAGCCGGCGCGCTACGAAAACCGGCGCTGCCTCACGATTTCAAATGCAAGCACGCCCGCCGCCACCGACGCATTCAGCGAGTCAATATCTCCCGCCATCGGAATGCCCGCCACATAATCGCAATGCTCTTTCACAAGTCTCGACACGCCGTTTCCCTCATTTCCGATGACAAGGCCGATGGAGCCTGTCAGATTGTGGCGGTACATCACCTCGCCGTCCATGTCGGCGCAAACAAACCACATTCCCTTTTCCTTTAACTGCTCCATCAGGACGGAAAGATTTGTAACTTTTACAACAGGCGTGTAATGAATCGCCCCGGCAGAAGCTTTCACCACCGTAGAAGTCAGTCCGACCGCACGCCGTTTCGGAATTATGACGCCGTGCGCGCCCGCCAGATTCGCCGTCCGGATAATCGCGCCCAGATTGTGGGGATCCTCGATCCCGTCCAGAAGAAAAACAAACGGTTCTTCTCCCCGCCGCTCTGCCAGCGCGAACACATCCTCCATCGTACTGTACGTAAACGCCGACAGCTGTGCCGCCACCCCCTGATGTTTTCCGTCCGCGCTCATATGATCCAGCCGCTCTTTCGGCACAAAATCAACGAGCGCCTTTGCCTTTTTTGCCTCCCTCAGTATATTTAACACCGGCCCATCCTGACATCCCTTCAGTACATACAGCCTCTCTACCAGCTTCCCTGCCCGAAACGCCTCGAGCACGCTGTTTCTGCCCTCAACCCAATTCTCCTTCTCCAACATCTGCGCCCCCTTCCCTCATCAGGTTATATCATTAATATACGCGCGTATTTCCCGCGGCTCATTTTCCAAATCCCGTACCATAATATACGGCGTCCTTTCCCTTTCCCTCATAATACCCGCTCCCGACGCCCGCCTCAGGCATTCCCCGTCGCTGAATACGACCGTCTGCTCTGCCTCGCCGCCCCGGCTGTCTGCCATAAGGTAATCGCACACGGACTCAAGCGCTTTTTGTCCGTCATCCTCGCGGCATACCGCTTCCGTCACCTCATAGCGCCGATCCTCATATATATAGGAAACCACGCCGCGCACTCGGTCCTTTTCTTTCAGGACAATCACGCTTCCGTCCAGCGCGCTCGCTTCTTTATCGAGCATTTCATAATATGCCGCGCTGCGTTTACGGTACAAGTCAAACCGCATGCCGCTCAGCACCTGCGCGGCAAACTGCGCCGCCCGCTCTTTTTCGCCCTGTTCAAGCTGTATAAACGGATGCGCCGTATACCACGCGCGGCAACGGCCCGACGCCCGGACCACCGTCCGGTACTGTACGCCCCGAAACCCGAGAGGCTCATAGATTTTCTCATCTGCCGGAGTCAGGAACGCCAATTTCGAGCCATGCTGCGCCGCCTCTCTGAGCCCTTGTTCCAGCAGCGACCGCATATAACCCCTATGCCGGTACTCCGGTCTGGTAGCCACCCCGACAATGCACGGACAGACGCATTCCTTCCCACAGCATATGACTTCATATGGAGTGAAAAACGCCATACTTGCAAGCGTCCCTCCCTCGTATCTGGAATAAATCCTGCTCCGCGCCGCCTTTTCCCTGAAATAGAAATCAATGTACCGATCCGTATCCCCGAAGATCTCTTTCCACATTTTTCTGTGGGCGCTGTAGTTTTCGCATTTCCGGTCTGTCATTTCTGGCTCCTTTTTCATTTTCATGCGGCAGAGGGTCACTCTTCTATGAGGCAGACCGCCTGACAGGATATCCCTTTTCCCTCTCCGGTGAAACCCAGCCCTTCCTCCGTCGTCGCTTTTACGCTGATCCGGTCCGGATCGACCGAAAGCGCCTCCGCAATATTTTTTCTCATCTGCTCGATATGGGGCGCAAGCTTCGGAGCCTGTGCTATGATCACAGCATCCGCATTTCCGACCCGGTACCCCTTTTCATTCAAAAGCCCCGCCACGCGCCTTAAAAGACTGATGCTGGAAATTCCGCGATATTTCTCGTCCGTATCGGGAAAATGCCCGCCGATATCCCCGAGCGCCGCTGCCCCTAAGAGCGCATCCATAATCGCATGGATAAGCACATCCGCGTCCGAATGCCCGTCGAGTCCGTACTTATATTCAATATTGACGCCCCCTAAAATCAGCTCCCGCCCCTCTGCCAGCCTGTGTACATCGTATCCGATTCCTACTCTCATATCTGCCTCCGATTATTGCTGTCTGCACAAAAATTCCCTGTAACGTAGAAAAAAGCCTTGAACGGACAAGGCTTACGCATAGCGGGAAAGGGATTTGAACCCCCGACACCACGGGTATGAACCGTGTGCTCTTGCCAACTGAGCTATCCCGCCGAATTGCCATATAATATGGCTATATATCAAGCTGCTGTTTTTTGAAAGTAAATGGGACCTATAGGGCTCGAACCTATGACCCTCTGCTTGTAAGGCAGATGCTCTCCCAGCTGAGCTAAGATCCCATTTGCTTGCCGCAGACTGCTTTGGCAGTCCTTTATCAGCAACACTGATACCTATTATATTCAGACAAGCGTCATTTGTCAAGCAATTTTTTAAAATTTCCTCAGTTTTTTTGCTGTTCCTTAAGCAGGGCAAAAAATTCATTCTCCGGCATCGGTTTCGCATAATAATAACCCTGCACATGATCGCAGCCGATGCTCTGCAGAACTTCCACCTGCTCCCTTGTCTCGACGCCCTCCGCCAAAAGGCCAATATCCAGTTTTTCCGACATATGCACAACCTGTTCCAGTATGAGCTTCCCCTTGTCCGACAACATCATATTCTCGATAAACCTCTTGTCCAGCTTCACCACATCAAACGGCGTCTCCAGCAGAATATTTAAGGAAGAATATCCGCTCCCGAAATCATCCATCAAAAGGGTAAATCCTTCGTCTTTTAACTGCATCGCTTTTTGGCTGAGCTGCTGATCATCCACCGTTTCCGTAATCTCCAGCTCAAGCAGCCGTTTAGGGATGGTATAGCTTTTGATTAAATCGGAAAGCACGCCGATACATTCATTGTCCCGCAGATGGACTCTCGATACGTTTACGGAAATCGGACACGGCGATACCCCATCTTCCTGACATCTCCGGATAAAGCGGCACGCCTCTGCCCATATGTAATAATCTACTTTTTGGATAAAACCATTTTCTTCGATAATCGGAATAAACTGATCCGGGTATATCATGCCGCGGGTAGGATGCCGCCACCTCACAAGCGCCTCCGCACCGACGATCTTATTTCTCATAATGCTGTACTTAGGCTGCAGGTACATCATAAATTGCCGGTTCATTATTGCCTCCTGCATATTTTCTTCAATAAATTTCCTATTGTACAGGGAATCCTTAAACTGCTCATTATAAAATAATATATTTGTTACAAGATTGCCTTTGACCGCCTTTCTCGCCATCGCCGCCCGGTCTTCCATCTGCCTGAGCTCCATATTGCGGTCCTCCACCGTATAGATGCCGTAGCATATCTGCAGCTTCACGTCTTTATACTGGCACACCCGCGTCTCCAGCTCAGCTATAAATTTTTCCAATTCCGCTTCTTCTTCATATTCTGTCACTACCATAAACACATCGCTGCGCAGGTTAATATAATACTGGTCGTCACGGCATACCTCCCTGAGCTGCTCAATGACAAACCCCAAAATTTCATCTCCGAATTTTTCGCCGTACAAATCATTTATAATTTTAAATTTACGAATATCGAACTGAATAAATCCGACCTCATGGGACGCCGTCAGCAAAAGATTCCGGACGTTTCTCTGAAACCGATGAAGTTTGCTGATCTTTCTTACCACGCTCCTCATCTCTTCATCCCGCGGAATATTTTCCAGTTCAATTTCGCTGTTTTCTTTATCCTTAAAAAACTGCTCGAACATATCGTCCAATATCTCAACGCATGTATACACCACGTCGGGACATTTTTCCCAAATAAGCCCCCGCCGGCGGATCTCCGCCATCTCATCCAGCTTCGTCAAATCCTTTCCCAGAATATCCCGACAATGCAGGCAGCCGTTCATTCGTTCAAGAAAACGCTGGGCAAATTCCTCCGTTTGCCGGTTCCCATATATCTCCAAATCCTGGTCCTGGACATCATATCTGCCGCTCATCATCCCGATCACCATCATTGATGCCGTAAAACAGCCGCACGTATCCGCCAGCCTCATGCCGGAGCCAAAAGGCGAGCTGATTTTCATCGCCGTCTTCAAATCCAGCCCCACATCGTCTGCAAACGCTCCCAATACTGCCTGTGCACAGTGGTACTGCTGACCGATTAGCTGCCGCGCTTTTTCTTTATGCGTCATATGCATCCCCCATTTCCGAACAACAAAAAAACTGCCTGTATCTTTATTGTAACAAAAATACAGGCAAATGTGAAGCATAGATTTACTTTTTATTGTTCTCCATGCGGCTGCGCATAACCGCCGCTACTCAAAACGCAGCGCTTCGATTGGATCCATCCTCGCCGCCTTATTTGCAGGGTAATATCCGAAGAATATGCCGATCACCATCGAAAACCCCACTGCAAATACGATCGCCGCTGCCGGCGCCGCTGCCGAATAACCCAGAATATTTGCCGCTGCGGAACCGAGGATAAGCCCCAAGCTAATCCCGAGACAGCCGCCGACGAGGCACAATGTGACGGCCTCAACGATAAACTGCAGGCGAATCGAGCTGTTTTTCGCGCCAAGCGCCTTTCTCGTGCCGATTTCCCTCGTCCGTTCCGTGACCGATACAAGCATGATATTCATAACCCCTATACCGCCCACCAAAAGCGAAATGCCGGCTATAAAGGCAATGGCGATGGTGACTGTCCGTATCATCTCATTGAGCGACTCCGTCATGGACTCCATCGTCGATGTGGAAATTTCATAATCCTCGTTCGCCTTGTAATAAGGGGCAAAAAATCGCTCTATTTCATCGGCAAAGCCAGAAACATCAGCTATGTCCGCCGCCGTCACCACGGTGAGATAATTATAGCCTTCGCTCGCGCGGATCTGTTCTTTTCCCGTCGTCAGCGGAATGTATGCTTCTGTGGCTGCGTCCTCGTCCGATGATGAGGAAAAGGAGCCGTTCTCTTCATGCTTATATACTCCCACGATATAATAATCATAGTAAACGCCGTCCATATCTACGCTGATTTTCTGCGACAGCGCCTTTTGATTGTCTCCGTCAAATATGTTTTCTACCGCCTGATCGGACACCATGATTACTTTTTTCTTTCCCTCAAGATCCTGTTCCTTTATCCTGCGCCCCGCCAAAAGCGTGACGTCGGCGCTTTTGAAATAATCCTCGTTAATCCCGCTCACGGATATATTCGCCGTATTGCTGCCGGATTTTACCGTTCCCTCCGCCACAGACTCGCTGATGGCGACAGCGGCGATTTCTTCCGGAAATGTACGTTTCAGCTTCGCTACCATCTCATCTGTGATCAAATCTTCCTCATCCGCCGAAACGGCGCGGTTTGAAGCCCCAAATTTCATTCCGTTCTGCCGCTCCTCCGCCTCTTCGCTCTTCTGCTTCACGCCCACTACCACATTGTTCGCCCCCATCTCCTGAAAGGACACAGATATGGATGTGGTCAGAGACTCGCTTACGGTCATGATCGCGATGACCGATCCGATCCCGATAATAATGCCAAGCATGGTGAGAAGGGCGCGCATCTTATTTGCCCTCAATGCCCCCAGCGCCAGCCGTATATTTTCTAATATCAGCATTCCATCCCTCCTTTCCTGATCCCGGTTATCACGCCGTCACTCAATGTCACAATGCGTCCGCTCTCTTCCGCCAGATCGGCAGAATGGGTAATAAGCACAACCGTCTTTCCCTGTTCTTTATTGAGTTTGTGGAAAATATCCATGATTGTCCTGCCCGTTTTGCTGTCGAGCGCTCCCGTAGGCTCATCCGCCAGCAGGACGGACGGATCGTTCGCCATTGCGCGGGCGATCGCCACCCTTTGTTTTTGGCCTCCGGACAGCTCTTCCGGGCGGTGCGCCATCCGGTCCTCCATCCCCACGAGCGCCAAAAGCTCCTTTGCCCGCCGGATGCGTTTCTCCCTCGGCACTCCGGCATACAGCATCGGCAGCTCGACGTTGGAAAGGGCGGTGGAACGCGCGATCAGGTTGTAGGTCTGAAACACAAATCCGATTTGCCGGTTCCGTATGTCGGATAGGGTCTTATCCTTTGCCCGGCAAATGTCCGTTCCATCTAGCAAATACTTTCCCTCCGTCGGGCGGTCAAGCGCTCCGATAATGTTCATAAGCGTTGATTTACCGGAGCCCGATTCGCCGACAACCGACACGAATTCTCCCGGCTCCACCGTCAGATCGATGCCATGTAAAATCTCCAGCTCGTTTGGCTGCCCGATGTAAAAACGCTTGACTATATGGTCTAATTGAATGATATACTTCTTTTTCCTGTCCATATCTATCCTCATCTCCCCGCCGGCATTCCCTGCCCGCCCATTTGGGACCGTCTGTCGTTTGTCCTGTCGCCCCTCTGCGGCATGGAACCGCCGCCCGGCGCTCCCATTCCCGGCATTTCGAACTGGTTTTCATCCGATTCATCGTTCGATGACGCGGATGTCTCGTCAGTCGGAATTTCAATCTGCATGCCCTCGCTTAAACCATCGCCGCTGATTTCTATATAATAATCGCTTTCCATCCCAGGCGTCACCGCCACTTCGCGCAGCGACTCGCTGTCCCCGTTCTTTTCCACGGCATACACGACGCTGCTCCCATCCTCCTTTTTGTGAACGGCGTCATATGGCACTGCGTACACATTTGCCGCCTCTTCAAGAATGATGCTGCATTTCGCTGTCAGTCCCATACGCAGCCGCTCATCCTTGCTGTTCACCGCTATTTTCACTTCATATCCGGAAGAAGAATCGGAAGTCCCTGCTATTTGCGTACCGCCCTGGCTGCCGGACGAAACAGATGTGCTTCCGGTAGACGGCGCGACAGATACAATCTCTCCCTCAATCTCATCCTCTCCGGTCGTTTCGGTCAAAATGACCACTCGCTGTCCCACGCTCACGCTGCTGATGTCATACTCATCGATCATCGTCGTCACCATAAAGGACGAAGTATCGTCAATCTGAAACAGCGTTCCCCCGCTATAGGTATCCCCCTCCTGAACGCCGACTGCCGTCACCACGCCGTCAATCGGCGCAGTTACCGCACATTTTTCAAGGTTCTTCTCCGCCTCGTCCACTTGTTTCTGTGCCTCTTTGACGCTTTTCTTCTTGTTTGATTCCGCCGTCTCCAACGCATTTTCCGCATTGCTGATCTGTTCCTTATTTTGTTTTTTCGCGCTCTCCTGGCCGGACACGGCGTTGTCGTACGCACTCTCTGCCTGTTTCAGCGCCTCCTCCGCCTTCTGGAGCTGCTCCTGTGCCTGTTGCTTCTCCTCTGCGCTTTTGGCAGAAGCAGCCTGTTTTTTAACCTTTGACGCCTGCTTCTCTGCTTCCCGCTTATCCCGCTTTGCTTCGGAGACCTTTTCCTCCTGCTTTTTACTCTCATCGCTGTAATTCTCGCGCGCGTCGCTTAACTGCTCTCTTGCCGAAGATAGATTGCGGTCTGCCTCTGACTCCGCGTCATCCAAATTGTCCTGCGCATCCGAAAGAGCCTCCTTTAGATCACTCTTGTCAAATGCCACCAGCACATCTCCCTTTTTCACCGTATCGCCGACATTTACCTTTACCTGTTTTACGACAATGCCGTTTACCGCGGCGGAAACTGTCCTCGTCTCGCTGCTTTGCACCGTTCCGGTCGCGCTGACTGACTGGGCGAGATCCATTCGCTCCAGCGAAATCGTATTATTTCGCGTTTCCGTATTGTTGGCCGAGGCCCTGTCCGCTCCACGGCGAAACGCCATAAATGCCGCAATCCCACACGCCGCTACGATAACGATAATTGCAATTACTATAATATGCTTCTTTCTTTTTGCATTCACGATCCATCCTCCATTTCTTGCCGCACGCTGCGGTTACATCTGAACTTCTGTATTTAAGAATAAAAAAAAAGTATGAACAAACCATGTTCATACTTTGATTTAAATGTGTTTTTTAAATCGCTGTTCACATCGGATAGCAACTTTAAATCATCCCATCGAAACCTCTCCCGTTACCATATCCACATAGATATAATTATCTATGCCGCCCCCGTACAGCGCTCCATCACCGTAATCAGTTCTTTCAGAAAAAAACGCATACACGGGTCTCGCCTCATATTTCGTCCCCTGTTTTGACTCCTCCTCAATATGCAGAGCATACATCGGAACGATTTTGGATATGCGGAAACTGCCGAATTTTGCCCGCCTTTCCTCCACAAGCCGAACCGCGGTCTTAAAATCAACCACTTTATCAATCCGCTCCAATGAATCCACAGAAAGGAACTCGCTCCTAATAAACGTAGACGGAGCGCCGGATTTCTCATAATCCATTTCCGTATACACGGCTCCCGCCGTTGCGTTTGCGGCGGTATCCTTCGCGGTATAGGCGAGCTGGCCGTTATAACTATCCAGAGGCATTCCCTGAAACTCATATTGCGCCTGCATCGAAAGCGCTCTCCTGCCGCCCTTTTCGCCCTTTGGTTTTCTGACAACAATTTGGGAAATATGATATTTCATGCCGTCAATACCGCCAAAAGGCATATTTTTACCAAGCCATTTCTCCGATTGTTTGCAAAATTCACCGAGTTCCACCTTTTTGTCTGCCAGCGTGATTTTAACTCCCGACACATCATCGGCGTCCGTATCATACTTTGCCTCTACCGTATTTGACGATCCGCTGTATAATTTTCCTCCTATATGGACGAGGTCGCCGCTTTTCCCTATGCGCATATAATTTCGTTCCGAATCGCTCTCATACGTCCCGCTGTCCGAGTCCTTATCAGAGCGTTTCTTAAGCGTCTCCGCTTTCACCCCGAACAGGGCCGCATACTTTTTCCGATTGCCCTCTTTCGCAAAGTTATCCTCAAGCGACAAGTGCAGCACATTCACTGCCTCGATGCCGGAAAAATCAACTCCTACTTCACCGGAAAAATATAAATTCTCTCCTCCGAGCTCGGACAACGTGAGCGCCTTAAGCTCATCAACAGTACAATACTCCATGCCGGATGTCTCTTCCGCCGTCCCTTGCGCCGACTCTTCCGCCGTTCCCTTTGCCTCTCCCCACTCATTCTCCTGCGGCGGCTGCGTTTCTTCCCGCTGCCGTTCCTCTTGTCCCGCGACCGGATTCTGATTCTGTGCGTCCTGGCATCCGCAGAAAAGCAGGGCCGCGCAAAGCGCCCCTAAATAAAGTGTGAAATTGGCTTTCATATTCATCCTCTTTTCTCTTAAAAATTTTGTCGTATAACGAATAGTTCTTTAATCATACACGAAATCAGTATAGTATACTTTAGCCGAAAAAGCAAGCAAAAAAAAGTTGACATTCTGACCGTTTTATGATAGTATTTGAAAAGTACGGAATGAATATGTGTCAGTAGCTCAGCTGGATAGAGCAACGGCCTTCTAAGCCGTGGGTCGGGGGTTCGAATCCCTCCTGACACGATTTCATAACGGTTTGCCTGATATGGCAGATTAAAAGTACAGACTAAATTCCTATGGTGGGTATAGCGCAGTTGGTTAGCGCGTCAGATTGTGGCTCTGAAGGCCGTGGGTTCGAATCCCATTACCCAC
>CANQCY010000039.1 GCA_947591245.1 uncultured Lachnospiraceae bacterium | reverse complement strand
CACAAGATAACAGGTCATGCGGACGGCGCTCTTCTCGAGCCTATGTGCAACGATCGAGAAGAGCGCCGTCCGCATGACCTGTTATCTTGTGCCGCAGTCCGATTACATGGATAATAATCTGCCCCAGAGGGAGCAGCTGATATTCTATCTGAAACAGCTCAAGGAAAAAGGGGCGGAAGCGGGACTTTCGTTTGATTATGTTAAGGCAAGGAATCTGCAGGAAAAGATGACTCATGATGAGATGTTTTTTCACTCGTCAGACAGCAGCTACCGGTATGGCGCCGTCTATATCCCTCCGTCCTATAGCGGCAGTACGACCGGGCTGCAAAGTTTTGCGATGCGGAACCACATATTGACGGTGACGGCCGGCTATACGAAAGAGTACCCGATTGTGGCTTATATGACGCGAGACCTGACAAGACAGAGCATAACGAGCGAGGGCGTTCAGCACACATATATGGATGATATCCGGATGAAGAGCCTTCAGACAGCCTTGGCATATTCCAATATCGTACTGAATATGAATCATGTGACATGGCCGGAAACCGACGATGACCGATGGGAGATCATTTCAGATAAATTTTCCAGCAATATTAACACGTATTGGAGAAAGTTCAGCATGTTTTCGCAAACTACCGCTTCGGAGAGCGACAGAAGGATTCGCGCTTTTCTTGGGATGGATTATACGCATGAGAGAGTCGGAGATGATATCCGGGTTCATATAAAGAAGCAGAGCAGCGAGGTATGGATGATACTGAGAACTCATGGAGAGGAGATCACATCCGTTCAGGGCGGGGAGTATGAGGAAATTGAGGAAAACGCTTATTTGATCTGTGCAAAAGAGAACGAGGTTACGATTCACTGCGAAAGAGCAGACAAGGTCTATTATACCCTGCCGTAATGTGTTATAATAAAAGTGTGGAACGAGGTGGAACGGATGAAAATCTGTATTGTTGCCGAGGGATGTTACCCGTATGTTGTTGGCGGCGTGTCAGGTTGGATACATAGTTTAATTAAAAATTTTCCCGACATCGAATTTGCGCTTCTGACGATCGTGGCGAGCCGTTCCCAGAGCCGTAAATTTGCTTATGAACTGCCGGACAATCTCACGGAAGTACACGAGGTATATCTGGAGGACAAGGACTGGCAGGCAGAGCGGCACGGAAAACTGGGATTTCATCTGACAAAAGAGGAATATCAGGCAATGCGCAGCATGGTATTGGATCAGGATATTAACTGGGAAGTGATTTTTGATCTGTTCCGAAGGAAAAAGTTTTCGATCGACGAACTTTTGATGGGGCCTGACTTCTTTTATATTGCAAGGGAGTGTTATCTGGAGAAATATCCGCAAATTGTATTTTCCGATTTTCTCTGGACGATGCGCTCGATTTATCTGCCGCTGTTTCTGGTGATGAAAACAAAACTCCCGCCCGCCGATCTGTATCATTGTGTCGCCACCGGATATTCGGGGATTTTGGGAAGTATGGCGAAGCAGTTTTACGACTGCGGACTGCTCATTTCGGAACACGGCATTTATACGAGGGAGAGGGAAGAAGAAATTATCAAGGCGACGTGGGTAGAGGGATTGTACAAAAATATATGGATTGAACAGTTTAAGAAAATGTCTCTGGCGGCGTATGAGAGGGCGGACATCGTGACAAGTCTTTACGAGCACGCAAGAGGGCTGCAGATCGAACTCGGTTGTCCGCGGGAAAAAACGCGGGTGACGCCGAACGGAATCGACACAGACCGGCTTGCGGATCTTCCCGGGAAAAAGGACGACGAGATGTCTCTGGTCAATATCGGGGCGGTTCTCCGCGTCACTCCGATCAAGGATGTGAAAACGATGATACAGGCGTTTTCTTTTGCAAAAAAACGGGTGCCGGCGCTTAAGCTATGGATTATGGGACCGTGTGATGAAGATGAGGAATATGCGCAGGAGTGCTTTGATCTTGTGGATTCGCTGCATGTACCGGATGTGGTATTTACGGGCAGGGTTGATGTAAGGGAATATCTTGGGAGAATGGATTTTACGATTCTTACGAGTATTAGCGAGGGACAGCCGCTGACGATTCTGGAAAGCTACGCCGCCAGAAAGCCGGTGATAGCTACGGACGTCGGCAACTGCCGGGAGCTTTTGTACGGCAACGGGGATGATTTTGGGGCTGCCGGCATACTTACGCACATTATGAATCTGGAAGAAATTGCAAATGCCATGGTAGAGATGGCGGAAAATCCGGTATTGCGGAAGCAGATGGGAATGAATGGATACCGCCGTCTGATGAGCCGGTATAAGATTGAAGACATGAGAAAAACATATCGGGAAATATATGAGATCTTTCGCGAGAGAGCGGAAAAAGGGGAGAGCTGATTATGGCGGGAATCGGTGTAAAATTAAATAACATATACGGAAAGAATACGCTGACGACAAACCTGATCGGCATGGGTTACAGCACAATGATTACGATTGCCCCGATGGTTCTCGTCATTGCGTCGATCATGGTCATGCAGATTGTTCTTGACATCTCAAAAGTCGGGTTTGCCGAGAGGGAGCTGTTTGCGAGCACGGTATTGTACATTTTCGTCTTTTCGCTATTGACGGCGGCGCCGTTTAACTCTGTGCTGTCCAGATATATGTCGGACGTAATTTATGATGAAAAGTACGAAGATATCCTGCCGTGTTTCTATCTGGGGCTTATTTTGAATGTTATATTCAGCTGCCTGTTTGGTATTCCGTTTTGTATACGCGAATATATAGTAGGAGGGGTCTCCGTATTTTTTGTACTGGCGGGTTATTGCGGTTACATCGCTTTGCTGATCGTGTTTTATGAGATGCTGTACCTTTCGATCTGCAAGGATTACAAAAAAATATCCTTTTTCTTCCTGATCGGAATGATATTTACAGTATTGATGTCAATGGTGCTCGTAAACAGTTTTGGAATGAGCAAGACGGTCGCGATGCTGGTCGCGCTGGATTTAGGATTCCTGCTGATCGCCAGTCTTGAGCTCGCCGTGATCAGGAGTTATTTTCGCGAAAACAGCGGGGAGTACAAAAGGGTGTTTTTGTATTTCCGACAATACTGGAAACTCGTGGTGGCTAATTTTACTTACACGCTTGCGCTGTATATCCACAATTTTGTGTTTTGGACGACGGATATGCATATTGTGGTCGCCAATTCCTTTGTGAGCGCCACCGCGTATGATATGGCGACCTATCTCGCCATGTTTACGAATATACCGACGACGGTTATTTTTATATCGCGTGTAGAGATGCATTTCCATGAGCGGTACAAAGCGTATTCCGAAGCGGTTATCGGCGGCAGGAATATTGACATCGAGCTGGCGAAAAGCCGGATGTTCCGCCAGCTTGCGGATCAGCTGATCAATCTCGTGCAGATTCAGTTCATCATTTCCGTTGTTTTATTTTTTGTTTGTATCATATTGCTGCCCCAGTTTGGATTTGATGGTCTGGTTATGAAAATATACCCGTGCATGGCGGCGGGCTATTTCGTGCTGTTTATTATGTATTCTGCCATTATATTTTTGTATTATTTTAATGATCTGAGCGGGGCGGTTGCGACCACGATCATTTTGTGCTTCACGACATTTGTCGTCAGCGTGGCGGCCACTCATTTTTCGGAGATATGGTATGGGCTCGGCGTTTTGGTAGGTTCTTTCGCCGGATGGTGTATGGCTTACAGGCGGCTCAGATGGCTGGAGACGCATCTGGACGAGCATGTGTTCTGCAAAGGCCATCTGCTGGAGGAAGGACGCGGACGGATGCCGGATTCCAAAGTGTTTGATCGAAAATGGCGCGCGCAGGATGTAGAAGAGGAGGGCGAACAGTGAAAACAGGGGATATTTTACGCGTTGTTATGGCTGCAGGCGGAGTGTTTATTTTGATGGAGACGGTCATGTCTCTGTCCAAGCGGAGGTTAAAGGAACAGTTTTGTTTGTTTTGGGGGGTGATATCTGTTCTTTTGATTCTGGCCGGAATATTTTTGCGTCCGATGGTGTGGAGCCGGTATGTCAGCCAGACGGGGACGATTATCATTATCATTGCCGCGGTTTGCGTGGTGTGCTGTCTGTTTTATTTCAGTATTTACATTTCAGTGCTGAGCAGGAAGACGCAGGAGCTCGCCATGCAGGTTTCGCTGTTGAATCAGGAAAATGAGCGGATATTTATGGAGCTTGACAGGCTGCAGGGGCTGCTGGAAAAAAGAGGAGGGAGCGATGAGGAAGAAGATTCTGTTTGTGATTAATACGCTCGGGGGAGCGGGGGCGGAAACGGCGATGATGGAGCTTTTGCGGAGCCTTTCGCCGGAACGGTACGAGATTTCGCTTTTTGTGCTTATGAATCAGGGCGAGATGGTTCGCCAGCTTCCGGATCACGTGACGCTGTTAAATGAGAATTTCTGTGATGATTCCGTGCTCAGCCGGGAGGGAAAGAGGCGCCTGAATCGTTATATTTTGCGGACGATGTTCCGGCAGGGAAGCGTGATAAGGAATTTTCCGTATCTTTTGCGTAATTTGTTTCGGATGCTGAGAAAAGGAGCTGTTCTTCCGGATAAACTTTTATGGCGAGTGATGTCGGACGGCGTGCCGGAGCAGAAGAAGGAATATGATCTTGCAGTGGCATATTTGGAAGGGGGGTCGGCATATTATGTTGCGGATCATGTCCCCGCGCGCAAAAAGGCGGGCTTTATACATATTGATTATGGAAAAGCGGGGTATACAAGAGAGCTTGACTGCGGCTGTTATGAAAAATTTAACAGGATATTTACCGTATCGGGCGAGGTGAGAGAGCATTTTTTAGACACATATCCGGAGTATGATGGAAAAACGGAGATATTTTATAATTTGATAAATCCGGAACGGATTCGGGAGAGAGCGGGCCTGCCCGGCGGATTTGAAGATGAATATGACGGAATCCGCATTTTGACGGTGGGGAGGCTGACGGCGCAGAAAGCATATGGGATCGCAGTGGAGGCGATGAAACTGCTTCGGGAGGAGGGCGTCCGGGTGCGGTGGTATGTGTTGGGAGAGGGAGAAGAGCGAAAAAATCTGGAAAAGAAAATAAAAGAATACGGCATGGAACAGGACTTTTTGCTTCTGGGCGCAAAAGAAAATCCGTACCCCTATTATGTGCAGACCGACCTGTATGTGCATGCGACGCGATATGAGGGGAAGAGCATTGCCATTCAAGAGGCTCAGGTACTCGGCTGTACGATTCTGGCGTCAGACTGCAGCGGAAACCGCGAGCAGGTGGAAAACAGGGTGGACGGACTCATGTGCGGCCTCTCTCCGGAGGGGATACGCGACGGCGTTCTTGAACTTGTGCGAGACAGGGAAGCGTGCAGGCGTTACGGCGAGGCGGCATCGAAAAAGGTGGTTGGACAGCAAAAACAGCTGGAGCGTTTTCTTGCCTTGTTAGAATAAGAAGAATAGGAGGCAGATGTATATGGGAAAGAAGGCAATGAAAGATCTATTGATTATTATTCCTGCCTACAATGAAGAAAAGAATATCGGAAAGCTTTTGAAAAAGCTGGAGCAGCCGGAGATTGAGAAAATTGCGGACGTCCTCATTATGAACGACGCCTCTTCGGATAAGACAAACTGGATTGTAAAAGGGAGCAAACAGAAACATGCCATCGTCACGCATGTGTTTAACCTCGGTTACGGAAGCGCGCTGCAGCTGGGGTATAAATATGCGATCCGGCGGGGCTACCAGTATGTGATTCAGATGGATGCCGACGGCCAGCATGATGTGTGCAATATTCCCGTTATTTATGAAAGGCTGAAAACAGCGGATGAAGATGGCAAATATCCGGATATTGTACTGGGGTCTCGGTTTATGGAGGGGAGTACGCCGTATCCGGTGTCGTTTCTGAAACGAATAGCATGGACATTGTTCCGGGGTATTATATTTATCGGGACGAGGCGTAAGATTGCGGATCCCACGACAGGCCTGCAGGGATTGAGCAGGCGGGTTGTAATTTTTTACTCTCAATACAATCACTTTGACGACAGGTATCCCGACGCCAATATCATTATGCAGATGCTTCTGCTCGGTTTTCGCCTGGTGGAGGTACCGGCGGTGATGCATACGAGGAAAGAGGGCGTCAGCATGCATTCGGGGCTAAAGCCCCTGCTCTATATGTGCCGCATGATTTACTCGATTCTGGCTGTGTGGATTGGAATTTGCGTTTTTAAAATAGATGCGGGGGCGGCAGATGAGAAAGAGAGTTAGGTGGAAGTTTGTACCGGAGAAGCTGGAAGAAGATACCGGGCCATTAAACAATCCGGGAATCGGCTGGTATGAGATACATACGTTTCCGGCGGGAGAGGATCAGTATGTTTTGGCAGAAGACGGCAGTTCGCAGGATGCTCTCGTACTGCTTTTGATTCAGCTTGAATCGGACAAGGATGCGCTGCAGCAGCGGAGGATAGAGATGTTTGATCGGATTCTTGCGGCTTTTGCCGGAAAACGCGATATTCTATTGCGTTTTGCATATGATATCGAGGGCAGGGGAATGGAGTGCGAGCCGGAGCGGTTTGACAGGGTGTGCCGCCATCTTATGCAGCTGGCGCCGCTTTTAAAAAAATATGCGCAGTCCATTTATGTGTATCAGGGAATGCTTGTCGGAAGCTGGGGCGAAATGCATGCCTCCAAATTTGTTGCCGGCAGCCATTTGAAGGAAATGCAGCAGCGATTGGCAGAGGCCGCGGACGGAAAATTTTTTCTCGCCGTGCGGAAGCCGTCCCAGTGGAGGCAGATATTTCCGGAGATGGGGAATGGGCGCGATACATTGGTAGGACTGTTTAACGACGGCATCATGGGGTCGGCGACGGATCTGGGGACATACGGGACGGAACGGGCAGAATGCGCCGGATGGGAGAAACCGTGGCGCCCGGAGGAAGAGATTGCGTTCCAGAATAAGCTGTGCCGGACCGTTCCGAATGGCGGAGAAGCCGTTTTCGGACAGGATGGCGGAAGGCAGCCGCTAGAGCAGATTGTGAAAAGGCTGGCGGATATGCACATCAGTTATTTGAACCGCTGCCATGATGAAAGGGCGCTTTCATATTGGCGCACCTTGAAATGGAGCGGGCGTGATGCGTGGAATGGAGTAAATGGATATGATTACATAGGCGCCCGTCTGGGTTATCGTTTTGTCGTGAGGCGGGCCGAGATCGTGAAAAAGCGCGGCGAAGAGAAAGCTGTGCTCAAGGCAGAAATAGAAAATATAGGGTTTTCCCCGATATATGAGAAAACGGAACTTTTTGCCGTGCATGAGGATGAGCGGGGGGAGCGCCGGGAGGAGAGGGTGAGCTGTGACGCGGCGGATTGGCAGAGCGGAGAAACTGTCTGCATATCTCATCCGGTTTTGCCGCTTGCCGGCAAATATTATTTGTCCCTGAGGCGCAAAAAGGATGGGCGCAGCATTCTGTTTGCAAACAAGGGATGCGGGGACAACCGAGTGTTGGTCGGAAAAATTGCGGCCAGATAGGCGCAGAGCCGATCAGGAGACAGCCAGCTGTCCGCATGGGAACTTTCCGTCTGATTCAATGCCGGTATTGGCGAAAGGAACGGGAAGCTCTGTAGCCGGGTCGGTCATGGACAGGATCACCGAATAGCTTCCTTTTGAAAGCGAGGGAGTGGTGGCAGTGATCTGGCACGTAGAGCCCGGAAGTATTGTGCGGGCGTCAACGTCAAGCGGAAAGGATGTTTCCCTGCCGCTGTAATTGTTGCGCAGGATAACGTTAAAATCAAAGTTCCGATAAGCGGCGGAAAATCCGACGTTGTTGACTACTATGCTGAACGTCACTGTCGGATCGAGGCCTTCCGTGCAGGTGAAATTTATTTCGCGGATGACGAAGCGGTAACCAAGATGGGCGGCGATGTAGTTATAACCGCTGACGCCGTTAAATCCGTCTCCTTTTTCGCCGACATATACAGACTGCTTCCATTTTGTCAGCACATCCCCGTCGTGATCGCAGCTCAGATAGGATACGTGCATCTGCGACAGGTCGGAAACGGCGGCTTTCAGATCGTTGTAAGGATTGTCAAGAACGACTTCGCCGCCGTTTGGAACGTATTCGCACAATGCGTTCTGGAATGCGAGTTCTTCTTGCCGCGTGCCTTTTTGCGTGTGGTCGTGCGACTCGGTAAAGGAAGTGTCGCCGTATGTGCCGCAGTCAAATTCGTTTCCGAGCATCCCGTCATTGTACAGTCCGAGGCGCGATTTCAGCGTGCCGTTGTATTGTTCGCTGTGTGAGATCGGCGAGGCGCTGCCGACGATCGTCCGCAGATGCTGCGGGGTTCGGACGGACAGAAAAATGTCGGGAGAAATGACATCGGACAATGTATTCATAAGGACAGTAATATCCTCGTTTGCGCCATATTTTGTGTTATGCATTTCGCCGCAGTCGCCGGTAAACACGCCCTGCATCAGAAAGATGTGGGATGAGTAGCGGTTCACGACGGAAGCAGCCTGTTCCATATGCGTCTGGATGAGCTGCCGATCGTCCGGTTCAGTTTCAGGGGCTTTTCCATCCCAGTCATAGAGAAAACGAAGAATGATCTCCTTTCCGGAGGTGGAAAAGGCGGAGAAAATGGCGCCAAGCTGTCCAAGCGCTTTCTCTGTGAGCGCCTTATCAGAATAATTGCGCAGATTGATTTCCAGCAGTATGATGGACTGCGAGTCGTTTCTAAGCATATTGTTGCACCACGATACCGCCTGACCGGTTCCCTCTTCGGACAGCGTATATCCGTAGAGATGGTAAAAGCCGCAGTATGGTCTTTTGAGCTCTTCCTTGCTTTCAATGAGAGGTACCGGAGAAAAATTGACTCCGTGATAAGAAAAAAGCCGAAGGACAACCCAAATGACCAGTAAGAGGAATAAGCAGAGGATGGCGATCCGCAGGCGTTTGCGTCGAAATGAAAACATGGCGTACTCTCCTTTTGCAGTATTTGTTCTTTTATTATAGCATAGGGAGTGCAAAAATACGATAGAAAAGTCAAAGAAAATGAATTGAGGTGAAGAGGTGGAAAAGCGCAGCAGAACCGAACATTCCGTTCGCAATACGACGACGGCAGTCATATCGAAAATAGTAGCAATTCTCATGGGATTTGCAACGAGAGTTGTTTTTACCCATTGCCTCAGTGAGAGCTATGTAGGCGTCAATGGGCTTTTTTCGGATATTTTGAATGTCCTTGCCCTGTCGGAGCTGGGGATCGGTACGGCGATCACATATGCGCTGTACCGTCCGATCGCAGAGGATAATTATGAAAAACAAAAATCGCTTATGAAGCTGTATTGCCGGTTTTACCGTCTGGTGGCCGGGATTGTTCTGGCAGGCGGGCTGGCGGTCATTCCTTTTATGGATGTTCTGATCAAGAATCAGCCGGAGGTGGATCATCTCATTTTCATTTATCTGTTGTACCTGGCAAATTCGGTTCTGTCCTACCTGCTGATTTATAAGAGAACCCTGATCGATGCGCATCAGCTCAGCTACATCAGCGAAATTTACGAAACGGTGTTTCTCCTTATCCAGGATACGCTGCAGATCGTATTTCTCATCACGACGCGCAATTTTACCCTCTTTCTCCTGATTTATATTTTGTGTACGTTGGGGAAGAATATCAGCATGTCGAGAAAGGCAGACCGCCTGTATCCGTATTTGAAAGAAAAGAACGTCCTCCCGCTTGCGAAGGAGGAGCGCCGGGGGATATTTAAAAATATACGGGCGATGCTAATGCATAAAATAGGGGATGTCGTTGTCAATAATACTGATAACCTTATGCTTTCTTCCATCGTCGGCATTGTCAGCGTCGGATGTTATTCCAATTATTATCTCGTTATCGGTTCGGTTCATCAGGTGGTGAGCCAGATATTCCGCGGGATAACAGCCAGCGTGGGAAACCTGGGAGTCACGGAGGACAGCGGCAGAGTGAAACGCATTTTCGAGTGCTCGTTTTTTGTCGGGCAGTGGATGTACGGACTTGCTGTAATCTGCCTGTATGAGCTTTTGAACCCGTTTGTGGAGATTAGCTTTGGCGCGCAGTATGTCTTTCCGATGGAGGTGGTACTCGTGCTCTGTCTGAATTTTTTTGTCACGGGGATGCGGCAGGCGACGCTTGTTTTCCGGGATTCGCTTGGGATATTCTGGTTTGACCGCTATAAATCGCTGATGAATGCCCTTTTAAATCTCGCCGTTTCTATTATTCTGGCAAGGCGGTATGGAACGATTGGCGTATTTGGCGGAACGCTGGCGAGCATGATGCTGACGTCGTTCTGGGTGGAACCGTGGGTGCTGTACAGACATTCGCTGAAAGCCCCTCTCCGTTTTTATTTTATTCGATATGTGTTTTATACGGCGGTGACTGCCGTCGCCGGACTTGTGACGGATATGTTATGCCGGAGCGTTTCGGGAGAACAACTGTGGCGTGTTTTGCTGATTCGTCTGCTGATCTGCTGTATCGTGCCGAATCTCTTGTTTTTGCTGTGCTATTTCCGTATGGGCGAGTTCCGGTTTTTGCTGGGAAAAGCTAGAAGCATACTGGAAAAAAGGAATGGAATGAGAGGAGGCCGTCATGAGTAAATCAAATGAGCATGAGTTCTTTACGCCAGAAGAAAAATATCTGTTTCGGGCGCTGTCCGCGGCGCTCAGAACAGAGACGCCGGATGAAATGCGTTCTGTTATGCCGGCTGGAGAAAATGCGCCGGATGAAATGCGTTCTGTTATGCCGGCTGGAGAAAATGCGCCGGATCAAGACCGTCTGCTTATGCTGGCTCAGGAGCATGCAGTGCTCTCCCTTTTATATCCCCTTCTGGAGCGGGAAGGACAGATTCCGGACGCGTTGGCGGCATGCATACGGAATGAGGGCATCCGGACGGTGCAGCAGAATTACCGCCTGATGTTTTTAAGCCATTATCTGGCGGAACAGATTGAGAAAAGAGGCGCCGCGGTGGCGGTGATCAAGGGAGTCATTGCCTCGGACGGTTATCCGTCGCCGGAGCTGCGCAAGTCCGGCGACGTGGATCTCCTCCTGTTTGATAAAAAAGCGCTGGAGGAAGCGGAACGCGTCATGGAAGAGGCCGGCTTTGAAAAAAGCGGGCGGCAGCATTCTGCACATCACCATACATGGAGAACGCCGGAGGGAATTGATATAGAGCTCCATGTAATGCTGGCGGAGCCGTTTGATGACCGGGGCGTAAATGCAGCGCTGGAGCGGCAGATGGATAGGATGTCGGCCCGTATTTGCCGTAAATCGGTGATGGGGCTTGAATTTCCCGTACTGGCGGACGGCGATCACGCATATTATCTTCTCATTCATATGCTGCATCATTTCCTGAGGGCTGGATTTGGGCTGAAGCTGCTCTGCGACTGGACCGTATTCTGGAATCTGCCGCGACAGGAAGATGAGGTGCGGCGCTATGCCGAACAGGCGGCGGAGACGGGGTTAACCGGTTTTTCGGAAATGGTGACATGCCTCTGCATAGACTGCCTCGGCCTGAAAAAGGAAAATGTGAGTTCTTTTTTTGCGGGGCGTTACAGCCGCAGCGAATCCGGTAGTTTTATGAGAGAAATATTGGATGCGGGAGAATTCGGCATGCAGGAGGAGGGCCGCATGGTCGTCATACGGCGCGGAGGGATCGCCGGCTACATGCGGGAATTTCATCATCAGATGCGTTTAAACTATCCGGAGGAGAGCAAAATCCCCCTTCTTTGGCCTGCGTTGTGGATTGCTGCGCTTGTTCGATTTCTGATTAATAATAAAAAGCGGCGCGGCGTGTCTGCCATCCGCATTTTGCGGAAGGCGGGCGAACGGGGCAGACAGGTAAAAAAACTGGAATTGTTCAAAAAAGAAAGAAATTAGTATTGACAAAACAAGATTTTCAGGTATATAATGGCTGTATATATAAAAATTTATCCAAATTGACGGGGGATGATACAATGAAAGGATATAGTAAGCCAAGCATACTGGCAAATGAAGAATTAAGCGAAGGAGTATACGCAGCAAGCGGCTGTTATACGGTTACAACCACAGTGCACCAGACAGATCAGATAGGCAGAGGCGATTGCCGTATTCAGATCAATGCAATACATGATTCCAACCACACGAAGGAAAAACAGACGTTGACGATTTCTTTCAACAAAGAAGTCGTATACAAGGAGAGCGCCGGCGGTACATTGGTAGGTTCAGGAACGGGCACGACTCTTGTGATCGATTACGCATATCATCAGAATCCGCAGGACAAAATTGGTTTGGGCGATTTGATCGTTGTAGCAGATCCCGGTCTTGCAGTAACCAGCGTAAAGCTTACAGACTAAAAATAAAGCATGCGAGATGCAAAAAGTGCAGCCGTCAGCTGCGCTTTTTTTTATGCTCAGTCACGAATATGACGGCGTCACGGTGTCGAGCAGGACGCATTTTTTGTCCTGAATGCGGTAGACCCGGTTGCAGATATTTAATACTTCCATACGGTGGGTCGTGACAATACATGTGCGGGGATAACGGTCTTTTCGTATTTGTTCCAGTATACGGCTCTCTGTTTGGATGTCCAGCGCGGAGGTCGCTTCATCCAAAAGAAGAATTGGCGATTTGCGAAGCAGCGCGCGGGCGATGGAAAGCCGCTGCGCCTGCCCTTCTGAAAAGCCGCCGCCCCGTTCTTTGACCGTACTGTGTATTCCGGCGGGAAGCTTGTTTACAAAATCCCATGCACAGGCTGTCCGGAGAGCTTCGATGATTTCGCTGTCCGTGGCCTCAGGCTTTACGTTCCGCATATTTTCCGCAATTGTGCCGGAAAACATTGTGTTTCCCTGTGGGACATAGGAAAAAAGCTTGCGGCACGAGGGAGAAATGGACAACGTATCTTCGTCCTCGTCTGATCTGCCGGAAAATGCGATTTCGCCGTCCTGGGGCGAGAGAAGCGCCAGGATCAGGCGCAGCATCGTAGTTTTCCCCTCGCCTGAGGGCCCGATCAGGGCTACGATTTCATGCGGTTTTGCTTCCAGGCTCGCGCGCCTGAATACCTGTGCGCCGCCCTGATATGCATAGTCAATATTTGAAACATGCACTTCAATTCCATAGCGGCGGTATTTTCCCAAAAAGGAGATAACGGCGTCATCCTGGCTGTAATCCTCTTTTGGCATATCAAGAATATCCATCAGGCGTCCGGCGGAGGTGGTCAGGCTGATTGCATTCGGAACGAGTGAGATGAGCGAATTGAGCGTGCCGGTCAGCGTGCCGGAAAGGGACAGAAACATCGTCATTGTCCCATAACTGATGACGCCGCTCCAGACGCGGTAAACGCCCCAGCCGTAAGAGCTGTAGGATACAACAAGCCCTACGAGCGACATCAGGAACGATGTGATCATGGACATTTTCTGAAAATCCATGCGCATCGTCAGATAATCTTTCTGCAGATTTTTTAAATATTTCACATAAAGAGGAATCAGGTCAAATGCTTTTATCGATTGTATATTTGAAAACGCCTCCTGATTAAATCCCGACATGCGGGCATTCAGCGCGGCGCTTCTCTGGTTGTTGTTGACCATGCGCGACATAAGCGTTTTGGACATGAGAAGCGTAAACGGTATGCCGATAAAGGAAAAAATAGCGAAAGAAGCGTCATAATAAATAACGATGGCAAATGCGCTGACAAAACGAAAGGTATTGATAATCAGGCTGGGAATCCAGTTCAGGATGCCGCTTGAAATAGCGGATGCATCCGAACTCCAGCGCGTCAGAAGATCGCCGGTGTGATAATTGGCGATCGATTCCCAGTCGGTGACGAGCATTTTGGAAAATATGTCGGCTTTAATTTCGTTGTCTACTTTTATGCTGATCCAGTTAGATACATAGGTGGATATCTGGTTCATCAGCGTACTTCCGATTGCGAGGCCGATCATGGCGCAGAAGGTCTGCAAAAGGAGGCCTGTCTCGCGTCCGGTGATGATGTCAACCATATCTTTGGAAACAAGGCTGGAACCGAGGCCGACAAGGGTTCCGGCCAGTCCGATCAGGGTATAGATAATGATCGCCAGCCAATAATGTCTGGCATATTGGTAAATCCATTTTGTCTGCCGGAACATGTCCCGGAGCATTCCTTCCCGAATGCGGACGGCCGCATGCTTTATAGCGTCTCTTATCATGCAAATCACCATGCCTTTCCGAGAAAGTCGTCGATTCGTTCTTTCATATATATGGCAGCCCCGGCGTCTGGCGTGCAGTGAAGGCGGGCGCTGAAAATATGCCTGCTGATTTGTTCTGATATTTCAAGATTTTCTTCCAGCTGCTCCGGCGTCCAGGCGGGAGAAATAATCCGATGCATAAGAAACAGTATTTGCTGTTCTTCGGTTAATGCGCGGCAGTAGTTGGAGGCGTCCTGTTTTAAATGGATGACGCCGCCCAGCGGCAATGCGCCGGACTGGCAGGCGCCGGATGTTCCGCACCACGGAATGCCGTAGACCATGGGTACTCCGTCAGACATTGCGATCAGGTTCAGATCGCCGTTGATAATCGGAGCGCCGAACTGCGTTTTCCATAAATTGGCATGCGTTGATTTGCCCGTACCGGAAGAACCGGCAAACAGCCATGCTTTTTCCCTATAATACAGGGAAGCGGAATGAATGCCTATACGTCCCATTGTTTGCGCCCGGAAAAGAAAACCGAGCCGTATCGCATGGAAGAGGTCTGCGGGCAGCGGTTCCCGGAACGGCGGCGCGATGAACAGCTGATACAGCGCGCCGTCTTTGGTAAGGCGGCATTCGCGTATTTGGGGGGAAAGCGGGAAAAATATGCTGTACCATGAGGGGGTTTCCGTAATCAGCACCTCTTCGGCGCTGATTAAGAGGCGTTTCCCCGGCCCGGTTCCATGCAAGCCCTCGGACGGAATGATTTCGACCGTCATATCAGGGGCCGGACAGGGCGATTCCTCAAAGCCGGAAAAATAAGGAAATGACAGTTCGGGGGGCAGCTTCAGCTGCAGATGCAGCCCGCCGATTAAAAAGGAGCGGCAGGCAAGGGGAGCGGGGGCGTCCTGCTCCAGCATTCCCCATGAAATTAATTCGTCAATAAAGGCGTTCATGTCTTTCTCAAGCGCCGGCAACTCATCGGGAAGAGCTTCGTAGCGAGCGGCGAAAGCGGCGAGCAGCTCCTGGCGGTCATTTGCGGAAGGCAGCGCGTTCCAGAGAAATATGCCGGATTCGCTCAGGCGCATGCCCCGGCGGTTTTCGGCAAGCCTTTGTCCGTAAGGCATCAGATACGGCGAGCCATTTATAGTTACGATTTCAAATCCATCTGTCCGATTCATTGATACTTCCCCTTTCCGATAATTCATTATAGCATTAAACGCAGCAGAATGCTATAATAAATCTTGTGAAGCGAAAGCTTGGGAAGTTTTGTGAGGAGGGAGATGGGCGGACAGAAATGAAAACGGAAAGGATAGAGATAGAAAAATTGCTTTCGGAGGGAAAGACCATACAGCTGAGCCCGATCGGATACAGCATGTACCCGTTGCTTGTACCGGGACGGGATATGGCGCGTATTGTCCCGAGCGACGGCGTGAAGCTCAGGCGCGGGGATGTGGCGCTGTACAGGCGGGAGGGAAGCATTCTCGTGCTTCATCGCATATGGAAAAGAGAGGGGGATGAGTTTTATTTCGTGGGCGACAATCAAAAAGAGATCGAAGGCCCGCTGCCGATACGGCAGATACGGGGAAAATTGATCGGGTTTGAGCGCAGAGGAGCATATATTTCTGTCAAAAACCCGGCGTATCGGCTGATAAGCGCGCTGTGGCTCCGGCTGCGCCCGGTTCGGCCGTTGATTTCAGGCTGCATCCACGGAATTAAGATCCGGTTCCGCAAAAAACGACGGTGTTAGTGTAAAATTATAGTTGGCAAAAATAAAGGGAAGAAGCCGAAACCTCTTCCCAATCACACAGTTTTTCTTTAT
>CANQCY010000038.1 GCA_947591245.1 uncultured Lachnospiraceae bacterium | reverse complement strand
AAAAAGCCAGTTGGTAAGGAGGAAAATCAAATGACAATGAGTGATCCTATTGCAGATATGCTTACAAGAATCCGTAATGCAAACACTGCAAAACATGATACAGTTGATGTTCCTGCTTCAAAAATGAAGACTGCGATCGCGGAGATTCTTTTGAAGGAAGGATATATCAAAAACTTTGAGTTGATTGATGTAGATGGCTTCAAGGCTATTCACATTACATTGAAATATGGCAAGGACAAGAATGAGAAAATCATCTCCGGTTTGAAGAGAATTTCCAAACCCGGTTTCCGCGTGTATGCAAATGCGGAAGAGCTGCCGAAGGTACTCGGCGGTCTTGGCATCGCTATCGTTTCAACAAACAAGGGCGTGCTGACGGACAAGGAAGCGCGCAAGGAGCATGTAGGCGGCGAGGTGCTTGCATTTATCTGGTGAGCCCGATACATGAGGCGGTTTTACTGCCGAATGGGATAACAGGTAACTAATCGACCTAGTAAAAATATAGGAGGTACGGCAAAATGTCACGAATTGGAAGAATGCCTATCGCGATACCCGCAGGCGTAACTGTGGATATTGCAGAAAATAATAAGGTGACAGTAAAAGGACCGAAGGGAACTCTGGAAAGGGTTTTGCCTGCGGAAATGAAAATAGAAAAAAACGGTGAGGAGATCACGGTCTCCCGTCCGAATGATTTAAAGAAAATGAAATCGCTGCACGGACTGACGAGAACGCTGATCAATAACATGGTAATCGGCGTAACGGAAGGATATTCAAAAGAGCTTGAGGTAAATGGCGTTGGTTACAGAGCTGCAAAGCAGGGTAAGAAACTGGTATTATCTCTTGGATATTCCCATCCGGTAGAGATGGAAGATCCGGAGGGATTGGAAATTACGGTAGACGGCCAGAATAAGATTATCGTTAAGGGCATAGATAAAGAAAAAGTCGGCCAATACGCAGCGGAAATCAGGGAGAAGAGGAAGCCGGAGCCATATAAGGGCAAAGGCATCAAGTATGCTGACGAAGTGATCCGGCGTAAAGTCGGTAAGACTGGCAAGAAATAAGAAAGGAGTAAATAACAATGGTTAGTAAAGGAAATAGAAACGAAATCCGCAAAAACAAACACAGAAGATTACGTAGCCGTTTGTCCGGAACTCCTGAGAGACCACGTTTGGCAGTATTCCGCAGCAATAACCATATGTATGCGCAGGTTATTGATGATGTTGCTGGAAATACGATTGTTTCCGCATCCACTCTTCAGGGTGATGTAAAGGAAGGCCTTGATAAGACCAATAATGTCGAAGCTGCTGCAAAACTGGGTACAGTCATTGCTAAAAAAGCATTGGATAATGGTATCAAAGAAGTTGTATTTGACCGGGGCGGTTATATTTATCAGGGTAAAGTAAAGGCGTTAGCAGACGCAGCCCGCGAGGCTGGTCTTCAATTCTAAGCAAGGAGGAAAACTCATGAAACGTGAAATTATTGATGCTAGTCAGTTTGAATTGGAAGATAAAGTAGTGTCAATTAAACGTGTTACCAAGGTTGTGAAGGGCGGCCGTAATTTCCGCTTTACCGCTTTAGTGGTAGTCGGCGACGGCAACGGACATGTTGGTGCAGGTTTAGGAAAAGCAACGGAAATTCCGGAGGCGATCCGAAAGGGCAAAGAGGATGCAATGAAGAAGCTGATTGAAGTGCCTGTGGACGAGAACGGAAGCATTCCGCATGATTATATAGGAAAATTCGGAAGCGCAAAGGTTCTGATGAAACGATCCCCAGAAGGTACCGGTATCATCGCGGGCGGTCCGGCACGTTCCGTACTGGAGCTTGCGGGGTATAAAAATATCCGTACGAAATCTCTCGGTTCCCGTAACAAGCAGAATGTCGTGCTCGCTACGATTGCCGGTTTAAATGAGCTGAAAACGCCGGAGCAGGTGGCAAGGCTTCGCGGACTTTCGGTTGAAGAAGTTTTAGGATAGGAGGTACCGGATCATGGCAGATAAATTAAAAATTACTTTAGTAAAGTCTACAATTGGTGCCATTCCAAAGCACAGAAAGACAGTTGAGGCGATGGGCTTGAGAAAGCTCAATAAAACCGTTGAAATGCCTGATAATAACGCTGTCAGGGGAATGATTCAACAGGTAAGACACTTGGTAAAAGTTGAGGAAATTTAATTAAAATAAGGAGGTGCCAAACCATGAATTTATCAGAATTAAAGCCTGCCGCCGGATCGAAGCACAGCAATATGTTCCGACGCGGACGCGGACATGGTTCAGGAAATGGCAAAACCGCCGGTAAAGGGCACAAAGGACAGAAAGCCCGTTCCGGTGCGCCAAGACCGGGATTTGAAGGCGGACAGCTGCCATTGTACAGAAGACTGCCAAAGAGAGGTTTTACAAATATAAACAGTAAAGAGATTGTTGCGATCGGCATTGACCGTTTGAACGTATTTGACGATGGTGCAGAGGTGACAGTGGAAGCTCTCATGGAAAAGGGTATTGTGAAAAATCCAAAGGATGGAGTTAAAATTCTTGGAAATGGAGAATTAACCAAAAAGCTTGATGTCAAAGCAGATGCATTCAGCAAGAGTGCAGTGGAGAAAATTCAGGCGGTTGGTGGAAAAGCTGAGGTGATCTAATGCTTGAAACGATAAAAAATGCGTTTAAGACAAAAGAAATCCGGAATAAACTGCTGTTTGTTTTTATGGGACTCATCGTTGTCCGCATTGGCTGCAATATTCCGATTCCGGGTGTAAATACTGCGGTGATTCAGGAATTGTTTAAGAATAATCAGGCAATTGAGTTCTGGGATGTTATGACCGGCGGTTCTTTCACAAAAATGTCTATTTTTGCATTGAACATTACGCCGTACATTACCGCATCCATTATTATACAGCTTCTCACAATCGCAATTCCGCGGCTTGAGGAAATGCAGAAAGATGGAGAAGACGGAAGAAAGAAATTGAACGAGTATACGAGATATCTTTCTATCGTTTTGGCGATTATTGAAGGCGTTGCGATCGTTGTCGGCTTCCGTAATCAGCAGCTGTTTCCGGAAAACTCAGGATATACTGCAGTGATTGTTGCAGTAGTGGCATTGACGGCCGGTTCAGCGTTCCTGATGTGGCTTGGCGAGCAGATTACGGAACGGGGAATCGGAAATGGTATTTCCATTATTCTGTTGATCAATATCGTTGCGCGTATCCCAAGCGATTTGAGCACGCTTTACAATCAGTTTGTAAAGGGAGCCGGCACTATCACAAATGCGATTCTGGCGGGCGTATTCATACTTGCGATCATTATTGCAATGTTTGTGTTTATCGTATGGCTTCAGGATGGCGAAAGAAGGATTCCGGTGCAGTATGCCAAGAAGATGCAGGGAAGGAAAATGTTTGGCGGACAGTCAAGCCATATTCCGCTCAAGGTAAATACAGCCGGAGTCATTCCCGTTATCTTTGCCAGCTCGATGCTGCAGCTGCCGGTCGTGATCGCCAGCTTTGCGGGAGTACAGCCGGGGTCCGGCGCTGACGCATCCCTGATTCAGAAGTTTCTTAAGGTTTGCAATCAGAGTGACTGGTGCAAGGTCACATCATGGGGAGAGTTTAAATATTCATTGGGATTGCTCGTATATATTGCACTTGTAATCTTCTTTGCATATTTTTATACTTCGGTTACGTTCAACCCGCTTGAGATTTCGAATAATATGAAGAAGCAGGGTGGATTTATACCGGGCATCCGTCCCGGAAAACCGACGACGGATTATCTGACGAAAGTGCTTAACAGCATTATCTTTATCGGCGCAGTGGCAATGGTTATTGTATGCGTGCTTCCGATTGTTTTCTCAGGAGTATTCGGTGCAAACGTATCATTTACCGGTACGTCGCTGATCATTATCGTCGGAGTTGTGATTGAGACATTAAAGCAAATAGAGTCCCAGCTTTTGATCCGCAATTATAAAGGATTTTTGGGTGACTAAGCTGAGCATGCAGATAAAAGGCAGTCGGCCTGCGAAATTACATTTGTTTTTTCGTGAGGTCGCCTTACCTTTTTACACTGTAAAATCATTGAATAAAGAGAGGCAGGGATGGATATGAAAATAGTTATGCTGGGCGCTCCGGGCGCAGGAAAAGGAACGCAGGCAAAAAAGATATCTGAGAAATACGGCATTCCTCATATTTCTACGGGAGATATTTTCCGTGCGAATATAAAGGAGAATACGGAACTCGGACAAAAAGCGAAAACGTATATGGATCAGGGGCTGCTCGTGCCGGATGAGCTTGTTGTTGATCTCGTGGTTGACCGTCTGGCTCAGGATGATGCAAAAAAGGGTTATGTTCTGGATGGTTTTCCGCGCACGATTCCGCAGGCAGAAGCGTTGACCGAGGCTTTGAAAAAAATCGGCGAGAAAATGGATTTTGCCATCAATGTGGAAGTGCCGGACGAAAGCATTATAAACAGGATGTCAGGCAGACGCGCATGCGTGTCCTGCGGCGGAACCTATCATATTAAATATAACCCGACGAAGGCGGAAGGCGTATGCGACGCTTGCGGCGGCGAGCTTATTCTTCGCGATGATGATAAACCGGAAACGGTGAAGCAGCGTTTGGAAGTTTACCACAATCAGACGCAGCCTCTTATTGATTACTACACGAAAGAGGGTATCCTGAAAGAAGTGGACGGAACTGTTGATCTCGAGGCGGTATTTGATGAGATCGTCAAAATTTTGGAGAAATAAGGCAAACAGGAAAGAGGAGTGGAGACAGTGTAATGGCTATTACGATTAAATCAGAGCGTGAAATTTCACTGATGCGGGAGGCTGGGAAAATACTTGCCGAAGTACACGATAAGCTGGCGGAAATCATCGCGCCGGGAATCACGACTCTGGATATTGACCGGAAGGGCGCCGAGTTTATCCACAAGGCAAAATGCGCGCCGTCCTTTCTGAATTATGAGGGATACCCGGCATCCATCTGCGTCTCGGTAAATGATGAGGTAGTCCACGGGATTCCGACGGATAAGCGGAGGCTTGAGGAAGGCGACATTGTGAGTCTGGATGCGGGGGTGATATACAAAGGGTATCATTCGGACGCTGCCAGAACCCATGCGGTAGGAACGATCAGTGACGAAGATGCAAAATTGATTGAGGTTACAAAACAGAGCTTTTTTGAGGGAATCAGGATGGCGCTGCCGGGGAATCATCTGCATGACATATCTTCCGCGGTTCAGAAATATGCGGAGGGTCACGGATTTTCTGTTGTGCGGGATCTGGTGGGGCATGGAATCGGCTCTCATCTGCATGAAGAGCCGCAGATTCCGAATTACAAGCCAGTCGGCAGGGGTCCGAAGCTTCGTCCGGGCATGACGCTTGCAATCGAACCGATGGTGAACGCGGGCGACTGGAAAGTATGGATATTGGAAGACGATTGGACGGTAGTCACCAGAGATGGTATGAATTCGGCGCATTACGAAAATACGATTCTGATTACCGATGGGGAACCGGAAATTTTATCGCTTTATTAATGAATAGGAGAGTAGCGTATGTCAAAAGCAGATGTAATTGAAATTGAAGGAACCGTTGTTGAAAAGCTGCCAAATGCAATGTTTCAGGTAGAGCTTGAGAATGGGCACAAGGTTTTGGCTCATATCAGCGGTAAGCTGAGGATGAATTTTATTCGTATCTTACCCGGCGATAAGGTAACGCTGGAGTTGTCTCCGTATGATTTGACTAAAGGAAGAATTGTGTGGAGAGATAAATAAGAGAAGCAAAAAATTCCCCAAATTAAGGAAAAAGTGCTTGCAATGCACAGTTTTATGTGTTATACTCGTAAATGGACTTTCGGCGAATGAAAGTCGTGTGAAAGGAGGTTATTACTGTGAAGGTTAGATCTTCAGTAAAACCAATTTGTGAAAAATGCAAGATCATTAAAAGAAAGGGAAGGATCAGAGTTATCTGTGAAAATCCTAAACACAAGCAAAGACAGGGCTAAAGAATATATCAGAGAGACCTAAAGCAGCGCTTTGGGTTCTTATCGTGTTTATATATAAGTCTTGCTTTCTGTGTTATAGTAGTCCATACCGTCATGGAACTACTGTGATATCGTAACGCTAAGCGTTTCAGGATTCTCCGTGCAGGCCTTCTGTATAATGAGTATTATTATAGAAGAAATTCATCGGTTCTTTGCCTGTAGCGTTGTTATGATTTAAAGCGGCTACGGAACTCCTGAAGGGAGATTCCGGGGGTTTTTCCGGCGAAAAGCCCTTAGATGGAAGAGACATGCTCCGTCTCTTTCCTATACTATTTTATTATTATATGGAGGTGTAAAGTACACATGGCTCGTATCAGTGGTGTAGATTTACCAAGAGAAAAACGTGTAGAGATAGGTCTTACCTATATTTATGGAATCGGCATTTCCAGCTCCAAACGTATTTTGAGCGAGGCAAACGTTGATCCGGACATCCGTTGTAAAGATTTGACCGATGAAGACGTTGCAAAGATCCGTGACGTTATTGACAGAACACAGGTGGTAGAGGGTGATCTTCGCAGGGAGGTTGCCTTGAATATCAAACGGTTACAGGAAATTGGATGCTACCGCGGGATTCGCCACAGAAAAGGCCTGCCGGTTCGCGGGCAGAAGACGAAGACGAATGCCAGAACAAGAAAAGGTCCAAAACGTACAGTAGCGAATAAAAAGAAATAATTTAGGAGGTTTTGTCAATGGCTAAGAAAGTTGCAAAAAAAGTGGCAAAAAAGCGTGTCAAGAAAAATATTGACCGAGGACAAGCGCACATTCAGTCATCTTTTAATAATACAATCGTAACGCTGACCGATATGCAGGGAAATGCGATTTCATGGGCAAGCGCAGGCGGACTTGGATTCCGCGGTTCCAGAAAATCTACTCCGTATGCGGCACAGATGGCAGCGCAGACGGCGGCGAAGGCAGCTCTGCCTCATGGCCTGAAGTCGGTAGAAGTTATGGTAAAGGGACCGGGATCGGGAAGAGAAGCAGCGATCCGCGAGATCCAGAACTGCGGTATTGAAGTGACCAGTATTCAGGATGTTACGCCGGTTCCGCACAATGGCTGCAGACCGCCGAAGAGAAGAAGAGTATAAATTGGCGAATCAGTTCGTTTATTGAGATTAGAAGTTGAAGCCGTGAGTGCGGCAGAATGGAGGAAATAATGGCTAGAGATATGACGCCTGTTTTGAAAAGATGCAGATCTCTCGATTTAGATCCGGTGTATCTTGGTATTGATAAAAAATCGAAGAGAAACGCGAGGGCCGGAAGAAAATTAAGCGAGTACGGCATGCAGTTAAAAGAGAAGCAGAAAGCAAAATTCATATACGGTGTACTTGAGAAGCCTTTCCGTAATTATTTTACGAAGGCGCAGAAATTAAAGTACGGCACAACCGGTGAAAACCTCATGATTCTTCTTGAGATGAGGCTGGATAATGTTATGTTCCGTCTTGGCTATGGAAGAACGAGAAAAGAGGCAAGACAGATTGTAGACCACAAGCACGTGCTTGTAAATGGGAAAGCAGTTAATATTCCGTCTTATCAGCTTAAAGCCGGTGATGTGATCGAGATCAAAGAAAAATTCAAGGGTGCACAAAGGTATAAGGACATTTTAGAGGTTACGGGTTCGCGTATGGTTCCGGCGTGGCTGGAAGCGGATCATGAAAACCTGCGGGGAACTGTGAAGCAGGTTCCGGCAAGGGAAGAGATTGACGTTCCTGTCAATGAAGTGTTGATCGTCGAGCTGTACTCCAAGTAATCATGTAAACCCAAAAGGAGGGTCCTAGAGTGTTTGAGTTTGAAAAGCCAAGAATTGAAATTGCTGAGATTTCGGAAGATAAAAAATATGGTCGCTTTGTCGTTGAACCGCTTGAAAGAGGATACGGAACAACTTTGGGTAATTCTTTAAGGCGTATTATGCTTTCATCTTTGCCGGGCACTGCGGTAAGCCACATCAAGATTGACGGCATTGTTCACGAATTCAGCGCCATTCCCGGCGTGAAGGAAGATGTTACGGAGATCGTTATGAACATTAAAAGTCTGGCGATCAAAAATGCGAGCGCCAACCTGAATGAAACGAAGACGATGTATATTGATGCAAATGGTGAAGGAATCGTTACGGCAGCAGACATCAAATGCGACCCGGATCTTGAGATTGTCAATAAGGATCAGGTTATTGCGACATTAAATGGCGGAGCCGACTGTAAGCTCTACATAGAGATGACTGTTGTCAATGGTCGTGGCTATGTAAGTTCTGAGAAGAACAAACGCGAAGAGATGGCGATTGACGTGATTCCGATTGATTCGATATTCACTCCGATCGACAGGGTAAATATATCGGTTGAAAACACGCGTGTTGGTCAGATTACGGATTTTGATAAGCTGACGCTGGATATATATACCAACGGAACGCTTGAGCCGGATGAGGCGATCAGTTTTGCGGCAAAGGTTATGAGTGAGCATTTGAACACGTTCATTGATTTGTCGGAGAGAGCTAAGATGGCGGAAGTGATCGTGGAAAAAGAAGAGGACGACGCTGTAAAGGTGCTTGAACTGAATATTGATGAGCTTGAATTGTCAGTTCGTTCTTATAACTGTTTGAAGAGAGCCGGAATCAATACGGTCGAGGAGCTTACGAATAAAACAGCTGACGATATGATGAAAGTCCGCAACTTGGGACGCAAATCTTTGGAAGAAGTGCTTGCTAAACTGAAGGAGCTGGGACTTTCACTCAAATCAGGCGATGATTAATGAAATTTGTTGCAGATATGAAACCGTTTGTGTCGGCGCTGCGGGCACGAACCGAATTGAACGTTCATTAGAATAGTATATTTTGCAGCGCAGAAATGAGGGAAAAAATGGCAGGTTATAGAAAGCTTGGAAGAACTTCCAGCCAGAGAAAAGCTTTGCTTCGCAATCAGGTGACAAATCTTCTGTACCACGGCAAGATTGTTACTACGGAAGCCAAGGCGAAGGAAATCCGCAAAATTGCTGAGCATATGATTGCTATGGCAGTCCGCGAGAAGGATAACTATGAGACTGTTACTGTTACGGCAAAAGTGCCTCAGAAAGATAAAGACGGAAAAAGAGTGAAAGAGGTCGTTGACGGCAAGAAAGTAACAGTATTCGATACTGTTGACAAGGAAGTCAGACGCGAGGCTCCGTCCCGTCTTCATGCAAGACGCCAGATGAACAAAATGCTGTACGGCATCACAGAGGTTCCGAGCACGACAGCGGGCAGAAGAAAAGGAACAAAGAAAGTGGATATCGCAAGCAAATTGTTTGATGAAATCGCTCCGAAATATGAAAACCGCAAAGGCGGTTACACGAGAATTGTGAAAATCGGACCGCGTAAAGGCGATGCGGCGATGGAAGTAGTGATTGAACTTGTGTAATTCATGAAGGTTTTTATGTGGATAACAATAAGGCGCTGCCATAAAAATATAAATTTATTTCATGGCAGTTTCCAGAGAAGAATGGCAAGCGGTACGGTCGGAAGGTCGTGCCGCTTTTTGCAAAGGCAATATAAATTAAGTTCTGACTGAATAGAAAGGATTTAATCGGAGGGCTTGGTTTGGTAAAAGTAGAGAATCTCGTATTTGAATATATACGGCGGGACGAAAATAATGAAGTGATCGGTGTTGAAATGGCGCTCGACCATTTGACGTTTCAAGTAAATAAAGGCGAGTTTGTAGCTATTTTAGGGCAAAACGGATCGGGGAAGTCCACGCTTGCCAAGCACATCAATGCCATTCTTCTTCCGGGGGAGGGAACGGTATATGTGGATGGGATCGATACAAGAGACGACGGCATGCTGTGGAAGATCCGCCAGCGCGCGGGCATGGTATTTCAAAATCCGGACAATCAGATCGTGCAGAATGTTGTGGAAGACGATGTTGGTTTCGGGCCGGAAAATTTGGGCTTTTCGACGGAGGAAATATGGCGCCGGGCAGAGGAGGCGCTGAAAAAGGTGGGAATGTACGGGAATCGGAAGGCATCGCCCAACAACCTTTCAGGAGGGCAGAAACAGCGCGTCGCGATTGCCGGCGTGCTTGCCATGAAGCCAAAATGCATCGTATTTGATGAATCCACGGCGATGTTGGATCCCGCCGGCCGCGAGCAGGTGATGGAGGCAGTGAAGGAAATTAATAAAAAAGAAGGGATCACTGTATTGTGGGTCACTCATTTTATGGATGAGGCGGCGCAGGCGGATCGGATCCTTGTGATGAATGAGGGAAAGCTTGTGATGAGCGGCAGACCGAAAGAGGTTTTTTCGCAGACGGAACAGCTCAAAGCGTTTCATCTGGATGTGCCGCAGGTGGCAGAACTGGCGGCAGAACTCAGAAAACGAGGCGTTCCGGCGCCCGCTGATGTAATTACGGTAGATGAGTTTGTGGAAAAAATGGCAGATCTGTTGAAACATTAAGCGAGGGACAACCGAAAGGGGGGAACAGGATGTCCATATTATTAAATGAGGTAGAGTATGTATACGGTAAGGGAACGGCGTTTGAAAAGGTGGCTTTGTATAATGTCAGTTTAACGATCAACGAGGGAGAGATGATCGGGATGATCGGACATACCGGTTCCGGAAAATCAACGCTGATCCAGCTCTTAAACGGATTGCTTGTTCCGACGGGCGGCGGAGTGTATTATAATGGAGCGGATATTAACGACAGCGATTATTCCAAAAAGAAGCTCCGGGGGAAGGTGGGTATTGTGTTTCAATATCCGGAATACCAGCTCTTTGAAAAAACTGTGATTGAGGACGTTAAATTCGGACCTGGAAATCTCGGGATTGATCCCCTCGAGGCGGATATGCGTTCATATGAGGCGCTGAAACTGGTGGGGATATCGGATGATCTTCTGGATGTATCGCCGCTTAGTTTATCCGGCGGCCAGAAACGCCGCGTTGCGATCGCCGGCGTGCTTGCCATGAAGCCGGAAGTGCTCGTTTTGGACGAGCCCACTGCAGGACTTGACCCGGCTGGCGGAAATGATATTTTGCGGATGCTCAGGCGCCTGCATGACGAGCAGAATATAACCGTCATTATCGCTTCGCACAGTATGGAGGATATGGGGAAATTTGTGGACCGCCTTATTGTATTAAACGGTGGAACTGTTGCCTTTGATGGAACGCCGGCGCAGGTTTTTTCCCATTATAAAGAGTTAGAACGAATCGGACTCCGCGCCCCCCAGGTCACATATGTGTTGCAAGGCCTCGCCGAGCATGGCATCCCCATTTCGCATGGAGCCGTAAATGTCGGGCAGGCGGTTGATGCGATACTGAGATGTTATGAAATTCTGCGATAAGACGGGAGGGATGCGTTATGTTGAGAGATATTACGATTGGACAATATTATCCGTCCGAATCTAAAATACATAGCCTGGATCCGCGGCTGAAACTGATTGCAGCGCTCGTATATCTGGTTTCTCTGTTTCTTTTTAAGGGATTTGCCGGATACATCGCAGCAACAGTATTTCTTGCCGCCGTTATCGTTATAAGCCGCGTGCCGTTACGCTTTATCTTGAAAGGCTTGAAGCCCATTTTATTCCTTGTATGTTTTACCGCGGTATACAATATTTTTTTTACCCGGGGAGATGTGGCTTTCCAGTGGGGAATCAGCGGGCGTTTTTTGCTAACTGCCACATGGCAGGGATTAAGGCGGGGGATTTTTATTGTGCTGCGCCTTATTTATCTGGTGATTGGCGCGTCGCTTCTCACTTATACGACTACGCCGAATAAGCTGACGGACGCAATTGAAAGCCTGCTGAAGCCGTTGAATGCATTGAAGGTTCCGGTTCATGATCTGGCGATGATGATGTCGCTGGCGCTCCGATTTATTCCGATCCTTCTTGAAGAGGCAAACCGTATTATTAAGGCGCAGAGCGCCCGAGGAGCTGATTTTGATGAAGGGAGCATTGTCAAGCGGATGAGGGCGATGGTTTCAATACTCGTCCCCCTTCTTGTGGCTTCGACAAAACGCGCTTATGACCTGGCGCTTGCGATGGAGGCAAGATGCTATCACGGCGGTGGGGGAAGGACAAAAATGAAGCCGTTGAAATACCGGGCGGCGGATATCCGGGCGTATATTGTGCTGGCCGTATACATAGCTTCGAGTATGCTCGTGAACCGCTATGTTTCATTTTAAATTGGAAAGAAAGGGCTAAAATTGAGCGAAAGAGAGAAAAAAAATCATCCCGGTCAGGGAGAATCCAAAAGGATCCGCCTGAGGGTCGCCTATGACGGAACGAATTACCACGGGTGGCAGATACAGAATAATTCGGTTTCCGTTGAAGGGGTTCTGACCAAGGCGCTGCGGGAGCTATTGGGCGAGGAGGTTGTGCTTCTGGGGGCGAGCCGCACGGACGCGGGCGTACATGCCTTGGGAAATGTGGCGGTATTTGATACATGCACGAGAATTTCGCCTGAAAAAATTGCATTGGCGGTTAATCAGCGTCTGCCGGAGGATATCCGCGTGATGAGTTCAGAGCGGGTAAGGGATGGCTTTCATCCCCGCTATGAATTAAGCCGTAAAACATATGAATATGCGGTCACAAATGCCGGTATACAGCTTCCGACCAAGCGGCTGTATGCCTATTTTGCGTATATTCCTCTTGATGTGGAGCGTATGCGCCAGGCGGCGGAGTATCTGCCCGGCGAACATGATTTCGGCAGTTTCTGTTCTGCAGGCAGTCAGGTTAAGTCCACGGTGCGCACGGTATACGATATAAAAATATTGGAAAATGGGGAAGATATAAAGATACGGATTACGGGAAACGGTTTTCTGTATAATATGGTGCGCATCATAGCGGGAACATTGATTGAAGTCGGAATGGGGCGGCGAGAACCGGAATCAGTCGCGCGGGCATTATGCCGGGCGGACCGGTCTCTGGCCGGGCCGACTGCGCCGGCAAACGGCCTTACGCTGATGCGGATAGAATATGAGGAAGAGGCAACGATTCTCGAGGGCAATGCGGCAGCAACCTGTTTTCCGCCTTCATAAGCTTCAACGGGAACCAGCATAGCGCCGAACGAATTTTTGCAGCACGAAATCGCATATCAGCTCGGTGTATCTCACCGGCTGCTCAAACCAAGACAGGTGCGCGCAGTTGGCAAGAACTTCTGTCACGCCGTTTTTTGCGCGCTTGCTAAAATACTCCCTCTCGTAATCCCCGCAGGTCATGTCGTATTCGCCGACGATCAGAAGCTGCGGTTTGCGTATGTCGGCAATATACGGCAGATAGTTTTCATAAAAATCCGCCGATTCAAAAAGCTTCTGCCTGAAAGCGGCAAACTTGCCCCAGCAATCTTCTGACACCTGCGGATCGCCAATATGGTTATTGATATAGGCATTATACTTTTCCGCGTCTATTATGTGACAGTAATGCCGAACCTCCTCGTACATATCTATGCTCATAGATTTGCCAAAGGCTTCTTTTGCAGATATGCCGTTTCTCAAAATTTCTTTGCAAAGTCCGATCTGCTCCGCATTATCACTCTGCTCATAGTACGGCAGAGTGGCATTTGCGATCGCCCTCGCAGTATGCAGAGCGCTCCACATGGGGTTGTCGTAAATGACAGCATCGGCGCTGTCGGGGTATGTGTGGGCATAAATGAGCGCAAGCATCCCCCCCCCGAAGGAATGTCCGAGCGGTATCCAGCTCTTTATGCCGAGCGCTATCCGCATTTGCTCTGTCATTTCCACAAGATCGTTCACGCACAGCTTGCAGTCTTCCGGGAGAGCGTCGGAGCGGAACACTCCGTACTGATCAAAGCTGATAACGCGGCAATGCGTTCCGAGCTGTTTTGCCTGATAGGTATATGTCAGGCAGCTCTCGCCGGGACCGCCGTGAAGGTATACCAAAGCCGCGCCGTTCTCTTTACCGTATTCCTCAAAATATATTTGCTTGCCGCAGATGTTTATGTATGGCATATTGCATTCACCCGCTTCACCGTAGAATTTATGTATAATGATATGTAAATGTTATATCACATCACCGGTTAATAGTCAATTCGGCGGTTCAAAATTTTACTATAATCAATTGACAGATTAACGTTAGTATGTTAAACTTGTCAAAAGATGGAAGTGTCCTAAAAAGTACACTATATTAAACAACAGAGATGTTGTGTTAAGCCAGTTACAAACAAATAGGAGGATTTATTTTATGGAACAGCAGTCAGGAAATGGTTTATCAGTTGCAGCTTTAGTGTGTGGTATTTTGGGTATCGTAGGTTCGTTTATACCAATTGTATGTTATTTTACGCTTGTATTAGCTATTCTTGGTATTGTTTTTGGCGTTAAGGCTCGAAAAAGCTGCGCCTCGGAAAAGAAAGGACTTGCCACAGCGGGTTTGGTGTTAGGAATTATAGGAACGGCTTTTTCCGCACTTGGCGCGATTTGCGTGCTTGCTTGTGCTACTGCAGCGGGAACGGCTGGGCTTTTGTAATTTGTAAAATTACCAGGTTACGTTTAGAGGATGCCACCAACTATCTTGTTGTTGGCATTTTTTCTTGCTTTAAAAATCGGATTTGAGAGAGGATATATAATGATATGATTAAAAACTTTTATTTCCTGGGAAAAGAATTTTCGGCATATATGATAGTCTCTTTATTAGGCTATTTTATCGCTGGATTTTATGCCTGCTACAAGTTCAAAAAAAGAGGAAAAGATGAAAACGACATGATTATATTTTACTTAGTCGTCTCTATCGGAGTCCTGCTGGGCGGACATGTGCTATATGGATTGACGAACATTAAATATTTGACAAAAAGTTCGTTTGAGTCCTTTCGCCAATTTATAAATATGTGTATGGCTGTATTCGGCGGTTCGGTTTTTTATGGAGGTTTGCTGGGAGGGCTATTGGCAGGTTTTATTTATATTAAAAAGAAAAAATATGATATGATCCTTTACACGGATGTGATAACGCCGTGCATTCCTTTGTTTCATATGTTTGGAAGGCTTGGATGCTTTTTGAGCGGCTGCTGTTATGGAATAAAGAGCGAATTTGGCATAGTATATCATAATTCCCCGATATCGAGCGCCAATGGAGTGAGGAGATTTCCCGTCCAATTGCTGGAAATATTCCTGAATATTTTTCTCTTTATTTATTTAGATCATTTAGAAAAGCAAAACAAGAAAAAGGGGAAATTATTCATATACTATTTATCAATATATGCGGCCAGCCGATTTTTTATTGAATTTTTTCGCGGAGACGAATATAGGGGATTTTTATTATCGTTATCGACGTCCCAGTTTATAAGCGTATTGATTTTATTTGTTTCCTCAGCTATGTTAATTCGTGAAAAAATAATTGCTATAAAAAAGTAAACGGCGGTTCGGTTTTTTATAAAAGGTACCTGGCCGGAAAAACATTTTTATTGAAGAGGGAGAATGAAGCGATGGAATTTTATTTGGCGCCGCTGGAGGGAATTACCGGATATATTTACCGAAGGGCTTACCATAAATATTTTGGTGAAATAAATAAATATTTTACTCCGTTCATTTCACCGAACCGCAAGAAAATATGCAGAAGCCGTGAAAAGTCGGATATTCTTCCGGAACATAATGAGGGAATGTATACGGTGCCGCAGATTTTGACAAATCACGCTGAAATGTTTTTAAAAACCGTACATTTTTTAATGGATTACGGTTATTATGAAGTGAACTTAAACCTTGGGTGTCCGGCGGGAACCGTCGTTTCCAAAAAGAAAGGCGCGGGCTTTTTGTCAGAGCCGGAGCAGTTAAAGTTTTTTCTTGATGAGATATTTTCAAATCAGACCGTCAATGCCGGTGAGGGAATCAAAATTTCGATTAAGACACGGATCGGCATGAAAGATGCAGATGAGTTTGCAGCGCTTTTGGATGTTTTTAATCAGTTTCCCCTTCATGAACTGATCATTCATCCGCGGACAAGGGAAGATTATTATAAAAATAAACCGAATCTGTCAGCATTTTCAAATGGATATGAAAAGAGTAAGGCAGAGGTCTGTTATAATGGAGATATTTTTAGCAGGGAGATGTATGCCAGGCTTGTGGAACAGTTTCCGAAGCTGAAACGCGTCATGCTGGGAAGAGGAATCCTCCGCAATCCGGGATTGGCATGTTGTATTAAGAACGGAACAGAGATGGATAAAGAGACGCTGAGGAACTTTCATAATACGGTTTATGAGGGATATCAGGGCGTTTTGAGCGGCGATAAAACGGTTTTGTTTAAAATGAAGGAGATTTGGAGTTATATGATTCATTCTTTCCAATATGATTCCAAAATCGAGAAGAACATTAAAAAAGCGCAAAAGCGATTGGAATATGAAGCGGCGATCCAAGCATTGTTCTCAAACTATGATTTATTGGCTTGACTTAGACAAATCCGGGAACTGCCTGAGGTCGGTTACGGCGTTCCGACAGCCTGAATCAGCGATAAAAACTGAGTAAAAAACCGCCGATATGACTAAAAATCCAAAAAAATAAAAAAATTTCAAAAAAAGTGTTGACAAAAGAGGAAACCCTTGGTAAAATAATATTTGCTGACGCACCGAAAGAGATGCGGACGGC
>CANQCY010000037.1 GCA_947591245.1 uncultured Lachnospiraceae bacterium | reverse complement strand
GCCGTTGACATTTTCCTCGTTATTATGCCATCTCGACTTCGTCTCGATGGAGATGCTCGTCAAATGCCTCCTGACGCCGGCGCCGTTGACATTTTCCTCGTTATTATGCCATCTCGACTTCGTCTCGATGGAGATGCTCGTCAAATGCCTCCTGGCGCCAGCGCCGTTGACATTTTCCTCGTTATTATGCCATCTCGACTTCGTCTCGATGGAGATGCTCGTCAAATGCCTCCTGACGCAAGCGTCGTCGGCATTTTCCTCGTTATTATGCCATATTTTGGGTAAGCCGTGCATCCCTCGTGAACACTCCGTGTCCTCTCGGTCTCGGGCTTGCGCCCTATGTCGAAGGCGAATGACAAATCTGTCTGCAAGCAGCCGGCTTGTTATTCGCTTTCTCTGCACGGCTTATTGCTTTCGCGGATATTATACCATATTTATATAAAATTGTAAATTGGACATTTTACTTCATCCGGCGCGCGATTACATCTTGACAGATGTGGGGAAATGGGATATAATCTATCTCATGACAAAGGAGTCAGCACATGGGATTGCTGTCTCCTTTATTCATATATGGAGATGATAGGCATTGAGGCTCGTCTCATGCAGAATTTGCTTCACCGGGGCGGCCTTATTTGCGCAAGGGCTGACCCTGCGCAGCAAGAGCTGCCGGTGAAGCGATAGATCTTGGGTGCGCGGAAAGGCAGGGCGATGTTATGGAATTTATATCGGGACACTCGGAAAAAGAGATAGTCGGGATTTCAGACGTGTTAAATGGGGATTATGAGGGAAAGCGGATCAGGATGAACGGCGCGGTGCATAAGATCCGCGATATGGGAGATGTGGCGTTTGTTGTTCTCCGCAGACGGGACGGACTGGTGCAGACGGTGATTGAGAAGGACGCCGCCAATGTAAACGTAAAAGGATTGAAGGAGGCGTCCGCCGTTGAGGTTGCCGGAATTGTCAGCATGGAAGAGCGGGTGCCGAACGGATTCGAGATACGGTTGCAGGAAATCAGAATTCTCTCAGAACCGAAAGAGCCGACGCCGATCGCAATTAATAAATGGAAGCTGGATACTTCTTTGGAGACAAAATTAAATCTTCGTCCGATTTCTCTGCGAAATGTAATAGAGCGCGCAAAATTTAAAATACAGGAAGGAATTGTGCGCGGATTCCGCGAATACTTGTTTTCACAGGGCTTTACGGAGATTCATACGCCGAAAATCGGCGCAAAGGGAGCGGAGGGCGGCGCCAATATATTCAGGCTGGATTATTTTCATCGTCCAGCTATTTTGGAGCAGAGCCCGCAGTTTTATAAACAGATGATGGTGGGCGTGTTTGACCGCGTATTTGAAACCGCCCCGGTTTTCCGGGCAGAGAAGCACAATACGAAGCGGCATTTGAACGAGTATACTTCACTTGACTTTGAGATGGGGTATATCGATAGCTTCGAGGATATTATGGAGATGGAAACGGGATTTTTGCAGTATATGACGGCGCTTCTTCAAAGAGAGTACGGAAAAGAACTTGAACTCCTCAGCGTGACGCTTCCCGACACGGAGCGTATTCCGCAGGTTCGCTTTGATGAGGCAAAACGGCTGGTGGCGGAAAAGTATGACCGCAAAATCCGCAACCCTTATGATCTTGAACCGGAAGAGGAAGCTCTCATAGGCAGATATTTTAAGGAAGAGTACAATGCGGATTTTGTATTTGTCACGCATTACCCTTCCAAAAAACGACCGTTTTATGCGATGGATGATCCGTCCGACTCGACGTTTACGCTGAGCTTCGACCTATTGTTTGGCGGTCTGGAGGTCACTACGGGCGGACAGCGCATCCATGATTTCGACGTGCTGGAGGAAAAGATAAAAGCGAGGGGTATGACGGATGAGGGCATGGAGCATTATATGATGATATTTAAACATGGCATGCCGCCGCATGGCGGGCTCGGAATCGGTCTGGAGAGAATGACGATGAAGCTCCTCGGGGAGGAAAATGTGAGAGAGACGACATTGTTCCCGAGAGATATGAGCCGTCTGGAACCATAAAAAAGGCACAGTGTGGAAAAACAAGTTTTTCACATGCGGGATTTGTGTTTGCGCGCTGCAAAGCCACAGCATGGCAAAGCCACAGCATGGCAAAGCCACAGCATGGCAAAGCCACAGCATGGCTTGACACAAACTCGTTATGCGCAGAAAGCAGCGCGGGAATGAGGATTGTTATGGCGAATATGATTACGGATGAGACGATAGAATATGTGGGAATACTTGCTAAGCTAGAGCTTTCCGGTGAGGAAAAGGAGCAGGCAAAAAAAGACATGGGGAAAATGCTGGACTATATTGATAAACTCAACGAGCTCAATACGGACGGCGTGGAGCCGATGTCGCACGTACTTCCGGTTCAAAATGTATTTCGGGAGGATGTTGTGGCAAATGAGGATGCTTGCGTGGAGATGCTGGCAAATGCACCCGCAAAAAAAGAGGGGACATACATGGTTCCGAAAACATTTGATTGATACGGAAAGAGAGAAGTGTGGAAAAATAAGATTTTTCACACGCGAGATTTGTGTCTGCGCGCTGCAAAGCCATGGCATGGCAAATCCATAGTATGGCAAAGCCATGGCATGGCCTGACACAGACTCGTTATGCGCAGAAAGCGGCGCGGAAATGGAGAGTTTTGAGATGGGGCTGATGAGTTTAACGGCTGTGGAGCTTGGAAAGAAGATTAAGGAAGGCAGTGTTTCAGTCAGGGACGCTGCGCTTGCGTCATTGGAAAGTATAAAAAAATCCGAAGATTTACTGCATAGTTTTGTGACCGTATTGGATGAGGATGCAATTCTTGCGCGGGCAGCGGAGGTACAGGAAAAAATCGACCGCGGGGAGTTGACCAGACCCCTTGCGGGCGTACCGGTGGCGATCAAGGATAATATGTGCACGGAGGGAGTTCTCACGACGTGCAGCTCTAAAATACTTGCAAATTTTAAGCCGGTGTATACGGCAGAAGCAGTCCGCAATCTGGAGAAGGCGGGCGCGGTCATGATCGGGAAGACCAATATGGATGAATTTGCGATGGGAAGCACGACGGAAACGTCTGCATACGGGATCACGAGGAATCCGCATAATACGGAGCATGTTCCGGGCGGGTCTTCCGGCGGATCCTGCGCTGCAGTGGCAGCGGAGCAATGTCCGTATGCGCTCGGCTCGGATACGGGCGGCTCCATCCGGCAGCCCAGCTCGTTCTGCGGGGTTACGGGGTTGAAGCCGACTTATGGCACGGTTTCGCGTTACGGGCTTATCGCCTACGGTTCGTCGCTTGATCAGATCGGACCGGTGGCAAAGGATGTGACGGACTGTGCCGCAATACTGGAAACAATATCTTCCTACGACGAGAAAGACAGCACATCTGTCAAAAGGGATGATCTGGACTTTACCTCCGGTCTCGTCAATAATGTGGAGGGAATGCGGATCGGCATCCCGAAAGAGTATATCGGAGAGGGGCTTGATCCTCAGGTAAGGGATGCGGTTCTGAATGCGGCGGGCATACTCGCAAAGCGGGGGGCTGTTGTGGAGGAATTTGACTTAAGCCTTGTCGAATATGCGATTCCCGCATATTATATCATTGCATCGGCGGAGGCCAGTTCAAATTTGGCCCGTTTTGACGGCGTTAAATACGGATACCGCACAAAACAGTACGAAGGGCTTCATAATATGTACAAAAAAACCAGGTCAGAGGGTTTCGGCGCGGAAGTGAAACGGCGTATTATGCTGGGATCTTATGTTTTGAGCAGCGGATATTATGACGCATATTATTTGAAGGCGCTCCGCACAAAGGCATTGATTAAGGAGGCATTTGACCGTGCATTTGAAACCTATGACGTAATTCTCGGGCCGGCTGCGCCGACGACGGCGCCGAAAATCGGCGAGAGCCTGAGCGATCCGATCCAGATGTACCTTGGGGACATTTATACAGTTTCCGTCAATCTGGCGGGGCTTCCGAGCATATGCATTCCATGCGGGAAGGATGACAAAGGGCTTCCGGTCGGGCTGCAGCTGATCGGAAACTGTTTTGAAGAGAAAACGATCATCCGCGCTGCCTATACATTTGAATGCAGCGCAGAAATGAGGTGAATCATGGGAAAGCAATATGAGACAGTCATTGGGCTTGAGGTTCATGTGGAACTTGCCACAAAGACGAAAATTTTCTGCGGGTGCAGTACAGAATTCGGCGGCGCGCCGAATACGCATACGTGTCCGGTATGTACCGGTATGCCGGGGGCTCTGCCCGTATTAAATAAACAGGTCGTGGAGTATGCGATGGCAGTCGGGCTGGCGACAAACTGTACGATAACGCAATACTGCAAATTTGACCGGAAAAATTACTTTTATCCGGATAATCCGCAGAATTATCAGATTTCCCAGCTCTATCTTCCGATTTGCCGGAACGGATATGTGGAGATTGAGACGAATGCCGGAAAGAAAAAGGTGCGCATTCATGAAATTCATATGGAAGAAGATGCCGGAAAGCTCGTACACGACGAGTGGGAAGACTGCTCGCTTGTCGATTTCAACCGCTCCGGCGTCCCCCTGATCGAAATCGTGTCGGAACCCGATATGAGAAGCGCCGAAGAGGTCATCGCTTATCTGGACAAACTCCGCATGACGATTCAGTATCTGGGGGCTTCCGACTGCAAGCTAAACGAGGGCTCGATGCGCGCGGATGTGAATCTTTCGGTGCGCGAGGCGGGCGCGTCTGAGCTCGGGACGCGGACTGAGATGAAAAATTTAAACTCTTTTAAGGCGATATCAAGGGCGATCGAGGGTGAGCGCGCCCGGCAGATTGAGCTGCTGGAAGAGGGGAAAAAAGTCGTTCAGGAGACGAGAAGGTGGGATGACAATAAAGAATATTCGTATGCGATGCGTTCTAAGGAGGATGCGCAGGATTACCGCTACTTTCCCGATCCGGACCTTGCGCCGGTATCGATCAGCGACGAATGGATTCAGGAGGTGAAGGCGCGCCAGCCCGAGCTTCAGGAGGAAAAGGCGGCGCGTTATAAAAAAGAATTCGGAATTCCTGAATATGATATTAATATTATTACCGGTTCAAAAACGCTTGCCGATTTGTTTGAAGCGACTACGGCGATCTGCCGCAATCCGAAAAAAGTGTCAAACTGGCTTATGGTGGAGACGATGCGCCTGCTGAAGGAAAACGAAATGGATCCTGAGGATATCACATATACCCCGCAAAATCTCGCCGACCTGATCCGCCTTACAGATGAAAATGCGATTAATTCAACTGTGGCAAAAGAAGTTTTTGAAAAAATGTTTAAAGAAGATATTGACGTGGAGCAGTTTGTAGAGGATAATGGACTTAGGACAGTAAATGATGAGGGCGCGCTCCGTGAGGCGATTGAGCGGGTAATCGCTGAGAATCCGCAGTCTGTTGCAGATTACCGGGCGGGAAAGACGAAAGCGATCGGTTTTCTGGTGGGACAGACGATGAAGGCGATGAAGGGAAAGGCGGATCCGGGCACAGTAAACGAAATTTTACGGGAGTTATTGTGAGACCGGACGGGGGGAAACCTTTTTCCTGAGCGGGAACTTGTCATGTGCGATGGAGAAAGGAGAAGAGATGTATGATCGAAATGCGGCGAGAAAAGCGGTGGCCGGCGAAGCTTGAGCTTGAGATATCCTCGCTCTTTAAGCAGGATAATGTAAAGGTTGAAAATATTAATGCGCCGATTGAGGTTTTTGACGTGTCGAAGGTGGGCATTGGCTTCTATTCAAAAAGCGTGCTGCCGGTCGGATTTTATTTTAACGCAAGGCTCGTTCTTTGCGAGAAAGATGCATTAAACTGCGTAGTACGCATCATTCGCCAGCAGGAGAAAGACGACGGTTATATTTATGGCTGTGAGATTGTGGGCACGGCATCGATCATGGACTATGTGTTCAATAATTATGCAGCAAGCTTAAATTGAAAAACTGTGCGGCGGTGTCATGCCTGCTGCAGGGCGGAGACGAGGCTGGGGATAAGCTGTTTTTTTCTGGAAACCAGCCCCTTTAGTTTTATGTCCTTTTTGTTTTCGTGAAGCTGGAATGCAGCGCGGGCGGTTTCTTTTGCCCGGTCGCCGAAGCACAGGAGCTCCGTACTCTCTTTCACAATATTTGTCAGCATGACGAATGCCATGTCCAGACCGAGGGATGGAAAAATTTTTTCCAGATATGGCAACAGCTTTTCCTTGATTTCTTTGAGCTCGATCGCGTTCATAGAGTTGATCTGGCTCACGGAAAAACGGATATTTCCCACCTCAAATTTTTTCATATCCTGTTCCAATATTTCTTTTGGCTGTTTGGAGCTTAAGTCGCTTCCCGCTGCAAACATATCGGCGGCAAACGCTTCGATATTGACGCCGCATATCCCGGATAGCGCTTCCGCGGCCTTCCGGTCAACATTCGTGCAGGTCGGGGAACGGAACATAAGCGTGTCCGAAATAATTGCGGCCATGAGAAGACCGGCGATGTTTTTGGGCGGCTGGATCCCATTTTCCTGATAAATCTGGAAAATGATGGTGGATGTGCAGCCGAGGGGCTGATTGCGGAACAGCACCGGTTCCGGCGTTTGTAGGGTTCCGATGCGGTGATGGTCGATGATTTCCAGGATATGGGCATCCTGAAAGCCGTCTACAGCCTGAGATTCCTCATTGTGATCGACAAGAATGAGCTGTTTTTTCCTCAAATTTATCAGATTTCTTCTGGAAATCATTCCAATATAATTATTTTCATCGTCAAGTACCGGAAAATCGCGGTGGCGTTTCTGCCCCATCACCTCTTTGATTTCTTCTATTTTCTGTGAGAGACGGAAGGCGGTCAGATGGTTTTTTTTCATAAAATATTTGATCGGCATACTCTGGTTGATCATTCTGGCGGCGGTAAACGTATCGTAAGGAGTCACGATGATGCTGCAGCCGCGTTCGTCTGCAAGCCTCTGTATTGTTTTGGAAACCTTGGCGTTCATGCACACGATGATGCAGGCGGCGCCCATCTCAATTGCACACAGCTGTGATTCATATCGGTTTCCCAATATGACCATATCCCCGCTATGAATGTAATCTTCCATGACATCCGGGTTTGCTGCCGAGATGATCACCTCTCCCTTGGAAAATACCGCTTTGCCGTCGCCGGTCAGCAGATGCGCTTCCAGAGTTTCCAAAATATTTCGGTAGGAGGTTCGTGCTGTGGACAGGATGCAGTTGTCGTATACATCCATATATGCGGTGGCGATATCTCCGATGGTAATCAATCCCGACAGCTTACCATCTGCATCTGTAACCGGGAGCGTGACAACTTCCAGTTCCCGCATCATATTCCATGCTTTTTTCAGCGAAATGCCGCTATATACGCCCTGCGTCCGACATATTTCGATATCCTGTACCTCTGTTGTGACGTCGCCGATATACTGCGGCGCCGGCGTGTGGAAAAAATTTAGAATATATTGGGTTTCAAGGCTGATCTGCCCCGCCCTTGCCGCATAATAGCCGCCACCGTAAAGCTCGTTTTTCAGCGCGGCATATGCGATCGCCGAACAGATGGAATCACTGTCCGGATTTTTGTGTCCAATAATATAAACAGGTCGTTTTTCCGCCATGGCTGTCTCCGATCGCGATTGTTGGTTTCAGTCGCTCTTTTTATGCCTTAATATGCCACGAAACGCTGTTTTTCATGTATCAGGAAAATAAAAATGTTTCCATTTCTGTAATTCATCGTAATACGATTGCAAAAAACGGAGAATCGGTATATAATAGAACATATCAACGCAGAAATGGGGAAAAGACAGATGGATATAAAACCGATAAAAGAGAAGTTTACGCAAATCTTTGGCGAAGGGGAGGAACCAGCTGTTTATTTTGCTCCGGGCCGCGTCAATCTGATCGGGGAGCATACGGATTACAATGGAGGCCATGTATTTCCATGCGCTCTGACGATTGGTACATACGGACTGGTGCGCAGGAGAAGCGACGATGACCTGAGATTATATTCGGAAAATTTCAGTTCGGACGGCGTAATCGTTTCCTCAATCAAAGATTTATCTCCGGCAGAAGACGGAAGTTGGACGAATTATGTGAAAGGTGTAGTTTGGGCATTCCAGAAATACGGATATTCGGCGGGGCATGGTTTGGATATTATGCTTTATGGAAATATTCCGAGCGGTGCGGGTCTTTCTTCTTCTGCATCCCTCGAGGTATTGACGGGAACGATTCTGCGTGATGTTTTCGGCATGAAAGAAATAACGGATACGCGGATCGCCTTGCTCGGGCAGTATGCAGAAAATCATTATATTGGCATGAAATGCGGCATCATGGATCAGTTTGCGTCTGCGATTGGGAAAGCGAATCATGCAATTTTTCTTGATGCGTACTCGCTGGAGTATGAGCTTGTGCCGATTGAGCTTGGTGATATCAGCCTCATAATAACAAACAGCGGCGTAACCCACAGCCTCGTTTCCTCTGCATATAATGACCGGAGGATGGAATGTGAGCGGGGGCTGGATATGCTGCAGAAAGTTCTCGATATCAACAGTCTTGGTGATTTGAATAATGAGCAGTTCGAGCGGTATCAGGTATTGATATCGGACGAGATAGTGCGAAAACGCGTGAAGCATGCCGTTTCGGAAAACCGGCGTACCGTGCACGCTCTAGATGCGCTGCATAACGGGGATATTCGTGAATTCGGGCGTTTGATGAATAAGTCGCATCTTTCGCTGCGGGATGATTATGAGGTGTCCTGCGAGGAAATTGACCTGCTTGTGAAAACGGCATGGGAACTGCCGGGAGTGATCGGAAGCCGTATCACGGGCGGCGGCTTCGGAGGCTGTACCGTGAGCCTTGTCAAGAAAAGAAACCGGAATCTGTTTAAAAATAAATTAACGGCATGTTATCAGGAGGCGTACGGCAGAAAGCCTGAATTTTATGAAGTTGAGATCGGCGACGGCGCCGGGAAATTGGAGTAATGCAATTTTGAGCCGTTGTATTAATATGAGAAAGGAATGGAGCCGAACATGAAAATATTAGTTACGGGAGGGGCGGGATACATCGGAAGCCATACTTGTGTGGAGCTTTTGGAAAATGGTTATGAGGTCGTGATCGTGGACAATCTCTACAATTCCAGCCGCAAGGCAGTAGCCCGCGTTGAGGAAATAACCGGGAAAAAGGCGGCGTTTTATGAAGTTGACCTGTTGGATAAGGCTGCCTTGGAAGCTGTGTTTGACAAAGAAAATGTGGACGCGGTTATCCATTTTGCCGGTTTGAAGGCGGTGGGAGAGTCCGTATCCAAGCCGATCGAATATTATCACAATAATCTGACAGGCACGCTCCATCTTGTAGACTGCATGCGCGCCCATGGCGTAAAAAATATTATTTTCAGTTCGTCCGCAACTGTGTACGGAGAACCGGAATTTGTTCCGATCACGGAGGAATGTCCGAAAGGAACGCCGACCAATCCATACGGCTGGACAAAATGGATGCTGGAGCAGATTTTGTCGGATCTCCATACGGCGGATTCTGAATGGAATGTCATTCTTCTCCGCTATTTCAATCCGATCGGGGCGCATAAGAGCGGCAGAATCGGGGAGGATCCGAAGGGGATTCCGAACAATCTGGTTCCTTACGTATCACAGGTGGCGGTCGGAAAGAGAGATTGCCTCGGCGTATTCGGCAACGACTACAAGACGCATGACGGAACCGGCGTGCGCGACTATATCCATGTTGTCGATCTTGCTGACGGGCATGTGAAGGCAATTGCGAAATTTTCAGACGCGCCCGGGGTTCGTGTGTATAATCTCGGAACCGGAAACGGTTACAGCGTTCTTGATGTAGTACATGCGTATGAAAAGGCGTGCGGGCATGAGATTAAATATGAAATTAAGCCAAGGCGTGCCGGGGATACGGACGAGGTGTATTCTGACAGCGCAAAGGCGAAGGAAGAGCTCGGCTGGGAAGCTAAATACGATATTGACGATATGTGCGAGGACTCATGGAACTGGCAGAGACAGAATCCGGACGGATATCAGGATTGAGAAAAGAGGGCGCCCCTGACGCCCTCTCTGTTTTTGCAGTTTTAGTTTTTCAATGTATCATACAAAGCTTTTACAGTAGGATAAATCTCCTTAAACTTCTCGTATTTCTTATTATATTTATCTGCAATCGCAGCGTCAGGTTCTACCGTGTCTACGACCTTGACGATCTTTGCGGCAGCCTCTTCTACAGACGCGTACTCTCCGCATGCGACAGCGGCAAGCATAGCGCCGCCAAGTCCCGGGCCCTCCTCGCTCTCAATGATGTTTACTTTGATATTCAAAACATTTGCAATGATCTTTCTCCAGAGCGGGCTCTTTGCGCCTCCGCCGCAGATTTTTGTCTCATCGATTTTGATGCCCAGATCCTTTGCTACTTCAAATGAGTCGCGGATGGCAAATGCCACGCCCTCTAATACTGCCTGCGTCATGTCGGCTCTCGTGGAGTCCATCGACATGCCGATGAAAAGCGCGCGCGCATCCGGATTGTTGTGCGGGGAACGCTCTCCCATCAGATAAGGGAGATAGTAAACATTGTTTTCGCCGAGCCGGTCATCTGTGATCGGTTTCTGCTCTGCCGGATAATCCTGCGTGCCGATGATATCATCCATCCACCATTTATTACAGGAAGCCGCGCTGAGCATGCATCCCATCAGGTGGTAGTTTCCGTCCGCATGAGCAAATGAGTGGAGGGCGTTGAATTTATCCACGCCAAACTCTTTGCTGGAGATAAAGATCGTTCCGGACGTTCCAAGGGAGATATTGCATCCTCCGTCGCCGACTGTTCCCGTGCCGACGGCAGCGGCGGCATTGTCTCCGGCGCCGGCGGCAACCTTGCATGACGTAGTGAGACCGAGTTCGGCAGCGGCAGCCTCTGTCAGGCATCCGGTAATTTCGTAGCTCTCAAAAAGCTTTGGCAGCTGCTCCTCTTTGACGGAGCAGATTTCCATCATTTCTTTTGACCAGCGCTTATTTTTCACATCCATCAAAAGCATACCGGAAGCATCGGAGTAGTCGCAGCTGTGGACGCCGGTCATCTTGTATGCGATATAATCTTTCGGCAGCATGATTTTTTCTATTTTTGCAAAATTGTCCGGCTCGTTTTCCTTAACCCAGAGAATTTTTGGGGCGGTAAATCCGGCAAAAGCGATATTGGCAGTATATGCGGACAGCTTGTCCTTGCCGATCACGTCGTTTAAGTAGTTAGTTTCTTTTGTCGTACGTCCGTCGTTCCACAGGATTGCCGGGCGGATTACATTGTCGTCTTTGTCGAGAATGACGAGACCGTGCATTTGTCCGCCGAAACTGATTCCCGCCACCTGAGATGCATCAAAGCCGTCGGTCAGCTCTTTGATCCCGGCGGTTACGGCGGCCCACCATTCTTCCGGTTTCTGTTCTGACCAGCCCGGGTTTGGGAATAATAACGGATATTCCTTAGAAACAATGTTTTTGATAGTTCCATCTGCTTCCATGAGAAGGAGCTTGACAGCAGATGTACCGAGGTCAACGCCTATGTAATACATAAATAAATCCTCCTGTTTTAATTGTTATACTAAAATAGCAGCGACCCAGAGAGCGGAATTATCCGCCGCAGGGCCGCTGGCACGCCATGACGCCAGAGGTCAAATGTCTTTTATGCAGCAAACACAAAAGACATTTGAATCTTTTGACCCTGACATCACGTTAAAATTATGCAAATGGGTTTTCTGTCGGGTAACGTACGCCGGCCGGCTGATTGTAGCCGATTTCGTTTACATCAACGCCGATATATTTGAATACCTCGTACAGAGCTTTTCCAAAGTGGCCGAATGCAACAGCGCCATGATGAGGATAATTGCCCTCGATCAATACGTGGCGGTAGAATCTGCCCATCTCCGGAATCGCAAAGATACCGATTGAACCAAAGCTTCTCGTAGCGACAGGAAGAACTTCTCCATGTGCGATATAAGCGCGGAGTTTTGAATCTGCCGTGCTCTGCAGACGGAAGAATGTGATGTCGCCCGGAGCGATATCTCCTTCAAGGGTTCCGTTGGTCACCTCTATCGGAAGCGAACGCGCCATAATCATCTGATATTTCATCTCACAGAATGAAAGCTTGCTGGAAGCCGTGTTTCCGCAGTGGAAGCCCATAAATGTATCTTTCAGCGTGTAATTTGCGTATTTGCCTTTGATATCCTCGTCGTACAGATCCTGCGGCACAGAGTTGTTGATGTCAAGAAGCGTTACAGCATCCTGGCTCACGATCGTGCCGATGAACTCGGACAGCGCTCCGTAAATATCTACCTCGCAGGATACCGGAATGCCTCTGCTTGCCAGGCGGCTGTTGACATAACACGGTACGAATCCAAACTGTGTCTGGAATGCCGGCCAGCATTTTCCGGCGATGGCAACAAACTTGCGGTATCCTTTGTGCTCCTCGATCCAGTCAAGCAGCGTCAGCTCATACTGCGCAAGCTTCTCCAAGATCTCAGGCTTCTTATTTCCGGCGCCGAGCTCTTTTTCCATATCTTTTACTACGTCAGCAATTCTGGAATCTCCGGCGTGGTTATTGAAGGACTCAAACAGGTCGAGCTCTGAATTTTCCTCGATTTCAACGCCGATGTTGTAAAGCTGTTTGATCGGAGCGTTGCAGGCAAGGAAGTTGAGCGGACGCGGACCGAAGCTGATGATCTTTAAGTTGTTCAGTGCGTATACGGCACGTGCAACCGGCAAGAATTCATGAATCATATCAGCGCAGTCTTCTGCTGTTCCAACGGGATATTCCGGAATGTATGCTTTGATGTTGCGGAGCTTTAAGTTGTAGCTGGCGTTCAGCATACCGCAGTAAGCATCGCCGCGCCCCTGAATCAGGCCGCCGTCTTTGGCTGTCTCTTCAGCAGCCGCCACAAACATTTTAGGCCCATCAAAATGCTTTGCAAGCAATGTTTCCGAAATCTCCGGACCGAAGTTTCCAAGGTATACGCAAAGCGCATTACAGCCGGCTTTCTGAATGTCCTCCAGAGCTTGTACCATATGAATTTCGCTCTCTACGATACAGATCGGGCATTCATAGATCTCTGCCGCATCATATTTTTTCGTATAAGCCTCTACTAACGCTTTTCTTCTGTTTACGGAAAGTGTTTCAGGAAAGCAGTCGCGGCTCACTGCAACAATTCCGATTTTCATTTCTGGCATGTTGTTCATGTTTTGTAAACCATCCTTTCATAATAAATATAGTTCGATTCAATAATCTTATTTTAAAGCATATCGTGGAAAAAATCAACAAAAAGCAGAGTTATTTTTTAAAAAAATTGTTAAAATTTATGTAAAAACGGAGACGCATGCAGGTCATGAATCGCATACGGCAAAAGACGGAGACCCGACCCGTTTTAAAAGGTAAAAAAAATGTTGAAAAAAAAGGCGGGATATAGTATAATGTATATGAGTAATTGGAGCCTGATAGGTTTATCAGACCTTTTAAAGAGAAAAGGTGGTGATTTCATGGTTGAAGCATATAATTACTTTATCGGCGGCTATATTCCGAAAGTGTCGCCTAAGACGAATGTTCATAATCGGCAGGAGCTGAAAAGTAAATATAAAAGCATATTGTCTCTGAATAATGCAAATCCTTTGGCCATGGTCCGGCTGTCCCCGGCTACGCAGGCATATGCACTGGATGTGAAGGAACTGTCCATGGAGATGGGGGAAGCAGCGCAGGACACGCTGGAGGGTGAATCGGAGGAAGCGAAACAGAGCGCAGAGAAGACGGTGGAGCTTTTTAATAAGCTGCTGCAGCGAAGCGACGAGTACGGCGAACTGAAACATCAGCCGTCGCGTCCGGGATTTGAACTTCGCATTCTTGTGGGGAGTAACAAAAAGGATCTGGAAAAAGCCGGATTTTCTGTCGATGACGATGGTTTTCTCAGCATTCGGGATGAGGAAGGAGAAGAAAGCGAATTTCAGATTCCTGTTAAGTTTATGAGAGAGCTGAAAAACAAATGCGAGTATATGAGCATGAATCCAATGGAGTATGTTGAAAAGAAGGTGTTCAGTTATGCGCATCTGAACCGGAGTACAGTGGGATATGCTTATGCGACGTCTGTTTTTACGGGAATGCTTTTTAATTCATATTGCTGAAACATATAATGAAATTGCATGGAAAAATGCGAGCGGCGTTGTAGCGCCGCTCTTTAATTTGCGCGGAAGGCGCGGCGGCTCCTGTCGGAAGCCAGGGCGTCAATTGTTCTCGCGAGCGTGCGCATCATGTTCCGGTTCATTGCCTTTCAACATGTAGTATTAAAAACCATATTATAGAGTAATGGTATTGACATGCCGCTTTTTTTATGTTACTCTCTTGCTATGAAGGCTGTGTGGCTTGATGCAAATAGAGAGTTGGAGGAAAAGAGATGCGGGGATTGGTTTTGGAAGGAGGGGCGTTTCGCCCGGTGTTCAGCTCGGGGGTGATGGATGCGCTGCTGTCCGAGAATATTATGCTGCCGTATTGTATTGGCGTTTCTGCCGGGATTTCGGATGGGATATCTTATATTTCCAGACAGAAAGGGCGGAATCTGGAGATTATTCGGAAATACCGCAATGATAAGCGCTATATGAGCAGGAGAAATTATTATAAATGCCGGAGCCTGTTCGGCCTGGATTTTGTATTTGGTGAAATACCGGATGAGCTTGTTCCTTTTGACAAGGAGACGTTTATGGAATATCAAGGAAGCTGTATCGTTGGGGTGACAAATGCAGATACGGGCGAAGCCGAGTACATGAACGCCAAGGATGTGGATGAAAAATATTCGATGTTTCGCGCGACCTGCGCCATGCCGCTGTTTTTTCCGCCAATCAAGTTAGAAGGGGGTCAATATTATGACGGAGGCATTGCCAATCCGATCCCGTTCGATAAGGCGTTTGAGGATGGCTGTGACAAGCTGCTGGTCATTTTGACGCAGCCCAAAGGTTTTGTGAAGCATCTGGGTAAATATGATAAAATCAGCGCGCGCGTGCTTGCTCGTAAATTTCCGGCGCTGAGCGAGGCGATTCTGTCGAGGCCGGAGCGATACAATGAGATCGTCGGCGAGTGTGAGAGGCTGGAGAAGGAGGGCAGGGTTCTGATCCTGCGACCGAACATGTTGCTGAATAGTTTTGAGAGCAGCGTGCGAAAGCTGGAGGCTTCGTACTGGCACGGTTACCGAATGGCGAAGGAAAAGATGAAGAAGATACGGTCATTTTTGCAGTGATATTGACAAATTGACGGTATTCGTGGTAGGATAAAAGGAGTGTATGCGGCTGTGGCGGAATTGGCAGACGCGCTAGATTTAGGTTCTAGTGGGCATCCCGTGCAGGTTCAAGTCCTGTCAGCCGCATTTTCTGAAAAACCGCAGGTTTAGGAGCTTGTTCCGTGATTGGAGCAGGCTTTTTTTCAAAAGAGGTTCATTTCATCCTTAAACATTTGTGCAATATCAGCCGGACCGCCATAATTTGGAGGATTCATCATAAAGCAATTTGCTGTTTTTTGAGACAATAAACAGAGGCGGCAATTCTTTTCCGGCAACCTAAAGACCGTCTTATAGCGTTTTCCGGGTTGTCGATTGGTCGCTTCTTACAGCTATTCGATACGGAACAGGCTCACGCTTTTTTCCAGATTTGCCGCGATATCTTTCAGATGGTCGGCGTTGTCCGATACTTCTTGAATGCTTGCTCCCATCTCCATCATGGAAGCGGATGTCTGCTCGGTACTCGCCGCGTTTTCCTCTGCGACAGCTGACAAATTCTGCACTACTTCAATAATGCCTTCTCTTGAAGCGTCCATCACTCTTGTGTTTTGTGCGATGGATTCGATGCTTTCTTTGGAGCGCAAAATTCCTTTTAAGACATCGGCAAAAATCTGATTGGTCTTTTCCATCTTTTCGCTCTGCTCCAGCATAAACGTTTTGACGACGTCCATCGTGCTTACTGCTTTCTCGGAGTCGGTCATAAGGTCATTTATAATATTTTCGATTTCTTTTGCTGATTCGTTGGACTGTTCTGCCAGTTTTTGTATCTGCGCGGCAACGACAGCAAAGCCCTTTCCCTGTTCTCCCGCTCTGGCGGCTTCTATGCTGGCGTTCAGCGAGAGAAGGTTGGTCTCTTCTGCAATTGAGGTGATAAGCTGCACGGCAGTACTGATTTTCACAACGGAAGCATTGGTTGTATTTGTCTGCTCATAAATTTCTTCGACATATGTTTTCGCTTTTTCATTTACGGAGACAAGATCGTTGAGCGTATTCGAAGCAGAATAGCCCAGCTGTTCAATATCGTTTGCATTTTCCTTGAGAGTGACTACATTATTGTTTGTCTTCGCCATCATGTCGCCGATTTCCATAACGTCAGACGTCGCCTTCTGCGTATCGTTCGCCTGAGAGGTCGCGCCCTCTGCAATATCCGTAACCGCCTGCTCGATGCTGTCTACATTGTCGGCCGTAGTCTGTGAGGACGAATACAGATTGTCAGACGCCTCATACAAAACGCTGCTCTGGTTCCGAAGATCATTTGCTACTTCTGTCAGCTTTTCGCGCAGTTTTGCAACTGCATTTAAAATACTTCCCACTTCGTCTTTGGCGGCAAGATATTTTTTCTCTTTTTCCGGTTCTGCAACATGAAAATCCAATTCGGACAATCTGTTCACTGATTTCCCTGCAAAAATAAGAGGAGCGATAATAAGGGAGACCATAATGCACGCTGCCGCAATCGCCAATAGGGCGACAATCACCGCAATCGCCGTAGCGTTTACTATAAGCTTGCTGAATGGCCGCAGAACTTCTTTTTCATCGCCGGATACAACTAAAATGTAGTCGCCCGTTTCGTTCATATAATAAGCGGCATATTTCATTGTGCCATCAAACGTATATTCTATAGTTTCCGGCTCATGGGTTTTCCCGTTTGCCAGATCGTCAACCAAACCTTTTACAACAGTGTTTTCTACGGGTTTGCCGATTTTATCCGCAGTCGGGTGATAGAGCATTGTGCCGTCGCTGCCGACAAGATAAGCATAAGAAGATTCTGCTCCCCTAACACCGACGCCTTCAAGAATCTCTTTCAGGACATCGCTCTGCAGCACCTGTTCTTTCCCAGTGTGCTTGATTAGGGTGTCTATATTTTCACCGTATGCTACGGTGAGATCATAGAGGTAATTGTGCGTCATCTCGTTGTAGTTGACCTTGCTGTTATGTATCGTGTAAACATTCATGCTTACCGCCAAAATAATACAAATCAGTATGATCATCGCAATTAATTTGAAACGAATGGATTGAAAAAATTTTGTATTCATTCCTTCTGCCCTCCTTGATTTTTAGGTAGTGTCAAGTTTACTACCCATTTTTATTTCTTAAACCTCTATTTTTCGGGAGTTTGCAAAAAAAATGAGCA
>CANQCY010000036.1 GCA_947591245.1 uncultured Lachnospiraceae bacterium | reverse complement strand
ATTCCCATCACGCATAACCTGCTGAAAATGATGGGCTCGTCTCTGAACGTGTCCAGCGTGTACGGCTCCGGGTCGGTTTTCAGCTTTGACATAAAGCAGGGCGTCATCTCCAGCAAGCCCATCGGCGACTTCACCGCCCGCCGGCAGGCCAGCCTCAGGGCCGGCCGAGATGAGGATTACGTCTTTGCCCCCGACGCCGGCATCCTCATTGTGGACGACAATGAGATGAACCTGCGAGTCGCTGTGGGACTGATCAAGCGGAACGGCTTTGTGCCGGATACGGCGGGCAGCGGCAGAGAGTGCATCGATCTTGTCGCCAAGCGGCATTACGACATCATTTTCATGGATCATATGATGCCCGAGATGGACGGCATCGAGACGCTGCACGCATTGACCGACGGCGGACTGCTTCCCGAGGACACAACGGTTATTGCCATGACGGCGAACGCGGTCGTAGAGGCCAGGGAGGAATATTTGCAGGCCGGTTTTGCAGACTATCTGTCAAAGCCGATCATTGTCAAAAAGCTTGAGGAAGCATTGGAAAAGTACATTCCGGAGGAGAAGCTCTCCTATAGGCATGCGGCCGGCTCTGCCGGATCCGTGGCTGCAGCCGAACCTGCCGGATCCGCAAACACAGATCAAACCGAAAAAACGGAAACAAAGGAGGACGAACCCATGACGGCATCTTCGCAGGATCTCAGCGTAAAAGAGAGATTCCCTTTTCTTGACACAGACACAGGCATGACATATTGCGCCGACGACGAGGAGTTTTATCTTGAGATGATCGGCACCTATTTGGAGGAAAGCAAGCTCGAGGGCATTGAAAAATGCTATGCGGAAAAGGACTGGCCGAATTATCAGATCCGCGTCCACGCGCTGAAGTCCACCTCTCTGTCCATAGGAGCGGTGTCGCTCTCCGAACAGGCAAAGGCTTTGGAGATGGCGGCAAAGGAAGGCAACGTCCAATATATAGAAGGAAATCACGCGGACTGCATGGCGGCTTACAAGACGCTGCTTGCCGGAATCGACGCAGGGCTGCACGGTAAAGCCGTCCCAACGGAGCAGGAGGATCCCGAAGGCGCCGTCAGAGAGCACATCCTTGTCGTTGACGATGACAAAATGAATCTCAAAATCGCGCAAAGACTCCTGCAGGATTCTTATGACGTGAGTTGTGTGGCGTCCGGAGAAGAGGCGATTGCATTTCTCAGAGGGAACCGTCCGGATATGATCCTCTTGGATCTCCATATGCCCGGCATGGACGGCTTTGACGTCCTCAACCAGATCCATCAGGTTCTCGGCCTGAGCGACATCCCCGTCATCTTCCTGACTGCGGACGAAGATCATAAGACGGAGATAAAAGGCTTCGAGGAAGGAGCGGCCGATTTTATCAAGAAGCCGTTTGTGGCGGAGATCATGCTGCGGCGGATCCATAGGATGATGGAGCTCTCCCGCCTGAGGCACAGGCTGGAGGCAGAAGTCCGCAAGCAGACGAAAACGGCAGAGGAACGCCGCGAGCGGATGGAGCGCCTTTCTGAGGAGACCGTCCACTGCCTTGCCAAGACGATCGACGCAAAGGATAAATATACGAACGGCCACTCGGAGCGCGTGGCCAAGTATTCTCGGGAGATAGCGCGCCGTGCCGGCATGAGCGAGGGCGAACAGAAGGACATCTATTTCATGGGCCTGCTCCATGATGTGGGCAAGATCGGCGTACCGGACAACGTGATCAACAAGCCCGGCAAACTGACCGATGAGGAATTCGCCCTGATCAAAGAACATCCGGTCATCGGGTCTGAGATCCTGAAGGAAATCACTGAAATGCCGGGGATCGGCCAGGGAGCGCGCTGGCACCATGAACGCTACGGCGGCGGAGGCTATCCTGACGGCATCGGCGGCGAGGACATTCCCGTTTACGCTCGCATCATAGGGGTGGCGGATGCTTATGATGCCATGACCTCAAAGCGCAGCTACCGCGATGTGCTGCCTCAGGACGTCGTCAAGAGCGAGATCGAAAAGGGCATGGGAGCCCAGTTTGATCCCGCCTTCGCCAAGATCATGCTGGAAATGATCGAGGAGGACGTCAATTACGAGCTCTGCGAGCAGGAGAAATAAGGCGGCGCCTTATGAGCGGGAGGAATAAGGACGACCGACGCCCTTAGCGCCTGCGTCGGGCATAAAATAAAAGTGACCATGCAGGAGAAAAATCTGTTGAAAAAATGGTGCGTATAAGATATACTATAATGTAAACAGGAAGATGGTTTTTGATAGGAGGGGTACGATGAAACTCGAGTTTTTGGGTGCTGCTCATGATGTAACGGGAAGCTGTCATTTTATGGAGGTCGGGGACAAAAGACTGTGCGTGGATATCGGAATGGAACAGGGGCAGAACCTGTTTGAGAGTCAGGAGATTCCGGTAAATCCGGCTCAGCTCGATTACATATTACTGACGCATGCCCATATTGACCACACAGGCTTATTGCCGATGCTTTATGCCAGAGGATTTCGCGGGGAGGTTTATGCGACCAAGGCAACGGCAGATTTAAGCGCTATTATGCTTCGGGATAGTGCGCATATACAGCAGTTTGAGGCTGAGTGGAGGAACCGGAAAGCGCAGCGTTCGGGCGGCGAGCAGTATGTTCCGCTGTATACGATGGAGGATGCGCTTGGGGCGATTAAGCTATTGGTTCCGTGCGAATATAACAAGAAAATCCGTCTGTGCGACGAGATCACGATCCGCTTTACGGACGTAGGACACCTGCTCGGGTCGGCGTCGATTGAGGTGTTTGCCACAGAGGGGCCGGAAGAGCGTACGGTTGTTTTTTCGGGAGATCTCGGCAATAAAAACAAACCGATCCTCAGAGATCCGGTTTATACTAAAAGCGCAGATTATGTCGTGATGGAATCGACTTATGGAGACCGCCTGCACGGCGGTTCGCCCGATCATGCCGGTGAGCTTGCAGCGGTGATAGAGAGGACGTTTCAGAAGGGTGGAAGTGTCGTTATTCCAGCTTTTGCCGTGGGAAGAACGCAGGAGCTGCTTTATTTTATCCGCCAGATCAAGGAAAAGGGGCTCGTAAAGACGAATCCGGATTTTGACGTATATTTAGATAGCCCGCTTGCAGTGGAAGCAACTAATATTTTCGGAAAAAATGTACAGGGGTGCTTTGACGAGGAGGCGAGAAGCCTGGTTGAAAAAGGAATCAACCCCATTGGCTTTAAGGGCTTGAAGCTTTCCGTCACCAGCGACGACAGCAAGGCGATCAACTTTGATATGAATCCAAAGGTAATTATATCGGCTTCCGGCATGTGCGAGGCGGGACGGATCCGGCATCACTTAAAGCACAATTTATGGCGAAAAGAAAGTACGATCGTTTTTGTCGGTTATCAGTCGCAGGGAACGCTTGGGCGGGCATTGCTGGAGGGTGCGGCGAGCGTGAAGCTGTTTGGCGAGACCATTGAAGTTCAGGCGGATATCGTCAAAATTTCGGGAGTGAGCGGACATGCAGACAAAAAAGGACTGATTGAATGGGTGCGCGGATTTGAGGAAAAGCCGCCGAAGAAGGTATTTGTCGTGCATGGAGACGATCAGGTGTGCGACAGTTTTGCCAACTGCCTGAAAAATGAGTACGGCATTTCTGCAAGCGCGCCATATAGCGGAAGCATATTTGACCTTATACGCGGTGAGTATGCATATGTAGCTGATCCGGTCCGCATTCGCAAGAAAGAGTCTGCGAAAAAACGCGCCCTGGATGTATTCGGAAGGCTTGTCGCGGCTGGGGAACGCCTGCTGGCAGTGATACGGAAAAACGAAGGATTAAGCAATAAAGAGGCGGCGAAGTTTACTAACCAGATTAATTCATTGTGTGATAAGTGGGACAGATAGGAGGAAGCATTGTTGGAAAATAAGGGAACATATATGGGTGAGATCGAATGTATGTATGACTCCCTTACCGGGATATATAATCTGGATACATTTAAGGAATGCGTAAAAAAGTTTTTGGACCATCAGGAAGAAGAAGCTAAATATGCCCTGCTGTATACTGATATTACTCATTTTGAGCGTGTAAATAATTTATATGGCATGCATGAGGCGGATACGCTTTTGACTGACCTGGCAGAGGCGATTAAGGGGATTGAGTTCGGCCTTCGCCTGTATTGCCGAAGCTCTGCGGATCATTTTGTCATCCTTGTCGATTTTGCGACAAAGGAAAAGCTTCAGCATGAGCTGGATGAATTTTGCCGTACGTTCAACTGCGTATCTCTTGAACGGTTTCCTGAAGCGCTGCCGAGGCTTGGCATCGGCGTGTCGGTATTGGAAAATGCTTCGGAATCAATTGACGACATGATCGAAATGGCGGATCAGGCGAGGAAGGGCCTGCATGGGAGCAGTACGGTCAGCGTGGCGTATTTTCGTCCGCTGGATTTTGATAAATATAAACGGGTAAAAGAAATTGAAAAGAAAATGCAGAAGGCGCTTGATAATGGCGAATTTAAAGTGTATCTTCAGCCGAAATATGAAGTCGGGACAAACAAAATGGTGGGTGCGGAGGCCCTCGTCCGCTGGATTCAGAAAGATGGGACGATGATTTATCCGGATGAATTTATTCCGCTTTTTGAAAAAAACGGTTTTATAAACCAGTTGGATTTTTATATGCTGGAACAGGTGTGCGCCATGATGCGCCGGAGGCTTACGGAGGGAAAGTCCTGCCTTCCCATTTCGATCAACCAGTCAAGAATTCTTTTGGACAGCGCGACGTATACGACGGATATTGCGTTTATATTGAATAGTTATGACACGCCCCCTTCGCTGATTGAGCTTGAGCTCACCGAGCGCATATTTTCGGATTCGCTTGAAAAAATGGCGGATGTGATGCTGGAGCTGAAGAAGATCGGCGTCAGATGGTCGATCGATGATTTTGGTACAGGATATTCCTCGCTGAATCTTTTGAAAAAATTGCCGGTGGATATTATTAAAATCGATAAAACATTTTTGGATGAAACAGAGACTTCAGAAGTAAGCCGGATTATCATACGCAAGATGGTAGAGATGATTCAGGAGTTGGATAAGATGGTAGTATGCGAAGGCGTAGAGTCTGAGGATCAGACGAGTTATCTGGAAGAGATCCACTGTGATGTAAGCCAGGGGTTTTTCTACGCAAAACCGATGCCGATGGAGGAGTTTGAAAATTTATTGGATAAACAGCAAGCATGCAATATGGGCGGGGAATGACATGGAAAATTGTGTGATATCCGGCTGGATGCCGGTTGTCATATGATATAAATAAAAATTATAGGAGGATTTTAAAATGAAGTTTTTTATTGACACAGCCAATGTAGAGGATATTAAGAAGGCAAATGACATGGGCGTGATCTGCGGCGTTACGACTAATCCGTCATTGATTGCGAAAGAGGGCAGGGATTTCAATCAGGTCATTGCCGAGATCGCATCCATCGTGGACGGACCAATCAGCGGCGAAGTGAAAGCTACAACTGTAGATGCGGAAGGTATGATCGCAGAGGGCAGAGAGATTGCAAAGATTCATCCGAATATGGTAGTGAAAATCCCGATGACGGTTGAAGGGCTGAAAGCGACAAAGGCTTTGGCTGCTGAGGGAATTAAGGTAAATGTAACGCTTATTTTCAGTGCGAATCAGGCGCTTTTGGCAGCAAGGGCGGGAGCTGCTTTCGTCTCTCCGTTCCTCGGACGTCTGGATGATGTTTCACAGCCGGGTATCGATTTGATCGAAAGCATTTCCGCTATTTTTGCGAATTATCCGGAAATTGATACAGAGATCATCGCAGCAAGCGTTCGCAACCCGATCCATGTGACGGACTGCGCGCTTGCCGGAGCAGATATCGCTACCGTACCGTATGGCGTGATTGAGCAGATGACAAAGCATCCTCTGACAGATCAGGGAATTTCAAAATTCCAGGCTGATTACAAAGCTGTATTTGGTGAATAAGAAGACGTGTGCGAATGGAGGAAAAATATGAATACGTTGGAATTAAAAAAGATGGCGAATGAGGTCCGCAAAGGTATCGTGACTGCTGTTCACAGCGCAAAATCAGGACATCCTGGCGGTTCGCTCTCCGCAGCAGACATTTATACATATTTGTTTTTTGAAGAACTCAATATCGATCCGAAAAATCCACAGAAACCGGACCGCGACCGTTTTGTTCTCAGCAAGGGGCATACGGCTCCGGGATACTATTCCGTGCTTGCAAACCGCGGCTTCTTCCCGGTGGAGGATTTGAAGACGCTCCGTCATACCGGATCATATCTTCAGGGACATCCTGATAAAAAGCATATTCCGGGCGTGGACATGTCAAGCGGTTCCCTCGGGCAGGGAATTTCCGCAGCGGTCGGCATGGCGCTGTCCGCTAAGCTGAGCGGAGAAGACTACCGCGTTTACACGCTTCTCGGAGACGGTGAAATTCAGGAGGGGCAGGTCTGGGAGGCAGCAATGTTTGCCGGACACAGAAAGCTTGATAATTTTGTGGCAATTGTGGATAATAACGGCCTTCAGATCGATGGCGATATCGCGGATGTTTGTTCGCCATATCCGATCGGAGATAAGTTTAAGGCGTTCAATTTCCATGTAATCGAAGCGGACGCCCATGATTTTGACGATTTGAAAAAAGCTTTTGACGAAGCAAAGGCGACAAAGGGAATGCCAACTGCCATAATCGCTAAAAGCGTAAAAGGAAAAGGCGTATCCTTTATGGAAAATCAGGCTAGCTGGCATGGCGCGGCTCCGAATGACGAGCAGTATGCACAGGCTATGGCAGATTTAGAGAAAGTAGGTGAATCCCTGTGAGTGAAGTAAAAAAGATTGCAACTCGTGAGAGTTATGGAAACGCTCTGGCAGAGCTTGGGGCGGAATATGAAAATCTTGTGGTGCTGGATGCAGATCTTGCGGCTGCGACCAAAACAGGAGTATTTAAAAAGGCTTTCCCTGACAGGCATATTGACTGCGGCATTGCCGAGTGTAATATGATGGGAATCGCCGCCGGGCTTGCGGCGACAGGAAAAATCCCATTTGCAAGTTCTTTTGCAATGTTTGCTGCCGGACGGGCTTTCGAGCAGGTTCGTAACTCGATCGGTTATCCGAAGCTTAATGTAAAGATTGGTGCGACTCATGCCGGAATTTCAGTTGGCGAGGATGGTGCGACGCATCAGTGTAACGAAGATATTGCCTTGATGAGGACGATTCCGGGGATGGTAGTGATCAACCCGTCTGATGACGTGGAAGCGAAAGCGGCTGTTCGTGCGGCGATTGAGCATGAGGGACCGGTATATCTCCGTTTTGGACGTCTTGCCGTGCCGGTGATCAACGATAAGCCGGATTATAAATTTGAGCTTGGCAAGGGCGTTGTGCTGCGTGAGGGCAAGGATGTAACGATCATCGCTACCGGGCTGCCGGTGTCCGAGTGTTTGGCAGCCGCAGAAAAGCTTGCTGCTGACGGAATCGACGCCAAGGTAATCAATATTCATACAATTAAACCGCTGGACGAGGATCTCGTTCTCGCTGCGGCAAAAGAGACGGGCAAGGTTGTGACGGTGGAAGAACATTCTGTGATTGGCGGTCTCGGAAGCGCTGTGTGCGATGCGCTTTCTGAAAAATGCCCGACGAGGGTAATGAAGATCGGTATCAACGATACGTTCGGCGAGTCCGGCCCGGCTGTTGAGCTTGTGAAGAAATACGGACTGGATGCAGACAGCATTTATGCTAAGGTGAAAGAGTTTGCGAAGTGATTTGCAGACTAAGCAATGAAATAGAGAGAAAAGAAATCCGGATGCGATGCAAGCGTTCCGGGTTTCTTCTTGTGTTTAGGGATTACGGTTTAACATATTTACACATTTCGGCCAAAGGGGTATAATAATAAGCATAATATGCGGAAATCTTGGATGTGGCAGCATGAGTTTTTTAGGAGGATTTGATAATGGCACAGTATGCATGCAGACCGCTGGAGGGCGGGGGAAAGTACGAGGTGGCGGTTCCCGGCTCTAAGAGCATTACAAACAGGGCGCTTCTGATCGGCGCGCTGGCAGAGGGGACGACGATTTTGGAGGGGGTATTGTTCAGCGACGATTCAAGGGTGTTTATGAAGGCGCTGCAGGATATCGGTTTTTCGGTAGAGATTGAGGAAGAGAAACATCGGGTGACGATCATGGGGCTGGGAGGGAAGATCCCAGGCGCGGATCGTGCGGATGAAAACACCGGAGGCGGGAAAGCGTATCGGAGGGTATATGTGGGCAGCGCGGGCACGGCGGCGCGTTTTCTCACGGCTTTTCTCGCATTATCAGGGCAGCGTTTTTTGGTGGAAAGCTCGGAACAGATGAAGGGGCGTCCGATGGAGCCTCTTCTGCGGGCATTGGAGTCGCTGGGGGCGGAATTTGAATATTTGGAAAAGCCGTACAGGTTTCCGTTTCGTATTTGCGGGCGGACAGGGAATGATCCGGATCAGGTGGAGCTGAATATTGATGAGAGCAGCCAGTTTTTGAGCGCGCTCCTCTTAAGCGGCGTGATGTGTGCGGACGGTATTACGATTCATCTGACCGGAACGAGAAATGCAAGGGCGTATGTCGGCATTTCGATGAAAATGATGGAAGCATTCGGCTGTCAGGCGAGGCAGCTGGATGGGAATACATATCGTATCCTTCCGGGGCAGAAATACCGGGGAAGACGATACCGGATCGAACCGGATGTATCGGCGGCATGCTATTTTTATGCTATAGCGGCGGTGACGGGCAGCGAGGTGAAAGTACGGCATGTGCGCCGCAATACGGATCAGGGCGATATCCGGTTTGTAGATGTGCTCGAGCGGATGGGATGCCGTACCAGGGAGGAACCGGACGGCATCGTTGTATGCGGACGGGCAGACGCCGGATTGAAGGGGATTCATGTCGATATGGCTAATTTCTCGGATCAGACGATGACGCTGGCTGCCATCGCGCCGTTTGCGCAGGGAAAGACGGTGATTGACGGAATCGGACACATCCGGAGGCAGGAATCGGACAGAATTCATGGGATTGTCACGGAATTGGGCCGTATGGGCGTCGCATGCGAAGAGCGGGAAGACGGAATCACAATCTATCCGGGCGAGGTAAAACCGGCGGTTGTACGGACATATGACGATCACAGGATGGCGATGGCGTTTGCAGTGACGGGATGCCGTGCCGAGGGGATCATCATAGATAACCCTGAGTGCTGTAGAAAAACATTTGAAAATTATTTCAGCCTATTGACAAGCCTTGATTTAATTAATAAAATATAGTCAAGATATTGCGTGCATGGAGGAAAAATATGAAGAAATTGATCAGTGTGTTAAAGGACAAGCTGGAAGAAGGTTTTGAAAAGGCGGGGTATGATAAGAAATATGGTTTTGCGACTGTGTCGAACCGTCCGGATTTATGCCAGTACCAATGCAATGGGGCGATGGCGGCGGCAAAGGAGTATAAAAAGGCGCCGATCCAGATTGCGGCGGATGTGATCGAACAGTTAAAAGAGGATTCGACCTTTGAAAAAATAGAGGCGGTAAATCCCGGGTTCATAAATATTACTGTCAGCGGCGACGTACTGGCCGAGTTGGCCCGCAAGATGATGACAGAAGAAAAATTCGGCCTGGAGCTTCCGCAGCAGCCGAAAACGGTGGTCATTGATTACGGCGGTCCGAATGTGGCAAAACCGCTTCATGTCGGGCATCTAAGGCCGGCGATCATCGGAGAGAGCATTAAACGGATTTTGCGGTATATGGGAGATCAGGTTCTGGGCGACGTGCATCTCGGAGACTGGGGGCTTCCGATCGGTCTTATTATCACGGAACTGCGAAAGAGACAGCCGGGGCTTCCTTATTTTGACGAGCAATTTGACGGTGAATATCCGGCAGAACCGCCGTTTACTATATCTGATCTGGAAGAGATTTACCCGTATGCGAGCGGTTTTTCCAAAGAACATGAGGATTATCTGCACGAAGCGCAGCAGGCGACGGCAGAGCTTCAGGATGGCAGAAGGGGTTACCGCGCTTTGTGGCAGCACATTTTGAACCTGACCGTTACCGATTTAAAGCGGGTTTATGATAAATTAAATGTAGATTTTGATTTGTGGAAGAAGGAAAGCGACGTTCAGGATTATATCCCGGATATGGTCGAGAAACTCAAGGCGGACGGGCTGGCGTATGAGAGCGAGGGAGCCCTTGTAGTGGATGTGACGGAAGAGACGGATAAAAAGGAGATTCCGCCGTGTATCGTCGTGAAATCAAACGGCGCTACGCTGTATGCCACGACGGATTTGGCGACGATCGTCGAGAGGGGGAAATTGTTCTCGCCGGATGAGATTATTTATATTACCGATAAACGTCAGGAGCTTCATTTCACGCAGGTTTTCCGTGTGGCGAAGAAGGCGGGATTGGCCGGAGCCGATACGGAGTTTCTGTTTATCGGGATCGGAACGATGAATGGCGCGGACGGGAAGCCGTTTAAGACAAGGGATGGCGGCGTTCTCCGGCTTGAGGCCCTTAAGGAGGATGTAGACCGGAAGGTGCTTGAGAGAATAAAGGAAAACCGTGATTATGAGGAGGACAAGGCGGCCGGCATAGCTGAAAAGGTTGGTCTGGCGGCAGTCAAATACGGTGATTTGTCGAATCAGGCGGCGAAAGATTATATTTTTGATATTGACCGGTTTACGTCTTTTGAAGGAAATACGGGACCGTACATCCTTTATACGATCGTTCGGATCAAATCGCTTCTGGCAAAATATGAGCGGGGCGGAGGGGCGCTGGAGGAAAAAGGGAAGCCGGAGCTTTTGAAGAAGCCGGACAATGACAGCGAAACTGCTTTGTACCTGACGCTTGCAAAATTTGCGGATACGATGGAGGCGGCGTATGCAGAAAGGGCGCCCCACAAGATCTGCCAGTTTGTATATGAGCTGAGCGAGAGCTTTAACGCCTTTTACCACGGCAATAAAATTCTCGGTAATGAAGACGCATCAAAAAAGGCATCCTATATACAACTGATTGTTCTTGTGAAAAATATGTTGGAACAGTGCATAGAGCTGCTTGGATTTTCAGCGCCAGAAAGGATGTGAGTCCATGTTTGTCGGGCGAAAGAAAGAACTGAACAAATTAAATGAAAGTTATACAACGAGCGGAATACCTGTTGTAGCGCTATATGGCAGAGAGGGTATCGGAAAGACGACGCTGGCCAGAGAATTTGTAAAAGATAAGGACTATGTGTATTACATGGGGCGCGAGTTGTCAAAGGACGAACAGAACAGCTATTTTCAGCAGGCGTTAAAGCAGGTGGACAAAAAGGCGTCTGCTATGGCGAAGGCGGCGTCCGCGGCAGGACAAAAGGTATGCTTTGTCATCGATGAATTTGATATGATGCAGAAGGCGTACAAGGGCTTTTTCGAGGAATTCCGAGAGTATGTGGAACAGTCGGCATGGGAGGATCATGTCATGCTTATCCTGATCAGCTCGTCCGTGCAGTGGGCGGAAAATCAGATGGTAAATGATATGGGGGAATTTGCCTCCTTGATTCATTATGTCATTAAGTTAAAGGAATTTACCTTTTTAGAGATGGTAAAGCGTTTTCCGGACAGTTCGACAGAGGAATGTATCGCCATATACAGCATACTGGGAGGCATTCCGGCGTATCTTGACCTGTGGGACGCATCGAAGGATGTGAAGCAGAATATTATTTCCCTTATTTTGGACAAGAAAGGGCTTTTGAGAAAGGAAGCGACTCGGTTTCTGAAAACGAGCCTGCGTGAACTTCCGTATTATAATACGATTTTATCCGTGCTGGCGGAGGATGAACCCAAGTTAAATTATCTTTATAACCGAACCGGATTTAGCCGCGCAAAAATATCGGTGTACATTAAAAACTTGATACAGATTGACGTGGCGCAAAAATATTTTTCGTATGAGGCGAAAAAGAAGGACAGTACCCTCAAGGGTCTGTACGGAATATCAGACCGTTTTCTCCACTTCTGGTACAAGTTTGTATTTCCGAACGCTACTGCGCTGGAATGCGAGGACGCAGAAGAATTTTATGAAAATTATATCATGAATAAACTTCCTGCGTTTGAAGAGCAGACCTACGTTAAGGTATGCAAGGAATTTCTCATGCTTATGAACCAGTATGGCAAGCTGCCGGCGAAATTGCGGACGCCTGAAACCTTTTATGGAAAAGACGGAATGATTCCGGTGATCGCCGGCGGAGAAGGAGATAAGCTTCTTGTCGGATGGTGCAAATGGTCTGCGGACCCAATGGACGGAAGCGATTTCGAGAAACTTCTGCAGCTGGCCGAACAGCTTGGACAGGAGGCGGATTATTACTATTTGTTCTCCAAAGAAGGGTTTGTGAATGAACTGGCTGCGATGGCGTCCGGTATGGACAATATTGAACTGATTGATCTGGAGAGTTTTTGAGACTGGCACAGAATATGTGTGGAAAGGGCGGAGGCATATGTATCGTGATACTGCGGGATTAATTATGTATGGAAATATAAGAGGGGATTCTGTTCTGATGCAGCTAAGCGGGATTTTCAGACGGATTTCGGAAGATCAGGAGGTTGTTGGCAGGGATATGTACGTCAGAGAAATCTACGACCAAGTGTACCGGATTTTGGATATTGCCACACGGTACGGATTTGATGGCAATCTCTGGCAGTGCTATATCGCGTTTCTTCTTGCTATGGATGAAAATCCGTTCAGCGTGATTTGTGAAAAGGTTGGGGTGGACAGGGAACACGAAGGCGAGGCAAGCGTAAATCAGATTGTAAAGCAGGACATGCAGTGTTTTTACCGCATCTTTAATTATGATTTTACATGGATAGAGGAGCAGTTGTCGATTGAATGTTTTTCCCTCCTGACGGATTACCGCTCGATGGCAAAGGATGAGAATACTTACAACAAGAGCGTCAGTGAGAAGGTGAAAGAGCTGGCGGCTGAGCTGGCGGAGGCAGTGGATGGCGCGGGATTTTTTGTCATTGTTACTGATTTTTACAAGAAGTACGGGGTTGGTAAATTTGGATTAAACAAAGCGTTCCGCGTTGTCGAACGAGGGGAGGATGAGGTGGAATTGTCGCCCATTACCCATACGAGCGACGTGACGCTTTCCCATCTGGTTGGTTATGAAATTCAGAAGAAACAGCTGATCGATAATACAGAGGCGTTTGTCAGCGGAAGGAAGGCGAACAATTGCCTGCTGTCCGGCGACAGCGGCACGGGAAAATCTACGTGCATGAAAGCGATACTGAATCAGTATTATGACAGGGGGCTCCGGCTGATCGAGATTTATAAGCATCAGTTTCATGATTTATCTAATATTATAGCTCAAATTAAGAACCGAAACTACAAATTTATCATATATATGGATGATTTGTCTTTTGAGGAATTTGAGATAGAGTACAAATATTTAAAGGCGGTGATCGAGGGCGGCTTGGAGATCAAGCCGGATAATGTGCTTATCTATGCAACTTCCAATCGAAGACACCTGATCCGCGAGACTTGGAGCGACCGCTCGGATATGTCGGACGATGAACTGCACCGCTCGGATACGATGCAGGAAAAGCTGTCTTTGGTAGCTCGGTTTGGGGTAAACATTAATTTTTCCCGCCCGTCCAAAAAAGAGTTTGATCAGATTGTGCTTGGGCTTGCGGCACAGGAGAATGATATCGCGCTTCCGCAGCAGGAGATCCTCAGCAGGGCGAATGCGTGGAGCGTTCGGAACGGCGGTTATTCCGGGCGCGTGGCGGAACAGTTTATCACTCATTTAAAAAGCAAATCTGAAAGGATGTGATCTCAATGTTTGAGAAATTTTTCCCGGATGAGACAGTATCATCTACGTATGAGATTGATTTTGAGGACTTATACGAAGAAGGTTACCGGGGAATTCTGTTTGACATTGACAATACGCTTGTGGAACACGGAATGGAAGCAAACGAGCAGGCGGTCGGGCTGTTTGAACGGCTGCGCCGAATCGGCTTTGAGTGCTGCCTGATCTCGAACAACAAAAAGCAGCGCGTGAGCAGTTTTAATGAGAAAATCGGCGCGCATATGATCTTTAACGCCCATAAGCCGGGCAAAAAAGGGTATTTGGACGCCATGAAGCGCATGGGGACGAATAAAGACAACACGATCTTTGTAGGCGACCAGCTTTTTACCGATATATGGGGTGCGAAAAGATGCAAGATACGTAATATTCTCGTAAAGCCGATCAATAAGCGGGAGGAAATACAGATCGTTATTAAAAGGCGCCTGGAAAAAATCATTTTATGGGAGTACCAATTCAAACGAAAATCCCGCAAAGCCAAAGAGAACTAGCTGCCAATTGCCTAATAGCCGTTGCACCGGCGCGGGAAGAAAGGAATAATATGGATCGAACATTTTTTATAAAACTGGAGGAAGAAGTCCTTAACGCGAAAAAGGTGGATGGGGTTCTTGTTGCATCACCGGCCAATATGCGTAAATGCAGCGGATTTCGGGGTGAGGGAATCGTCTATGCGTCAAAAGAGTTAAAACTTGTTTTTACGGATTCGAGATACGTGGAGGCGGCGAAGGAAGAATGTCCGGAATTTGAGATTGTTTTGTTTAAAGAAAGCCTTTATGAAACTTTTATTTCGCAAATCGTCCGGCGGGCGGGGCGGGAAAGAGCGGCAAATTTCTCGATCGGATTTGAAGATGAGCGGATGACGGTCAGGGATGAGAGGACGATTCGGGCGTTATTAAAAAAGTACGATATTCCGGGAATGAAATTGGTTCCGCTGCATAAAAGCCTGGATCGCCTGCGCCAAATCAAGAGCGGGCGCGAAATACAGGAAATTGAGAGGGCGGAGCGCATTGGGGACGAGGCGTTTGAAAGGATCGTCCGGGATCTCGCCAAGATGCGGAGGAGCGGCTCTTTTCTGACGGAAAAGCAGGTTGCCGCACGGCTCGAATTTTTCATGAGGGAGTCTGGAGCGGAGGGCGCCAGTTTTGATACGATTGCTGCCAGCGGCATCCATTCATCCATGCCGCATGCGATACCGACGGACCGCGTTTTGGCAGAGGGAGATTTTTTGACGATGGACTTCGGATGCCGCGTCAACGGGTATTGTTCCGATATGACGAGAACGGTTGTGATCGGGCGCGCCAGCGAGGTGCAGAAAAAGGTCTACGATATTGTTCTGCGCGCGCAGCTGGCGGCCATCGAGGCGATCCGCCCGGGCGTGGAATGCTGTGAGATTGACCGTGTTGCCAGATCCGTCATCGAAGAGGCGGGTTATGGCGAACGGTTTGGCCATGCGCTGGGACACAGCGTCGGACTGATGATTCATGAGACGCCCTGTTTTTCAAAAAGGGATCGGACGATTCTCCAGCCGGGGATGGTCATAACGGTGGAACCGGGCATCTACATGGAAGGGGATTTTGGCGTGAGAATCGAGGACGTTGTCGTCATTACGGAAGACGGGTGCAGAAATATAACGCGATCGCCGAAGTCGCTTATGGAAGTGTGAAAGGCGAAAAGATTCGGACTCATTATACACAATGCGGAGGAGACATATGAGACCTAAAATTTGTATTCCGATTACGGGCATAACCAGGGATGGAATTATAGAGAGAGCGCACGGATTTGCGGCAATGAAAACAGATATGGTTGAATGGCGGCTGGACTATTTCGCCGGATATGAAAAGGAAGTTGTGAGCGTGGCGAAGGAATTAAAGCAGATTCTTGCGGAAAAAGAACTGGCGGTCACGCTGCGGACGGTACAGGAGGGCGGGGAAGAAAATGGCGGCCGCTTTGATTACTGCGCTTTGCTGACCGAGCTTTCTGAGAGCGGCGCGGCGGACTATGTGGATGTGGAGATCCGGCGCGGAGCGGAAACGGCGGCGGGCATAATACGGGCGGCGAAACATTCTGGTACAAAAGTGATCGGCTCTTTTCATGATTTTGAAAAGACGCCTTCGCAGGCAGAGATCGTGGCGATCCTTACGGAGGCGATGAAGCTGGGGGCGGACGTCGGAAAGGCCGCCTGCATGCCGTCGGACGACAGGGAGCGGGGGAGGCGGGATATGATGCGCCTTCTCGCCGCCACAGATGAGATGAAGCAGAAATATCCGGATTTCCCCCTGATTACGATGAGTATGGGGGAGAATGGAAAAGACAGCAGGAAATACGGCGGCCTGTACGGATCTTCGGTCTCGTTTGCGAGCGCGGGGAATGCATCTGCGCCGGGGCAAATTCCCCTGGATCAGTTGAATGAGGTGTTTGACCTCATTTATTCCGGAAAGAAGCACATCTCCCTGATTGGCTTTATGGGAACCGGTAAGTCTACGGTTTCGCGGGAGCTTCATCGGATCACCGGAATGCCGGAAGCGGATACGGATGCGGAAATTGTCGAACGCGAGGGCTGTTCGATCGCTCAGATCTTTGAAGAAAAAGGGGAATCGTATTTCCGGCAGCTGGAGACGGATCTGATTGATGAGTTCGGAGCGCGTTCCCCGGCTATCATTTCGTGCGGCGGGGGAATGGCAATGAGGGATCTCAATGTCAGGAAACTGCGCGCATTGGGGGAAGTCGTTCTGCTTACGGCAATGCCGGAAACCGTTTTTGACCGCGTGAAAGACAGCACGAACCGCCCGCTTCTCAATGGAAATATGAATGTGCCGTACATCCGGGAACTCATGGAAAAACGGAGGCCGTTTTACGAGGCGGCAGCGACCGTTTCCGTGGCTACGGATGGCAGGAGCGTACGGGAAATCGCAGAGGAGATCGTGCAAAAATGCGGCGCAAAAACAGGTTGCCTGTGATTTTGAATTATGATATACTGAGGTAGATGCTGTTGCGAGCAAACAAACTAACAAAAAGGAGAGATAGATATGGGGTTATTGGATGAGCTGAGCGCCCTTGGGGTAAATGTAGAAGAAGGAACAAAGCGCCTTATGGGAAATAGCGCTCTGTATGAGAAAATGATGGGAACATTTGTAAAAATGATGAATGATACGCCGGTCAGCGCCGAGGAATTCGATGGCGGCGACTGTACGGAACTGATTAAAAAGACGCATACAATTAAGGGAGCGTCCGGCAATCTGTCGATTTCTCCTGTTTATGACGCATATTCGGAAATTGTCGCATTGCTGCGCGAAAACAAACCGGAGCAGGCAAAGGAAGAATTTGAGAAGGTTCTCCCTGTTCAGCGGGAAATTATTGAGTGTATAGAAAAATACAAATAGATATAGAGAAAATGATTGCATGTAAGGGAGGCTCGCATGGATAAAGAGGGAACGCTTTTAATTGTTGATGATGTAGAGATTAATCGTGTTATTCTGGCTGAGACTTTTAAAGATGAGTACGATATCATAGAAGCAGAGGGGGGAGAACAGGCGATCGGGATATTGGATGAAGAACCGGACATAGTCGCCGTCTTGCTTGATATGCTTATGCCGGATGTAAACGGACTGGATGTGCTGCGGTCGATGAAGGAAAGCGGCAAAATTGACAGTATTCCTGTTTTTCTGATCACTGCAGTCGACAGTGAAGAAATGCTTATGGAAGCTTATGAAATGGGCGCGATTGACGTAATCCGAAAGCCGTTTCTCACTCAATTTATCCGGTGCCGCATCCAAAACGTTATTGAGCTTTTTCAGCACAGAAATCAGCTGGAGGGGGTTTTGGCAAAGCAGCTTCAACGTCTGAACAGCATGAATCAGGCGATGGTTGAGACGCTTGCCACGGTGATCGAGTTTCGCGACTGCGAGACGGGAGAGCATGTTAAAAATATCAGCGGACTCACGAAGGTACTGATGAAACAGGTGAGCAAGATGTATCCGGAGTACTCCATGCCGAAAGAGGAAATTGATAAGATTGCGGTCTCTGCGATTCTTCATGACGTGGGAAAAATTTCCATACCGGATAGCGTGCTCAATAAACCCGGGCGGCTTACGGATGAAGAATTTGAGACAATGAAGCAGCATACGGTAAGGGGCTGTGAAATCTTGAAAAAAATTCCGGATATTATGGATAAAGGCCTGTATCATTACAGTTATGACATTTGCCGCCATCATCATGAGCGATGGGACGGGAGAGGATATCCGGACGGGTTGAGCGGCGACGACATATCGATCTGGGCGCAGGTAGTATCCGTGGTCGACGTGTATGATGCGCTCACGTCGGAACGCGTGTACAAAAAGGCATTCAGCCACGACAAGGCGGTCAGTATGATTCAAAACGGCGAATGCGGCGCATTTAACCCGAAGATTCTGGATGCGTTTCATGCGTGCATAGATAAAATTGCCATGAAAAACAGGAGGAATACTGCCGGGATGTTGGGATACAATAGATAGGTAACATAGAAAATAAAATACAAGGATTCACCTTTGTATGATATATTGTAATTGACA
>CANQCY010000035.1 GCA_947591245.1 uncultured Lachnospiraceae bacterium | reverse complement strand
ATAGAGGTGAAAGCGTGATTTTGGAAATTTCTGAAGCCTTATAAAATAAGAGCTGGGAGTTTCCGAGAGCGCACTTTGTAAACAGGAGGTAAAAATGAAACATACTAAAAAGTGCATCGGGCTTTTGACAGCGGCTGTATTAGTTCTTCAGACGGCGTCGCCGGGAGCGGGGGCATACGCAGCGGCTAAGCCAAAACTTGCTAAGAAAAAGGTCGAAGTTAATGTCGGCGTCCAAAAAAAAGTAAAGATCAAGAACGCAAAAGGCTATAAGCTTACTGTTAAGTCTAAAAAAAAGGCAGTTGCAACCGCTAAGAAAAAGGGGAAAGCCGAATTTGTCGTAAAAGGCATTAAAGCCGGAAAAACCGAGGTGGTTTGTACATTGAAGAAGCGTAATAAAAAGGTAACGTTAAAGTGTAACGTAACAGTATCTGACGTTGGCGCCAATAAAACAAAGCCGACAGGGAATCCGACAATTCAAAACACGCCCGCTCCTATAGGAACTGACAATCAGGCTCCGGATCCGGCGGCATCTGCTGCAGCTCCCACCGCAGTACCTACTGCAGAACCTGAGCCGACGCCGTACGGTTATATTCCGCCCGAGCCAATCGGCATAACTCTCACTGACGATGTTCCTGATGCGTATCGAGAGACTGCAAACGAAATAGCTCCGGATAAACGCGGAACGATAGAGACAATCACGTATGATACAGAGACTTATGATGAGGGCAACTCTGTTGCGATGGAAAAACAGGCTAACGTTTATCTTCCGGCAGGATATGACGAGAGCCAGCAGTATAATGTATTATACCTGATGCATGGCGGCGGAGAAAACATGAATACATGGCTTGTGGAGAATGATTATACAGGCAATAAAAAGATGGTGGATAACCTGATTGCAAATGGCGAGATCAAGCCGTTGATTATTGTTACTCCCACCTTCTACAGGCCATCCGGCATACCTGATAACCCTGATCTTACTTCACAGTTCCAGTATGAGCTCAGAAGAGACCTCATTCCTTATGTTGAGTCACATTATTCAACATATACGGGAGGAGACGTATCCGATGAGAATCTGATCAAGACAAGAATGCATCGTGCATTTGCCGGTTTGTCAATGGGTTCAATGACTACATACCGTTCAGCATTGTATGCAAATTATGATATATTTGCATGGTTTGGACCTTATTCAGGATGTCAGGGGCCTGGCGGAGATCAGGATGCGGAAGCAGATAAGATTGTTTCTGTGATTGAAAATGGTATCAATAATGGAATGCCTCTCGGATTTCTTTACTGCGGTAACGGAGTAAATGATATAGCTCATGACGAGCATGTTAGCATCATGAACAAGGCAGTTGCAAAAACTGACAAATTAATTGAAAATGCAAACTATGCTTTCATAGACCTTCCGGTTCTTCCACGTTCTTATGACGGCAAAACCGGAGAACACAGCATGTGGTCATGGCATATTCATCTATACAATTGTCTGAGGGTATTCTTTATAAGAGAGTAATCATTATACTTAGAAGAATTATTTGAATATTGCATATAAGGGGACTGTTGTATTCATGACAGTCCCCTTATTGCTGCTTCCCGTTTATTTTCCAAAGATCCAAGCGCACTAAAGCGCCTCGACATCCACTCCTTTTAGCAGCTGGTTTTTGCGGATCTCGGCATCGTCCTCATCCAGAATATACACACGATAGACCAGCACGCACATCTGCTCTCCCACACGGACCGGCCGTCTCTCGAGGGAACGGTTCGTCGTAAGCGAAATCCCATTCACATCCAGCGTCAGCTCGAGATAACTTCCCCTGAACGCGATATCCGTTATGATGCCCTCCTCCGCTGCGGAGATCAGGCTTTTAAACTTCTCATTGTCGCTCTTAAATGCCTCGACAAACTCCGGACGGACGATCGCCTGTTTCCCCTTCGGCAGATCGCCAAATCCCTTAAAACCGCTAAAATCATCCAGTACGGCAGACGTACCGATAAACTGCGCGACAAAGGACGTTTTCGGCTTCTTGTAAATTTGCACAGGCGTCCCCATCTGTTCAAGCCTGCCCTCATTAATGATAATGATTTCGTCAGCCACCTCGACTGCTTCATCCTGGTCATGCGTCACAAAAATACTGGTGATGCCGACCTTGGCGATCATCTCTTTCAGCCATCCCCGAAGCTCCTTGCGCACTTTTGCATCGATTGCGGCAAACGGCTCATCCAAGAGTAATAGCTGCGGGTTTGGCGCAATCGCCCGGGCAAATGCCACTCTTTGCCGCTGGCCGCCCGAAAGCTGGTCAGGATAGCGCTTCTCCATCCCCTCCAAGCCCACTAGCTTTATAAGCTCCATCACCCTTTCCCGGATCTTTTTCTTCTCCTCTTTCTTGACTTTCAGACCAAACGCAATATTTTCATACACCGACATATAGCGGAACAGCGCATAATTCTGAAATACAAATCCGATTCCCCGATTCCTCGCAGGAATGGCGTTCACCACATTACCCTCGATCACCACATCTCCGCCATCCTGCCTCTCAAGACCCGCAATTATCCTTAATATCGTCGTTTTTCCGCTTCCGCTTGGGCCGAGCAGGGCCACCATCTTTCCCTGCTCCACGCCAAAATTAATATCCCTTGCCGCCTCATAATCGCCGAACTTTTTATTGATATGTTTCATCTCCACATACATAAAATGACCAACCCTTTCTTATCATTACTGTTCGCGTTTCCCCCGGTATTCCACTACCTGTTTCAATACCAGCATAATGATCGCCATCAATACCAGAAGCGACGACACAGCAAACGCCTGCGTGATCGATTCCGCACTCCCTGCCATATAAAGCGCGTCAATCTCCAGCGGCAGCGTAAACGTCTTACCTCTCGCTTTGGAAACGGCATAGACCGCACCGAATTCTCCGAACGCCCTCGCAGCGCATAAGATCATTCCGTAAAGCAATCCCCATTTTATATGCGGAAATGTTACCCGCCGGAAAATTGCGAAGCCTTTCGCTCCCATCATGGCCGCCGCCTCCTCCTCGGAAGTCCCCTGCACCTGCATCACGGGGATCAGCTCCCTTGATACGAAGGGAAACGTTACGAAAATTGTCGCCAGGACAACTCCGGGGACAGAAAACACGAAAGAGATATCCGTCCCTAACAAATCGTTGACGCCGTCGATGATCGGTTTCGCCCATCCGATCCTCCCAAATGTCATGATAAACGCAAGCCCGGCGATGACCGGAGAAATAGAAAATGGAATATCGATCAATGTGGACAACACCTGTTTTCCCCGGAACTCAAACTTTGTAATAAGCCATGCCGCACACAGCCCGAAACACGTATTTACCAACACCGCTATCACCGTCGCCAGGATGGTGACATTGAGCGCCGATACTGTATTTTTCGCAGTTAAGGCTTCGCTAAATATCTCAAATCCCTCTCGGAGGGAACGGTATATCACCTCAAAAAGAGGAAAAACAAGCATAATAAGAAAAAATAATACGCTGATGCCTATTAAAATATATTTTACCGGCTTCCCATCGCCGTTTCCCGCTGCCGCCCGGGGAATCTGTTTTTTTGCTCTATCCTGTTTCGCCATGCCGCCTCCCCCTTTCTACTGTTTGGTCCTGCGCCCTGCGGCAATCTGGATCATATTAATGGCAAACAGCAGCAAAAATGAAACCAGCAGCAAAATCAGCGCGATCGCTGCGGCTCCTTCATAATCGACGCTTCCTGAATTAAGTTTCTGCATGATAATGTAGGATACTACCTGAGTGCCTTCCTTCTCGCTGTTTCCCGATATATAGATCACACTGCCATACTCCCCGATGCCCCTCGCCAAAGCGAGGCCAAAACCTGTCAGGAGCGCCGGCGTAAGCTCCGGAAGCATTACCCTGGCAAATATATAAGCACGGCCAGCGCCGAGCATCGTGCCCGCCTCCTCATACGTCGCCGGCAGTTTTTCCAGCACAGGCTGCAATGCCCGCACGACAAACGGAATGCCGATAAAAATCAATGCGATCGTGAGGCCGACTTTCGTATACGACGCCTTAATCCCCACCGCTCCCAGCAATTTCCCCAAAAAGCCTTCATCGGAGTACATTTTTGAAAGAGTGATCCCAGCGACAGCTGTCGGCAGCGCGAATGGAAGCTCGATCATGCCATCCATCAAACGCTTGCCCGGAAAATCATAGCGCGCCAGAACCCATGCGATGATCAGTCCAAATACGCTGTTTACCACTGCAGCGATAAACGCGCATGATATACTGGTGGCAAATGCCTGCGCCACATTCGGCCGCCTAAGAAGTTCCCAAAATTCGCTCCACGACATATGGAACGTATATGCCAGAACGGATGCAAGCGGGATCAGAATCAGAAGCGACAGCATCGTTACGGTAATTCCCATCGTCAGTCCAAAGCCCGGCAGCACGCTCTTTCCCTTTGTCTTTTTCCTACTCATACAGACTTGCCTCCCACTATTTACTTGCGGTATATCTGATCAAAAACGGCGTCGTCCTCGAAGAAATCCTTGTATGCCTGATCCCAGCCGCCGAAATCATCGATCGTGCACAAATCCACAGACAGGTCGAACGTATCCGAAAACGTCTTCAATATCTCTTCATTGCTTGGCCGGTAATAGTTTTCCCCCGCCAGTTTCTGCGCCTCGTCCGAGTAAAGATAACCCAGATATTCTTTCGCGATCTCCTGCGTCCCGTTTTTGTCCGCGTTCTCATCCACGATAGCGACCGACGGTTCCGCCTTGATGCTTATGCTTGGCGTAACCATTTCATAATCATCCGGATGCTCTGCAATCGAAAGCAGCGCCTCATTTTCCCATGCAATCAACACATCGCCCTGACCGTTTTCTACAAATGTCGTAGTCGCTCCTCTCGCACCGGAATCCATGACGAGCACGTTGTTATACAATTGTGACATAAAATCCCTAATCTGCGCCTCATCTCCGCTAAACTTCTTATCTGCATAATGCCATGCGGCAAGGAAATTCCAGCATGCCCCGCCGGAAGACTTAGGATCAGGCGTGATCACCTCCACGCCCTGCTTAACCAAATCGTCCCAGTCCCTGATCCCTTTCTCATTTCCTTTGCGGACAAGAAATGTGATCGTGGACGTATAAGGAGAACTGTTTCCCTCAAACTCGCTGATCCATCCCTCTTTGATCAGTCCCGCCTCCTCGATCATCGTAATATCATGCGCGAGCGCAAGCGTCACAACGTCCGCTTCATTTCCCTCGACGACAGAACGCGCCTGCGCGCCCGAACCACCGTGCGACTGCGTGACCTCCACCGTCTTTCCCGTCTTTTCCTTATAATATTCCTTAAAAATCTCGTTGTATTTCTGATACAGCTCTCTTGTCGGGTCATAGGAAACATTCGTTATGGATATCGTATCGCCGTCTTCCTTGCCGCTGCTGCCGCAGCCGGTTACGGCTAAAGCCAATAACGCCGCCGTCATCCCCAATGCAATTCCTCTCTTTACGCTGTGTAAGATATGGTTTCTTCTCATGTTCTTTCTCCTTTCGCTGCATTACGCCAGAATATGAAATTTTTAAAAGATGCGGATGCTCTTCCCTGTGTTGTACGCCTCACCCTTAAACTCCACCGCCACAGTATAGGTTCCCTTTTGAACCGAATACAATGGGATTGAAAGATAATATTCCATTTCCGCCGCCAGATCCTGCTGCCGTTTGGGCTCCCTGAAATCTTTCACATAACATTCTTTTTCCCCGATCAAAAACACCTGGCCGATCAAATGATCCCTGGACTTTACCCAAAGATTCCCATCTTCGATACGGAGCCTGACCCGTTCTTCCTGGCACGCAAGGGGCGCCTCCTCGATCATCTTCTCCGGCAATTTGACGCCCGCCGGCATCCTTACAAACGGTTTCAGCCACCCCACGCAAGGCTCCTCGGGAAAATCCATCACCTCAGCCAGCGCCTCCACATTCAGTTTCATTTCAAACGCTCGGAAAAAATAATATTTTAAGCTGTATCGGTTCAATTCCTCCCCCGTGTCGTAATCATGCTCGCAGATGACCGCCTCCCTGCCCTCGTGCTCTTCCGGAAAAGCCAGATAACCGCCCATATAGAATATTCTTCTGTCTGCGTATTTCAAAACGGCGTTTGACGTGATCTTAGACTTGATCCCCCCAATTCTTTTTTCTATTTTAGCTGTTTTTTTCTTCTCATCTATCGTATAAATCGTCGCATACGATTGTTCGTCATTGTCATACGCCGGTATCTTCCGCCTTAAATTCCAGTGATTGTCAAACATGATAATATGCTTCGTATTCGGATCGCCATCCAAATTTTCCCATATCCTTTTCGCAGAATGCTGCTGAAAATGCCACGGCATATTTTCCGGCGTCTTTAAAACCTTAAAAAACCACGGCGTACTCTGCCAAAAATTCTTCTCGCCCAATATCCAGTTTAATTTATTTGTTTTCCAATTTATACTCATCACGCTATGGAGATTTCTCGCCGAAAATATGACATTTCCCGTTTCCGGCTCGTACTCCAGCGAATTAATGTGGATCCAGTTCGTGCGGTCTCGGTATGCCGTATACAGAACCTCGCGCAGATCAAGAAATTTCTCGATTTTTCCATTGTGGCGGTTCACTTCCGCGATACAATCCTCCACATGCCCGCACTGGGAATTGCTTACGATGAGCAGATTTCCTCCCGGCGTCATTTCGCACACATCATGGTGGATGCCGCTTGGCACATAGTAAGTCATGCGTACTCTGCCAAAATAATCGATCTCATACATTTGGGTGGAATGCGGCAGTAAATAAGTCGGAATGAGCGTCTGGCGCTCCATCATAATAAATCTCCCGTTCGCCAGTTCAAACAGGCCGTACCCGCGCGGGCGGTACTTCAAAATATAACGGATGTCTCCATATTCATCAAACGCCACCGGATACGATGTGCTTTTTCCCGCCACCAGGATCAGCTTCATTGAAGACGGAACTGTCTTTTTTTGGACGCGCACTACATCCTCTGCGAATTGTGATAACGGTTCCGTCTTGATCCGGATTTCCTTTTCCGCGATCACCTTGTTCTGCTCATCCAGTATTTCCAAAGAAACGATATTTTCCATATCCGAATACAAGCCATATACCGGCACCCTGTGCCACCTGCACGCGCGCTTTATGTGTTCTGTAACGGAAGCCTCCGGAACCTTCCCCTTCACATGGAACCTGACCTGTCGCTTCTGCTCCGTATAAAACAAAACATATGCGCAGAGCGGCGTCATTCCATACGGATCCAAAAGAACGCCCGGCTCCTCAAAAGAGTATTTTTCCTTTTCAAACAGTTCAGCGATCTCCCGCTCTCTCTGTTTTGTCATGAGCGCAAGCCCCTGGGTCATCTCGATGTCGCTCTCGATACTATATGTTTTTCGTTCGACAGCCTGATCTCTCTTCCATTCTTGCGACTTTTCTTTATAATTCAGATCAAATTCGGGATCATAGCCTTTCGTAAATGGTATGCCTCGTGTTTTCATGTACATTGGGCGCAATGGCTCGGGAATCAGTTTTAAAAAATTCATGCTTTTTTCCTTTCTATTCTGGCAAGCCATAATGATTGATCTTTATAGCTTTGACGTATCTTTACCTAGTTTCTCCTGCAGATTTCATCGTAAACCTGTTTTGCGCATTCATACGGCGTATGTCCGACTGTATCCAGTATGATCTCCGGGTTCGATGGCTTCTCATACGAAGAATCCTTTCCGGTAAAATGATCAATCTTCTTTTTGTACAGCCCCTTCGGATCCCGCTTCATGCATGTCTCAAAATCTGTATTGACGTACACTTCGATAAAATTTCCCTCTCCCGCTTTTTCTCGCGCAAACTGTCTCATTTTCCGAAACGGCGAGATAAACGACACCAGCGTAATCATCCCCGCATCCTGAAACAGCGCCGCAATTTCACTGATCCTCCGTATATTTTCATTTCGGTCCTCATCCGAAAAACCGAGGTCGGAATTGATACCGCAGCGAATATTGTCGCCATCCAGCAGATACGCCGCTTTCCCGGCTTCGTTCAGCATTTTTTCCAGTTCCGCCGCCACGGTCGACTTCCCGGAACCCGAAAGTCCGGTAAACCACACGACCAGCCCGCGTTGTTTTAACACAGCGCACCGATCCTCATAAGAAACCTTCCCATTCTGCCATATGATATTTTCATTTCTGCCGCCCTCGCCCATACGTGCCGTACACCTCCTGATCTTCCGAAGCAGATCCATATTCTTATCGGAATATAATGCCTTTATCCTTCAAAATCCCCCGGATTCGGCCGATGTTCCTTTCATAATCAAATTCGCTGTCTTTGAGCTGCACATCATACTTAATATCTGTTGTGACAAGATCGCCGACCCAAAAAACATCCATCTCTCCCTGGATGACCGCTTTCATGATCTTCCGGTCACTCTCTGTCAGGCATGTGACCGTAACGATCAGGATCAGTCCCGCATCCAGCATCAGATTTGCCACTTCCCCGAATCGCCGGATCTGCTCTTTGTGGTTTTCATCGCCGCCTGCTTTCGTATCCGCACCTACTCCGTACAGATAGGAACCAATCCCCATATAATATACGTATCTTCCTCGGTTCAGCAGTTCCTTTTCCAATGCCTTCGCAAGATCTTTCTTTCCTGTATTTTTCTCGCCGGTCAGCACAATGAGCTCCGGCCGCTGGGCATAACGCTCGATCCTGTCCTCGATCGCGATCTCGCTCATTTCCCATTTATAATTGCGGAGCATCGCCCCGGAGCGGATCGCGCTTTCCTCATCCTCAAGCGCCTCGGTAATGATGCCTCCGCCGGCGATCTCATAATCATCGACGATGACAAACCGGCTCATCCCCGCGCTGTCTGCCACGACATCAAATGCGATCGGTTTATCCGTTTTTAAAATAACTTCCGCCACCTCATGACGTTCCACCGCCTGTTTCGCATCCGTGGAGGATAAATCGGATGAATTGATCACGCCCTTTATCTGCTCCACCTCGACCTTAACCTTCTCACCGCCGATTTTCAGATAATACAGCTTTCCGGGCGCAAAATCCTTCTTGCCGAGCCAGAACACATTTGCCGCGATGCGGGATGCCGTCTTCGGCTGCGGTTCCCCGGCGGCCGCCATAATCTCTCCGCGGGTAATATAAATCTGTTCCTTCATCGTAAAGCCGATCGCCATGCCCGGTTTTCCCTCCTCGATGGGGGCCGTGTTAAATGACTCGATCTTATTGATATGGCTCTTCTTCCCTGACGGATAAAAAATGACCTCCTGTCCGGCGCGGATCGTTCCCGCTTCGATCGTACCCGCCACGATGCGGCGGTCATCGCCATTTCTCGTAAATTTGTATACGTCCTGAACCGGCATGCGGAACGGCTGGCGGTCATGGTCTTCCTCGCACTCGAACTCATCCAGCACCTGCAGGATGCTCATTCCGTCATACCACGGCATCTTCCCGCTCCGGCTTACGATATTTTCTCCCTGAAACGCGCTGACCGGAAGAACAAACGCCGGTTCGATATTGATCTGTTTCAAAAACGCAAGGTACTCTTCCTTTACTTTTTCATACGCTTCCCGGCTGTAATCCACAAGATCCATTTTATTTATAACAACAGCGATCTGACGTATTCCCAGCATGGAAAGCATGTACGCATGACGCCTCGAGTTTTCCTGCACGCCCTCTTTGGCGTCGATCATCAGGAGCGCCGCCTGTGCATGGGATGCTCCGGTAATCATATTTTTCAAAAACTCGATGTGCCCCGGCGCATCGAGAATGATATAATCCCTCTTTTCCGTTTTAAAAAAGCATCTCGCCGTATCAATCGTGATCCCCTGTGACTGCTCGTCTTTCAACGCGTCTAGCAAAAAAGCATATTCAAACGGTTTGGAATTTCTCCGGCACGTCTCTTTCACCTGCTCTAACTTCCCCTCCGGAAGGGAGTCCGTATCCGCAAGCAGCCGGCCCATCAATGTGCTCTTTCCGTGGTCTACATGTCCTACGATAACGATATTCATATTTTCCTTTTTCATCACATGTAGCCCTCCTTCCTGAGCTCCTCCAGTCCGCCGCCGCCTTCGCTGTCCTGCGCCCGTCCGGAACGCTCGGCGATATTTGCAAATTTCCCGGTTTTCAGTTCCTCGATGATCTCACGCACATTCTTCGCCGTAGAATCAACCGTGCCCGTACACGGCGCGCAACCGAGCGAACGGTATCTCTTACCGTTCCCCTGATCGAAATAAAGAGGAACGACCGGTATATTTTCCCTCTCGATATATTCCCAAATATCTAACTCCGTCCAGTCCAAAAGCGGATGGACCCGCACATGGGTTCCCGGCGCGAAATCGGTCTTATACTGGTTCCAAAACTCCGGCGGCTGGTCTCCCACATCCCAGTCGTTGTTCTTATCGCGCGGCGAAAAATATCGTTCTTTCGAACGGCTTCCTTCCTCGTCCGCGCGCACGCCCACGATCACTCCCGTGTACGGCTCTATATTCACGTCCTTCTCGTATTTGCCCTTATTGTGGTTGAAGCGGTAGCGCGGCCATGAGGCATTGAGCGTGTTCGTCAGCGCCTCCGTCTTGAGCGCCTTGCAACATTCGAGATGGGTCGCATTTCCGTCCGGAAATGTCTGTTTTTTCTCAATCGCCTCCGTATTTTCGCCGTAGATCATATCCAGATTCCACTCTGCGGCGAGCCGGTCCCGGTACTCGATCATCTCTTTGATTTTAAAATGCGTATCGACGTGAACGAGCGGAATCGGCACATGTCCAAAAAACGCTTTCCTCGCCAGCCACAAAAGCACTGTGCTGTCTTTTCCGATTGACCAGAGCATGCACAGATTTCCCAGTTGGCTATAGGCTTCCCTCAAAATGTGAACGCTTTTATACTCTAACATATCCAAATGATCCATTTCATCCTCCAAAGCATTTATTTTTATACATATCAATAAATTTATTGCAGAAAAAAAGTTTCCCGCCAAAAAGAAACCGTTCCGTTTAGAATGACCGAAACTGTACTTTTTAGCGGGAAACCAGAAACGAGGCGCTGGTATGCTGTTATCCACATCTGCACCTCGCATTTATGCAAAGGGTCACAGAAGCCGTCCTGCAAACTCCGTAAATTAGAGTTGTAAATAATGCACAATTCAAGTATAATATGATTATGTGTATCGCAGACTTGTTCTGTATTGTGTGGTACTGAGACTACCATTCCTTGCTCGGCGCTGTTGGCGCGGCGCCGGGCGGTACACATTAATCCGTTTCTGATTTCCGCTACTGTTATATTATCATAAGTGAAAACGATCAACAGGGATTTGCCTTGCCATGCTATTGCCATACTGACAAAACCCTTTAACTCCTGCCAGTCGTTTTTTATTATGATCATGTTATATCATAAACAATAAATTGGTCAAAAACATGTCGGATTTTACCATTCGCATCTTTTCTCCTGCATCATGTATTTAGTATCTGCTTTTGATTGAAAAAAATACTATGATTCATCAATTTTACTGATATGTTCGGCTTCGTACATGATATTTTTTCACATCGGAAAAACAAGAGCGGAACCCGGCGTCCTCCAACACAGCGTTCCGCTTCAGCAAAATCTCCCATCTTTCATTCTAAGCAGCACGTCAGCCATCTGGGCAATTTCACTATCATGCATCACAATGATTACACAGTATCCTTTATCATGTGCAAGACTCCACAATATATCAACGATATTCTGCGTATTTGCGGAATCAAGATTTCCGGTCGGCTCATCCGCCAGCAAAATTTTTGCATTGGACGCCAGGCTCCTTGCAATCGCCACACGCTGCCGTTCCCCACCCGAAAGCTTTGACGGAAACCTCTCTATCTTTTCTCTTGCAATTCCCACTCCTTCAAGCAAAGTAATTGCCAGTGGTTTAGCGTCTTTTGGCGGCATTCCGCATAATTCCATGGGGTAGCAGACATTTTCTGCGACCGTAAGCAACTCGAACAGATGGAACGCCTGAAATATCATAGAAATGCTTTCGCGCCGGTAACGGTCAAGATCAAGCCCTTTCAAGCTTTTCCCTTGAAACGAAACCTCTCCCTCTGTCGGCAGATCCAAGCCGGCAAGCATGGAAAGCAACGTAGATTTTCCCGAACCGGACGGTCCCACAACCGCATAGACCTTCCCGGCGTCAAACCCATAGGAAATTCCCGAAACAGCGGCCCTTGATGTTTTTTTATACGTATATGATACATTTTTTAAAGCTAAAACGGACATATCAATTTCACTCCTTTACCTGTAAAAGTTCCATGATTCTGTATCTTGTTATCTGTACGGACGCCAGAACCGCGCCGCAAACGCTGCACAATAAATACAGCACCCAGCAAATAACAAGCGTTTCTATACTCCTTGCAAATAAATCCATGTTGTATAAAGCAAAACCTATAATGACAATAACAATTCCTGCAAAGCATAAAGCAGCCTGTTCAAATACCAGCATACACCGGATACGCTTTTTCGTTGTACCCATAATGCGTAAAACCGCCGCTTCCGTCACTGACTGCATAATGAAACTCCCAGCCGCACACAGTCCTATAATCAAAACAGCGGCCACAGCCATCGGGAAAAACGACTCCAACAGATCGCGAATATACCGAATATTTTCGAGCGCTTCTGAATCAACATGCCAGGATGCAAGCGGCGTATGTTCCATATCCCGCTTTTTGAATCTTTCCAACATGACATTCAGTTCTTCCAGCTTTTTATTGTCTGCCAAAACAAATTCGCAATACCTGATCGGAAACGGCTGTCCATAAAGCGCCTCTGCCGCACTGTTTGCCACAGTAAAAATATTATTGGCAACATCCCCGCCTCCGGCGACAATGCCCGCAACTTTGTAATCTTTACCGGCTTTTTGGGCAGCCTCCGAAAATTCCTCGCTATTTTCGTACAATCCTTCCATAAACGCATACAAATCATCTGATATTAGGGATATCTCATCACCCGGACTTATATTCAGCTCTTTTGCAAGAGTCTGGCCAATCAGGCACACCTGGCCTGTGCCTTCGAACACAGAACTGTCATATCCTTCTGCATACGCAACTGTGCATGAATTTCCAAAATAACGCTCAAAGTCATTTGTAAACGCCATTAAACTGCGCTTTCCTATGCCATTTACACGCACATTAAAATTAGTATAATAATAAAGATCGCGCGTCAAATCTGATTTTGACAATTCAGAAACGGCAGATGAAGAAAAATCCAAAGCCTTGCCGTTCACTTCAATCTTTCCAAAAGCCTCCTGATATGAAAGTCTTGTCAACGACAACACGCCGATACCGGCCGTAAGCACGATGACTAAAAGCACAGATATTACCGTTTTCCCAATATCCCGCCGCATATGGCGCAAAATATGCGATTTCACATGGCGTATTGCGCTATACTTCTTTTTTAACGGCATTTTAATGCCGCCAAGCTGCAGTTCTTTGATCTTAAACTCTTTCGGAGTACGCCAGCCGCTTTCTGCAACATCCTGTTTCCCCTTTGCCGCGGTACCTGAACGCGCCCTTCCTTCATTCAAAAGTTCAAGCGGAGAAGTATTTTTCATCCTCCTTATAAAAAACAAGGCGGCAAACAATACTAACGCCAGCTCGCCAGCCGGAATCATGATCAAAATACCAACAGGCGGCATCGTATTAAAAGAATAATGTTCCACAGCATTTACCGCCATGCCCGCAAGCGCGCCCGCCGCTTTCCTTGACGTATAAACGGCGCCCGCAATGCTGCCGGCCGCCAATGCGGATATTGACAGTAAGGACAACGGCAGAGCAATAAAGCCCGCCGCCTTTCTTTCCGGCGTTCCAAGAAGCCTCATAACGGCATAAGCCTTTTTATTCCTGCCAATATACAGGTATACTGCTAAAAACAGTGCAAGAGCCGCTCCGGCTGTATATAACGCAGCAGTAAGGAGCGAGGCCAAAGAGCCTTTTTTTAAACTGTCCTTTATGCCCATAAAGCCGCCGTCTGATAAACGCAGGCCCATATCCATGTTCGCAGCCAGCGCTTCCGCATTATCCCTAAATGCATCTACATCATATATATTTTCAATCAATACGCTGAACTCACCCGCAGCGGGTTCATAGTCGGCAGGAATTTCAACCGCCAACAGCGAATCGGGTACAAAAACCGTATTCGGAGTATAACTCCATCCATCGTCTGCCACGCGCTGTAAAACATCGTTTGTAAAACGATATGCACCGACAATCTCAAGTTCTTTAGCATCGGAAAAGCTGGGAATCCTTCTTCCAACCAACGCCCTCGCCCCCACCAGCGGATCCTGGTGAACCAATCTATCTCCAAACTTTATACTGACTCTGTCCCCTACAGATAAATTGTATGTTTCCAGAAAAAGTTCATTTACCACACAGGCTTGCGTATCGCCTGACATCAATGGTCTTCCTTCCGTTATAACCATGCTGCGCTCATTGACATATGGTATGGAACGCATATCGGATGTATATACGATATCATAAATATAAAGATCCTCTCTGGCCGCTTCCACCGCGCCTTTCTGATAGGAAAATGAATCTGTTTCAATATAATTATCCCCTAACCCGTCTAATACGCAAAAAGCTTTTTGGCCCGGTTCCACCGCTGACATAAACAATTCTCGTCCGTTAGTTTCATTATATTTTCCCATGACAAGGCATCTGGTTCCTTCACTTAGCCCATCGAAAAACGATCGGGGCAGTTCCCCGTACTCCAAACCTTCCCCTAAATCGCTTTCTTTTACGGCCGCTGTTTCTATTTTCAACGGTTCCCCGCTATCCATTTTCACATCGCCGGCAAGCGCTACAACATCATTAAACAATAAATCTATAAATACTTCTGAACTGTCAGCATTTTGATAACCGGCATACGTGCCCTCGATCACAAATCTGCCCATGGCATATTGTGAGTAGTCTTGATCGGCTAAACGCTTATAATTTTCTATCAAGCCGGCCGTCATATACCTTTTATCTGCCAGCGTCACGCCGGGCAGCGATGAAAATTCTTCTATCTGTTCGTCCATCGGCCATGGTTTATCCTGCGTTTCATAAATGCCGGAAGTACCGGTAACGTCCGGCACGCGGTTATCCAATGCGGCAACGCCGTGGTAAAAACTGCAAGCCTTCTCTGTTTCCCTGCTTGTAACCGCATAATCCGCAATATTATATATCAATGTAAAAGAAGCGGCCGCTATAAGCAAAAAAGTAACGGCAGTTTTTACCGGAGAGCGCAGCAATATTTTTGCCCTAAAAATCCTCATGACTTAACCTCCTTTGAAATGACTTAAATACATTAAATATTTTTATTATTCTCCATCTCCCGCCGCCCGCCCGTCTCGACGTCAACGGCCAATCTCCGTGGGATGAACCGGTACGCATACATCTATTTCATCTTCTCCCGGCGCCTCGTATTTAGAAAGAAATTTAGCCATCAGGTTATCGTCCAAATAATAGGCTGTACTTTCTCCGGAAGATACCATGCGATTGCGTTTGCCTATTCTTTCTTTCCATACCTCATCGCTGGCATCGATATAATGCAGCTCGCACTCGACGTTTTTGCTTTTATAAAACTCCCTCGCCCGCCGTCTCTTTTCCCCTGTCCAAAATCCCCAGTCTAGGATTACGCTTGCGCCCGCTGCAACAATTTCAAGGGATTTTTCAAACAGGTAAGCCTGTATCCGCTCCACGTATTCATCGTGCTTCTCCCCGGCATATTGGCCAAACAGGGTGAGCATAATGTCATCAACCGACAGCACAACGGCGTCGTTTTGCGCCCGCAGCCGCTCCGCATACACGCTCTTGCCGCAGCATATTTTCCCACAGATAAGAAAAACCTTTGCCATGTCTGTTTGCCCTCCTTATTATTTTACTGCTCAGCATACCGCTTATTTACCGCTTTTCTACCTATTTATTTTCAAAAAACACAATCTAATTCTTTGCTAAGCCTCTCCCGCAGCAGCGTATTTCTCTTTGTCACCGTCACATTATTTACCGCGTAGGCCAGGGCTTTTTTTGCGCCGACGATGACGAGCGCTTTCTTCGCCCGCGTGATACCGGTGTAAAGAAGATTTCTCTGGAGCATGACATAGTGGTTCATCAGGAGCGGCATGACTACGATCGGGTACTCCGACCCTTGCGCTTTATGTATCGTCGTGGCATAGGCGTGCACCAGCTCGTCCAGCTCCGTCACGTCATAAAGCACGCTGCGCCCGTCAAAGTTTACAAGAAGCGTCCGGTCCGTTTCATTTACCGATTCGATCATTCCGATATCGCCGTTAAAGACTTCTTTATCATAATTGTTCTTGACCTGCATCACCTTATCGTCCGCCCGGTACGCATATCCGCTCCGGCGCAGGCACTCTTTCGGCAGCATCACCCTCCCCCTTCCGCGCAGAAACACCCCATGCTCCGGGGGATTGAGCGCTTCCTGTAGGGAGAGGTTTAAATTTGTCGCGCCCACCACGCCCCTCTGCATCGGCGTAAGCACCTGAATCTGGGAGGGCTCCACATGGTAATATCCCGGCAGCTTTTTCCTGACCAGCTCCACGATCTGCGAAACCGCCGCTTTCGCATCCTCATTTTCCATAAAAAAGAAATCCGTGTTCCTGCCATTGCGGATATCCGGCATTTTCCCCTCGTTGATCCGGTGGGCGTTCGTGATAATGCGGCTCTCCCTCGCCTGGCGGAAAATCCTCGTCAGCCGCACCACCGGAAAAGCGCCGGAATCAATCATATCGCGCAGCACATTTCCCGGCCCTACCGAAGGGAGCTGGTCGATATCCCCTACCAGGATCAGCCGCATGGCGGGCGGGATTGCTTTCAGCAGCGAGTTCATCAGGATCACGTCAATCATGGAACATTCGTCCACAATCAGCACGTCCCCCTCGAGCGGATTTTCCTCGTTCTTCTGATATCCCTCCGGCGGCCTGCACTCCAGCAGCCTGTGGATGGTCTTTGCCTCCATCCCGGTGGCTTCGCTCATCCGCTTTGCCGCCCGCCCCGTGGGCGCCGCAAGCAATATTTTCAGCCCGTACGCCCGGTACGCGGCAATGATGCCGTGGGTGGTCGTCGTCTTTCCGGTTCCGGGGCCGCCTGTTAAAACCATCACCTTGGCCGCGGCCGCCTGGCGGATGGCAGCCGCTTGGACTTCATCGTACTCCATGCCGGTCTTTTCCTGAATGGCATTCACATCCACGGAAAGCGTTTCATTTCCTGTGCTTTTCCGCGCTTCCATAAGCTGCCCGTACAGGCTGTCGCCCGCCGGGGCCGACGCCAGTTTTTTCAGCTTTCCGGCAACGCCTGCCTCCGCATAGTAAAAAGGCGGCAGATAAATCGCCGTCAGCGCATTTCCCTCTTCGTCCGTGCGGACAATCTTTTTCTCCAAAATCAGATCCTGGCTTTTCAGCATTTCATCCATGGTCATGACCACCGTCTCCGGCGAAGCCTCCAGCAGTTCCGACGCTTTATCGATCAGCTGCTGCTTTTCTGCGTATACATGCCCGTCGTTTGACAGCTCCGACAGCGTGTACATCAGGCCGCTCCGCAGCCGGACATAGGATTCCTTGCCAAACCCGATCTTCATGGCGATCTGATCCGCCGTCCTAAAACCAATCCCCCAGATATCGTCAGCCAGCTTATAGGGGTTCTCCCTCATCACGGCGATGCTGCCGCCCTCATACTGCTTGTAAATCTTCGCCGCATAGGAAGTCGACACCTGATTTTCCTGCAGAAAAAGCATGATATTTTTGATTTCCTTCTGCTTCTGCCAGGACTCTGCAATCATCTGCACCCGCTTTTTGCCGATTCCCTCGACCTCGATCAGCAGATCCACGTTGTCCTCGATCACCATGAACGTGTCCGCGCCGAATTTCCGGACTATTTTTTTCGCATATTTTGGCCCCACGCCCTTAATCAGGCCGGAACCTAAATATTTCTCCATGCCGTATATGGTGGCCGGAAGCGTTTCCTCCCAGTTCTGCGCCACAAACTGCCTTCCGTACTTGGCGTCCACCTTCCACTCTCCCTCGGCGATCAGGACGGATCCCACGTTGGCGTCTATCATGTTGCCGATCACCGGCACCAATTCGCTGTAATTTTTCACCCGGCATTTCAGGACGGAATAGCCGTTCTCCGGATTCTGGTACGTAATCCTCTCCACCACGCAGCGGATCTTCTGCATACGAACCCCCATTTCTGTCAAAACTTCAGTTTCAGCTCTGTCCTGACCGGTGCCTTCACATATCCGGCAAACGCCTCCCCGTCAGACGGTTTCCCGACGATGCTGCCATAATGCGTAGGAATCGCCACCTCCGGGCGGATCGCATCCACCAGCTCCGCCGCCTTTTTTGCATCCATGGTATACATGCCGCCAATCGGGATCAGCGCAATGTCGCACCGGACCGCCTTCGCTTCCTTGGTGGCGTCCGTATCCCCGGCGATATAAATGCGTTTGCCGCCGATCTTCAAGATATAGCCTACCCACTGGGCGCTCTTTGGATGGAACGGCTTTAAGCTGTTATACGCCGGAACCGTCTCAAG
>CANQCY010000034.1 GCA_947591245.1 uncultured Lachnospiraceae bacterium | reverse complement strand
ATTCTCTGCGAGAATCTCCACCTTACCCTTGACATAATTAAAGGTGAAAGTGTTACCAATCATTGACACCTATACAAAAAAAAGTGAAGATGTAAAAATTCCCTCTGGAAATTTTTAGAAAGCTGTGGTATAATGTTCTATTATGTAGTGTCTTTTTATAAAGTTTAACCGGAGAGAAGGAGTTGTTATGAAGAACAAAATACTTTTAGTGGACAATGACCAGCAGATTCAGGATATGCTAATGGATCTCCTGAAGGCTGATTATGAATTTATCCCTTTGCAAAGCAGCAAGCAGGTTCTGCCATATTTGGAAGGGAACTCCGATTACATTGAGCTATTCATTATAGATTTAAAGGAAGCCATGCTGAGCGAATTCCAAATATTAAAAAATATTCAGTCGCATTACCTGTATGAAAACACTCCTATCCTGCTTCTGGCAGAGCTTGGGCAATTGGAGGATATTTCCAAGGCTTTTACAATGGGCGCAGACGATGTTCTCGCCACGCCGATCGACTACGATATCACAAAAAAACGGATTTATAATCTGCTGGACATAGGGAAACTCCGACGGGTTCACAATGTAATGGAAGACCTGATTGAGATTGAGATTAACGAGAACATCGATGCTCTCGGAATATGTACCTGTCCGAAGTGCCGTAAAGATCTGCTGACGCTGACATTAAATAACGTACAGCCCAAATACATCAGCACCGAAAAGGGCGAAGCGATTACGAAAGCGGCGCGGCTGGCTTCAGCGAACGACCGTATTCAGCTTTTGGCGGAGATTACCCGTTATGCCAAGCTGATTGGCGAAAATCCGCGGCACGGCTGATGCTTCTTACCGTTAAAATATGCGAATTAATGGCGAAAAGGGCTTCCTTGGTCACCGACCGCGGAAGTCCTTTTCTGATTACAGATCAAATTTTTCCATTATTTCATCAGCATAGCCCTGACAGAAGCACAGAAAAATTCCTTTCTTGAATTTGCACCTTAGCTTCTGTGACCTATCCGGAATATGCCCTTTTGATGAAGTCATTCTCATTTACCCTATCGAAGCAAATGCCTGTGATTCTGCCTTCATCATCGCTTACATAATCGAGCATATACGATGACTCCTCCAATACATATGAAAGCTCAGCCGCGTTGGTGTACTTACACGCCCGCCCTTCGATCTGTACGGTCAGACCCAATCTTTTTGCCCGTTCAAGCTCATCTTGGAGCCATGAAGTTTCTCTCAACTTGATCCCTCCCATAGCTGCGTTGTAAAAGGAAGTGATTTACGTGATGTAAAAATCATTTCCCCGTAAAGAAAATCAGATAAAAAATATTCATATAAATAATTAATGCGTATTTTTTGCTCTTCAAAATAATTCCAATGGGATAACATCAACAGCGACATTGCCAAAGAATATTAGATTGATCAGGAAAGATGTCAGATTAACCTTCCGCGCCCCAAACTTATCTCATTCCCCCCTTTCCGGAATATCTTTTATCCTAATACATATTATAATATTCAGGCGGTGCAAAAACAAGTGTCGTATAGACGCAAAACATGTCGTTTATGCGGGAAAACGGCTTTTTATACATTTTTGAAAAAATTGGACGATTTTTTTGTAAGGAATAGGTTGACTTTATTCACGTTATAATTTATACTTTTGATACACCATAAATTAATATGGAAAGGAAGTGAGCTCGTGAGAATTGAACGTATTAATGATAATCAGATACGGTGTACACTCAACAAACATGACTTATCCGAGCGACATTTAAAAATCAACGAATTGGCTTATGGCTCCGACAAGGCAAAGGAGCTTTTTCGGGATATGATGGAGCAGGCAAACATGGACTTTGGTTTTGACGCAGACGACATTCCCCTTATGATAGAAGCGATACCTACCTCCAAAGATTCGATCGTACTTGTCATAACCAAAGTAGACGATCCGGAAGAATTGGAAGAGAGATTTTCAAAATTTGGAAATTTTGGCAATAAATACGAGGATTACGACGAAGAGGACGCTTATTTCGACGAAGAGGATGAATACGAGTCGGGCGATTTTGAAGATGACCTGATTAACTGCTTTGATCAGTTAAATGAGATTATCGCCGAAGCCGACCAGTCAAATCCGGAATTCATACCGCTTCACGAGATTCTGAAGAAAAGGCGGAAAGCAAAAGAGCTTCCGGGCGGACATGCAAAAGCTGCCAACGACTATGCGAAGCTTTATTCGTTTTCGTCCCTGAATTTTATCATAAGCGCATCAAAAGAGATCGTTCATATTTACTCAGGAAAAAACAGCGTATGGAAAGATGAAGAAAACAGCAAATATTTTCTTGTTCTTGCGAAAAATGACAAAAAATTATCCTTTGACCGGGTCTGCTCTATTTTAAGCGAATTCGGCAAAAAAGAAACCTTTACCTACGCTACGCAGGACTACTTTAACGAACACTACAAGCTCATCCTGAAGGATGATGCGATCACGAAACTCTCGCTTTTATAATCAACAATACCAAAGGAGCTGCCGCATCGGCCGGTTTTTAATCTGCTTGTGCGACAGCCCCTTTTTTAAAAATATTATGCGGCGTCGGCGTTGCCGTATTCAAATCCCCCGTTTTTCTTTTTAACCCGCTTTTTCTTACTTTTTAGCATTACATAGACTCTCTCTTATTTAATCTTCCATTTTATTTTGATGGGATACCGTTTCACCACAAGAAAATATCCTTCTTTGTCTAAAGATTCCCACGTGCTTTTTTTATAATTATCTTGCAAAAAAGTATAGGGCATCTCTATGATATAATCTGCCATACTCTGCAGCTCTTCAAAATCGTGGGAAGTAATGATTACCGTATTCCCTTGATTCTTTTCCTCAATAACCATTTCATTGAATACATGTACGCTTTCTCCATCCAATGCGTTTGTAGGCTCATCCAACAAAATAAGTTTTGAGTTCTCCATGACAGCCGCTATAATGCCTAATTTTTGTTTCATCCCTAAAGAATATTTCTTTACTTTCTTTTTTGAATAGGGATCCAGCTGGAACCGTTCCATATAGGAAACAATGGCCTCTTCCGAAATCCTGTTCCTAATGCGGGCAAGGATTTTTAGGTTTTTCAAGCCGGAATAATTTCCTATGAATCCCGGATTTTCAAACCTTCACCCCACAAACCCATTACTCCACTGGCTATCAAGAAAATTGCCAGCGGGGTAATCGAAATTAGAAAACTATAAATCGCATACTCATATAATTCTCTATCATCGGGTTTGATGGTATGATGTCTGACCAGCCAGTCGCTTATCAAACTCAACACCTGATTCATTACTTTTCTCTCCTGAAACGCGACAACCTCTCCGGTACCTTCGGCTGATATGCAACAAGGCATGCTGTAGAATTCGCCTCCATGCAAAGAACGCCATTAAAAGCCCTTGTTACCAATTTTGCCGTTTTACTTGCATTTTCCTTTTTCATTACGCTACACCTTCATTCTTAATATTAGTAATAACCTCACTGACATAATAACCCATTTCTTTTCAAAAATCGACAACTCAAACACCAATGGACACATAAGTATATTTTTTGGTCATTTTTTATCATTTTTTGCAAAATTCTTAATGTGTTGCAGAATAAATCGGTCTAAACAGCATAAAATATAATGTGTGGCAGAACTATTCTGTCATATATTCTTCTATCTGCACTTTTTCCCTGTTATGATTGTTTGAAAAGCATTCCTATAGAGAATGCTTTTCATTTTGATACGACTAAGTCCCTAACAATAATAAATTAATATTAACACGGATATGGCATTAAAAGCATTCAACGTATTGCTAAAAAATATGATGGCAACACGCAAATCTATTATGAACCCCGAACTTCCACATTCCATACCGTAATTCTTCTGAATAGAGGGCAAACTCAGTAGATAAAATCATATATGTCTTTATTATAAGATAAATCGAGCGTCAGAGAACCAGGGCTTTTTACTCACGCCGCCCGTGAACCATCCTGCCGTGACGGATGGATTCATGTGACGGCGCTTGCGCTTTAAACGCAAATAAGGGGGCTGCCATCCGACAACCCCTTATTATAATATCGAAAACCACACCTCTGCCTATGCTTTAGCTGCTAAATACTCATTTATTTTAGACACTAATTCATCACAATCCAAGCCATGAACCATAGATGCCTCTTCAAGACTCTCGCCTTGCGAAGCCGGGCAACCAACGCAATGCATACCTGATGCCATCAGAATAGCCGCGACCGTCTGATCCTGATTCAGGATATCGCCGATCCGCATGTCCTTCGTCACTTCCATCGTCCTGCACCCTCCTTTCCATTCGATTATATGCACTATAACACAAAATGTCAAGACACAAATGCCCAAATCAGATAGACACTTCGTCCAAAACGTGGTATCATAGATATTGTAGTTATATATATAATACTCAGTAAATATACAAGGAGGGTTTACAATGAAACGAAAACAACGGCTCATATGCGGCGCCCTGGCCGCCTCTATGATTGTAGGGGTATGCGTCCATCCTGCGGCGGATATGCAGGCAGCAAAGAAAAAGAAAGCTTCCCTTGCCAAGAAGAAAATCACTGTACAAATCGGGAAGAAAAAAAGCATTACGATCAAAAACAAAATCAAAAAGGCAGTTTACAAATTTAAGACTTCATCCAAGCTGATCAAGGTTAGTAAAAAGGGCGTTGTCACCGCAAAAAAAGCGGGAAAGGCAAAAGTAACCGTAAGTGAAACGTATAAAAAGAAAACGAGAAAACTCGGAACGGTTACGGTAACTATTACAGACAAGACCAAGAAAGCAACGCAGAAACCCGCCGAGACGGCGGCGCCAAATCAGCCGGGAGCAACGGTCAATCCGACTGCCACGACAAATCCGTCTGCATCAGTGAATCCGGCGTCCTCCGACACTCCGGCGCCGGCAAACACGCCGGAGGTTTCAAAGGAACCCGCGGTGTCTCCGGATCCCGAAGCAAGCCTCGTATATCGGAATATGTTTGAAGACGGAAATTTAAACGGCTTTCAGGAAAACGGCGGAAGAATCGAAATATCCAACTCGGTGAGCCACGGCGGAATCAACAGCCTCCTGTGCACCGATCGCGCAAATATCGGCGACGGAGCTGAGATGAATATTTCAGATTTGGTCATTACGGGTCGCGTCTGTCAATTCTCTGCATGGGTAATGCAGGATTCCGGACAGGAAGAGCGGATCTCCATGGGTCTTTCTTATAAGGACGCTGACGGGAAAGCACAGTACATGTCGCTTGTGTATGGCGCGCCGGACGGACAGGCATGCCCATCGGGCGAGTGGGTTCACTTAAGCGGCGTATATGAAATGCCCGCAGACAGCACAGAGCTCATTCTCTCCATCACATCCCCTACATCAGCTGCCGCAGATCTCTATATTGACGACGTGGAAATTTACGGCAAAAAAGAGTTTGCAGAAGATGAATTTCCGATGACGAATGAGCTGCGCGATGATATGACGACAAAATCCATCGTTTCGACGGGAAATAACGCTAAGATTAAAAATGTGATTGAAAAAGCGCGCGCCGGCCAGGACGTAACGCTTGCTTATATCGGCGGGTCTATCACCGAAGGCGGCGGATACAGCGATAACAGCAAATGCTATGCGCAGGTTTCTGCTACGGCGTTTGCCGAGACCTACGGCACAAACGGAGGATCCAATGTTCACTTTATCAACGCGGGCATGAGCGGCACGCCATCCTCCCTCGGCGTAATCCGATACGAGAGAGACGTACTTGACCGCGTAGAATATGGCGATCACCCGGACATCCTGTTTATCGAGTTTTCAGTAAACGACTATCAGGAAGTAACAAACTGCGGCGCATACGAAGGGCTTATCCGCTATGCCCTGAAAAATGACACTGCCGTTGTCATGATATTTTCGGTATTCAACGATAACAATGTAGTGTGCGAGCCGCAACACATTCCATATGGAGAGTATTACAGCGTCCCCATGGTCAGCCTCGGAAAAGCTACGGAAGATTATTACAAGGAACCCGGCTTTTATGAATGGTACTATAACGATACGCTTCATCCGAATGCCAACGGTTATCAGCTCATGAGCGACTGCATCATGAAGCTGTTTGATGAAATCGACCAGGAGGAAAAAAAGGAAGATATCGATGTTGATGACATTGCACCGAAAAACACAGACGCTTATGAAGGCATCAAATATCTGGACGCCGCTACGGATATAACGAAAGATGCGGCAATCAAGGAATTAGATATCGGCGGTTTCACCGGAACAGACAAATCAACCGGCGTTTTCCAGTATGAATATAACGGACAGCGCAACGCGGCGTGGTTCCCGAACAACTGGATGCACACGGGCGACGCTCCTCTTGATTCATGGAAAGTTACCGTAAATTGCCGTACCTTTATGCTGATCTATAAGCTGTCAAATTCAAGCACATTCGGAAAAGCGGATCTCTACGTCGATGGCGAGAAGAAAACAACCCTGAGCTGTTATGATTCATCCGGATGGAATAACGGTTCCGTCTGTGTTGCATTTACGGAAAAAGAGGCCGAAGAGCATACGATCGAGCTGGTAATGGCAGATGGCGATGAGGCTAAGAGCTTCACCCTTTCCGCGGTAGGTTACAAGTAAAATAAAAGATTTTCGTATATATGCTTGTATTTTTTCCAATTTTATATTAAAATAGGATTATCTTATAGGAAAAGGAGGATACTATCATGGCATACACGATTACGGATGCCTGCATTAGTTGTGGTTCATGTGCAGCTGACTGCCCGGCTGGAGCAATTTCCGAGGGAGATGCGCACTTTGAAATCGATGCTGATGCATGTTTGGACTGCGGTGCATGTGCTTCTACATGTCCTACAGGTGCGATCGAAAACTAAGTTTGTACGATAATCAACAGAGGCAGGAACCGGAATGGTACCTGCCTCTGTTTTATATTATCCCCGCATGCATTACAGCCGTTTCAAAAGCTCTTCCCTCTGCGCTTCATATCCCGGCTTTCCGAGCAATGCAAACATATTCTTTTTGTAGCTCTCCACGCCCGGCTGGTTAAACGGATTCACTCCCAGTATATAACCGCTGATTCCGCAGGCAAACTCAAAGAAATAGAACAGCTCGCCGAGGCAGAATTCATTCTGCTCCGGAATGCGGATCACGAGATTCGGCACGTTGCCGTCCGTATGAGCAAGCTGCGTGCCCTTCATCGCATTCTTGTTTACAAAATCAAGCGTCTTTCCGGACAGATAATTCAAACCGTCCAGATCGGTCGGCTCTTCCTTGATCGTGATATCAAATGCGGGACTTTCAAGCTCCATAACCGTCTCATACATGATTCGGGAACCATCCTGTATAAACTGCCCCATCGAATGCAGATCGGTCGTAAGATCAACGCTTGCAGGGAAGATGCCTTTCTGGTCTTTGCCCTCGCTCTCGCCGTACAGCTGCTTCCACCACTCGCTCACATAATGGAAAAACGGTTCATAATTGGCAAGCACCTCAACCGCCTTCCCCTTTCTGTGCAGTATATTTCTCACTGCCGCATACAGAATACAATCGTTTTGTGCAACCGGCGTCTCGAGACAAAGCTTTCTCATGCTCTGAGCGCCCTCCATCAATTTATCGAGGTCGGCGCCGCTGACTGCAATCGGCAGAAGGCCTACTGCCGTAAGGACTGAGAACCTTCCACCCACGTCGTCCGGAACGACAAAGCTCTCATAGCCCTCTTCCGTGGCAAGGTTTTTCAGCGCGCCTTTTGCCTTATCCGTCGTGGCATAAATTCTCTTTGCCGCTTCCTCTTTTCCATACTTATTCTCCAGCATCTCCTTAAATACGCGGAATGCAATCGCCGGCTCCGTCGTCGTACCGGACTTGCTTATAATATTTACAGAAAAATCCCTGTCCCCGATCGTCTCAATCAATTGGGACAGATATGTACCGCTGATGCTGTTTCCGGCATAATAAATCTCCGGAGTTTTTCGAACAGATTTGTCAACACTGTTATAAAATCCGTGTCTGAGAAACTCGATCGCCGCTCTTGCTCCAAGATAAGAACCGCCAATACCAATTACGATCAAAACCTCAGAATCTGACTGAATCTTTTCCGCCGCTTTTTTAATCCGGGCAAACTCGTCCTTGTCATAATCAACAGGAAGATCAATCCATCCGAGAAAATCATTTCCCGCACCGCTTTTATTGACCAGCGTATTTTTCGCCGTCTCCGCAATGCTTTCCATTGACTGTACTTCATCCTCACTGATAAACTTCTTTGCCAGTGAATAATCAAATGTTACATGCTTACTCATAACGCTATCCTATCCTTTCCTTTTTTTGTCTGTATAACTGTTTTTATTATACCAAACCGTCCGACAAAACACAAGCTGCCATAAAATGAATTAAATAATATACTCTTTCAGTACCTCTTCAATGACCTCCTCTTCTTCCTTTGTAAACTGGATCCTCACCGGCGATTCCTCCTCTGTTTTCATCGCCAGAAGCTCATCCAGCTGGGCGCGTTCCTCGTCAAAATACTCCCTGTGGTATTCCTCCATTTCCTCTTTCCTAAACGTCTGGTTATCCAGCCTCGGCTTATAAATGTTCTCCAGATAATCCCTGATTTCCACCATAAGGCGCTGGCGTTTAAAGGGTATATTCAAAAATATATCCTCCAGTATAATAACGCCGCACACGAGAACGCCTGTCAGAAGAAACGAAACTATTATCCTGCGGTCATATTCCATAAATGATATGTACAAATTCGCAAGAAGGCTCACAAGAAGAGTCATGCCAAACATGACGTCCCCGACTATCTCCCACGTATACAAATGAATACCCGCTTTTTTGTAAGTATTTAGGTATTTTTTTACGAAAATATCAACATTCTCGACGCCCATCTTGAGCTCATAGCATGTCTCAAATTTCTTTAGCAGCATTTTCATAAGCACATTACCGGACTGCGCCATCTGGCCCGCCTCCCGTATAAGCCGTCGGTATATCCCGTTCACAGCCAGCTTAATGGCTGCGCATGCGCCCCCGATTCCCATTATCGCAAAAAATACATCCCTCATTTCAATCACCATGCCTTTCCGGTCGTTACTTCTTGTCCGCTTTCAGTATATCAGATGTTTGGACAAGCTGTATAGACAGGAATGGGCAATTACAACACTTTCGTGCGACAAAAACTGACGAACTTACCCTTTATTCTCGCAGATCTCATCAATGATATCCGCTACCAATGTCACTGCGTTGTGCTGATTGCTCGCTTCCATGGCGTTTATATACGTATTCTTTTTCTCATACACTTCATTGACGGCATTCAAAAGCTTTTCACCCGTCAGGTCTTCCTCCCGGATGACATAGCTGAAGCCTTGTTTCTCAAAGGACTCTGCATTCAAGATCTGGTCTCCCCTGCTCGCGCTAAGTGAAAGCGGTATCAATATGTTCGGCTTATGGAGAGCAAGAAGTTCACAGATTGCATTGGCTCCCGCCCTTGAAATTACAAGGTCTGCGGCATCCAAAAGATCGCACAGCTCCTTCTGGATGTACTCAAACTGCACATACCCTTCCGTGCCCTGCAGCTCCTCATCCAGCTTTCCTTTTCCGCATAAATGAATGACCTGAAACTTTTCCAGAAGCTGCGGAAGAACGCCCTGCACCGCCTCATTAACGCACACGGAACCCAAACTTCCGCCAATCACAAGTATCACCGGCTTTCCCGCATGGAACCCGCAAAAATCCAGACCCTTCAAGCGGTTTCCGGAAAACAGCTCCCGGCGAATCGGAGAACCGGTTAAATGCGCCTTTTCCTCCGGCAGATGGGAAAGCGTCTCCGGAAAATTTGCGCAGATCGCCGTTGCCGCTGGAATACAAAGTTTATTTGCCAGCCCCGGCGACAGATCGGATTCATGGAGAACGCACGGCACCTTTTTCCGCTTAGCTGCCAGAACGACCGGAACCGTCACAAAACCGCCTTTGGAAAATATGACATCCGGCTGAATCTTTTTTATGAGCTTTGCTGCCTCCGAATATCCCTTTATAATCCTGACCGGATCGGTAAAATTCTTCACATCAAAATAACGGCGCAGTTTTCCGGAAGAAATGCCATAATACGGAATATCAAAATCCTCCATCAGTTTTTTCTCTATGCCGTCTTTGGAACCGATATAATGAATTTCATATCCCCTTTTCTCCAGCTCCGGTATCAACGCAATGTTAGGAGTGACATGCCCCGCAGTACCCCCGCCTGTAAGAATGATTTTTTTCAATGCTCGAACCCCCATTATAAATTTTTCCCGATTTCCTTTGCCACAGCATCCAGATCCGGCGTCTCGCCCGGTTTCCACTTGATCTTAATATCATCGTCATAATATCTCGGAATCACATGGACGTGAAGGTGGAATACCGTCTGCCCGGCCGCCTCGCCGTTATTTTGAAGCACATTTACTCCGTCGCAGCCATACGTTTTCTGCAATGCTGCCGCAATCTTTTTCGCAATCGGAAATACCTTCGCCGCATCCTCATCTTCCAGTTCATAAATATTTGCCGCATGTTTTTTCGGAATAATAATCACATGCCCCCTCGCCGCCGGATTCACATCCAGAATCGCTTTAAAATCATCATCCTCGTAAACCGCCGTGGAAGGGATCTCCCCTGCAATAATTTTACAAAACACACAATTTTCTTCTGCCATTTTCTTCTCCTTTCTTATATCTGAATTTCAGAAACGGACGGCATCGCACCCGCATCCGGAATATGAAATCCTGCTAGAAGCGAAATACCGTATCGAAATTGCGGAGCGCCTTGAAATTTCCCTGTGCCGACAACGAACCGGACATAAATGCATTTTGAAACGGCATTTTCCCCGACAGAACGTCTTTCAATACGTCGCTCCTGAGCTTTGCCGTCACATCCGGATTGCCCGCATTGCCGAAATAGCAGTTCAGCCTGTCCCCATCCACATCTACGACAAGGCTTCTGTTTTCGTCAATAATATCAATCTCAAACACCGCTTTCATATTGCCGCTTGGCACAAAATGTTCCTGCAGATCCTTAATGTATTTCTCTGAGTCCCCGTTCTCCCCAAGCATGCCGTTAAAGAGCATCGCCAGTTCCTCAATATCCTCTTTCTGTTTTTTGACGTAATTATCATTTGAAACATAGGCGGACAACTGCTCGCTCTCCTGCGGCGTCAGCGTCAGCGTTGTGCTTTTAAGCACCGTCTTCTTTATCTGGGAACTGCTATTTGGAAACGCTATGCTTTTCTTAGAAATTGAGCGGTAAAAATTTTCCGCGGATTTATCTATCATTAAACTATATTCAATATTTGTCTCGAAATCCACATGGTTTTCTACATAGGCGCAAATCCCTTCACAGGGTACTCCGCCCAGCATCTCCCATGCCTTTACGAGCGTGTGCTGCGCTTCTCTCTCTCCGTATGTAGTTGCCATCACGACCGGAAGCATATAAATATGCTGAATATTTTCTTTATCTCCATAAAGCCAGCATGCATCCAGGAACTCCTGAAGGTAACCGCCGATTCCAAACCATTCTACGGAAGCGGCAAGAATCACTCCATCCACTTCCTTCAATGTTTTGGGAAGAACCGAGATGCTGCTTTTGTCTTCGTACAAATTATATCGTTCCACATTTACATGCAGTTCATCCAGAACCTGTGAAATTTTATCAATTGTAAACAGCGTAGGATCGTCAATCAGTCCGCGCCCTCCATAATAAATATTCACTCTCATTCTGACACCCGTTCCTTTCTCTCAGTAAAAATTTTTTTCATTATGCACATAATTATACACAAAACCGCTCCTCCCGCAAACCCGCCGGCATGAGCGGCGTTATCAATACCCGGATCCTGCGCGCCCGAATAAAGGCTGATCGCAATATAAAGGGCAAATCTCGGTATCTGTAAGCGCAGATTACCGCGGTTATACGCAATAAGCAGCAAAACCATAAGCGCTCCCATAAGCCCATAAATCGCACCGGAAGCGCCGCAGGAGACAACCTCCTGTCCTTTATATAAGTGATACCCGACAGATACTAAACCGGAAAACACGCCTGATATCATATAAATGAAACAAAACCAGACCTTTCCGATCGACTGTTCCAATGCATAACCGAGTACCAAAAGTGAAATCATATTATTGATTAAGTGCTCTATCCCAAAATGCAGAAAAAAACTGGTGATGACGCGATAATATTCCTGCTCTCCCCAAAATGCCGGTTCATACATCGCCCCCACACGTATCATATACTCGCTATCCAAACTGGATCCGCCCGCCTCTACTGCCAGAAATGCGAGCACATTTACAGCCGCAAGTATAAAAGTAAACAGGGGAATCTCTTTTCTTTCCGTATTTTTGCCCAAAACCAAATGCATCTCCATTTCCACTTATGCCCTTAATTTGCATTCCTTGGTAAAATATGATACCATTGTAGCATATATTCGCTTTTTCGTCCACAGCATCTGAGCATATTGTGGAGCAAACGCTTAGAATTTAATCGGATAACTGCAAAATAATATGGAAAGGATACATATGCGTAAAAAATTATGAAAATAACCATACATGCGGCACCAGACAACAAAAAAACCGTTCTTGATCTAGCGGAAGAACAGGGTATATCCCTTCCCTGTAACTGCCACGGCGCCAACGCATGCGGCGGCAGGCAATATAATTTTCCCTGCGGCATGGTTCCCACACAGGACGTTGCCATATCCCTTCCCGCTCCGAAAAAGATTGACGCTATTGCGCTGGAACAAAAAAAGGACAAAAGCAACCTTCCGGACTGCCTTCTGATCGACGTCGGAACCACGACTGTGGCAATGGTATTTTATAATTCAGCCAAACGGACGGTTTATGAATCCTGCGCTTTCCCCAACCCGCAGCGGGCATATGGCGCAGACGTCATCAGCCGTATAAAATATGATGTGGAATTCCACGATGATTATACGCTAAAAACATTAATTTGCGATGAAATCTCAAAACAGTTTGACTCCGTTTGCTCATCAAACCCCGGTTTATCAATCCGGCTTTGCCTGATCGGCGGGAACACGACGATGATACACCTGCTGATGGGATTTCCTTTAGACGGAATGGCAAAAAGCCCATTTACCCCCTACCATACCGACAATTTGAACCTCCGCTATGGCGATACTGACGTCTGCATCCTTCCATGGCTGTCCGCATTTATCGGCGGCGATATCACAGCCGGATTATTATTGCTGGATTTTGACCGCAGACAGGACGCCTGCCTTCTCGCCGACCTTGGCACAAACGGAGAGCTCGTTCTTCTGCACCAAGGCAAACTTTATACCGCAAGCGCCGCCGCGGGCCCGGCATTCGAGGGCGGCGGCCTTTCATGTGGCTGTCCCGCCATTGCGGGCGCAATTTCCGATATTGAATGGCATCGGATCAAGCCAAAACTGCAGACGATCGGCAACAAGCTTCCGGTCGGCATCTGCGGAAGCGGTGCAGTCAGCATCCTCTCCGATCTTATTACCCGCGGTTATGTACTCCCCTCGGGCATCCTCGCTAATACCTTTCCACAGGATGGCATTCTCATATCCAAGACGACAGACTCAAAGGAAATCCGCTTTATCCCCGATGACGTCCGTCAAATGCAGCTCGCCGTCGCAGCAATCGGCGCCGGCATTTCCACGCTTTGCAAACGGGCCGGAATCTCTACACGGGACGTCTCCTGGCTATATCTCGCCGGAGGACTGGGGCATCACATCTCCGTAAAAAAGGCCGTCATTACCGGGCTTTTTTCAGACATCCCCGCATCCAAGGTCATTTCCGCAGGAAACAGCTGCCTTCAGGGGCTCGCCGCCATTTGCCATGACCTTCCTTCTCTCCCCCGCAGAACGAATCTTTTAGCACAAGCCTCCCGGGAAATAGCGCTCGCACATGACCCCTATTTTAAAGAGCAGTTTATCCGCCATATGACCTATACAAATTTCTCATCTTAAGACGTTATGACGCTTTATCTCTCCTCTACGCGATAGCATACAGACGAAAATCCGATCCTGTCCTCCCGCCCGATCTTCTTCCTCTCCCACGGCACAAGCCGCTTTCCGTTGACATAGGTGCCATTTGTTGACTCCTGATCAATCACATAAATTCCTTCCTCTTCCACAACAAGCTTGGCATGGACACGGCTGATCTCTCCGTCGCCGATGATAGCGTCCGCTTTTTCCGGGCTTTTGCCGATGAAAAATGGGCTTTTCCTCACCCTGATTTCCTCCCGCTTCCAGTCTTCCGGTATCAGGTCGAAATACAACGGCTGTACATTCCGCTCATCCAGTACCACGGTCGCATCCGAACCGCTTTCCAACAAGACTGTAGTTTTATCATCCGCACTTTGCGCTCCCGCCTTACTCCTTTCTTTACCGCCGCCAGCCATTTCCCTTTCTTTCACGATTAGGTATCCTTCCGCCATGACAAGCGCCCCCGCCAAAATAACTGCCTTCAACATATCCGGTTTTCCGGATGCGGGCTTTGTAAGGACTCCGGAGTAAATAGCCGCTGCAAAGATAAAGATGCCCGCCACTGCGTACATTCCTATTTTAATATACCTCCGCCGATCCTTGTGAACCGGACTGTTTTGCTGTCCCTTTTCCGGCTGTTGGCGTTGTTTCTCCGGCGGTTTTCGTGAAATGCCTCCCGAATCGCAGACAGCATCCTCGGTTCCCTTTGTATCATTCTCTTCGCCCGCCTCCCATACCAACGGCTGCCACGCCTCGTTATCCCCCGTCTCCTTTTCCCCGGCCATCTCTTTCAGCCGGTGCACGCTGAAATTTTCTTCTTTACTCATTTTATGAAGTCCATATACGAGAAAGATAAGCTCTTTATCACGGTGGTTCATATAATTCATGCATGACTCCATAAGCTCCGATATCCCCTGCCTGACCTCCCTGCCGTAACCGTCCAGATAAGCGACGGACAGCTTCCTCTTTTTTTCATCATAAAAAGCATATTCGCTAATGAGGATCAGGTCTTTTTCATCCAGCAAATACTCCTTTGCCCTTTCAAAGAGCAGAAGCAATTGATTTATCAGCTCTTTCAGGCCTTCCGCCGTCATCTGCCCCCTTTGGAACAATTCAGCGAGAGAAATCCGGTCGCCGATTTCGTAAAGATATTGGGGGCTGTTATCCACCTGCTGCACCTGCGCCCCCAGAATACCGTCAATTTCATTGTAGCGCAAAATATTTTCTCCAAACTCTCCCGCTTTCTTTTCTAACGTCACCTTCATATAACGCCCCGTAAATTCCTGAACAATCTCCATCTTCACAACTAATCCCCGTCCTTTCCGCGTCCGTATAAAATCTCACAGTCCCACATATAACATGGCGCAAACAATACCTCATGTGAAATACTGCTGCGCCTTTCGCTGTCTGACGACAAAAGCCGCGCCGCAAACGGAAGCCGTGCTTCTATATGGAACCGGATCTCCGATTGTATAGATAACGCTCCCTTTTTTACGGAAACGCCGTCAATACGAAATAACAACATATGCTCCTCCAGATACTTTTTTAATCCGGACCGAACCTCTGATTCCGTAAAATTTTTTCCGTTTTCTACGGACTGTTCCAGATAATTCTGCGCAAGCGAATACAATGCCGTCCGGTCATGAGAATAAACGGAAAGATAACAAATCGACGCTGTCACCCATATCGAAATCGTCATAATAAAAACCGCTTCTACCGTAAATGATGCTTTTGTCCGCTTCAGCCAAACATTTTCCATATACATATCACCCCATATCCGGCAAATACAAACGGCGCAAATGGCAGCTCATATTTTCTTCCGACGCGCTTTACCACGATCAGCACGCCTCCTGCAATCGCAGCAAACGCGAGCGAAACAAATAGCAGTACCCCATTCTCATAAAATCCGAACACAAACCCGCTTACAATAAACAAAATCCCGTCCCCGGCTCCGATTTCTCCCTTTGACAAAACGCTGATGATAAGAAGCGCGATTCCGATTGCCACGCCTAAAAAGGCGGTTTGAATCGCCATTTCGCTCCGGCAGACGAAATACAGCCGTATGGCAAAAAGCAGGCATGCCGCCGCTGCTGAAATAAATAACGGTATTTCCCTGTCTTTCACATCATAAATCGACGCCGCAAAAAAATAAATAAACAAACTAATATATGCCCCCAGCTCCATTCGCCTACTCCTTTCCGCATTTCGAACAGGGAAGCCTGTCGCCCGCTTCTGACAGCCGGATTTCCCGCACGCTGCGCTTTAAATTTTTACATGTTTGAAAACTGTGAAACCGATCTCCGTAATTGCATATAAAAACATCGTCTTCTTCGCCAAACGTCCGCCCTTTGCAACAACTATCGCACGCATAATACTTTGCGCCATTTTCACTCCGCATATATTCCAAATCGCTGTACTTAACGCGAGAAATGCTCAGCGTCAAGTATGTGCACGACAATTTCCTATGATACGCCGTTCCTGTTTTTGTTATGTATACGATAATGCTGTCGTCATCGGCGCCCTCGCCATCCAGACGCGTTTCGACGCCGGTAAACGCACGGGTATGCACCTGCTCTGCAAATACAAGCCGTCTGGCAGCCGGAATCGGAAACGGGACAGTAAGCTGATAATCCGCAATAAGCTCCATTTCATCCGTCTTTGGATCAAACCGGGAACGAAGCAGGCTGACAAACAGCTTATCTTCATCCAGATACATTCTGAGCTTTCCCGTCAGATACGCCGGATTCATTGCGGCCTCTTTTCGCCGCGCCCCATATTCCGCAGAAGCCTCTCTCGCGACCCGGGTTAGCGCCCACTGCACCTTTTCCTCGTACAGAATCAGCTGACTGATATATGCCACGGAAAGAGCTGCAAATACAAAGATCGGAAGAACAAGCGACGCCTCTACTGTTAATGATCCTGTTTGTTTTCTTTTATCCAAGAAAAATCCCTCCTTCTTATCCTGTCAGGGACGGAAAAAGGTACTCTGTATGTATGATTAGACTGGTGATTTTCTCCTTTAACAAATTTTTATTTTTGAGTACCTTTTTACGTCCCTGACAGGCAAACTGAATATCAGCCTCCCCTGACATATCCCGCATCAATGGTGATTCCCTGTTGAAAATGATACAGCTGCCGGTCAGCCATCTCCTGAATGGATGGCAAACGGAAAAATTTCGTAGCAAATGTAAATTTTCCTGTCACTTCAAAGGAATCGACGCATATGCCGAAATTAAATTTTTTTGTTACATTGTCCCGGATATTCCATTCCATCAAATCCATCATCCGGTAGAGCCTGTACTCACGTCCAAGTCCCGCCATTAATAACATGATATGCTCCGGGTATCCAAAGGAATATGCCGTTTTCTGCGGCAGCCTCTCTGCCTTTTTTGTTATAAACCGGTTGCTGATCTCATATAATTCCGAAAATTCCACCGCTATTCCATCTGCCGTCTTAACAAGCGGAATTTCCTTTCCCTGCAGCAATGCGGCTACATCCACCAACGCCTCCACCGTTCCCCACAGTATGATAAACAGCGTCTGCGTAAACCGCACCAAAAAATCCATACCGGTAAAACCAACCACTGCCAGCGCCGCCGTATAAGCGGTATTTCGATTTTGCGCGGACGACAGAATCGCAACTGTGTTTATGACGCTCCGCATCAGGGCAAGACGGCTGATCGCTTCATCCAGATTCTCCTGATCGCTCTTCCCACCGCATAAAATATACTCCCACTCATAATCAAGCCGTTTATTTCCCGTTCCCACAGCGTTTACCGCAGTAGAAAAATATTTCTTCATATATTCATACAGCATAATATCCTCAGCGGCGTTCTGCGAAATCCCTTTCACCCCGCTCTTAAGCCCTACCGTTTCATGCTCTGCAAATTCTTTGGCCCAGTCGTCCTTTTCCGACGCTTTTTGTCCGGTACCATCCGCTTCAGACGCATATAAACTGCGGTAGCGATCCGGCGTCTTCACCGTTTTTTCGGAGATCTTGTAATCCTTTTTTAAAACAAGCTTCGGCAAGCCTCCCGCAATGGCGTCCGAAAAAGAATCCATGGGATTTTCCGCGCCGCCTTTTTCATTGATCCCCGCATAATCAAATACAATGCCCGACGTATCATATCCCTTCCATAAACTTTTAAGTTCGGAAATGCTATCATCGGTCAGCGGCTGCTCCAAATATTTTTCCGTCTCCTGCAAAATATGTAAATTGGATTTAAGTATGGAGCAGACATCTCCTCCCACATTGCAATCCTTCAACTTTGTCTCCGCTTTTTGTGCCATTGACAGAGCTGATCGGACAATCGTCCCCGCCTTCTTTATCATTTCGGAAAACTGCTGCCTCGCCGCCGCGCTCTTCCGTATACGGTTAAAGCATCCCTGAAGCTCCACGATATTTCCCTTAACAACATTCCAGACAGCGGGTTCTGTTATTCCAAACTCTTTTGCTTCCTTTTTTTCAACTGAAAACATTTTTACAAAAACGTCCTGACCCTTTACCCGCCCGCCGGTGCAGTCCGCTCCATCAACAAGCCGCATCAGTTCTAACACGCTCCGTTCTCCTTCCGCCGCTTTCTTCTCTTCCTCGGCCTTTCGGTCTATCTCCTCTGCGGATTCACTGATTCCGTCAAGCTTTTTTGTTTGTCCGAAAATTTTTTCAATGGCGTCCGAAGCCAGACTTCGTTTCATATATTCGGTAATCTGCTCCTGCAGGGCAGTTCCCCCGTCGTCTCCAGCATACCTCTCCTTCCCCACGATCACATCATTCAGCACGCCGTCATAAAAATCCATGCATCCCGCAGATACAGCGTCCCCGCTCATGGTCCCCGCCGCGTAGTCGGCGATGCTTTCCCGAAACGGCTTCCCGCCGTTTTCAATAAAAAACAGCCGGTATTGCTCATAAAGGGGTCTGCTGTATTCCGTCAGAAGGCTGTCCGTCGCCGTACGCAGCGTCCTCCTCCCATAAATGCGGCAGACCTTTCCCCTTGCAACCTCGATCATCGTTCCGAGCAGCGCCATAATAACCAACATTGTTAATGTCAAAAATACGGTAATGGAACCGTTGTTCCGTCTGCTTCCGGTTGTCATTTGATAATATCCCCCGAGTCCTTGTCAAATGCTTTAAATGCATTATCCACCACGCCTGTTATTTTGCCTTTAAACAAAAGAACGAGCGCAACCAATACCACAAGAATCAGTATGATTTCCACCACTCCGATCGCCTCTTCCTCTTTCCAAAAATCTACTATATGCCTCATATTCATTTCCTCCAATCCTGTTATTGTTTACATTGTCATAAAAGCCGGGATGACTATAATCGCCATAACTACACCCAGCATAAGTATCATTGGGACAAGCAGCTTTGTTCCCGCTGTCTCTCCCATCACTTTCACCTGCTCTTTCCGTTTCTCAAATGCCTCCAGCGCATCCATCTCAAGAAGGCGGATCAGTCCCTCTGAACCTTTCCTGATATTTTGGTTCATCATGGAAGCGAACCTCAGATAGGGAAGCTGGCGGCATCGCCTGCCGAATTCTTCGATGGCCTTTGCTTCTGAAATTCCGTTTTGCATTTCCTGGAATGAAAAGCATATTTCTTCATATACATATCTTCTCTCACCCTCTTCCTCCAAACGCTTTTTGTACTCCCCGCCCATGCGCTCAAAGCAGCCCCGGACGGTCAGCCCGGCGCTCAAAAGAAGCATAAGCTTATTGACCAGTTCCGGATAATCATAAAGAAGCTGGCTGTCCCTCTCCTTAAGCTTTTCCTGTCTTTGCCGCCTCCACAGAAGGGGAAGAAGGCA
>CANQCY010000033.1 GCA_947591245.1 uncultured Lachnospiraceae bacterium | reverse complement strand
CCATTTAGTCTTGTATTTACTACAAAATACATGAACTTTTCAAGGTACTATAGTGGGGCTTTTGACCCCAACATCATGATAATGTTTTACAATTTAAAATGTTCGCAAATATCCTTGGCAATCATATTGCCCGCCGTCTTAGGAGCATATTTTCCGGGGATCCCGGGACAGCTGAGCAGCCGTTTTGAAACAGAGGGAGGAAGCTTTAACGCACAGGAAGCAATATTGAAAATTTTGCAGTCCGCCGGAAAGCTTTCCCACGTCCGGCCGTCAAACGGATTTACGGGCGAGGTGTTGATAATCGCATTGATTTGCCGCAGTCCGCGAAACGGATTTTTTATGTCGTTTTCGGAAACGGCGGTAAAGCGTTTTGATTTGGCAGACCGGAGGGCGCCGGAGTTCGCGTCGTAAATATACAGTTCATTTGTAAAAAGCCGCAGTATGTCTGCGATTTCTCTGCCGCAGTTGCCGTAACCGACAAGAAGAGCCTTGCAGTCGCAAATCGAAAAGGATGTGTGGGCCAAGAGCGGGATGAGAAACCCTTCGGCAGTAAGGCGGGCGTTTTTGGCGACAAAATCAGCAGATGTCATGATGTCATAGTATTGAATGCCCTGCTGTATGCAGTATGAGACTACGGAATCAGGCAGATTTCCCCCGACCAGAATGTGGGAGCCGGTCAGCATGCCGAGAAAGCATGGGATTGTCAGGGACTCTGTAATAGGCGTATTTACCGTTTTTCCGTCCTTTGTAAACGGAAGGCCGCAGATCAGATAGCCATTTTCCGGGATTTCTTCGAGGGAACGGCATAGCTTGCCGCCTTTTCGCTTCATTGATTCGGCGGCGTATTCCATTCGCCCGTCGCATGGCAAAATTGATATGGGAAGCTGCATCGTTTACCTCCATCTGCGATTGAATACTTATCACAATATATGTCAATGGTTTTTTGAGTGTGAAAATCTTGACACGGGAATGAAAAACATTTATACTGAATTTGTATGGGTATGCCCATACATTATATTTGTTAAGATTTCCGTGCAGCCGGGGAGATAGCGGTGCCCTGTACCTGCAATCCGCTATAGCAGGGGTGTTGTCTTGCCGAGGGTCTTTCGAGAAAGAGCTGCCCTTTATAAGTGGCGTTGACATTTGGGTCTTACGCAACAGGAATTTGTGAACCGTGTCAGGTCAGGAATGAAGCAGCACTAAGCAAACCCTTCTGTGTGCCGTGAGGGCGCCTGAATCGAGTTTACTGTAAAGGTAACGTCTGTTGAGATTGATTCGACGCAAGGCGCACGGATGATTTATATGTAGAAGAGGGTCAAAACATGGAGAATAAAGCTCAGATTACCTTGAACAGCATAAATTCCCTCAGCGCGGGGGATGTTTTATATGAAAAGGGCGATATGGTCGAATCGATCGGACTTCTTGTCAAAGGAAGGGTAGAAGCGCTTTCGGACGGCGTATGTACTGTGCTTGCTTCGGGAAATTTCCTTGGGATTTGCGACGTCGAAAAGGGAAAGCATGCATTTACATATACGGCGAAAGATGACGCGACGGTTTATGTTCTGGCTGTAAAAGGCCTGGACAGTGTGGAAAATTTACTGAGGGTAAAGAAAGAGTACTGCGGGCTTCTGGTGACTTCCCTGAACTTTTTTATTGCAGAGCTTTGGAAATGGCTGACCCAGTTAAAAAAAGAGGGCGACGCCCTCTCGGAATTTATAAACGAAAAGTGCCTTCTGTGTGATGAGATCAGCAGCGGCAATGGAATTTCGGCAGATACGGGCGTTTTGTTGGCAAAGATAGAAAAAATTGCCAATAACGAAGACGCATTGTCTGACCGGACTGAGTATTACCGCCAGTGTACCGGCCTTCCGGTTGAAGTGCAGAAAAAATATTTCAGCGGAAGCCCTTATATCGCTTTTTTCCACTATCGCGAGCAGTGTCAGGTCATAGATTCCCTTGTCCGGGCATGCGGGCGGCATGCAGAGTATTTGCACAAATACTTCAGAATTTTGGTTATGGATGAGAACAGCCTGTTTCAGACGATTTCAAAGCTGGCGCTTTCGATGGTGAAAAAAGGGGTCAAAAATGCGCTGATTGACAATGCGGTGGACGACATTGTCGCAATGATAAATGATACGGAAGTATTTTTGGCGGAAAAGGCGGGGATGGATATTAATCTGGATCGCGACCGGATGGAAAAGCTTTATTTTTCCCTGCTTTCAGGAGATTCGATTTCCGAGGGGGAATTGGAGGAGATCGATATGCCGGGCGTGGAGGCGTTGTATAATGCGTTGGAGCAGATTACGGATTATGCGCCCGTGCATATGAAAGTGAAGCATGAATTTACGGAAAATGTGGAGGAATTCTGCCAGCTTGCCAATAAATTCCAAAATACGCCGGAACAGTCTAAATTGCGGAAAAAGATCACGTCGGGATTTTTTGAAATTTATGAGGCGGCGGTAAGGAAAAGCTTTGAAGACAGCTCGCTGCCGCTCGCGGTGAAACTGTTCCTTGACTTTGGCTTTGTGAGCGAAAAGCTTTTGACCGAGGATGAAATCAAGGAGCTGATCGCGCTTCGTCCGGTTGAAGATCAAGGGGAAAACGGCTGCCGGGTTTATACGATGCGGAAATGGCTGCAAGCAGTATACGACGGGGTGAAGGAAACGTCAAAAAATGAGTTTGACCTCGATTATGAAGCTTACCTGCGAGAGATGGTGAAAGAGAAAAAGCTTGATCAGAAGGATTTTGAGCGCGAGTTTTCGGATAAGGACAAGCGCCTTCAGTTTGAGTGCCAGAATATGCTGCGGTATGGGGACAAGATTATCAACGGCAATATAAGCGCCTTCGTCCCTATATTGTGCTCCGATGGAATTTACAGCAATATTACGAAATCTTACGTGACCGAGGAGCGAGTGAATCAAGCAGTCAGGAAAATAGAGGGGATTGACTATTCCGTGTTCTATTGGGACAGGATGGCGCGGTATGAGAAGCTTGGCGATATAAAAGTGACGGTGATCGACCGGGTTACTCCGGATATCATACTGTTTCCGACATATGGGAAAAACTGCCAGATGTGGCAGGATATCGCGGGCAAAAAACGGGGTTCCAAGGGAAGATTTTTCATGCCGGCTATTTTTGAGAAGGACATAGACGCGGAGATGATCCGGCTGCTTGCCGCATATCGCTGGGAGAAGTGCCGTACGGATATGGGAAACCGATGGAACGATTTCCGATATCCTTCGCTCACGAGTGAATACAGCGACTATCTGCAGTTTTACCGTAAGAACAATGAGCTGACACAGGAGAGAAAGACGAAAATACGGGCGCAGCTGCAACAGTGCAATAACCGTCATAAAGATGTGTTTGCCAAAGATTATGTGGAATGGATTCAGAAAGAGTCCAGGGGCGCGATGAAGCTCAGCCGGGTGTCGAGGGTGATATTATTTACGTATTGCCCGTTTTCAAGATCGGTTTTTAAGGCGATTGAGGGACAGACGATTTATGCGGAGGCGGCGAAAAAATATTTGATAAACAACAGGGCGGCGATGAAACAAATTGATATGGTTATACATAAATTTGAGCGTGCTGGAATAGATATTCCAGAAGAGATACAAAATACGGCAGAGTATTTACAAGGATGATGCAAGATACGCATTTATTCGAATCACAGGAATAGAGGTTGTTATGGGCAAATACGATACGGCGGTACGGTGTGCGCAGATTAGAACGCTGGTTGAGGAAAATCAATATTTAAAAGCGATGGAGGAAATTGAAACAGTTGATTTCGATAAAATTCCAAACATATCTGACTTATATCTGTTTGCGGATGTATTTTTGAAAGCGGAGAAAATGGACATAGCGAAGGAACTGTATTATACAGCGTACCGTCGCACTGCGTCCAGACCGGCATTGTACCGGCTTCTTATGCTTGTAATCCAAATGGGGGATATTGAGGAAGCGAGAGAACTGTATCTTACATATGAAGTGACCGCCGGGGTCACGCTGGATACATATGAGCTTCGGTATCGTCTGGCGAAAGCGGCGGGAGAACCGAGGGCAAAGCTGGTTGATATACTGGAGCGCCTGAAAGAGGATGAATATACGGAAGAATGGGGATTTCAGCTCGCTCAGCTTTATGAAATGGAGGGAATGCGGGAAAAATGCATTGAGGAGTGCGAGCGGATTCACCGCTGGTTCGGTGAGGGCAAGATCGTGGATAAGGCGGAACAGCTCAAGAAAAGGTGCATGGCGCCGGGCTGGAGCAAGCCTGCGGACGATATAATCCCGGAACCGGAAAAGCCGGATGTCGAGGAGGCGGAAAAATTTGCGTACGCGCCGGTGCAAGTGGAAGAAATTCTTGCGTCAAAGGCAGAGAAAGAAAATGAAAGCCCATATGAACAGGCGGAACATGCGGCGGATCCGGAAGAAGAACCTCAGCGGGAACCGAGGCGGGAGACCGTTCAGGCGGAACAGCAGAAGGAGCAGAAGGAAGAGATTGCCGCAGCAGCAGATGGGCAGTCTGCTTCGGAATCGGATAAACGCATTGAAGAACAACAGGATGAACCCTCCCAGCCTGGCTTTTTAAAACGTTTTGTGAATTATTTCAAGGCAGACATTGACATGTTTGAAGGGGATGATGATGCGCTTGACGATGAAGGGGAGGAATCCGGGGCTGCGGCAGAGCCGCAAGGCGCGCCGGAACCGGAGCCGGAGAGTGAAACGGCATCTGTTGACGGGTACCATCCCGCATCTCTGGAGGAGGAACAGGCATGGGGGGGCGGAAACCCTCTGGAATCCAAAGGATTCCCTCTGGAATCCTTGGAGGAAAAGCTTCAGGAGATTAATGAGCATCAGGGAATGATTCGCAGTCTGGAAATCGATATTGATTCCATGCTTCCGCCGGCGCATCATGAGGCGCCGCCGCCGAGGGAGCCGGAGCCGGAACCGGAGCCGGTGAAGATGGCGCCGGCGATGCCAGCGGATGCGGATTCGGACGATGCGCAGGTTAAGAGCCATCCGTTGGGAATGTCTGCTCTGCCTGAAGATATTGTAGAGAACGTATCGAAAAACGGTATAAGATACAATACGTTAAAAGGAACGATTTACAAAATACACAGGGAAGAGGGGCTTATTAATTTTGCGTTGACCGGCGGGGCCGGCGGCATTCCGCTTGCAGTGGCTAAAAAGCTTTCAAAGGAACTGAAAAAAGTTAAATATTTCGAAGCGAAAAATATCGGTAAAATCGCCGCTGACAGAATGGATTCTGTGAATCTGGACGAATGGGCGGAGAAATTTATCGGCGGCTGCATGTATATTACGGATGCGCCCTCGCTGTCGAATAAGAGCGTACAAAGCTTGACTGAGTTGATCACAAAGTACCAGAAGCAGATTGTCGTCATATTGGAAGGAAGTTATGATGAGATGGATAGTTTCCTGAATTATCATAAAGAGTTTGAAAAGCTGATCACTTATAAGGTTCAGTTGTAAAAAATGATGCGCAAAGACTGCGCAGGAATGGAGATAGTATGAAAAAACAGGAATGGAAGCCGGGAAATATGCTTTATCCGGTACCGGCTGTGATGGTAAGCTGCGGCAGAGAGGGTGAAAAACCGAATATTGTCACTGTGGCGTGGACGGGAACGATCTGTTCGGATCCGGTGATGGCGTCGATTTCCGTGAGGCCGGAGCGTTATTCATATGATATTATAAAGGAGACGGGAGAGTTTGTCATTAACCTCACAACGAAGGAACTGGCAAAAGCGACTGACTGGTGCGGCGTCAAGTCCGGGCGCGACGTGGATAAATTTAAGGAAATGAATTTGACCGCAGGAAAGGCGGGGCATCTTGAGCATGCGCCGATTATTGCAGAAAGTCCGGTGAATCTTGAGTGCCGGGTGACGGAAATCAAGGAGCTTGGCTCCCACCACATGTTTCTTGCGGAGGTCGTAGGCGTGCAGGTGAGCGAGGAATATATGGATGCAAATGGCAAATTTGAGCTGAACAGCACGGATTTGGTTGCATATTCTCACGGAGAATACTTTGTATTGGGCGAAAAAATCGGTAAATTCGGATATTCCGTAAAAAAGTCATAACATTTTCGTAATAATTGTTATAAAAAAGTCATTTTACAAAACGATCATATGTGTTATACTATATTCGTATGCATATTTGATAAAATCGTAAAGATGGAGAATGATATTATGGTTATGAAACAATATATTATAAAAGGCGGAAAGCCGTTGCAGGGAGAAGTATTCATCGGAGGCGCCAAAAACGCCGCTCTTGGCATTATTGTGGCGGCAGTGATGGCGGATGAACCTGTGACGGTGGAAAACCTTCCGGATGTGGATGATGTGAAGTTTTTGCTTGAGGCGATCGAGGGAATCGGTGCAATTGTCGAGAGGCCGGACTGCCATACGGTCCGGATCAACGGAGCCGCGATCAATAATTTTAACGCGGACGACGATTATATCCGCAAGATACGCGGTTCTTATTATCTTGTCGGAGCCCTGATCGGCAAGTATAAAAAGGCGGTTGTTGCACTTCCCGGAGGCTGCCAGATTGGAAGCCGTCCGATCGACCAGCATTTAAAGGGATTGGAGCAGCTGGGAGCAAGGGTCACGATACACAATGGAAAAATAGACGCTTACGCAGAGCGTCTTGTGGGAAGCCATATATATCTGGACTGTCCGAGCGTGGGAGCGACGATCAATATTATGATGACTGCCTGTATGGCAGAGGGAAAAACGATTATCGAAAATCCGGCGAAAGAGCCGCATGTCGTTGATGTGGCAAACTTTTTGAACAGCATGGGGGCGAACATCAAGGGTGCCGGGACAGACACGATCCGCATTCGAGGGGTGGAAAGCCTGCACGGAAGCGAATACTCCATCATTCCGGATCAGATAGAGGCGGGTACGTATATGCTTGCCGCTGCTGCTACCGGAGGCGATGTGTATATAAGGAATGTTATTCCCAAGCATTTGGAGGCGATCACGGCGAAGCTGACCGAGATTGGGGCGAAGGTGGAAGAGTATGATGATTGCGTTCGGGTTCGCTCGGATAGAAGGCTTGGGTATGCGAATGTGAAGACGATGCCGTATCCCGGATTTCCGACTGATATGCAGCCTCAGATGACGACGATCCTTGCCCTGTCGGAAGGCGTCAGTATCGTTACCGAAACCATTTTTGAATCCCGGCTCAAATATATCAGCGAGCTCAGGAGGATGGGTGCGAATATCAATGTCGAGGGCAATGCCGCAATCATAACCGGAGTGGAGAAACTTACGGGGGCGACGGTGAGCGCGCCGGATCTGCGCGCGGGCGCGGCGCTGGTCATAGCGGGACTCGCATCGGAGGGATTTACAACAGTGGAGCAGATTCAGTACATTGAACGGGGATACGAAAATTTTGAAGAAAAACTTCGCGGACTTGGCGCTGTTATAGATAAAATAGATGCGGATGATGAGAGGGCACGGCAGAAATTCAGGCTAAAGGTAGGATAATATACACGCGATACGGTTCGGATGCTCTCGCACCCGAGCCTTTTTATTTGCGCATGAATGGAGGTAAGTATGGAGGCTAAAGCACAGGAAATCTTAAAGGAAGTCGGAAAGGTAATCAGGGGAAAGGACGAGGCGATTCATCTCGTACTCACAGCGATTCTTGCCAGAGGGCATATTTTGATCGAGGATATTCCGGGAGTGGGAAAGACGACGCTTGCCGTCGCATTTTCAAGGGCGATGGAACTGACCGAGCGCCGTCTTCAGTTTACGCCGGATGTACTGCCGAGTGATGTGGTCGGTTTTAACATGCTGGATTCGGACGGTGAGATGCAGTACAAACCCGGTGCGATTCTCTGTAATCTTCTTCTGGCTGACGAGATCAACCGTACATCGACAAAAACGCAGTCCGCACTTCTTGAGGTAATGGAAGAGGGACAGGTGACGGTAGATGGAGTGACGAGACAGCTCCCCAATCCGTTTATTGTTGTGGCGACCCAGAACCCGGTTGGTTCCGCGGGTACGCAGATGCTGCCGGAATCCCAGCTGGATCGCTTTATGATCCGCATTTCGATGGGATACCCGACGATGGAAGAAGAGATGCGTTTGATCAAAGAACGCCAGGAAGTAAACCCGATCGATTACATACAGGAGATCATCACAAAACGCGAGCTGCTGGAGATGCAGATGCAGGTGCACTCTGTTTTTGTGGATGACAAAGTGCTCAAATATCTGTCTAAGATTGTGGACGCCACGAGAAACCACCCTATGCTTTCGCTTGGCATAAGCCCGCGGGGCACATTGGCATTTGTAGACATGTCCAAAGGGCATGCTTTTATGCAGGGAAGAAATTATGTGCTGCCGGAGGATGTTAAAAAGGTGGCAAAGGCAGTGATAGCACATCGGCTTTTGCTGAACGGAAAGGCGAGGATGAGCCACACCACCGCCGGGGATATCGTAGATGAAATCGTCGGAAAGGTGGCGGCTCCAAAACTGTAAATTCTGTTTTTGTTCAGAAATTTCAGCCGAAAGGGGCGCTGCATATGACGATAGGCACGCTGATTTACACGCTTATACTGATTACCGGTCTTTTGATATCGGTTATCTGTCTGGATTACGGCACGGTGGCCGTGATGGGGGCTCTTATTATCGTACCCGTTTTTATGTTGTTCTTTTTGATTGTCATGCGCCTGCGCATGAATGTGAGCGTGGAGTGTAAAAATCCGGTGGCAGAGAAAGATTCCATGGAAAAACCGGCGAGGGCAACGATTTCCCTGCTGGTGGAAAACAGGGGAAAATGGCTTCCGATTTCCAAGGGGCTGGCATGGGTTCGCTACGAGAATCCTTTTTCCGGGGAAAAGGGAAAAATGAAAGTGCGCCTGTCCGTTGATACCGGAAAGACGAGGGGGCGGAGAATATCGGTTGTGATACGCCATTGCGGCAATGTGTCCGTCACCGTTGAAAAAGTGAAAATATATGATTATCTGAATTTGTTCGCCACTACGGTCGGGAAAAATTTCGAGACGCAGGACATTCTTGTTATGCCTCCGCTGAAGGACATCTATCTCGGCAGGGATCGCTGGTATAATGAAACGAACGAGGACAGCGACCGGTTTTCCCTGTTTAAAAAAGGGGATGACCCTTCGGAGATTTTTGATATACGCGATTTTGAGGATGGGGACAGGATTCAGCGCATTCACTGGAAGCTGAGCAGCAAGGCGGGGCATTATATGGTGAAGGAAGGAAGCCTGCCATTGGCAAAGGCGATTTACATCTTCATCGATCTCTGCGCTGCCGACAGCCAGACGGCAGATTTGCTTATACAGGGAGTGTATTCGATTTCCATGCAGCTTATGCAGCAGGGAGTGCCGCAGAATTATATATGGTATGACAACAAAAATGAGCTGATACAGGAGATCCTTATCGAAAATGAGGAAGAGCTGTTCTGGATGTTTGAAGACCTGTTTAAGTGCCGGACGACAAAGGAGCCGGAAGAACTGCTCAGCGCCTATATGGAGTGGGATGAAGGAAGGCCGAAGGAGACGGGGCTTTACCTGACTGTGACAGATCATACTGAGTCGGATTTGGACGGACTGGGGATACAGGAGTTATTGATACTTGATTTGCGTGAGGAACAGTAGGCGGAGGTGCGACCTATGAAAACCAAAATTACGAATTTTATATTGGAAACCAGTCAGGTGCTTTTGGTATTTTTGGGAGGGTATTCCGCTATTATGTGCGCCACCCAGAGCCTGTTGCTGCCGGTCAATCTGATGGCGTCGGCGCTGGTCATGCTGGGAGCCGCGTTTTTGTTTTACGGCCTGTTTACCGTTCTGGAGACATTCCGGCACGGCAAGGCGTATGGCCTGCTGGGTATTACGCTGTTTACTGCTGTAGTTATACTGCGGTTTCGAAGCGTAATGCAAAAAGGTTTTGTCACGATTGTCAATACATATCTCAAAGAATTTATGAACTATACGCAGAGCAGCGTAACCCTCATGAGCAACAGCGGTTTTGAACGGGAAACTGCCGGCGTGGAATATTGTACGACGCTCGTTATTTGCGTGCTTGCTTCGTATCTGACGGCAGTGATCAGCAGCTGCTTTTACAGAAAAAGGCGTTCTTCGGTTTTCGTGGCGGCTACGGCGCTGTTTTTTGTGGTGCCGTTGACGGTCGGAAAGATTGGATCCTTTGGAAATGTGATGCTGTATATCCTTACGACGATGGCTGTCATCGGAACCCGTTTCCTCCGTTTCGATACGACGGATAAAAGAATGCGCCAAAAGCTGTCGCTCGTATTGGTGGGCGTCGGTATAGCGGCCGGCGCGGTTACATATTTGTTCGTCACGCCGAAGCGCTATGACAGCCATTTAAAAGACATCGTGGAAATAAAAAATTCCGCCCTTGCCATGACTACGTGGGGCGGGAATGATTTTATGACATGGATGCGGGAATATTTCAGCGGAGACGCTCTGGAATATGGGAGAGTGGGACAGTATAAGCAGGTGAGCAGGACGGGAAAAACCCTTTTAAAAATCAGCGGCGACTTTGAGAAGAGCCGGGGACTGTATTTGAAAGGATATACCGGTTCGGCGTATTCGCAAAACCGCTGGCGCCAGATTAAGGACGAGCAGTTTCAAAAGGATCAGGAAGAGCTGTCGAAGGACGGCCTGTCCCTTGATAACTGGCATGTGACGCTCCGCAACCAGATTGGCGACAGCCAGACGACGGGAAATCCTAAGCTGTGGTCAACCGGAAAGCTTACTATAAAAAATCTTGCCTTTGGCTTCGGAAATTATGTCACGCCTTATTTTCCCACAGCATCCTTTTCTTACGGAACGGGGAACTCCTATGAGGAAGGAAAAAGCACGGCGGCGGTGCCGGGAGTGCAGTTTGAGGCTGAATATTTTCCGATGCTCTATTCGGAACTGAAAAGAGGAATTATCGGAAACCAGTATAAGCTGGCAGACAATGACTACTGGGCGAATAACCGGGAAAACCGCGCCAGACTGTCCGATTTTGCGCGAAAATATTATTTGAGCGTACCTGAAGAGACAAATGAGGTGATCGGGGAATTTAAAAACTATTTGAATGCGCAGGGGGATCTGCTTGATAAATACAATGAGGGTTCGGCATCGTTATACGAGATTATTGAAGAGACGAGAAACTTTATTATGAAAGATACGAAATACACGTTTTCGCCGGGCAGAACGCCGAAAGATCAGGATGCGGTCGTATATTTCCTGAAGAAAAATAAAAAAGGATACAGCCCTCATTACGCCACTGCGGCGGCTGTGCTTCTGCGTGGGATCGGCGTGCCAACCCGTTTTGTGGAGGGGCTTTATATCAGCAAAGAGCAGTTGGCGGATGTAATGAACTCAACGACTGAAATTGAGGTGACAGATGAGGATATCCATGCATGGGTGGAGGTGTACCAGGAAAATTATGGATTTGTTCCAATGGAATTTACGCCTGGGCGCGGAGACGATGACGCGAAGGATTCTTCGGTGGCGGATGATGACGATGGGCGGAGCGGATCCGAAAATAGCGGGGCGGGCGGCGCTTCGGACGGCAGTACGTCGGGAGACCATACCGGTATAGAGCAGCCTCCTGCCGCGACGGCAACTCCTGCGCCGCAGAATGACATGACTTTTGAAAATATTGAAAGCGATAACTACAACCGGGAAGACGATATGATAGATGAAACCACGGATATGGAGAGCGGCGGCATATCATCGGCAAATGATAAAAAAGACGGCAAGAACGACAAAGCAGAGCCGGCGCAGGGGCGCATGAAGTGGTGGCAGGCAATGCTTCTTGTATTGGGCGGCCTGGCGCTCTTGCTCCTTGCGGCGGAGATTCAGCGCCGTGTGCGGATCGTTATTTTTAAGCGGAATGTCAGGAAAAAGGTGCAGCGCAAGCAGATTTTGGCATATTATAGGCGCCTTCAAAAGGCGTTTGCAAATAAGGGCGTTACTTACCGCGGCCAGAGCGTAGATGAATATACGAGGCAAATTGCCGAAGCGTATGATATGAAGGCCGAGATCATTTATTCGCTTGTTTCTATGGTTTTCTGCGCAAGCTTCAGCCGTGAGAAATTTGATAAGGCGCAGATTGCAGAATTCCGGACGGCGTATCGCAGCATCCGGTACAAAATATATGACGGAGTAAGGATCGGGAAGAAACTGTATTATATGTATGTGCTCTGCCTATAAAGCGTCCTGCCCGCAATAATCAAAGGCTATCCTGCAAATATCCGCACGCTGCGTATATTTTTGCTGCTAGGATAGCCTTTCGTTATTGCGATGTTTTAGTATGATTTCTTCATAGCGGCGGTTAGAAGCTTCGATCTCCGTGTCAGACTCGGGGAGTTCGATTTCTGCATTTTCTTCGTCCAGCTGCTGAAGCAAATCAAAAAGATCGTCGTCGGTGAAAAATGTTTCCATACGTATTCCGAACCTCCTTTGACGTAAACCTCTATATAACCAGTTTACCACAAATGATAACGGGATACAAGGATAAATTTCCGCCGCTTATCAGCGCTGTTTTTCCGACTTCGGCAGGCTGACTCTGCAGAAACGCCGCATAAACTGATTGTAATTAAACGGCAGGAGCGGATAGATATAGCTCTTACCGGATATCGTTTTGTTGCAGACGATGCATATAATGGTGAGGAGTATTCCTCCGATATAGCCGTATATGCCGAATGCGGCGGTCGTGCAAATGAGTATGAGCCTCATAAATTTCAGGGCGTAACCGAGTTCAAAGCTGACTTGGGTATAGTTGGCAACTGCTACAAACGCCATATAGAGCATAATTTCCGAATTGAACCAGCCCGAGCTTACGGTGTAATCGCCAAGTACAATACCGGCTACGACGCTGAGCGGCGTGCTGAACATGCTCGGCGTATTCAGCGATGCAAGACGCAGGCCGTCGATGGCAAATTCCAGTATGAGAAGCTGCAGAAAGACCGGAATATTAATCGGATCGGTTATTTGTATAAAGCTGAGGCTGTCAGGAATCCATTGCGGGTTATCAAACAGCAGCAAAAAAGTAGGGGTCAGCAAGACGGCGAGGATGTTAATGAGAATTCTCGAAAGCCGCAGGTACGTACCCGTGACCGGCGGGAAATAATAGTCGTCCGCATCCTCAATAATGTCAAATACTGACGTTGGAAGAATCATGGCGGAAGGGGATGTGTCCACCAGTATGACAATGCTTCCTTCTAAAATGCTGGCCGCCGTCGTATCCGGACGTTCGGTAAATTTGAATTTCGGAAACGGGTTGTACCATTTGTGCTGATATAGGCATTCCGCAAGGCTTTCCTGATTCATGGTAAGGGCGTCGATATCTATTTTATTCAGGCGGTCCTTGATGTCCTGAAGCATTTTCTGCTCTACCCGGTCGGACATGTAGGTAATGACTACGTCGGTTCGGGAACTGCGCCCCACTGTGTTCATTTCCATGACAAGCTGCGGCGAGCGGATCCGCCTTCGTATGAGGGCGGTATTGTATACGAGAGTCTCGACAAAACCGTCTTTGGAACCGCGCATGACTTTATCCTTTTCCGGCTCGTCGACGCCTCTTGCCGGATAGGTTCTGAAATCCATGGCAAGAAATTTATCATAGCCGTCTATTACAAGAATAGGGACGCCGGATAGTACCCGCTGGATCAGGCCCTCCTCATCGGCGACGAGATCGATTTCGCCGTAAGGAAGCTGGTCTTTCAGAAAAGCATGGGCGTCTGCCGGCATCTGATCCGGAGTTATTGCGTACAGGTATTCCATTATCTTTTCCATAACTTCATCTTTACAGAAACCATCAATAAAATAAAAACAAGATGTTCTACCACCGATCGTCACCACCCTGTAAATCAGATCGAAGCTTTTGTCAACCTGAAAAAGCTGATCAATATATTTTTTGTTTTTGGTAAAATCTGTTGAAAAAGCATTCGGCATTCACGTAACCTCCTGTTGCTATACTTTGCTTGATTTAGCGTTGTTTTCAGTATTGCCGAAATATCCGAAAGTATGCAAAATTCCTTGATTTTACCAGAAAGATATTATATAATGGTCGCATAGGAAAAAAAATCAAATATAAATGCAATAATGTATTTGACTGAATTTGTTGGAGATGTTAGAATATAGTCGTGTGTGTTTTTACAAAAAAGTAGTTTTGGAGGATGTCTAGCAATGAATAAAGCAAAAAAATTAGCAAAAAACGATGGCGTAGGCTTAGAAAGCAAAATAGGTTCCGGCGGCGGAGCATTTGAGCTGACAAAAAACAAGGTACTTGTACTTCTCGGAGTGATCGCAGTACTCGTTCTGTGCGGAGGGGTGTGCTATATGCAGCTTCGCCCCCGCGTAGTGCTGGAGGTGACGGGGACGGATGCGGATGGTTCCACAACTAAGAGCAGAGTATATATGAAAGAAACCGTTTACGATATTTTTCAAACAGAGAAGCAGTGCAACATGTATTCCCAGATCTACCAGCAGATGTACGGAAAGACCTACTGGGAGATGGAGGATGTAGACGGTTCCGGCAGAGACGGCGCCACGGCGGCGAAAAAACAGGTGATGGACAGCGTAAAACAGCGCGAAATCCTCTGCATGGAAGCGAAAAAGCTGAATTATTCCCTGTCGGACGAGGAAAAAGCGACGGTGAAAGAAAATGTGAAGCAGGCGATCGACTCGCTGTCAGACGAACAGAAAAAAATTGACGGAATGGATGAAAAATCGCTGACTACCGCTTTTGAGAAAAATGCTCTGGCGGAAAAATACAGACAGGTTATTATTTCGGAAAGCGGCATTGACGAAGAGGCGCTGAAAGCGACCGTTGTCAAAGAAGATTACCGCCAGTATACAATGCAGTATTATATGGTGTCGAATAAAGAGGGTACCGGAGACGAGCAGACGGACGTCACGCCGGAGAAGAAGCAGGAAAATCTTACGAATATGCAGGCACTGAAGGAAAAAGCGGCGACGGCAGAGGACTTCACGAAGCTGGTTGAAGATGGCGATACGACGGGAATCTCGACCTACAAGGAAGAGGATCTGCTCCAGAAGGATATGGAAAGTTCTTCCTTCCTTACAAAAAAACTGAGGAAAAAGCTGATCAAGATGCAGAATGGCGAAATATCTGACGTAATCGAAGGAGAAGACGGCTATTACCTTGTGAAGATGGTGAATAACGACGATCCGGCTGCTTATGATGAGCAGTGTACAAAGGTGGTAGAGGACGAAGAATCGGAAAAATTCAAGGAGCGTTATTCCCAAATTGCGGCTGGCTACACTGCGGAAATCCAGAGTTACTGGAAAGGACGAGTGCATCTTGGAAATTATACGACCGTTGCGGAGGCAAATGACTAGTAAGGAACTGTCACGAAATGAATTTACTGATTCCAGTTTGGGAAATGCCGTATATCAAAGCATTTCCCAAACAAAATGTAAATTTCTTTCTGTACGGTTCCTAAAATATTACAAATTTACCGGGAGGAACAGAGCATGGGAAATGTAAAGAGGATTTACGTGGAAAGGAAAAAGAACTATGCGGTTGCCGCAAAGGACCTTAAGGAGGAAATCAGGGAGTATCTCGGTATTCGGGAGCTGGAACAGGTAAGGGTGCTGATTCGTTATGATGTAGAGGGAATTGGGGAGGATACGTATCAGAAGGCGCTTGCCACCGTGTTTTCGGAACCTCCGCTGGATGACGTTTACGAGGGCGGTTTCGATAAAAACGAAAATGACCGCGTGTTTTCTGTGGCATATCTTCCGGGGCAGTTTGACCAGCGGGCGGATTCTGCGGAGCAGTGCGTCAAGCTTTTGAATGAGAGTGAGGAACCGATGATCCGGTCGGCGACGACTTATGTTTTGAGCGGGACGTTCAGCGAGCGGGATTTCCAGCGTATCCGGGAATACTGCATTAATCCTGTAGATTCGAGAGAGACGGATGAGACGGTTCCCGATACGCTTGTCGCCGAATATGAAGAACCGGCGGATATAATGATTATAGACGGCTTCTGCCATATGCCGGAGGCACAGCTCAGGGAATTGTATGACTCCCTCAATCTTGCCATGACATTTAAAGATTTTCTTCATATACAGAATTACTTCAGCGGGGAGGAGAAGCGCGAGCCAAGCATGACGGAAATCCGCGTTTTGGACACGTACTGGTCTGATCATTGCCGCCATACGACGTTCCTTACCGAATTGAAAAATATCCGGTTTGAGGAAGGGCGCTACAAGAAGCCGATCGAGGACGCATTTAACCGGTATAAAAAAGACCATGATGAGATTTACAAAGGCAGAGATGATAAGTTCGTGTCCCTGATGGATATCGCGCTTATGGCAATGAAAAAGCTTCGTGCTGACGGGAAGCTTGAGGATATGGAAGTGTCCGATGAGATAAATGCATGTTCTATCGTGGTACCGGTGGAGATTGATTATGAAGACGGCAGAGGACCGGTGGAAGAAGAGTGGCTTGTATTTTTCAAAAACGAGACGCACAACCATCCGACAGAGATCGAACCGTTTGGCGGCGCTGCGACATGTCTGGGCGGAGCGATCCGCGATCCGCTTTCCGGGCGCGGGTATGTTTATCAGGCGATGCGCGTGACCGGAGCGGCAGATCCGACAAAATCTTTAAAAGAGACAATGCACGGGAAACTCCCGCAGAGAAAGATTGTGACCGGAGCCGCGAGCGGCTACAGTTCATACGGAAACCAGATCGGGCTGGCTACGGGGCTTGTGGATGAGGTATATCATCCAAACTATGTGGCGAAAAGGCTGGAGATTGGCGCCGTGATGGGCGCGGCGCCGAGGAAAAACGTAATTCGTGAAAATTCTGATCCGGACGATATCATTATTCTGCTCGGCGGACGTACCGGACGCGATGGCTGCGGCGGCGCAACAGGCTCATCCAAAGCCCACAATACAGCGTCGATCGATACGTGCGGCGCCGAGGTGCAAAAAGGAAACGCGCCGACGGAGAGGAAGATCCAGCGTCTGTTCCGTCGCGAAGAGGTCAGCCGGATTATAAAAAAATGCAATGATTTCGGAGCGGGGGGCGTTTCCGTTGCGATTGGAGAGCTGGCGGACGGACTTACAGTAGATTTGGACAAGGTACCGAAGAAATACGCCGGGCTGGATGGTACCGAGCTTGCCATATCTGAATCTCAGGAGAGAATGGCGATCGTGGTCAATCCGAAAGACGCGGATCAGATGCTTGCCTTTGCCGAAGAAGAAAATCTGGAAGCGGTGCCCGTCGCTGTTGTGACGAAGGAGCCGAGGCTTGTACTTAAATGGAGAGGGAAAGAAATTGTAAATATATCAAGGGCGTTTCTTGATACGAACGGAGCTCATCAGGAGACGGACGTGACTGTGGAAATGCCGAATAAGGAAGACTGTTATCTGGACAAAACGGATGTGCCGGATGATTTTGCAGAGGCGTTTACGAGCTGTCTGAAAGACCTGAATGTCTGCTCAAAGAAAGGGCTTGTGGAGATGTTTGACAGCTCTATAGGAGCGGCTACGGTGGCGATGCCGTACGGAGGCAAGTATCAGCTTACGCCGACGCAGACAATGATCGCCAAACTTCCGGTGCTGGAAGGCAGGACGGACGTTGTCACGATGATGAGTTATGGACTGGATCCGTATCTCATGAGCTGGAGCCCATTCCACGGCGCGCAATACGCAGTGCTTACATCAGTGGCAAAAATAGTAGCGGCCGGCGGTGATTTCAGAAAAATACGGTTTACATTTCAGGAATATTTTAAGCGCATGACCGAAGACAGCAGGCGCTGGGGTGAACCGATGGCGGCGCTGCTCGGCGCTTATGACGCTCAAATGAAACTCGGCCTTCCGTCTATTGGCGGAAAGGACAGTATGTCGGGTACGTTTAATGAGATCGATGTGCCGCCTACGCTCTGTTCATTTGCCGTAGATGTGGCGAAGCTTTCGGACGTTGTGACTCCGGAGCTCAAGAAAAGCGGAAACGTGCTGGTGGAATTTGATATTCGGAAGGATGAATATGACCTTCCTGATTATGAATACAGCATGAATCTATATGGAAAAATTACAGAGCTTATTCGAGCCAATGCCGTGAAGTCTGCATATGCCCTCTCAGGGAAGGGCGTGGCAGAGGCTGTGGCGAAGATGGCTTTTGGCAATAAGTTAGGCGTTGCGTTTGAGGCGTCCCATCCGACCGAATATTATTTCAAACCGGCATACGGCGCGATCGTAGCGGAGATGGGTGAGGCGGACGTGCAAAAACTGGCGGGTCTGGGCGTGGATTATGAGATCGTCGGGACAGTGGCGTCAGAGGGAGCTTTTGTATACGGCGGTGTTTCTGTTTCAATGGAAGATGCTGTTGCAGCATGGACCGGAACGCTCGAAAAAGTGTTCCCGACGCGCTCGGTCATGGCAGACGAAGTGAAATCAGATGCTGACGCCGGGCTTTATGATACGAAAGAGATCTATGTTTGCCGGAACAAGGTGGCAAAACCGAAAGTATTTATTCCGGTATTTCCGGGAACGAACTGCGAATATGATACGATGCGGGCGTTCCGCGCAGCAGGGGCAGACACGGAGAGCATTGTATTTAAAAATATGACGGAACAAAACATAAAAGACAGCGTGGACGCCTTTGAGAAAGCGATCAGCAGATCGCAGATATTAATGTTTGCCGGCGGTTTCAGCGCCGGCGACGAGCCGAACGGTTCCGCTAAATTTATTACTTCCGTATTCCGAAATGAAAAAATTCAGGAGGCGGTGCATGCGCTGTTAAATGAGAGGGACGGCCTTGTGCTCGGTATCTGTAATGGATTCCAGGCATTGATAAAGCTCGGATTGGTACCTTACGGCGAGATTCGCACCCAGCAGCCTGATTCACCCACCCTGACGACAAACCGGATCGGACGCCATATAAGCAAATCGGTCTATACTAAGGTTGTTACGAATAAATCTCCGTGGCTTCAAAAGGCAGAGCTCGGAGGCGTCTATTCGATTCCGGCTTCACATGGAGAAGGACGCTTTGTGGCAGATGAAAAATGGATCCGCAGGCTGTTTGAAAACGGACAGGTGGCGACGCAGTATGTGGATGCAGACGGGACGCCGACGATGGATGAGGACTTCAATCCAAACGGTTCTTATTGTGCGATCGAGGGAATTACCAGCCCCGATGGGCGCGTACTCGGTAAGATGGCTCATTCGGAGCGCCGCGGCGACGGGGTTGCATTAAATATATCCGGTGAGCAGAATCAGCTCATTTTTGAGAGCGGCGTGGAATATTTTACTTTATAAGAGATAGAGGAGAACGGTCATGGCACAGGTATTATGTTACACTAGGGAGCCGATTGATGAATTTTATTATGATCCGAGATTGGCGTACAGTATGCATCTGGCGATTTGGGAGGGCGATGGATTTCAGCCGCTAAACCATAATTCGGGCGTTTTATTTGCGAAAGCCACGGAAAACGGGGATGGGTCGCTGAATCCGAAAAGTATCAGGGAGCCGTATCTTTTTGTGATGAAAGATGGAAGCTATGGCGTCGTGGCGGTTCGTACCGATGGCGACGGCGGAGAAGATGAGGAGAGCGCCGGAAGCGTGATCCTTTTTACAAGCCGTGACCTTCTGGAATATAAAGAAGAAGGGCTTATAGCGCTTTCCTCTGAAACGGTTTCCCGCGTGGTGTGCGAGTATGTGCCGGAAAAGGGCTGTTATGAGATCTGCTGGCGCCATGGGGAAGACGAGTGGTACCGAGCAAGCTGCAGCACGCTTGCGGCGCCTGGCGAGGCAATGCGTTCTGAAAAGGTATTGCCGCCCGTATTGCCCAAAATAGAGACAGCAATAGAAGGAGCATGCGCCGGAAATGTCATTTCTGTCAGTGAAGAGACGGCGGAGCGCCTTGTCCGGAAATTAAGAACGCCGTATCATGTGGCGACAAGGGCGCCGGAGGAGATCGAAGCAAGCGCAAAAGAGGAATTGGAACAAATCATGGCAACTGCTGTTTACAGCGACGGCACGGAAGCAATGAAACGCGTGGACTGGGCTGCGGAAAAAATTGACTGGAATTGCCCGGGGACGTATGAGATTGAAGGAAAATTGCATCAGGATCATTTCCCGTTTCCGATAGCGGACGACAGGGCGGATCCCTGTGTAGCGTATTGGAACGGTAAATATTATTTTATTGCTACCAATGACGCGGACAAAAATCATACGCTTTATATCAGGGAAGCGGATACGATTCCTGAACTGGTGGACGCTCAGGAGAAGCTTATTTTGGATTCGGATACATATGATTATGTGGGAAATCTGTTGTGGGCGCCGGAGTTCCATGAGGTTGAGGGGAAATTATACATTTTTCTGGCGCTTACGCCGGGTGAATTCTTCTGTGAGGAATCCCATGTGATGGAGCTGCGGGAAGGCGGCAATCCGTCCCGCCGGGAAGACTGGTCCGAACCGAGACGGGTGGTCAGGAAAGACGGCAGCGAGTTGTGCGAGGCGGGGAAGACGATCACGCTTGATATGACGTGCTTTTTCTGGGAAGGACAATATTATGCGGTCTGGTCGCAGCGCCAGTTTTTGCCGAAAGATCTGGGCGCATGGCTTTATATTGCCACGATCAACCCGGAAGAACCATGGAAGCTTTCCTCCGACCCGGTATTGCTCTCGAAGCCGGAGTATGGCTGGGCAAATAACCATACCTTTGTGGATGAAGGACCATTTGCGCTCCTTCAGGAGAATCGCCTCGTGCTGACCTTTTCCAGTGCGGCGGTTGATACTTCGTACGTGGTAGGCCTGCTCACGATCGAAAAAGGAAAAGATCTGCTTAACCGCGAGAATTGGAAAAAGGGAAATTATCCGATCCTTACATCCCGAAGCGTGGAGGGGGAATTCGGAACAGGACACAATGCCTATGTGACGGATGAGTATGGAGATGTCTGGAACACATACCACGCCAGACCGGGAATCCACGGCGAAAGAAGCAGCGGGATAAGGAGGGTTCATTTTGATATTGATGGGCTTCCTGTTTTGGATATGGTTGAGAGCATGGATGTATCAGAAGCGCTCAGCAGCGTGAAAATGAAGGTGATCGTGAATGGATAAGCATAAGCAGTCATTCCGGATTGTCCTGGCGTCCGGTTCGCCCCGGAGGAAGGAGCTGTTCGGAATGATCAGCGACGAGTTTGAAGTGATTGTGTCCGACTGTGAGGAGGTTGTTACAAGTACGGCGCCTGAGCGGGTAACACAGGAATTATCCAGACAGAAAGCAGAGGCGGCAGCGGTGAGAATTGCGGCAGAGCCGGACCTCAAAACGACGTCGGATATATTGATCGTCGGAGCGGATACAGTGGTCAGTATAGAAGGAAAAATTTTGGGAAAGCCGAAGGATCGCTCCGACGCTTTTGAAATGCTGCGGCTTCTGAGCGGAAAAAAGCACAAGGCCACTACCGGCGTTACATTGCTTCGCGTGAACCGGGATGGACGGATCCAATGGCAGAAGAGTTTTGCGGAGACGACTATTGTGTGCGTAGATCATATGAAAGAGAGCGAGATACAGGCGTACTTAGATACAGGCGAGCCGTATGATAAGGCGGGCGCATATGGCATTCAGGGATTGTTTGGGAGGCATATTTCCGGAATAGAGGGAGATTACAACAATGTAGTAGGCCTGCCTGTCCACAGGCTCTATAAGGAAATCAGCGCTCTCATGTAACAGGCAAAGAAAATAGACAAAGAAAAAAGAAAAAAAGCCTTGACAGACACGAGTTTCTTATGTATAATATATTTGTTGCTGAAAAATGAATAAAGGTATTGTTTATGCGCGAGTGGCTCAGTTGGTAGAGCACAACCTTGCCAAGGTTGGGGCCGCGGGTTCGAGTCCCGTCTCGCGCTTT
>CANQCY010000032.1 GCA_947591245.1 uncultured Lachnospiraceae bacterium | reverse complement strand
GGAGTATCAGGAAGATATTGGAGTTCAGGACATCATACAGGAGTTGATTTTCCTGTCCCATCAGGTACACCGGTTTGTCAGCCGGAAGCTCGGGTACTACAATGTCGAGAATATGGTACATCTCGCTGTGGCTCTCCCCCACAGCAAGGCCGCCGACCGCATATCCGTCCAGATTCATCTCACTGATCTCCTGCGCATGGCGGATGCGTATGTCCTCGAATGTGCCGCCCTGATTGATGCCGAAGAGCATTTGCTCCCGGTTTATCGTATTCTCATCGGCATTTAACTCCGACATTTTTGCCTGGCATCTCTTAAGCCACCTCGTCGTCCTCGCAACCGACTCCTGCATGTATTCTTCCGTACACGGATGCGGCGCGCACTCGTCAAACGCCATAGCAATCGTGGACGCCAGATTTGACTGGATCTGAATGCTTTCCTCCGGTCCCATAAATATTTTGCGCCCGTCAATATGCGAGTGAAAATATACCCCCTCTTCCCGAATCTTCCTGAGATCCGAGAGAGAAAATACCTGAAAGCCGCCGGAATCGGTGAGTATCGGGCGATCCCAGTTCATGAAGCGGTGAAGCCCGCCGAGTTTTTTGACTACCTCGTCCCCCGGTCTCACATGAAGATGATATGTATTGGACAGCTGAACCTGCGTAGCGATCTCTTTTAAATCCATCGTCGACACCGCGCCCTTGATCGCCGCTACCGTCCCCACATTCATAAAGACCGGCGTCCGAATGTCTCCGTGCGGAGTATGAAATACGCCGCTTCTCGCCTTTCCCTCTTTTGCGATGATTGTAAACATAAAAGCCCTCCCGTCTCATTTTGAAAGCCATTTCGCAAACCGTATATAAAACCAGAGCATAATCGGCACCAAAATCGAAGCGCCCACGCATGCCTTAAACAAACCTCCTGCCGACGGCGATGTTGTAAAAGCTGCAATCAGGGTGGCAATATACATCAGCGCGAGCAGTACCGCCGCGACCGCCGCAATAATCCGCGCTCCTTTCGGATAAGAGCTGGCCGGCTTCTTTTCCGTATCCGCCATATCCGGTGCGTTTGCTTCATTTTCTGTTTTCATTTTCTTTTCCCTCGTTTCTGCATGATGAACTGGCGCTGCGTTTTATAAAATCCAGATGTTCTTTCAATTTCCTCTCGTATCCCTGATCTGTCAGTTCATAAAATTTCATATCCTTTATTTCATCGGGCAGATACTGCTGGTTCACATAATGGTTTTCAAAGCTGTGCGCATATTGATAACCAATCCCGCGCCCGAGTTTCGCCGCCCCCTTATAATGCGAATCCCGTAAGTAGGGCGGGATTTTGTGATTCGGATGATTTGCCACATATTCCATTGCCGCATCAATCGCCATAATTGCCGAATTGCTTTTGGGCGCGCACGCCACATAAGCCGCTGCCTGCGCCAGCACGATACGCGCCTCCGGCATTCCGAGCCGCTCCACTGCCTGCGCCGCCTGCGTCGCCACCACGAGCGCCTGCGGATCCGCATTGCAGACGTCTTCCGCCGCACAGACCATAATCCGCCTCGCAATAAACTTAATGTCTTCTCCGGCATACAGCATCCGGGCGAGATAATAAATCGCCGCATCCGGATCCGAACCGCGCATGCTTTTGATAAAGGCGGAAATCGTATCATAATGGTTATCGCCCGTTTTGTCGTACCGCATCGTCCGCTTCTGAATGCACTCCTGCGCCACCTCCAGCGTTACGTGTATTTTTCCGTCTTCGGCACGTTCCGTCGTCAGCACCCCGAGTTCAATCGCATTGAGCGCCGTCCTCGCATCCCCTCCGCTGATATCCGCCAGAAAATCAAGCGCATCCTCATCTATGACCGCACGGTAGCTCCCCAGCCCCTTGTCCTCGTCTGTCAACGCCCTCATCAGAAGCTGCCTGATATTTTCCTTTGACAGCGGATGAAGCTCAAAGATGACCGAGCGGGAAATAAGCGCTCCGTTTACTTCAAAATATGGGTTTTCCGTGGTTGCGCCCACCAAAATAACCGTGCCGTCCTCCACGAAGGGAAGAAGATAATCCTGCTGCCCCTTATTGAAGCGGTGGATCTCATCGATAAACAGGATCGTTTTTCTGCCATACATCCCCTTATTTTCCTTAGCTCTCGCCACCACCTCCTCCATATCTTTCTTTCCGGCGGCAGTGGCGTTGATCTGCAGAAACTGGCCCTTTGTCGTCCTGGCGATCACCTTGGCAAGCGTTGTTTTGCCCGTCCCCGGCGGCCCGTATAAAAGAATGGAGGTCAGTTTGTCCGCCTGAATCGCCCGGTAAAGAAGCTTGTCCTTTCCTATAATATGCTCCTGCCCTACAACCTCATCAAGCGTCGTCGGTCTTAAGCGGGAAGCAAGCGGGGACTCCTTTTCCTTATTTTTTTCATTCATGTATTCAAGTAAATCCAAGTCTCGTCACCTCTGTCTATCTTGCCCTTTCCACCTGTTTTCTCGGTAATCTCCCGTTCAAATGCCGACACGCTCTCTTCCGGAACCGTATATGCGAGCTCCACCTGTTCACCGTACTCCGAGCGCTCTTCTGAAATCCCCATTTCTGCCGCGGCATGCTGAACCTTTCCCAGATTATTATAATCAATTTTGACCGTAACGGAGTATCCCCTGCATTTTTCCAGAACCGTACAATTTTCAAGCCCCGCCTTTACCGCCGCCGAATATGCGCGTACAAGACCGCCCGTTCCGAGAAGCGTCCCCCCGAAATACCGGGTCACGACAGCCAGCGCATCATGTATGCCCTGCCCGGTCAGCACGTCCAACATCGGACGCCCCGCCGTGCCGGACGGCTCGCCGTCGTCGCTGCAGCGCTCCGTTTCATTTTTTTCACCCAGCACATACGCAAAACAATTATGCCGGGCGTCATAATGCTTCTTTCGAACCTGTGCCAGAAACATAAGCGCCTCGTCTTCTGATTTTATCGGAAATATCTGAGCGATAAAGCGGGATTTTTTTTCAACGACTTCCCCTTCGCCGCCCTCATAAATTATTTTTAAAGGCAAAGACATGTTTTCCTCCATTCGCGTAAATACTTATTATACTATGTTACTAATTTTTCTTCCCCTTTGCAAGTATTTTTGTTATAATGATAACAGAAAGGCAGGTCTGACGCTATGAATTACAGCAAAATACACACGTTGGCGAAGGCGAAAACACTGAAATCGTCCGCCACGCATCGTATATACAAAGTAAAAGTAGTCGCCGCAAGGCTCATCCTGATCGGCGTAACCGTATGCATTCTCACAGGGATCAGCGGCCTTGCCGGCATTGTAAACGGACTGATGGAGACGGCTCCGAGCGTTGAGTCGATCAGCGTTGTTCCTGAGGGCTATTCAACAAGCATTATAAATTCCAAGGGAAAACTTGTACAAACCCTGGTCGGAAGAGACGCAAACCGCGAATACGTCACCCTCGACCAGATTCCGCTTCATCTCCAGAACGCTTTTGTCGCAATTGAGGACGAACGATTCTGGACACATGACGGCATTGATCTTCAGGGGATTTTCCGCGCCACGTTCAGCGGCCTGGCAAATGGCGGAAAATTCCGTCAGGGCGCCAGCACGATCACTCAGCAGCTGCTCAAAAACCAAGTATTCAGCGGAGGGGAGGAATCCACGCTTATCCAAAAGGTTGAGCGGAAGATTCAGGAACAGTACCTTGCCATCCAGCTGGAAAACAGGCTGTCCAAAAAAGAAATCATTGAATACTACCTGAACACGATCAACCTGGGGCAGAACACGCTTGGCGTTCAGGCAGCTTCCAAACGTTATTTTAATAAAGACGTATCGGACCTGACGATTTCGGAAGCAGCCGTACTCGCGGGCATTACACAAAATCCGTCCGGCTACAATCCGATTACGCATCCGAAAAAAAATTCAAAAAAACGCATTACTATACTTTCCTATATGAAAGAACAGGGTTACATTACATCGGAAGAGTACGATATCGCGATGAAGGACAAAGTCTATTCACGCATTAAGTCCGTCAATAAGGAAACCGTTCAAAACCAGAGTGCAACCACATATTTCACGGATTCCTTGATCGATCAGGTCATCAATGATATGAAAGAAGAGCTTGGCTATACGGAAACGCAGGCGTACAACGCCCTGTACCGAGGCGGGCTCACAATATATACGACACAGGATCCGTCCATGCAGAAGATCTGCAATGAGGTGATCAATGACCCCGCCTACTATCCGTCCGACTCAACCTACCAACTCAGCTATCAGCTGACCGTAACGGACAAAAAGGGAAAGGCGCACAACTACAATGCGGGAACGATGAAAAACTGGTTTGCCAAAGAGAAAAAGCAGACTATCAGCCTGTATTATGCGAATAAAGACGGTGCAAAAAAGTATATCCAGACATACAAAAAGGCAATGAGCAAAGGAAAAACAGTTGAAGGCGAGAAAGTTGAATACGTCATTCAGCCGCAGGCGTCTTTCGTAATCATGGACCAGCACACCGGACAAGTGAAAGCGATCGCCGGCGGACGCGGCAAAAAGACGGCAAGCCGTACTCTGAACCGCGCTACTGCCTCGCTCCGCCAGCCCGGTTCCACATTCAAGGTTCTGTCCACCTATCTGCCGGCGCTGGACACTGCCGGTATGAATCTGGCGACCGTACAGAAAGACGAGCCATATTACTATCCGGGTACGAAACGCCAAGTAAAGAACTGGTATAGGGGATACCGCGGCAATGTCACGATCCGCAAGGCGATTGCGGATTCCATGAACGTAATCGCAGTAAAGACATTGGAGCAGGTCACGCCGAAGATCGGATATGATTATCTTCTCAACTTAGGGTTTACCTCCCTTGTAGAAAGCTATACCGATTCCGATGGCAAAATATTTTCTGACATTACGCTTCCTATGGCGCTTGGCGGGCTCACAAAAGGAGTATCGAACCTCGAACTGACTACCGCCTTTGCAAGTATCGCAAACAACGGGCTTTACAACAAGGCAACCTTTTATACAAAGGTGATTGACCACGATGGGAACGTCCTGTTAAACAAAACCCCATCCAAGGTTACCGATATCGATCTCAAGGGCAACTCCGTTGTAACCTATACGATGCCAAACAGCAAGCAGGTAATGAAGGACTCCACGGCATTCCTCCTGACCGAAGCCATGCAGGACGTCGTAAAATCCGGAACCGGAACCCGACTGCGGTTCCAGAATACCAAGATGCCGCTTGCCGGAAAAACAGGTACTTCCACAGACAATAAAGACCTGTGGTTCGTGGGCTTTACCCCGTATCTTACTGCGGGTATCTGGTGCGGCTATGATGCCAGCGAGGAACAGGCAAATAATACGTACCACAAGGATATCTGGCGGACAATTATGGAAAAAATAAACAGCCGCTACGAACCGGCTGAATTTACCATGCCTGATTCGGTCACGACTGCCCATGTCTGTACAATATGCGGGAAATTAGCCCCGGAAGGCCACTATGGTTCCTATTACGTAAACGAATATTTTGCAAAAGGAAGCGTTCCCACAGAGATCTGCAAATATCACTGATTCAGATTCAGTTCCCGGATATAGCGCGCCACCGCGTCCTGCCACGACGGAAGCCTCCGGAAACCGTTTTCAGTCAGCTTTTCTTTGCTCATCCTGCTGTTTAACGGACGTTTCGCCTTCGCCGGAAATTCTCCGGTAGAGACCGGCGCCACCTTGACGCCATTCATGCCGGCTGCCCGGAATATCTCCTTTGCAAATTCATACCAGCTGCACAAGCCCTCGTTTGTTGCATGATATTGTCCGTATGCCTCCGACTCGATCATGTCGGCGAGAAGCTCCGCAAGGTCGGCAGTGTATGTCGGCGAACCAATCTGGTCGCTTACTACTTTTACCGCCCCATTTTCTTTTCCAAGCCTCAACATCGTCTTGATGAAATTATTTCCGTTAATTCCAAATACCCATGAAATGCGGACGATAAAATATTTGTCCAGCTTCGCCTTAATCGCCTGCTCCCCTTCGTATTTCGTCTGCCCGTAAACATTCAGCGGAGACGGCTCGTCATCCGGCTCCCAGGGACGTTCGCCTTCGCCGGAGAAAATATAATCCGTACTCAAATAAAGGAGTTTGCAATCCATTTCCGCACACGCAGCGGCAATATTCGCCGTACCATCCGCATTTACCCTGCGGCAGGCCTCCGGCTCTTCTTCCGCACGGTCCACCGCGGTATATGCGCCGCAGTGAATGACCGCGTCCGGCGCAGCAGATTTCATCACCCGGGATACTTCATCCTCTTTCGTGATATCCATTTCCTCAATATCGACGCCGACCGTCTCATGCCCGCGTTTTTCAAGCCTGCGGACTACGTCATATCCCAGCTGGCCTTTTACGCCCGTCACCAAAACCTTCATCTAAGCCAGATCCTTTCCATACATTTTTTCAAAATAATTGGCATACTCGCCGCTGATAATATTTTCCCACCAGTCCCGATTCGCCAAATACCAGTCAATCGTCTGCTGGATCCCGGTTTCAAACGTATACTGCGGTTTCCATCCAAGCTCGTTTTCCAGCTTGGATGGGTCAATCGCATATCGGAGATCGTGCCCCGGACGATCCGTCACAAACTCAATCAGGCTTTCCGGCTTATCCAACGCTTTCAAAATGGTCTTTACCACTTCCAAATTCGTCTTTTCATTGTGGCCGCCCACATTGTAAATCTCCCCGACCCTCCCTTTATGAATAATAAGGTCGATCGCCTCACAGTGGTCAGATACATGAAGCCAGTCGCGGACGTTTTCTCCTTTGCCGTACACCGGCAGCTTTTCATCGGCAAGCGCCCGTGAAATCATAAGAGGGATGAGTTTTTCCGGAAAATGGTATGGCCCGTAATTGTTTGAACAACGGGAAATCGTGACAGGAAGGCCATACGTCCGATAATAGGCAAGGACAAACAAATCCGCACTCGCCTTGCTGGACGAATATGGGCTCGACGTATGCAGCGGCGTATCCTCACGGAAAAATAAATCCGGGCGGTCTAACGGAAGGTCTCCGTACACCTCATCCGTCGATACCTGATGATACCGCTTCACCCCATATTCTTTGGAGGCATCCAAAAGCACCTGCGTTCCCATGACATTTGTTTTGACAAAAATACCCGGATCCGTAATTGAACGGTCTACGTGGCTTTCCGCCGCAAAATTCACGACGATGTCCGGACGCTCTTTCTCAAATAAATCCATGACAAAATCACGGTCAGCGATGTCGCCGCGGACAAATTTATAATTCGGCCTATCCTCTACCGGCTTTAACGTCTCCAGATTTCCGGCATACGTAAGCAGATCCAGATTAATAATCATATCGTCCGCATATTTATTTACCATGTGATGCACAAAATTGCCGCCAATAAATCCGGCTCCGCCTGTCACTAGTATCTTCATTTTTCTTCATTCCTCCATTTGTCCGCTTTTCATGTTTATTTCAAGGAAGCGACTGCCGCCTGTTCGATCGGAAGCCCTGCCTTATATCTCTCGATAAAGACGTCAAATCCCTTTACATCTTCCGCATCCGGCTCCATCGAAACGCCCTCGGATCCGGCAAATACTTTGTTCGCCAGATAATCATCAAGCGCCTCTCCGTCCGCACAGTTCTTCATATAAGCCGCCAGCAGCGCGATTCCCCATGCGCCGCCTTCCCCTGCCGTCTCCATCACGGAAACAGATGCATTCATTGCCGCCGCCATTATTTTCTGGCCAACGCCTTTCGTCTTGAACAGTCCTCCGTGGCCAAATATGTTATCGACTTTCACATTCTCCTTTTTCATAAGAATATCCAGTCCGATTTTCAGCGCGCCGAGAGACGTAAACAAATTCGCCCTCATGAAGTTCGCCAGATTGAATTTGCTGTCCGGCGTACGGACGATCATCGGACGGCCCTCTTCGAAGCCCGTGATGTGCTCGCCTGAGAAATAATTGTACGCCAGAAGCCCGCCGCAGTCAGAGTCGCCCTCTAATGCTTTATTATAAAGAGTACCGAACAATTTATCCATATCTGTCTCAATACCGAAGCTGTCTGCAAATTCTTTGAACAAATTCACCCATGCATTCAGGTCAGATGTACAGTTGTTGCAGTGGACCATCCCGACAAGGTTTCCGGTCGGCGTCGTCACGAGGTCAATCTCCTCATACACCTTCGACAATTCTTTTTCCAAAACAATCATCGCAAACACCGACGTGCCGGCAGACACATTACCCGTCCGCACTGCCACGCTGTTTGTCGCCACCATTCCGGTACCGGCATCACCTTCCGGCGGACAAAGCGGTATGCCCGCTTTCAGGTTTCCTGACACATCGAGAAGTTTCGCCCCTTCCTCGGTCAGCGTTCCCGCCGCATCTCCTGCCAGAAGCACTTTCGGCAGAATTTCTTCCAATTTCCATGCAAATCCTTTATCTGCGATCTTCTCGTCAAATTTGCGAATCATTGCCTCGTCAAACTGCTTTGTCTGGATATCGATCGGGAACATTCCCGAAGCCTCTCCTACGCCGAGCGCCTTTACGCCAGTCAGTTTCCAATGAATATACCCCGCCAGCGTCGTTTGGAAGACTATGTCCTTCACATGGTCCTCTCCATTCAAAATCGCCTGATACAGATGCGCAATACTCCATCTCTGCGGAATGTTGTACTGGAAAAGCTCTGTCAGCTGCTCTGACGCCTCTCCGGTAATTGTATTTCTCCATGTGCGGAATGGCACAAGCAGATTATCATCTTTATCAAATACCATATATCCGTGCATCATTGCACTGAATCCGATCGCCCCCACTGTTGTCAGCGTAATGCCGTACTTCCCCCTGACATCCTCCGCCAGCTTCGTATAACAATCCTGCAGCCCCGTCCAGATATCATCCAAACTGTACGTCCAGATATTATTTTCGAGGCGGTTTTCCCAGTCATGGCTTCCCGAAGCAATCGGCGCATTGTCTTCTCCGACAAGCACCGCCTTGATTCTGGTAGATCCGAACTCAATGCCAAGCGCCGTTTTTCCGCTCTCAATCGCTGCCTTCACTCCATCCTTATCAATCCCCATAACAAAGTCCTCCTAATCATTTCATTTATAGTGACGCCCGCACAAACAGGCATGTCCGTTATTTTTAATTATAAGCGATTCACCGTGGGTTTTCAATCTTTTTTTAGGCTCGCCCGGGGCAACCTTAACCTCACTTAATGCATCCGCCAATCTCCTTCAAAAACCGTGACGGCTCAGCATCCTTATGAAATCTCTGTGTTGTAAACGATAAAAACAGCTGCTCCCTTGCCCTTGTCATCGCCACATATAAGAGGCGCCTCTCTTCTTCAATATCACCGCTTTCAACGGATTTGCGGTAAGGCACCGCTCCTTCATTCACGTCAGGAATGAATACTATTTCATATTCCAAGCCCTTAGAGGCGTGCATCGTCATAAGGGCAATGCCGTTCTCCTTCTTCCCATCCGAAGCGTTTCTATCATCTGCATGGCGCTGCCGTTCTTCCAGCTGTCTGCCATATTCTTCGATATGGCCAAGCCACTCCTGAACCGTATCAAAGCCGGATGCATCCTCCTTGATCTCATCCGCAACCTCTTCCCAGTCTTTTGGATTCACATTGCGCTCCGCTCCGTATTCCAGCAAAAAATCCCGGTAGCCAATGACATTATAGATATAATCGAGCGCACTGTAAGGCGTCATTTCCCGCATAGCGAACAAATCATTTTGAAAATTGTTAATGCGCTCGCACATATACGGTTTGTCCCGATAATATTCGTACAGGCTGCCAAATGATATTTCTTCCGCCGCAAACGCCGCCCGGCTCAGATAGCGCTTTGGCCTGTTCGCGATTTTCAGAAAGCTCCTGCGGCTCCGATCCCCTTGAGCCATCCCAATGTACGTCAGCAAATCTTTCGCCACCCAATGCTCGAACACATTCTGGATCGCATCCTTCATGACAAACGGAATATTATACTCCATAAATTTTCTCGAAAATACATTCATCTGCCGCGCCGTGCGAAACAAAACAGCAATCTCATCCGGCGCCGTGCCCCCGTCGAGACAGCTGCGGATTTTATCTACGATAGCGTCTGCCTGCGAAACCATATTTCCAAACTGCGCCACATGTACAGCATCTCCTTTTCCGCGCGACGCCGTCAGTTCCTTTTTATATCTTTTGCGGTTATTTGCAATCAGCTTTGACGCCGCCGCCAGTATCTGCTCCCGGCAACGGTAATTTGTACCGATCGTGACCTGCGAAAGCCCCTGATACTGCCGGGGAAAGGAAAGCATAATATCCGGTTTCGCACCCCGGAACCCATAAATCGACTGATCATCGTCCCCCACAATAAATAAATTATTTTCCGGCAGGGCAAGCATCTTTATATTTTCATATTGCAGCCGGTTGATATCCTGAAATTCATCGACCAAAATAAAACGAAATCGCTTCTGCCATGACGCCAATATGTCCGGGCGTTTGCAAAACAGCTCATACGCATACGTGACCATATCGTCAAAATCCAGATAATGGTTCTTCTGCACCCTGCCCTGATATCCGGTATAAATCTGCCGAAAGATTTCCTCCGGACACATTGCGGAATAATAGTTTGCAATGTCAATTCCTTCGCCCTTAATCCGGCTGATCTCTTTCTCAATCTCTTCCAAAAATTCCTTTTTATCCTCTATGTCATCATACTCCGTCTCCATCAGGCTCTCTTCCAGAAAGCGGCGCTTCAGGGACGGGGTGATGATATCCTTCGCCCCATAATTGTACGCTGCCCGCAATACCTGAAAAAACAGCGAGTGAAACGTGCCGAAGCGTACCGGCAGGCGCTTGCCTCCAGTAATAATTTCAAAACGCTCCCGCATCTCTGCGGAAGCCGCTTTGGAAAATGTAACTACCAGTATCTGCGCAGGGTTTATGTCCCTTTCTTCAATCAAATACTTCACCCGGTGGGTAATAACTGTCGTTTTACCCCGAGCCCGGACCCGCGAGGCACATAAAAGGCCCCTCAAAATGCCTGACCGCCTGGTTCTGCGCTTTGTCAAACTGAATCCCCATATTTCATTCAATCCCCTTTCGCGAGCAATTCAATTCCCTTTCGGATCCGCCGAAGCGACTCTTCTTTTCCGAGAATCTCCATAATCTCATATGCGCCTCCGGGCGTCGTCTGTTTCCCTGAAACCGCCGTGCGCAGGGGCCAGAGCGCCTGTCCGTTTTTGCAGCCCTTTTCCGCCACAAAATCCATTGCCGCTTTTTCAATCGAAGCGATCGAATATTCATCCAGCTTCTCATACAATGGGAGCATCTCCTGAAGCGCCTCCAGAGAATTTTCCGAATTCGTTTTCATCTTCTTGTGCGTATACATGGATACATCATAAACCGGCAGTTCCTCAAAGAAATCAATCTTCTCAGAAATATCCGGAAATACTTCGATTCGTGTTTTTACGAGGTCCGCAATCTTTTTCAAATCCAAATCCTTTTTCACGGTTTTGCGAATAACCGGAATCGCATACTCATAATACTCCTCATCCTCCATCGCCTTGATATACTCACCGTTCATCCATCGCAGTTTCACCAGGTCGAAGACCGCCGGCGACTTGCTGATTTTTCGGTAATCAAATTCCTGAATCAGTTCCTCCAGACTGAAGATTTCCCGATTATCAGCCGGGCTCCAGCCCAGAAGAGCAACATAATTGACTACCGCTTCCGGCAAAAATCCCTGTTCCATCAAATCCTCAAATGAAGATGAGCCATGGCGTTTTGAGAGCTTCTTATGGTTCTCGTCCGTAATCGTCGGGCAGTGCACGTACACGGGCACCTCCCATCCGAACGCCTCATACAGGCGATTGTACTTGGGCGCACTGGAAAGATACTCATTCCCCCGCACAACATGGGTAATCTCCATCAGATGGTCGTCTATCACATTTGCAAAATTGTATGTCGGAAAACCATCCGCCTTGATCAGCACCATATCATCCAGCTCCGCATTGGGTGCGGTGATCCTTCCATAGATCACATCATCAAAGCACGTCTCCCCCTCCGTCGGATTATTCTGGCGGATGACATAAGGCTCTCCCGCCGCCAGCTTTTCCTCCACCTCCTCTTTCGAGAGAGACAGGCAGCGCTTATCGTATTTTGATGCGGCTTCTCCCCTTTCTTCCGCCTCTTCGCGCAGCTGCTCGAGCCTGTCCTTCGTACAGAAACAATAATATGCCTCGCCCTTTTCCACAAGCTGTTTTGCGTATTTCAGATATATGCCGGTTTTCATTCTCTCGCTCTGAATGTACGGCCCGAATCCGCCATCTTTATCCGGACCTTCATCATGCTCAAGCCCCGCTTCCCGCATTGTCTTATAAACCAGCTCAAGCGCCCCTTCGACAAAACGCTCCTGATCTGTATCCTCTACCCGGAGAAGGAAGTCCCCCCCCTCATGTTTGGCAATCAAAAACGCGTATAACGCTGTCCTCAAATTTCCCACATGCATCCGTCCTGTCGGACTCGGTGCAAATCTCGTACGAATCTTTTTCATAGTGTCCCCTTTTCTCCGCTGCTTTTAAAGATAATATGCCTCTCGGAATGTAGTATACGATGGTTTCGGATCATTGATCCCCGTCTTAAACAGAAGCGGCGAACACTGAGAGCGCCATGACACGCTATCATACAGTCCCCAGATCGTGATACCCGTAATTCCTTTTGGATTGACCGTCCTGTCCAGCTCGCGCTGTTTCTTCACGACCATCTTCATAAAATCTTGCACAAACGCCGCCTGCTGAGCATCTGTTTCTCCTTTGTCCCGGTATGACCACGACTCAAACTCATGGTCGAAATTAATCGTAACATCCAATTCGGTAATCTGAACCTCTAAACCGGTTGCCAGAAATGCATCAAGCGCCGCGCCGTACTGTTCCAGCGTAGGACGGGTGATATCTACGTGGCTCTGCATACCGATTCCGCCGCAAATCTTCGCTTTTTCTCCTTCGTTAATGAAGTTCACAAGAGACACGACCTGATCCGGATGGAAATACGTATCAAAATCATTGCTGAATAATGTCACTTTATTTTCAACCCCGTATTCCTCAAGCATACTGTAAGCGATCTGGAACGCTTTTTTCACAAACGACGGCCTCAACTCTTCCTCGCCACTGTAGACCGTTGCCCATGTATGCCCGTCTTTGGTGCGGTTTAAATACTCATTTACAACGTCCCACGCATAAACAATACTGCCCGCCTCGCCAGTCAGCTCTTTCTCTTTTTCCATCACGTGCTTCATAACCGTACGGATATAAAACTCCATTCTGCCATTCATAATATCCGGCGTTGTCGTTTCATTGCCCTCGTAACCTGTCGTAAAAAACCACGACGGCGTCTGGCTGTGCCATACGAGCGTATGCGCCCGCATCTTTAGCCCATTGTCATTTGCAATCGACATCGCCCGGTCAAGGCTGTCAAAATTCAGCTCAGGAACTTCTGCATCCTGATAGCTGTCCGGTACGACATACCCCAGCTCTTGTGCCCGCTCCTTGTTTATCGGCGTCGGTAAACTGCCCAGTATATGATCCGGCTTCATCGAATTTTCCATAGTAAAGCTGTTAAACTGCTTTTTCACAAAGTTAAGCGTCTCGGACTCGCGAAGCTGCGTATCGCTCAGGCATGAACCCATATACCCGAACATTTCCTGATACGTTTCCAAAATGGTTCCGAGATTCGCCGGGCGTGCCGGCGGCGTGGAAGACGGCGCGGGCGGCGTCGGCGCATCTGATGGCTCCGGCGCGGTACCTGACGGCACGCCCGGAGATGCCGCCGGCTGTCCGGTCGGCGATGCCTTTCCCCCGGAGGCAGTAGTCTTTTTTGTTACCGTAACGCTGCATTTCAACACATATGATTTCTTCCCTTTCTTGACCGTACAACGGACGACCGCTTTTCCTTTTGCCTTTCCTGTAACCTTTACGCCGTATTTTCCCGCCTTTTTCACGGAAGCAATGCTTTTCTTGCTGCTCTTCCATTTGATTTTTGAGCCGCTTGCCTTCTTTACCTTCAAGGTCTTTGCGGAACCCGCAGTTATTTTCAACGTTTTAGCAGAAAGCTTTGGCTTTGCCGCAGCCGCCGCCTCTCCCATACCTCCTGTCGCCGCTACGCACATTGCCATCGCGAGCGCGGCTGCCAGCTGTCTTTTTATCTTCATCTTATTTCATCTTCCTTTCTGTCTATTCAAACCATGCCTTCGCCGCATCCATAAATGCATAGAAAGACGGCTTCGGCTCAAACTCCGGATTCGGCGAATCCGTGTCCATATCGAACAAAAGCGGCTTCATCTCCTTGCGCCACGAATACGAATCCACGAGCCCCCAGATCGTAATTCCCGTAATCCCTTTCGGGTTTACCGTTTTGTCGCGCCCCTTCTGCTTCTTCACTACCATCCGCATAAAATCGCCTATAAATGCCGCCTGATCCTCATTTGTCTCGCCCTTATCCTTATACGGATGAGCGTCATCGATTTCATCGCAGTTGATTGTCACATCAAGCTCCGTAATCTGCACTTCCAACCCGGTTGCGAGATATTTATCCAATACTGCGCCATACTGTTCCACCGTAGGAAGGTTGATGTCCAGATGCGACTGCATGCCGATCCCGCCGCATATTTTTTTGTCTTTGTTAATAAAGGAAACCAGCTTCACAATATCATCCGCACATTTGAAATTATCATAATCATTATTGTATAAGACTACCTGATCCTGAACCCCGTATTCCTCCAGCATCTCATACGCGATTTCAAACGCCCTCTTCACATATGACGGCTCCATCCCCATATCGCCATAAACATCAGCCCACGATTTCTGGCTTGGCGCATTTGTGCGGTGCAGATACTCATTTACAACATCCCACACATAAATAATAGTACCGTTTGCGCCGGTCAGCTCCTTTTCCTTATCCATCATGTGCCTCATAACCGTACGGATATAAAACTCCATTCTGCCATCCATATATTCCGGCGTTGTCGTTTCCCTGTTTTCATAATCCGTTGAAAAGAACCACGCCGGGGTCTGCTGATGCCATACCAGCGTGTGGGCGCGCATTTTTAAACCGTTTTTATAAGCCGCTTCCAGAGCCTTGTCCAAGTTATCAAACCTTAACTTCGGCACCTTCTCGTCGAGATAATCCATCGGTATATCGTATCCCAGCTTTTCCGCCTCGTCAATAGAAATCAATACCGGCGAACCCCAGTCGCTGGTGAAGACATAGTCCGGCTTCATCTCATCCTCCAATGTAAAGCTGTTGAAGTGCTTCTTCACAAAATTCAGGGTTTTTTCATCCTGAAGATCCTTATTTCCTCTCCATCCATTATAATTCAGGCTGCTTCCCATATATGTAAAAATCCCATGGAAGCGCTCCAGCATGCTGTCTGAATCAAGATGCGGCGTCTCTTCCGGAACTGACGGCGTCTGTGAGGCCGGCGCCGTCTCCGTACCGCCCTCAGCCGGCGTCGCCGTGACCGTATTTCCCTCGGCCGGCGCCGGTGTGGCTGTTGCCGGCGTCGCCGTAGTATTTTTCTTTGTCGCCCCTTTTACCGTAACATTGCATTTCAATGTATATACTTTCCTTCTTTTCTTCACTTTGCAGCTGATAACTGCTTTTCCTTCTGCTTTTGCCTTAACCTGCGCCGTATATTTTGCCTTTTTCGTAACGACGGCCACTTTCTTATTGCTGCTTTTCCATGTGAGCTTCGCGCCCGATGCCTTCGTCACCTTCAGCGTCTGTTTCTTTCCTTTTGCCGCAAACGTCAGCTTGCTTTTTGAAATTTTCGGTTTTGCCGCAGCCCCCGCTTCTGCGCCCGCTCCCGGCACAGTCGCGCACATCGCAAATACCAGCGCCGCTGCTATCCATCTTCTCATTACCTTCATCCTTTCCTTCATATGCGCATAAATTTAATTCATGCTCTCCAAATACATTCCGATACAGTCCGCCATGCGGTCAATACCTATAAGATCGCTCCGAAGCGAGAGGGCATAGTTAAACAAATTGTCCCATCTCTCTCCCACATGATAACGATAGTAATTTCTGCGGCTTTTATCCTTTTTCGCCACCGTCTCTGCCGCATGCTCCGGATCGAGCCCGTCTACCTGAATCGACCTCTGAATCCGGAAATCCAAATCCGCAGCGATAAATATGTTCACCACGTTTGGCACATCGCGCAGAATATAATCCGCACACCTTCCGACGATCACGCACGCCCCTTCTTTCGCCACTTTACGGATGACATTGGACTGCGCCAAAAAAATCCTGTCGTCCAAAGACAGTCCCGCAAACCCTATGTCCTGATTTGTAAAAACGTTCATTCCCATCGCAATGGAATAAAGAAGACTGTTTGTCGCCTTATCCTCTACCGTCTCAAAAGCGGCTTCAGAAAATCCCGTCTCTTTTGCAGCCCTCGATATGATCTCATTATCATAAAACGGTATGCCGAATTTCTCCGCCAGCTTGCTTCCGATCTCCCTTCCGCCGCTGCCGTACTGGCGGTTTATCGTTATTATTTTATTCATATAATTCACCACGCTTCCTGTTCTGCTATTCTGTCAGTATACTAAGAAAAACCGCCATTTTGCGACTTCTCCTTAATTATAATATACTAGGAAACCGACTCTTTTTCAATGATAGATCATGCATTTCAATTGATATATATAGAACGCTATATCACTTTTGCTGAATCGCGCTTCTGCGGTACTGCGTCGGCGTCATCCCCACGCGGCTCTTAAACTGCCTGGAAAAATGTTCCCAGTTATTATACCCGCACTGCTGGCTGATCTCCGCAATGCTTCCCGTAGTACACGAGAGAAGCTGTTTTGCGCGGTTCACCCGGCAGAGTATCACTTCATTCATGCATGAAATGCCGAAAAATTTTTTGTAAAATTTCTGGAGCGAACGGGTGCCAAGCTGCACCTGCTGCGCCATCTCCTCCAGCGTCCACTGCCTTTCAGGATATTGGCAAATCTGCTCGCGCAAGGCTAAAAAGGACTTTCGATAGCCGGAATCCTCTTCACTGAAAACATAATCGTACAGCCTGTGCAATATGATGTGTATTAAATGCGTCACTGCATAGGGAGAGCTGCCATAATCCCATTTGCTCTCGTTCACCGCCGCCTTCCAATACACTTTATATTCATCCATATCCGGGCAGACAGCGGGTACGCCCAACGGAATTAATTTTCCCCGCAATATCGCTTCATCACATAGAAACCGGATCCGGCTGTACGCCATTCGCGCGCCCGCTTTTCTGGCGCGAACCGTTTCGCCTGCCCCATACAAAATACACGTTCCTTCCGGATACTCTTTCGCTTCCCCATTAATTTCAAGATTTACTTTTGTATGAAAGAGCAGGATCTCATACTCGCCGGACGCCGGCATGCGAAAATCCTCGGATTCCCCCTCGCGCCTCTCGTCTATGGCGGCATTTACTATTTGTATCATAAAAATCCCTCCGTTTCTCCGCATATTATAAACGCCCCCACAGATTATGGTACCGTCAGATATGCTGTACCTATATTCTGCGGAGGCATTCCTGTTCCCTCATATGAAACAATATCAGGACCAAAAGGCATTTTGGCCCTGATATCATAAATCTGTTATTTCTCTGTATCACAATATCCGATCGCATAAATCGTTGCCGGTTTAGACGAATCCAGCATCTTAATCTCGATCTTGTGCTCTGCTACCGTATCGCCCTGAAGCGCGCGAAGCAGTCTGGCGTTGTTCCATCCGCCCCCGGTCTGGTCAAGCTTGCCGACGCTCTTTCCGTCAATAAAGCATTCGGCTTCTCCACAGGAAGCAGATTCCTTGTAAGCGATAATAACGCTGCGGCAATTAATCGTCGCCGTAAAGCTCTCATCGCCCGCCCCCGCTGCATGCATCCACACATCCGGGAACCATTGCAGATTTTCTTTACCGTTTTTGATATACTGCAATGTGGGCTGCGCGCTATCCGTAAGCGTGCTGAAACTGCCCGGCTGTACTTCCTTGACCGATTCGCTCCCGGAAATATCCGTACTGGACACGAGCGTCTTCATACCGACAAAGCTGTCGCTCTTTTTCGGTTCGATATCCCGGATATCTTTGATATTATCCTCTTCCGCCGTCTGGTCGTCAATCTCGATAAACATTCTGGTGATACAGTCCGCCATATATCTGTGTCCGCTTACATCCGGATGTCCGTAGTCGGTCGGCTTGTCTCCCTCGATCCAGAAGCACCATTTATTAAACGCCTCTTTATCTTCCTTTGATTCCGGCATGCCGGATCCCGGACTAACCATCGCAAGGTCATAATACTCGCCATATTGGGAATAAATATTTTCTCTCCCGTTCCCTCCCTGAAATACGACGAACATAAGCACGACCGCCGAGCCCTGATCAAGCGCCGTGCGAATAAGGCTCTCGTACGTGTCGTCATCATTTCCGTCATTTACTGCATAATCGATAAATAAGATGTCTGGATACTCGCCCGTCTGCATCTGGTCAAGCACATCCCGCTGATATCTTGCAATACCGAGCACGGACGACGTTCCGCTCATGCCCGCATTAATAAAATGCACATTGCTGCCGTCACCGGCGCCGAATAAATGCCTGAATTGTTTATAGGAAGTCTCTGCATAGCAATCTCCGTTATTCGTCTCGGAAGCGGCAAATCCTTCCGTAATAGAGCCGCCCAGATATGCAAGCGTTACATCTTCTCCTGCACGCGCTTTCCCGATCGCCTTTTTGATCCGGGCATTATTTCCGGTGGAACGCATAGAGCTTTCAACCATTTCCGCATAATCCGCGCCCTCATAAGGCATCGTCCTGATTGAGAGGTTTTCCAGTTTAAATTTCCCCGCCGCGCTGAAGTTCAGGTTAAAATCCTTTGTGTACTTCGGTACGGTAAATGAAAATTCTTTCTGTGTTTTTTCACCGCTCGGACAGCTGAATGATCCGGAAACGCCATCCAAATCTTCCAACGGCTTGTCCTCCATCGTATTTTTATTGATGTAAGCCCCATTCTGCTCAAAATAGAGGTATTTTCCCGTGACGCCGACTGAAATATCCATTGCGCTTCCTGTCTCCTGCGTGAAATCAGCCGTCACCTTGCAGACCCCGCCGTATGTCATCTCCGTTCCGAGCTCTACCTCCAATTCAGAATCAACTTCCTTTGCCGCACTTCCTTCAAAATCGATCGTCCGTTCCTCATATGCCGGCTGCAGGGTCGGTTTTTCCACAGGAGATTCCGAAGGTTCCGCAGTTGGCTGAGCCCCCGGCGCCGTCGTTGACGGGATTTCCGTCGGCTGCGTAACCGGAACGGAGGACGCCTGCGCTCCCGGCGCCAATGTGGAAACCGCGGCGTTTGGCGCTGGCGTTGGCTTTGATCCGTTGTTTGCCGACGCTTTCGCTTTTACCGTCACCTTGACCGTTCCGATTTTCGTATTTTTTCCCTTATATTTCTGTTTCACCGTAACAGTCGCTTTTCCCACCTTTTTCGCAGTGATCTTCCCTTTCGATGTCACGCTGATTTTGTTGTTGGACGCCTTAAATGTATATTTTGCGCCCTTCTTTTTTCCTGTAATCTTAATCGTCCTCTTGTTGCCCACCTTTAATGTCACGGATTTCGGTTTCACCGCCGCTTTTTTGGCTGCGCGGGATTCTGTTCCGCCCGAGATGGCGCCCCATGCGCACGAACCCGCCATAACTGCCGACATAGCAATAGCAAGAATCCGCTTACTTGTCTTGTAACACATACCGCTACCTCCTTCTCAATCATAAAAATTGAGTTATTTACTTAAGTATACAACAGAACACAATTATTGTAAAGATTGATTTGGCACAGCTTTTATGATATACTGATATGAAGCTAACCCCGATTCACATCGACAAACCTATGTTAGCGCGGAGGGACAAATGACATTAAATGAATCATCCGAAAATTATCTGGAAACAATACTGATGCTGAGCAAGGAACTTCCCGTCGTACGCTCTGTAGATATCGCGGAAAGCATGGGATTCAAAAAATCAAGCGTAAGCGTCGCAATGAAACAGCTTCGCGAAAATGATTATATTACCGTGACAAAAGCCGGTTTCATTTATCTTACCGAACGGGGTAAGGAAGTTGCAGAAATGATTTATGAACGCCATGAATTTCTGAAAACATGGCTCATCAGCCTTGGCATAGACGAAAAAACCGCCACTGAGGACGCCTGCCGCATGGAACATGATATCAGCAAAGAAAGCTTCCGGGCAATCAAGGATTTTATTTCCAGCCGGTCGTAATGCGATCTTGCCCGCATGCTTTACAGTGTGGAGAAGGATGACGGAATACTGCCTCGCGAAACTTCATACGCAGACCGTCAAACACCAGCATCCGTCCGGTCATAAGCGCGCCGATGTTAAGCAAATATTTCAGCGCCTCTAATCCCTGAAGGCTTCCGATAATACCCGGTATCACCCCGAGTATCCCCAAATCACGGCCGTCCTCCGCACTACGCGGCTCCGGCGCCTCTTCAAAAATACAACGATAACAGGGGCCCTGGCCGGGCACGTACGTCATCAGCTGCCCTTCGAAGCGGGCTACCCCTCCATGGCAAAATGATTTTTTCGCTGCAACACAGGCGTCGTTGATCAAAAATCTTGCCTCAAAATTGTCCACTGCCTCTACGATAAAATCATAAGGTTCAATCAACTCCATTACATTTTCCCGCGTAACCCGCACTGCATATGTCTCTATATCAATATCAGGATTCAGCCTGCGGATCGTCCGTCTTGCCGACTCCACTTTCTTTTCGCCGACACTGTCCGTCGTGTGAATGATCTGGCGCTGCAGGTTGGACAGCTCCACATGATCATCGTCCGCAATCCCGATCGTACCCACGCCCGCCGCCGCCAGATACATCGCCGCCGGTGCGCCGAGCCCGCCGGCTCCCACAATCAACACCTTCGACGCCAGCAGTCTTTCCTGGCCCTCGATCCCCACATTATCCAGCAAAATATGCCTTGCATACCTTTCCTCATCAACCGACCGATTTGTCTTCATCTTGTACTGATATCTCCTTATAAAATTATCTCGTTTTACAGAGCCATCATCAGAGTTCCTGCTACAATCAGAATGCAGCCGGTCCCTGATTTTATTGTAAATTTTTCATGTAAAAAAACAAATGCCAGCGCCAACGTAATGACTACGGACATTTTATCAACCGGAACAACCTTTGACGCATCTCCCATCTGCAGAGCCTTGTAATAGCAAAGCCATGAAGCTCCCGTAGCAAGGCCGGACAGTATCAAAAAAATCCAACTCTTCTGACTGATTGATCTGATACCGCTCTGTTGATGCGTAACAAACACCATTCCCCATGCCATGGCTACAACAACTATTGTACGGATTGCAGTAGCAAGATTAGAAGGGACGCCTTCAATTCCTATCTTTGCCAATATTGATGTTAGAGCGGCAAAGACCGCCGAACCCAGCGCGAACCAAAACCACATCTTTAGACCTCCTCAAATACGATTTGTGCAAATCGTCAAAACAAAATCTATGTATCAATTCTTATCATGTCTTAATCTGGTCTGCTCTTCCTTTGTAATTCTTCACTCCTGTACATTTCTCTATCAGCGGAGCATTGACCTTCTTCGCCGGTGATTTGATATTCTCATCCGTCCAATGCTTGATTATGACTTGCAATTGTACATGGATTAGCAAATATCACAACTCCATCTGCAGCATTAGAGTTTTAATAAATATATTTACTATACGCTTTTTGGATATTTTAAGCAAGCCCGAATTTTTTGTCGGACAAATTCTGCGACTGATTTCTCTCATCTATATTTTAACCGGATTCCAAAGGCTGTCAAGGCTGCTTTGCACCGCAGGCTCCAGCCAGGACTCCCTCCGAAACCACGGCCTCTTTATGGACTATCTTTTTATTCTGTAAAGACTATTCGCTTTTTTCGGTCTCTCGGTTCGAAAATAATGTTTTTCTGAATGTTATCTCACCCAAGCAAGCAGCCGTTTGGAAGTATTGGATTCGATTACCCGTTTTTCTCCCTTATGGGGCTTTTTGCCTGCACCTCGTTTTTTTCAGGCTTTTTACTGCATTTTTGCGATCGTTTCCTCTACTGTTTCCACGGATATCCCTAACCTGTCTGCAATCTCTGCGACAGAAAAGTTCATTTCAAGCAGCAACTCCACCTTCCAGGCGGCCCTCTTTCCGGCCTTCCAAGCGGCCTTGTTTCCG
>CANQCY010000031.1 GCA_947591245.1 uncultured Lachnospiraceae bacterium | reverse complement strand
CGTCCGGTTCAAAGCGGATCAGCTTGTGGACTGCAAAGGCGAGCGCGACCAGTCCGACCGCCCACGAAAGCAGATTGAGGGGGCTTCCTTTGTGAAGCAGTGGAAAGATATAGTTATTAAGCGCAGCATTGCACAATTTGATAAGATACCGGTATAAGCATACGAAGATCCCTGCGAAAAGACCGATTGCGATACCGGTAACAAAAATATTTGCTGTGTGTTTTGATTTGTTTTCGGGCAACCGAAACACTTCCTCTCAGGTTTTTCTTATTCTTTAATATCATATAAAAAGTGTAATGTCAATACCAAATGCCGCCGCCTCTCCCATAATATATGCTAATTTATTTTGTTACTTTAACCGTGCAGTATTTTGCGACTCCGTCCAGTTTTACGCTGATGCGCGCAGTACCCGGTTTGACGGCGTAAACAACGCCGTCGTCATCAACCGTCGCCACGCTCGATTTGCTTGATTTCCACTGCGGGGAAAGTCCGGACGATGTTTTTGCCCGCAGAGTTTTTTCCGTGTCGGCAGACATGGTCAGCCGTGTCTCGCTGAGCGTTATAACCGGTTTTTTTACCTTTACGCGGCAGGTCGCCTTTGTGTCGTCTGCGGAAATAGTAATGTATGTGCTTCCCGGTTTTTCCCCGCAGATCAGTCCGCGATCCGTGACGGACGCTACGCTTGGTTTCTTTGATTTGAACTGAATCGGCGAGCCGTTTGATGAAGATGCCCGAAGCTGTATGCGCTCTCCATGTTCAATAGACGCATTTGCCGGGGTCAACTGAATTTTTGTCTTTTTCACAGTTACGGTACACCTGGCTTCCGCTCCGGATACCTTTGCTGTGATTTTTGCTTCGCCGCCTTTTTTGGCAGTGACAAGACCGTATGTATTCACAGACGCAACCCTGGAATTGCTGCTTTTCCATTTCGGCGCCGTCCCGTTTGATACAATTGCGCCTAAATAAAACTCCTTTCCGATATCAAGAGTTTTGCTGTAGTTTGTCAATATAATAAATACTGGTGATTTTCTCGCGGCCGCCAGCGCCGGACAGCCGGGTGAACAGATGCTGTTCAGAACGATCAGAATAACCAGAAACAAGTGAAATAATGGATATAATTTCTGTTTCATAACAATCCCTCCCATCGGGAGAGACGGTTGCTTATTTGGCATAATAATGATATCATAAAATAATCAGAATGTAAATAGCCATTTTGGAAGGAGCAGATCAATGTCAGTGGCGGGTATTATATGCGAATACAATCCGTTCCATGAAGGACATAAATATCTCATACAAAAGGTGAAGGAGACGACCGGTGCAGATACGATAGCAGCCGTCATGAGCGGCGACTTTGTCCAGCGCGGGGGACCCGCTGCTGCGGATAAGTACGCCCGCGCAAAAATGGCTCTGCTTGAAGGTGCGGATCTGGTGTTTGAGCTTCCGGTGCGGTATGCCGTTTCCAGTGCGGAAGATTTTGCATGGGGCGGGATAGCGGCGCTTAAGTCGCTCTCTTTTGTTGATTATTATTGTTTCGGATGTGAGAGCGGGGATCTGGAAGAGTTAAAGAGAGCGGGGAGTTTTTTTGCATCGGAGGAGCAACCGGAATATCAGGCGCGGCTTGCCGGGGAACTCCGTTCGGGGCTGCCGTACCCCGCTGCACGCGAGAAGGCGTATCAGGAAGCTTGTTCAGAGGGCGGTTCGCGGGAGATTTCAGCGGCGCACGCGCTTTTGTCGTCCCCCAATAATATTCTTGCCATTGAATATATCAAGGCGGCAGAACAAATGGGATCCCGCATGGAACCGGTTGCAGTGCGGCGGCAGGGTATGGGGTATCATGAAAGCGGGAATTGCGGGGACGGGTATCTGTCTGCAACTGCGATCCGCGCAAATATGAAATCAGGAGATTTTTCGGGGATTCCGGCGGCGGCGAAAGAGGTTTTGCAGCGGGCGCCCTGTTTTTTGGAGGCAGAGGATTTTTGGCAGATGTGCGCGTATGCGCTCTTCAGCCGCCGTGACAGGCTCGAGGAAGTGAAAGACATCTCTCCGGAGCTTGCAAATCGGTTTCGCGACTGCCTGTATGAGGCTGTGTCGTTTCATGATTTTATAAACCGGTGCAAGACAAAAAATATCACGATGGCCAGAATCCGCCGGTGCGTGTTCCAGACGCTTTTCGGCGTGGGAAAAATGCCGGAACGGGAGCGGAAACTTCCCTATATCCGTCTGCTCGGCATGCGCCGGGGGGCGGAGGTATATTTGAAGCAGGCGCGCGAAACGGTCATTTTAAGCAGGCTATTGCGCGATAGCAAGCGGTTGGAGGGAGAGGCGTTACAGAAATTGAATCAGGATATTTTTGCATCCGACATTTACCGGAGTACGATGATGTCCGTGAGCGGGGCGTATGCGCCGGATGAATTTAAGCGTCCGCTTATTGTTGTACAATAGTAAACGGACGGGATGCCGTGGAAGAATAAGATGAGAGCTAAAAAGGAGGTACATGCGTTATGGAAACAAGATTGAAGCGGTATATGGAGTATTACAGAAAAGTTGCGGCAGGAGAGGAAGCCATCGAGGGCGATCCGGAGGCGTTTCGCCGCGAGATGCTGGTGCAGATCGGTTTCTTTCAGCATGAGAGGCTGATACATTTAATCGTGACCGTGCTTTTTGCCTTGCTGGCGGTAATATCCATTCTGGTTAATGTGATGGTGCAGGAAATGGCGGTGCTTGCGCTGTGCCTCATGTTTTTTGTGCTTTTGATCCCGTATATCCGCCACTATTACATATTGGAAAATGGCGTGCAGAAGTTATATGAATATTATGATGTGATTGAAAAGGCGGCGGAGGGGGCGGAGACGAAATAGGTCACCGCACCACGTCCTGAATTAAAGCGGCCGGGGCTGGCGGTTCGTCGGAGATGGTATAGCAGCTGCGCAGCTTCTGCATACCGGCGTTGGCAAGCGCTTCTTTTGACGTGTGAAGAGTCGCGAGCTTATCTCCCTTGCATACGTGCGCACCCAGTTTGTGGTGGAGGACGATTCCCGCGGATCCGTCGATGGCGTCTTCTTTTTTGCTTCGTCCGGCGCCTAAAATTCCGGCAGTGATACCGAGGCCCTCGGTGTCCATATGAGCGATATAGCCGTCTTTTTCGGCGCGGTAATCCGCGCGGATGGGCGCGCAAGGCAGTTTGTCAGGGTTTTCCATGCAGGCGGTATCCCCTCCCTGCTGTTTTACCATTGCCATAAACGTTTCCCATGCCGTTCCGTTTTCAAGGGCGGTTCTTGCCTCGCATTCTGCCTGTTCAAATGGGATTTCTTTGCCAAGGGAAATCATGTGCGCCGCCAGCGTATAACAGACCGTCATGAGGTCGTCCGGTCCCTCGCCGTGCAGGGCGGCGATGGCTTCTTTTACTTCAAGGTTATTTCCGATGGCAAAGCCGAGCGGCTCTTCCATGGAAGTCAGCTGTGCGACGGTCTCTTTCCCCGCGTTTGTTCCGATCGTTACCATCTTTTTTGCCAGTTCGAGGGACTGGCCGTAATCTTTGATAAAAGCGCCGCTTCCCGTAGTTACATCGAGCAGGATTTTGTCGCTTCCGGAGGCAAGCTTTTTGCTCATGATGGACGCCGCAATCAGCGGTATGCTCTCCACGGTGCCGGTCACATCGCGCAAGGCATAGATTCGTTTGTCAGCGGGCGCAAGATCGTCTGTCTGCCCATTTAGGCATATGCCTGCAGACCGAACTGCCTGAAAAAATTCTGTTATCGACAGATCCGTGCGGAAACCCGGAATGGATTCAAGCTTGTCAACCGTTCCCCCGGTGAAGCCGAGCCCCCTTCCGCTCATTTTCGCGACGGGAATTTTGCATGCTGCCGCAATCGGCCCTATAATGAGCGTGGTTTTGTCGCCGACGCCTCCCGTACTGTGTTTGTCTACTTTGATTCCGGAGATGGGGGACAGGTCGTTGACAGAACCCGAATCCCGCATGGCGAGCGTCATCGCCGTGAGTTCTCGGTCGGTCAGACCGGTAAAACAGATCGCCATAAGCATGGCGGACATCTGATAATCCGGGATGCTGCCGTCGCAATAGCCTTGAATCATTTCATTTATCTCTGTTTCGGAAAGCTCTCCGCCAAGTTTTTTAGTATGAATCATATCCACAAATCGTTTCATGGCAATCCTCCTCGTTTCTCTCCTTTTCGCTATATGTAGTTTAACATTGCATGCCTTTTTTGGCAACGTTCTTTTTACCCCTTGAAAAAAATTCACAATGAGTTATACTAATATACAGAAATTATACAAAGGAGTTTTTATTATGGCTGCAAATTCAATTATTGTACTGTTCGCATTTGCTGTGTACCTGATTATTATGATAATAATCGGCATTATCTCAATGAAAAAGACAAACAGTACGGAGGATTATTTTCTTGGCGGGCGAGGATTAAACAGCTGGGTGGCGGCTTTGTCGGCACAGGCGTCGGACATGAGCGGATGGCTTCTCATGGGGCTGCCGGGTTCTGTTTACGCGCTTGGAACGGGGCAGGCGTGGATTGCGATCGGTTTGTTTCTCGGAACGGTGGCAAACTGGCTGTTCATTTCAAAACCGCTCCGAAGATATACGATTGTCGCGAATAACTCGCTTACGCTTCCGGAATTTTTAGAAAACCGGTATCACGATAAAAAGAGGATTCTTCTTTACATATCGTCTATTGTGATCGTGATTTTCTTCCTCGTGTATACGGCGTCCGCACTTGCTTCAGGCGGAAAATTGTTTAATTCCGTATTTGGCGTTGATTATCACATAGCGTTGGCGATCGGGGCCGGAGTAATTCTCACTTATACCTTTTTGGGAGGATTCCTTGCCGTATGTACGACGGATTTCATTCAGGGGACGCTGATGCTGGTCGGTCTTCTCATCGTGCCGATCGTGGCATATGGTTATGTCAGCGGAGATTTTACAGCAAATCTTGAGGCGACAGGGGTGAACTATAGCGACTACATGAGCCTGTTTTCAAACGGCGGAAAGCCATATTCGGCTGTCGATATACTTTCGCAGCTCGCATGGGGACTCGGATACTGCGGCATGCCGCATATACTTGTGCGCTTTATGGCGATAAGGAGCGAGAAGGAACTGAAAAAATCCAGCGTTATCGCGATTGTATGGGTATTTATCTCTCTCGTGATGGCGTGTGTGATCGGCGTGGTAGGACGCGCATTTTTGGCGCCCGCCGTATTGAGCGACACTGCTTCTGAAAGCGTGTTTATTGAGCTGATTAACAGGGTATTTAATGATAAGCTTGCCCTGCCGTTTATCGGAGGGCTGTTCCTGTGCGGCATTCTTGCGGCGATCATGTCTACTGCTGATTCCCAGCTTCTTGTGTGCGCTTCTTCGGTGTCAAAGGATATCTACAAAAATGCGGTGAAGCCGGATTCGTCTGACCAGACGGTGCTGAAGGTAAGCCGTATTACGGTTATCGTGGTGGCGGTGCTGGCATTCTTTATCGCATGGGATCCGGACAGCAGTATTATGGCTCTTGTATCGGATGCCTGGGCGGGGCTTGGCTCTGCATTCGGCCCGATTGTTGTCTGTTCGTTGTTCTGGAAACGAACCAATATCGCCGGAGCCGTTGCCGGAATCGTTTCAGGCGGCTTGACCGTTATCGTGTGGGATTATCTCCCGCTCGTGAACGGAAGTACAATTTATGCGGCGACGGGCGTTTATTCCCTGCTTGTCGGTTTCGCGATCAGTTTAGCATGCATCGTTATTTTCAGTCTGCTGACGAAGGCTCCGTCAGCGGAAATAACAGAAGAATTTGAGCGGGTAAAAAATTATAGAGAGGATAAGCTCATATAGGAGGTCTGATAGCAATGACAGTTGCACAGGTGATGGCAATAGTTATTTTTGTTGCGATGTTCATTATGATTGTGATGGAACGCTTTGAACGGCAGAACATTACACTTTGTTGCGGTGTTTTGACCTTGCTTCTGGTGTTTGGCGTTGGCATGCGCAGTATGGATGCGGTCATCGAGACGCTGAATCTGAAAAGTATATTTACTGTTGGTTTTTGGTATGCGGCGGGGAAGGCGGAAGCGTCTTCCAGCGGCATCAATTGGTCTACGATTATATTTATCGCGGGAATGATGATTATGGTAGAGGGAATGGCAAAGGCGGGATTTTTTCAATGGCTCTGCATGAAGCTGGCAAATCTCGTACATTATAAGCCGATACCGCTGTTCCTCTCCTTTATGGTAATGTCTGCCGTATTGGCTATGTTTATCGACAGCATCACGGTTATTTTGTTTTTGGCGGCAGTGACGGTAGAGCTGGCGAAATTATTGAAAATCGATCCGGTTCCAATGATTCTGTCGGAAATCTTTTGCGCAAATCTAGGCGGCTCCGCTACCATGTGCGGCGATCCCCCCAACATAATTATCGGCACGTCGCTTGGGTATTCATTTTGGGATTTCCTCAGCAACACGGGACTGATCGCCGGTATCAGCCTAGTTGTCGTAATCATATATTTTTACTTTGTATTTCGTAAGGAATTAAAGAAAACTGAGGCGCCGGCAGATCTGGGAAAACTTCCTGATCCGAAGGATGCGATTACCAATAAGACGGATTTTATCGTCAGCTGCGTGATTTTCGGCTGTGCAGTCGTTATGCTTGTGACGCATGCCCAGACGGGGCTCACTGTCGCATTTATCGGAATGGCGATCGCTATATTTACATTGGTTGCTTACGGTAAATTTGCAGCAGAGCTTTTGAAAAAGGTTGACTATAAAACGCTGTTATTTTTCATCGGGCTTTTTATGGTAGTCGGAGGACTGGAGAAGACAGGGATTCTGGAGATTATCGCGGCGCTTATCGGAAAGGCCAGCGGCGGGAACATAATGCTTATGGTCGCTATTATCATATGGGTTTCAGCGATTGCCAGCGCATTTGTTGATAATATTCCGTTTGCGGCAACGATGATTCCGGTAGTCAAAAGCCTTGCCATTACGCAGGGGGTTGATTTGGGGACGCTGTCTTGGGCATTGTCGATGGGGACGGATATCGGAGGAAGCGCGACGCCGATCGGCGCGTCTGCCAACGTAGTCGGTACTTCCGTTGCCATGAAGAACGGATATCCGATCGGCTGGGGCAAGTATTGCAAATCGGCGGCGCCGGCGACAGTCATTGTGGTAGCGATATCAATGCTGATTATATTTGTACGATATTGTTAAGCGGTACCGTGAGGCGCAATTGATTGTGTTGATGAAATCGAAAGGAGGCGGCATATATGGAACAGCAGGTTATTGTTTCGATTAACCGGGAATATGGGAGCGGAGGGCATTTTATCGCAGAGATGCTTGCGAAGGAGCTGGGATTTCCTTTATATGACAGAAATTTGCTGGATGAGATTGCAAAGGAGAACGGAATCAGTGCGGAGCAATATGAGGGCGTGGATGAAAAACCGAAAATCCCGGGGCTGTCCCGAACCGTGCGCGGGCATTCCAATTCGATGCATAAGCATCTTGTAGAGATGCAGTTTGATTTTTTGAAAAAGAAAGCGGACAGCGGCGAATCGTTTATCGTTGTGGGACGTTGCTCGGAGACTATTTTAAAGAATAATGGAAACCTGATTTCGATTTTTGTCCTCGCAGATCGGGAATGCAAGATCGCAAGGGTGATGGAGAAGTATGAATTGTCCGAAGGGGATGCGGTGTCCAAGATGAACCGCCATGACCGTAACCGGAAATATTACCACAATAGTTATTCGGATTACAGGTGGGGAGATTCCAGAGGATATGACCTCTGCGTCAACAGCAGCAGGCTTGGGATTGAAGGAACGATAAAATTGTTGAAGAACTATATAGAAAGCAGGGTATCACAGTCAAATACCCCGCAGCAGAGCTGACGGGATAGTATCAAATTTTAAAGGGGCGATCCGCGCCCCTTTTTCTCTGTCCGTTTATTTTCCCGCTTTTTGCAGCGCCTTTAATTTTGTCCTCTCCCAAAATCCGAGTTTTTCCTGCGGACTCAGAAGATTGTTTCGGGAACCTTTTACATCCATGATGTAAATGCCGCTCAGTACAACCTTCAGTTCTTTTTTTACCGGAAGCAGCGGAAAGATTTTTTCATCGCACATCAGGGACATGATTTTCGGCCCGATTTTTGCTTTTACAATAGGGACCTTCGACCGTCTCAGATATTTCGGAGTGTTTTCAACGATCACCTTCGGAAGGCCCGCGTCGGTCAGCTTCATCCGTTTTTTATCTATGACGAGGATGGATGTCACCTGGGAAGCCGCCTGCATCTGCGCCTGTGATTCGTCCTGCTTTTTCTGAAGCTTCTTTCCGATTATGGACAATACAATAAATACAACAATAAGTACAGCAAGGACTATACCCAGTATGATTAAAAATGTCTTCACGTATATCGTACCTCTCTTTCATATATCATTGCGTCCTGCCAGAGGCAGAAAAATCCGCTTAAAATATATTCTAACATGTTTTTATCTAAAAGAAAAGCATTAATCCATCGCTTTTTTGTTATACATTTCCTGAATCGCCTGCTGGATAAGGGAACCCACATGTTTTTTCTGTTCCTGGTCAAGGGCCTCGGGATAAACCGGCGTGCCGAATTCGATATAGATCCTGCCCCCGCGGATCCATGGGAGATGGTTTTCCAATATATTTTCCGTGTTTTTTATGCAGACTGGAACGATCGGCGCTTTTGTTTTGGTGGCAATCTTCATGCTGCCTTCTTTAAACGGGAGAAGCGTGTCCGTCGCATTTCTCGTTCCCTCCGGCGCGATATAAATCGAATAACCGTCTTTAATGAGAGAGGCCGCTGACAGGATTACCCCCATATTCTGCTTCATATTGCCCCGATCCATGAAGAGGCAGTTAAGAAAATACATCCACTGGGCAATAACCGGAATCTTTTTGATCTCAATTTTGGAAATAAAAGCAACCTGGATATGAGCAGACGCAATTGCCGCATAGGCGAGAATAATGTCATAAAAGCCTCTGTGGTTGGCGGCAAAAACGACCGGTCTGTCCGTCGGAATATTTTCAATGCCGACAATTTCCTTTTTACAGCCGGATACGGCCATAGTCAGATTAAAGGCGGCATGCACGATAACGATCGCAAACGCAGCCGCCGCTTTCGGGTTTATTTTTCTCACTACGCATTCGATAAGCAGAAGCGGAATGCTTATGACGCACACAATGAGATAAATCAGAAGTATAAGTATTGTTCGCATAAAGGAATTCCTTTCTTATTGTGAAGAGCCGGCGTTTTCATCATTTATTGCCGGAATACTCGTGCCCGGCTGCTCGGTCGGAGCCGGCGGCGGGGTAGCCGGGTTTTCGGTCGGAGCCGGGAGGGTGGCAGTCGGGCGTGGGGCGGCTGGTTTTTCAGTCGGCTCCGGCATGTCGGTGGTTCCGTCAGGTTTGCGGGTGCTCTTCGGTTTTTTTGTATTTTCCGGTTTATCGGTTGATTTTGGTTTTTTTGTATTCTTTGGGGTGGCAGAGGGCTTTGGCGTAGGACGCCTTGTCGGTTTTGGAGTCGCATATTTGACTGTATCCGGATCCTCTACGTCCACGGCATTGTCGGGCGTATCTTCGGTGACGGCTTCTACCCCGTAGTATTCCTCCATTGTGAGATCGTTGTTATACAGATAAGTGGCTACGGCGACGCCCACGAAACGGATGTGCCACGGTTCATAGCTGTATCCGGTCACCTCGGTTTTTCCGTATGGATAACGAATAATAAAGCCATATAAATGGGCGTTTTTGGCAAGCCACCGGCCTTCCTTCGTATCACCGAAACTCTGATCCAGACGGTAATTCACGCTTTGGGCGGATACGTCGATTGTGAGGCCGGTCTGATGTTCGCTGCTGCCCGGTTTGGCAGAGACCGTATCTGTGGCGGCCTGCCCCCGCGTCAGAATATTTCTGTCATAAATTTCCTTCTGGCGCGCATACGACCGGTAGCCGGAGACTCCGACCAGCTCCAGATTTTTTTCTTCCGCCGCTTTGAAGAGCTTTTCTAAAGCAGTGGCAGCCACCTTACGCATCTTTCTTTTGTCGTTCAGATAGGAAAAGCTGAATTTTACATCCGGCACGACTAAATGAAGCGGTACGTAGTCAGAAGGCAGCGGATAGACGCGGTTTACTAAAACCGTAATGCTGTCGGGAACTAAATCGAGCGGAACGGTTTTGTTATCTGCCAGTATGGAGTTTAAATCATCAGGCAAAAGAGAGTCCTCCTCTTCAACTGCTGTGTCGTTTTCATTATAATAATATTCATAGGAATCGGTTGCGTTATCATCCGATACGTGCTGTGGTCTTCTTGGATGCAGTATAACTATTGCGCTTAACACAATGACGAGAGCAAGACCCGTAATAATATATCGCCTCATAGTATCCCTTCATTCTTCCGATATTAAACCGTGGTACTTTTCGTACTCATTTCCCTTGCTTCCAAAACTGCCTTTGCGAGCTGGTCCGCACAGGATGTGTTTTTGAAACCGCACTGGATTCCGCTGCATTTTTCCACAATCTGATCCACGGTCATGCCGTTTACAAGAGCCGGTATGGCTTTGAGATTGCCGTCGCAGCCGCCATAAAATTTAACGTTTGTTATAACGTTGCCGTTGATTTCAAGATCAATCTTCTGGGAACACGTGCCCTTTGTGCGATAAGAATATTTCATAATTTTCCTCATTTCTGCACGGAAATTCATATCCGCAGCCTTTTTCTTACCCTGATATCATTATGTATTGTATTAAAAATGAAGCGGCGTGTCAAGTTAAAACATGGGCAGACGCTATACTTTGACACAATGGCATGGATATGTTATGATGGATGCGATTAAAAATGATTTGGAAAGGCATGGTGATTAAAATGGCTGAGTTTGGTTTGGAAGATATCGAAGAAATGTCAGTAGAGCTTGAACTGGAAGACGGAACGATGCTTGAGTGCGAAGTGTTGTACATTTTTGAGTGGGATGGGGACGACTATGCGGCGCTGTCCCCGGTTGATGAGAGTATTGAGGAAATCTATTTCTTCGGCATTGAGCTCGAAGATAATGGCGGAGAGCCGGAGATCACCCTTCTTCAGATCGAGGATCAGGAAACGCTCGATGCGATCGCAGACGCTTTTGATGAGATGCTCGATGAAGAAGAGTTTGAAGAAGGCGAGGATGATGAAGACGATGCAAAATGGGATGAATTCATCCATAAAAAACTGGAGGACTAAATATTGCGGTTTTCCCGCGCTGTTTTGCCGGAAGCCGTCAGCGCATGGCGTTAGTATGCATTTTTATTGACGAATCCTTTCACTACAGTGAGTAAGAGTATTTTGATGTCCAGCATCACCGACCAGTTTTCGATATAGTATAAATCATAGTCGATACGCAGGCGGATTGAGCTGTCCCCGCGGTAACCGTTTACCTGCGCCCAGCCTGTGATGCCGGGGCGAACCTGATGCTTGATCATGTATCGTGGGATTTCTTCTTTAAATTTGTCTACAAAAAACGGGCGTTCCGGCCGGGGGCCGACAAGACTCATTTGCCCTTTCAGGACGTTGAAAAACTGGGGAAGCTCGTCCAAACTTGTTTTGCGGATGAATTTGCCGATCGGGGTTACGCGGGGATCGTTTTGCGTGGTCCACGCCTGTTTTTCCTCCGATGCTTTCTGGATGCCCATCGAACGGAATTTATACATGATAAAAGGCTTCCCATGGAGGCCAATGCGCTCCTGCTTGAAGATCAGGGGGCCCTCCGAAGTCGCTTTTACGATAATGGCGATGACCAGCATCGGAATCGAAAACAGTACAATGCAGAAGAGGGCGCCGGCAATGTCGATCGTCCGTTTTACAAACTTGTTGAATGAGTTCGTAAGCGGTACGTTTCGTACGTGGATGACCGGAAGCCCGTCAAGATCCTCCGTATACGGCCTTGTGGGAATAATATTGTTGTAGTCCGGTATGAACTTCGTGTGTACGCCGGACTTTTCCGTGATGGCGACAATATCCTCAAGCCGTTCGTACTGGTCGATGCCAAGCGTAATTGCGATTTCATCATAGGAATTGTTTTCAATTATCGACTCCAGATCACTAATATCCCCAATGACGTGGATGTCGCGGTAGGATTTGCCATTTCGTTTTCTGTCGTCCAAAATGCCGTGCACGACATAACCCCACTCCGGATGGGCGAAGATCCGGTCGATATAGCCCTCGGCAGTACGCCCATAGCCGACGAGCAGGACGTGCTTCAGGTTGTGCCCTTTTTTTCGGAATTTGCGGAGAACTGTCGTAATCAGCATTCGGAACGTCAGTTCCAGAAAGAAATTGATCGCCACAAAAATAGTGATAAAAAGGCGGGCATAGTTTGCGCCGCTCCGTACAAAATAAAGGCCGGCGGTACAATACAGGATTCCGACGATATTTGCTTTAAATATGTTGTACATCTGTGATTTGCGGCTTGTCACGCGCTTTGGATCGTACAGATGAAAGATATAGTACGAAAACACATAACACGGGATCAGGAGAAGAAGCAGGGGCAGATATTGCTCCAGTTTCCCATACAGTCCGAACGGCTGTTTAATGATCCCATAGCGGATGAGGAAGCTGAATTCTTCATCAAACCTCAGTATATACGCCAGTACGAATGAAACAATAAGTATAATTACATCTATAATAAAACGAAAAACGTTTAGCAGTTTTTGATTGCCTTTTATCAATTTGCCTCGTCCTTTCTTATGTGTCATTATATGATGCCAGAGTCAAACGTTCCAAATGCCCTTTGACTCTGACATCATTATATACAGTATAAGATATTTTACTTCTTTTCACAATAATAAAAATTATTTTTCACAAACTAAACACAATTGGTATGTATAATGCATCTTGAAATAAGGGAAAAATACTTCGCATCGGCGGATAAGTTTTTTCTAAAAGAAAGAAAGGAAGGAAGATTCTTATGAGCGAGGGAAATTGGAATAATAATATGGAAGATAATTCTTTTTCTGGTTTAGATCCGACCAGCGCAAATTCACAAAATGCATATCCGGGGCAGCAGCCGGAGACAAGGCAGAGTTCACAGCCGGAAGGACCGCAGGCGATGCCTTCTTCCGATAATATGTACCGGTTTCAGAATGTAAATGCCGGGCGGGCGGGGCAGTATGAGGAACGTGCGGCGGAAAAGCCGAAAAAATTCGGAAGATTTCCGAGGATGATCGTTTCTGCGGCGGTATTCGGCGTCGTGGCGGGAGCAAGCTTTTTCGGAATATTAAAGATGACCGGAGGCAGCTTTTCAGGCAGCAATGGCGCAAGCATCGAAAAGGTTGAAACGACGCCGGTTTCGCCGGTGCAGGCGGTATCCGGTGCAAGCGTCGGGGTCGGCGACGTATCGGGAATTGTAGAACGGGTTATGCCTTCTATCGTTGCGATAACGGAATCAAGCACCGTGTCTTCGTATTTTGGACAGACGTACTCGACGGAGGGCGCGGGATCCGGCTTTATTGTAAAAGAGGATAATAACGAGCTTCTCATTGTCACGAATAATCATGTTGTGGAAGATGCCGACAGCATAACGGTTACATTTATAGATGAATCGACGGCGAAGGGAACGGTCAAGGGCACGGATTCTACGGCTGATCTGGCAGTGATTTCCGTAAAATTAAGCGATTTAAAGGATGAAACAAGGCAGAAGATCAAGGTGGCGAGCCTGGGACATTCAGACGATATAAAGGTAGGGCAGATGGCGATTGCGATCGGGAACGCCCTTGGCTACGGCCAGTCTGTAACGGTTGGGTATATCAGCGCAAAGGACCGTCAGGTGAGCGTCGGAGACGGCGGATCCGGTACGAATACGATGGTCCTGCTGCAGACGGATGCGGCGATTAATCCGGGAAACAGCGGCGGCGCGCTCTTGGATGCAAATGGAAATGTAATCGGCATCAATTCGGTGAAATATGCGGATACGAAAGTCGAAGGAATCGGATATGCCATTCCGATGACGGATGCCGTTCCCATTATTAACGAGCTGATGAACCGCGAAGTTTTGAAAGATGAGGAAAAGGGATACCTCGGAATTTCAGGGCGTACGGTGAGCGAGGATTTGAGCGAGGCGTACGGACTCCCGGTCGGCGTATATGTTTCCGAGGTGGCGGATAATGGCGCTGCAAAGAATGCGGGAATGATGCAGGGCGATATTATCACAAAGATTAACGGTGTGAAAATTACGAGCATTCAGCAGGTTCAGGAAAAGGTAAATAATACGAAGGCAGGTACGGAAATCACCGTGACGATTTCCAGAAGCCAGAACGGCAAGTATCAGGAACAGGAATTGAAAGTGGTTTTGGGAGGGTCCGAGACGCTCGGCGACCTTGATAATAACGCTGGATCCGGCAAGTCATATAACCGCAGCAATCCGAATGAGGATAATGATGACTTCTATGATGATTCGGATGACGCGTTTGGGGGAGGAAACCAGATTATACCATGGTAACCATGCCTGATCAGACGATGCGGCAGATAGAGAGTACAGGAAATTCCGTACCTTGCAGGTTTTGGATTGGAGGATTATTTTGAGCGAGGAAATCAAGAGGACAGATCAGAACGAAAATGAACACAACGGAGACAAAAACGGTTACGAGAGAGTCTGCTATCTGTGCCATAGACCGGAGAGCAAGGTGGATAAAATGATTAGTATTCCGAATAATATTTCGATATGTTCGGATTGCATGCAGAAGGCATTTGACCAGATTGGAATGCAGGGATTTCCCAATATGGGAGGAACGCCCGACCCAAACAACGTGCTGGGCGCTTCGGGAATTGAGTTTATCAATCTGGCAAATCCTTTTGCCGGGATGCCGGAAGAAATGCAGGCGCGGCATTCTGTGAAACCCAAAAAAAAGAAAAAAAAAGAAGCCGTTCCGGTTCTCGATATTAACCGGCTGCCGGCGCCCCATGTGATTCGGAGCAGTCTGGATCAATATGTTATGGGACAGGATCAGGCGAAAAAGGTCATATCCGTCGGCGTGTACAATCATTATAAACGCATTCTTTCGCTAAGAGAGAAGGAAGAGGCGGAAGAACGCGGAGACGGCGATGCGTTCGATGGCGACGTCGAGATCGAGAAGTCCAATATGCTTATGCTCGGCCCTACGGGAAGCGGAAAGACATATCTGGTCAAGACGCTTGCGAAGCTTTTGCAGGTGCCGCTTGCGATCACAGACGCTACGGCGCTTACGGAGGCGGGGTATATCGGCGATGATGTGGAGAGCGTGATTTCGAAGCTGCTTGCCAACGCCGATAACGATGTGGAGCGTGCCGAGAGCGGGATTGTGTATATCGACGAGATTGATAAGCTGGCGAAGAAAGAGAATGCAAACCAGCGGGACGTCAGCGGCGAATCCGTGCAGCAGGCGCTTTTGAAGCTGTTGGAGGGCGCGGACGTCGAAGTGCCGGTAGGGGCAAGCAATAAAAATATGATGGTGCCGATGACGACGGTGAATACAAGCAATATATTGTTTATATGCGGCGGCGCCTTTCCGGGATTGGAAAAAATCATCAAACAGCGTTTGACAAAGCACGGCGGTATCGGCTTTGGTTCAGAGCTCAAAGACCGGTTTGATGATGAAAGGGATATCTTTTCCATGGTGGAGACCGAGGATATACGGTCTTATGGGCTGATTCCGGAATTTATCGGCAGACTGCCGATCATATATTCGCTCAGTGAAATGGATGAAAATCTTCTTGTCCGGGTTTTGACCGAGCCGAAAAATGCGATTGTCAAACAGTACCAGAAGCTGCTTGCGATGGACGAGGTAAAGCTTGACTTTGAAGAGGATGCGCTGCGCGCGATCGCGCAGCAGGCGATGAAGAAAAAGACCGGAGCCCGCGCGCTCCGATCAATTATAGAAAAAGTGATGCTGGATATCATGTATGAGATACCGAAAGACGACATGATCGGCGGCGTCACAATCACCAGAAACTATATTGAGGGAAGCGGCTCCCCGCGGATTGCGATGCGGGGGCATTGATGCGGCGAATATTGAGCTGAGCGGTATAGTCAAAAAAACAGGAAAGGGGCGATAGGACAGGCGGGTATTTGCATATAATAGGGAGAAAGGGGGTATTTTATGACTTGCAGAGAGGCAATTTATTCAGAAAATGTGCTGGATTATCTGGTGAGCGCGCTCGGGGGGACCGAAGCGATCCTGCAGCGCTACGATCCTATTTGCATTACGGAGATTGACCAAAGCCGCGCCATTATATATAAAGGGGCGGAGAAGCTGAACAGCGAGAGCATAAACCGTTTTGGCTATGGGGCGATTCCCCATGTATACGGGCTTATGGACGAGAAGGCGCTGGAGGCGTCCGGCGTTGCGAAAATACGAAGGCAGCCGTATCTGGATTTATATGGACAAAATATAATGATTGGCATTATTGATACCGGGGAGCGTGTTATTATATTGTTAAGTCAGTAAGAACCCAGTAAATATCGGGGATTCCGGCTGATTTAGTCCTACAGAAAATGCAAAATAAATAGTCATTTTGAGGTAGGATGGGCCCGTTTTACAAATTGAAAACTGTTTGTTGCATTTGTTTAACACGTTGTATATTAACAGTAGTTGTTCCGAATTTTATATGGAAACTGTCTGGTATTCTCCCGCCCGGTGGATATGCAGTATTGATTTTGTGTAAAATTTGGACAAGCAGATAGGAGTGATAACTGAATATTGTAACTTTTTGGGACTAAATTGGCTGATTGGAACATGGTGTTTCGCTGCCGGTTTAGTCCTTTTGTATTCTTATGGTAAAAGGAGAAACAGGGTATGGATTTAGAGCATTTTGATAAGTTTGAGAATGCAGAGGTTTATTGGGTGGATGTTTCCAGGGTTCCGGAACGGCTTGTGGAAGAGGCAAAAAGGATAGACGGTGCGGATTATTCCGGTGAATGTTTTGGTGTGTGCATACAGCGTGACAAAAAAACCGGTAAATTTGACCTCATAGAGGACAGCCCGGGGCACAGTGTCTATTATGTTGACAATCTTGGGTATCTGCACTGGCTTGACTACAGGCTGACGGAGCAGGAAGTGGAAAAGATAGTCCGTAAAATCATTATGATTATTGAGGGAGCATGTGGGGAGGGCAGCGGGCATGGGGATTAAATACAGAGATAAAGGAGCTGGTTACATGAAAAGGAGGACAATCAAAATGGAAAACAGGGTTGAAGTGATCGGGATTGACCACGGCTGGTCCGGCATGAAAACGGTGCATGAGGTATTTACATCAGGCTGTAAGGAAATCAGCACGGAGCCGGCATTTACTGAAAACTTACTGGAGTTTGGAGGGCAGTATTACAAGATAGGCAGCAAACGCCTGGAAGTAAAGGATACAAAGGTAACGGATGAAAATTATTATCTGCTGACACTGGCAGCGGTGGCAAAGGAGTTGAAAATCAGGGGTAAAAAGACAGCCCATGTGTTACTGGCGGTGGGGCTGCCGCTGACAAGGTTTGGGGATGAGAAGAAAGATTTTATTTCTTACCTGTCAAAGAAAAAAGAAGTTTCCTTTGCCTTTGAGAAAGAGAAGTACCATATTTTCATTGACAATGTTTGTGTCTACCCACAGTGCTATGCGGCTGTGATTGACCGGATTGACAGATTCCCGGAGAAACAGTTAGTGGTGGATATCGGCTCATGGACAGTGGATATTATGCCGATTATCAATCATTTGCCGGATGAATCAGCGTGTGTGACACAGCCGCATGGGATTATTACCTGCATCCAGCAGATTAACAAGGAGTGCGTCAGGCAGTTAAACGCAGAGGTGGACGAGTACGACATTCAGAAAGCCATGGTAAGCGGCGGGAGCGGCCTGCCGGAGAAGTACCGGGAGATTATTATGAAGGAAATCCGTGCTTACTGCCAGCAGATTTACCACAACATCCGGGAACTTGGTTACAACATGGACCTGACACAGATTATCTTTGTGGGCGGCGGCGCCGGCGTGATGAAACGCTTTGGGGGCCTTGAGCAGAAGAACATCAGCTATATTGAGGATGTAAAGGCAAATGCAAAGGGCTATGAAATGCTTGGCAGGGCATATCTGGCGCAGTTGCAGAAAAAACGTAAGATTGGATAGGGGGGAGCGCAATGGCTTATGGAGAGCTGTTCCGGCATTTTACGATACGCTTTTCCTTGAAAAAGGGGCAGCATGTAAAGCTGCTGCAATGGTTTGACGACAAAAAGCTGAATGAGGGCAAAGCTAAGAACCAGGTGGTCATGGATGCGTTGGAAATGTATTATGAATCACTGCTGGCAGGGAAAAAACAGCAGGAAGAAAAAATCCCTGACTATCTGGAAGAAAGGCTGTCTGTGATGAAAGAGGAAATCAAGGCGGAACTGTTACAGGAAATCCTCCGTGCTGTTCTGGGAAATGCCATAGCCGGGCAGGCGGCTGTGGCATCCACTCCCGCCGCTGAACCGGAGACAGTGGATATGGAGGAAGATGCAGCAGCAGACGGCATGGCAGACATCAGCGGGATGCCGGATGTCATGGATAAGATTATTGGCTGGAGTGAGGATTAGAAAGGATGGTGGCCGGTATGGTAAAGCAGGGAATCAGGGGTATTGCCCGTTTTGTGGGCTGGATGTTAAAAGGTGCGGCATGGACCGTGGTACACATTTTGAAACTGGCGCTGGCAGTATTGGAGATTGCCCTGCTTTTTGCCGGAAATGTGCTGAAAATAATGCTGCTGGTCTTTCATGCAGGCAGATGTTAGGGGGCATTTATGAGAGGAAATAGAGGTCCTGCCTTTATCCGTGGCAGGATGGCAATGGAATAAGGGAAAGCGGGGTTTGCGGAACTGGCTTTATGGGTTGAAAAGGCACGTTGAAACAGGCGTGTCTTTTTTCTGCACAAATGCCGGGGACAGACCCGGTATCTGTGCCGGCAGGGAACCAATCCGCAGGAAACAGATATTAACTATGAATGGAGTTTACTGTGAAAAATTACGCTGATGCGCTAATTTTTCACAGGGCTGTTTGTGCAGAGGCGTCACAAACAGCTATTATCGCAGGGCAGAATAGAAGATTCTGCCTGCGTTCCTCAGCGAAAACGCTTCGGAATGGAGGAATATATGACAAAAAAGAGATTGAAAAGGGTTATGGCTCTGGTAATGGCTCTTGTCCTGACGGTGGGTGCCGTCATTCCCTCTGCTGCCTATGCCAACGCAACCGGACCGGATGCAGGCGGGGCGGCAGACGGTAACAGCGGAAGCGGGACAGAGGCAGAACAGGAGCCGGTGCTTTTTGACGGAACAGAGAGAAAGGATCTGGAACCGTCAGAGATTGTAACGGCAGAGGATATTATCGTGGCAGCCGGCTATGGGTTTGACGTGGAGAAGTCCTTTGATGGGATTTCCTATGAGGAACAGGCTGTTAAGGTCAGTTATTATGCAGACAAAAGTGCTTTTGATGGGGATAAGCCGGGAGATTATATCACTTATTATAAGGCAGAACCGGTAAGTGGAAAAACACCTTATCTTATCTGCAGGACCATATCCGTGCGTGAGCCGGAGACGGCTGTGGAGGAAAGCAGTGATGCTGCTGGTCACAGGGAATCCGGGGATGGGCAGCAGGAAAAGGAAGCCGGGGACAGCGGGGAAGAAGGACCTGCCCCCGGAGAGGGGAGTGTTTCTCCATCAGATGGCAGACCGGCGCTGCTGTCAGAGGGAGAGATGGAAACCTTCGGTGCAGGGGATACCATGACAGTCCGTATGGCTTCCGCACCGGTGTTAAAAGCGGCAGCAAAATCTTCGGACAGCATGAAGGTATCATGCAGCGGGTATGCCTCATATTGCGGGCGCAGGATGGGCATTAAGTACATCTCGGAGTCCGGGGATTACCACAACCATCTGGTGTACTGCCTGAATCTGCATAAGAATACCACGAATGGGAAGGTGGATGCGTCTGCCTCTAAGAGCAGCATTAAGCCGGAAATCACGTTCTGTATGGTAAACGGCGCCAGGACGCTGAATGGCAAATGCCACAACAGCAAGTATTCTGCGGGTTCTGCCTCAGCCGATTACTTCATTACCGGTGCGGCAATCCATGTGCTGAACGGGGAAGTAAAGTTAAGCTACTACAATGATGGCAGCGGCGTCTATAAGAAAATAGCTGCCCTTGTATCAGACGCAAAAAATTATGATGAGGATGAGTATGATGCGGCGACAGGCGTGACAAAGTCCATCACTTATAAGATATCCCCAAAGAAAACGGAGTGGCAGGATATGGGGGATGGGCTGTACCGTTCCAAAGAGAAGTTTGTCCGCACCAAAACAGGCAGCATTACTAATGTATCTTACAAAATTACAGGACAGCCGGCGGGATTGACGGTAGGGGAGATAAAAACAGATGCCAGCGACATTGAGGATGATTCCGATTTGAAAAAGTATGACATCTGTGTGGCACAGACGGATGCAGACAAGCCATCTTCTAACTTTTATCTGTACTGTAATGAGGAGGCAATGAAGAAAATCCTTGCGGCAGACAGTACGGTAAAGCTGACGGCAACCGCCAAATCAAAGGAAAAGGGCGGGCGGAAATGGACGCCGACGGTAGTGTCGCAGCAGAAGATTACGTTTCTGGAGGAGTTTGAGCCGGGAACCGTGACCGCCAGTGTCAAGGTGACTTCCAAATTTAAGGAAGGAAAATTTGAACTCAAGAAAACCAACGTATATAATGGGAGGCCGGTAGAGGGTGCAACGTATTATCTGTATGAGGATGCAGAATGCACGGATTTGTTATGCAGGCTTAGTAAGACAGACGCAAATGGAAAGGTGTTGTCCGGCAAGGAGACACTGACACAAAGCACTTACTATCTGAAAGAAGTAAAGGCGGCACCGGGTTATTTGATGGATGAGACAGTCTATCCCGTGGGGCTGGAGTATTTTACCCTCTATGACAGTGACGGGAAAGTAACACAGCAGGGGAAAAAGATGGAGGTAGTGGAATACCCGGATAAGGTCGGCGTCATGGTAAAAAAGACGGATTCAGAATCCGGAAATTTTGTGAAAGGCGCTGGTTTTGCGGTCTTTGCTGATGCTGCCTGCACTAAACGTGTTTCCGTAGAGGGCGACGGCATGGCAGAAGTGCCGGTATTCTATTATGATGAGGATTTAGATGTGGCCGCCTCTGAAAAGTTTGTGAAAATGCAGGATAAATATTATGTGAAAGAGGTTGTCATCCCGGACGGTTACCGTGATGACGGCAGGGTGTGGGAAGTGACGCCGGATTATGGGGAGATTTCCGATTTCCGTGCGGAGAATACACCGATCCGATGTGATGTGGCAGCGAAAAAGGAGGATAAGGAAACCGGGGCAGAGCCGCAGGGGGATGCGAAACTGTCCGGTGCCACTTACGGGCTTTATGCGGCGGAAACCATTGTCTATCCGGATGGGAGAGGGACAGTAACCTATGCGGGAAATGACAACATCACAAGCACGCAGGGGACGGATTTTGTGTCAACGGGTGTCCCGGCAGAGAAGGACGCCCTGCTTGCCACGGTAAAGACAGGGGAGCAGGGAGAGTTTCATTTCGGCAACCTGTATTTTGGCAATTATTATATCAGGGAGATTGAGCCGAGCGAGGGGTACCTGCTGGATGAAACCATCTACCCGGTGGAATTTAGGAAAGCGGAAAATGTCCATCAGGATATTTCCTTAAAAAGAACGGTGAAGGAAACGGTAAAAAAACAGGCCTTTGGGATTATCAAGGTATCTACTGACGGCGCATCGGCAGAGCCGGATTATGTCAAGGGGGCGGAATTTACCGTAAAGTTACAGTCGGATATTGATAAAAACGGCTGGGACAATGCAAAAACCCATGACGTGCTTGTGACGGATGAAAAAGGGTACGCACTTTCAAAAGAACTGCCTTATGGGACGTATCTGGTAAAGGAAACAAAGGTGCCAAAGGATTTGTATAAAACCAAAGACTTTACCATTACGGTTACGGAGGATTCCAGAGTACCTCAGCAGTGGCGGGTGTTCAATGACGGGCCTTTTAAGGCATATATCCGCATTGTCAAAAAAGATGCGGAAAACGGGAATACCATCCTGCTGTCTGGCGTGACGTTTAAGATTAAGAACATGGACACTGGGGAGTATGTGGAGCAGAAAGTCGGGGATAAGAAAATCAGTGAATTTACTACAGATGAATCCGGAACCATCACCACGCCGTTACAGTTGAAGTATGGCAGTTATGCGGTGGAGGAGATTACCGCACCGGAGGGGTATGTCATCACGGAGGAGAGCTTTCCTCTGGAAGTTACCACGGATGGGATGCTGAAAGTCTCGGAGGATATCGACGGCGATCCGGTCATTGAGGTAGCGATTGAAAATAAACCCGTTAAGGGGAGTATCAGCATTCATAAGTCAGGGGAGGTATTAACTTCCATTGTATATGATACGATTGTTGACCGTATTTTAAGTGGGCTTACCGATGAAAACAGGAGCGTGGATTTCACTTATGAGGAACAGCCGCTTGCCGGGGCGGTATTCAATCTGGTTGCAGCAGAGGATATTTACACCCCGGACCACCAGACGGACGAAGAAGGAAACCGCATACTGGAAGTGATTGGCGGCGTGCCGGCAAGCCAGGGGGCGGTCGTTGCAACGCTTATCACGGATGAACAGGGAGAGGCTTCCCTTGACAACCTTCCGCTTGGGAAATATCAGGTGGTGGAGGTGCAGCCGCCAAAGGGTTTTGCCGTCTGTGAGGAGCCAAAGGAGATTACCCTTTCCTATGCGGATGAGCATACGGAGATCATCTATGGGGAGGCAGAGTTTGTCAATGCGAGGGTAAAACCGGAGCTGTCACTGATTAAGACGGACGGTGTAACCGCCTGCCCGGTGGCAGGCGCCACCTATGGCATTTATACGAAAGAGGATATTTTGAGTGCAGCAGGGGAGGTCCTTGTAAAAGCGGATGACCTTGTGGACACGGATGTGACGGATGAAAACGGGAAAGCAAAGTTTGAGGCTGATTTGCCGCTTGGGCTGTATTATGTGAAGGAAGTGGAGTCCCCGGCGGGGTATCTGCTGGATGAAGCAGTGTATGACGTGGATTTCTCCTATACGCAGGAGATGGCGGCAACACCGACGGTAACAAAGGAACTGGAGATGAAAGACACGCCGATTATTGTCGAGGTGTCAAAAACGGATATTACGACAGGGAAAGAGCTGCCGGGGGCAACACTGGAGGTCATAGATTCCAATGGGGATGTGTACGCCTCATGGAAAACGGATGGGAAACCGTACCGTCTGGAGGCAGTCCCGGCAGGGAAATATACCCTGCGGGAGACAGCAGCGCCATACGGTTACCTGATTGCCAATGAAGTGGATTTTACCGTGGAGGAAACAGGGGAAATCCAAAAAGTTGCTATGACCGATGAAAGGGTAAAGGGAAAGATTGCACTTTACAAAACCTGCAGCAAAACCGGAAAGCCGTTAAAGGGAGTAACCTTTGAACTGCGTAATAAGGACGGGAAAAAACGGGACACGCTGGTAACGGACAAGACAGGCTATGCGGAAACAGGGCTTCTGGACATCTGCACTTATAACAAAGACGGCACTTTCGGGGAAGATATACCATATTATATCGTGGAAACAAAGGCTGCGGAGGGTTATATCCTTGACGATACCCCGCATGAGGTTCTGTTACAGTATGATGACAGTGCGACAGAGACGGTGGTTTATACACTGAAACTGAAGAATAAACCGGATAAGCCGAAACTGCCGCAGACGGGCGGAAACTACCATCCGTGGATGTTTGCTGCTTTAGGCGGTGCGTGCATTGCCGGCGGTATGCTGTATGGAAGGAGACGCAGGAAGAAAATGTGAGAAGAACTTCTAACTGCTCATGCCAAAGGGCATTTCGCAGAGAAGTTCTAAGTCTCACATAGGAAGAATGCAAAACCAGCATTCTTCGCATGGATTGTTTGTGCCGCCCTAGCGGCATGTTTGGAAGTGCGTAAGTGATTTCGTAAGTTACGCATTGGCTGTGAGCAAAATATCAGGGTGGGAGGCTGTTTGTGGCTTCCCTCCTGTTTTTAGGTGGAAAGATTGAAAAGTGATTCTAGGGCAGCAAAAAACGCTGTCCAATAATCACTAAGGTTTCAATCTGGAAAAACGCAGAAACGGCGTTTTTCGTTATTACTTGTGCCGCCGTCAGGCGGCGGAATGGAGGGATTCGTTATTATGATGGATTATGAGATATTCAAAGCGGTTGTGAAAGAAAAATTTTTAAGCTATATGCCGGAGAAATACCGGGATGCAGCTGTGGATATAAGGCCTTCCCAGAAAGTGAA
>CANQCY010000030.1 GCA_947591245.1 uncultured Lachnospiraceae bacterium | reverse complement strand
GCTGACGGATACTAATAGGTCGAAGGCTTGACCTTAAGTTCGCGGGAGAGGTTCGCGTCAGTGTACAGTTTTGAAGGTACAGAAAATTTTCATAGAGACATACATCATATGGAAATATAATTATGGCCCAGTAGCTCAGTTGGTTAGAGCGCTGCCCTGTCACGGCAGAGGTCAAGGGTTCGAGCCCCTCCTGGGTCGTTCATCGAAAGATGAGTTTCATCATAGATGAAAAAGGGTGAAAATATATGTTTTCATTCTTTTACCATTTGTGATTTCGCTCTTGCAATAATTGAAATCACAGCATTTTCATATGGGATCTTAGCTCAGCTGGGAGAGCATCTGCCTTACAAGCAGAGGGTCATAGGTTCGAGCCCTATAGGTCCCATAAATTATGCCGACGTGGCTCAATTGGCAGAGCAGCTGATTTGTAATCAGCAGGTTACCGGTTCAAGTCCGGTCGTCGGCTTCATTAATATAATTAATGATTTTGGGCGGATTCCCGAGAGGCCAAAGGGGGCAGACTGTAAATCTGTTAGCTACGCTTTCGAAGGTTCGAATCCTTCTCCGCCCACTTACAATGGATAAAAACATTAGCGTAAATTAGTTTATCGCGGGGTAGAGCAGTATGGCAGCTCGTCGGGCTCATAACCCGAAGGTCGTAGGTTCAAATCCTGCCCCCGCAATTTAATTTGCCCAGATAGCTCAGTTGGTAGAGCAAGGGACTGAAAATCCCTGTGTCGCTGGTTCGATTCCGGCTCTGGGCATTCTGATATTTTTGATGAAAAAATATCGGCTCAAATCAGATGGGGCATTAGCTCAGGTGGTAGAGCACTTGACTTTTAATCAAGTTGTCCGGGGTTCGAGTCCCCGATGCCTCAATGCAAAAAAATAAGGAAGTACCGGAAAACGGTACTTCTTTTGTTTTAGGTGAACTGGATATATTTTTCTTGCATTTTATGATAGCCTGCGTACACTTTTGTAAAAGCAAGTCCTGACAATCCAGGTGGGCGACAATGAAAGCTCCAAATATTGGCTTTTTGTTCTCAACGAACTGAAAAACCGGGGATAATACACCTGCCAGAAAGGCTGACGCCATCGCACCGCACCTGCCATTACCTTTTCTCCCCATTCCGAAACAATATGGCCAGAAGCAGCGGATATTGCACAAATAATGGCAGGATGTAGCGGAAGTTGCTTACCGGACCGGCTATGAAGGTCAGCCACAAAAACAGGCCGGGGAGTAAAACGAGCGCCATATTTTTTCGTTCCTGCGCCAGAAAAATGACGCCGCAGACAAGAAGTATCCAGAAGGGCGTTGCAATGGAAAACAGATTTGCGACAATGGGTTTATTCGCAAAAGCGCTGTAATCGGCAACCTTTTCGTATAAATCTAACAGCCATGGTATTTTGCTGTCCCTCTCAAATGTATAGACGTCGGTTTCCGTAATTCCCGTTTCAATATATGCTCGCTGCGAGTAAGGATCAAGCGTAGCCGCATCGGGATACCAGTACGGCAGATTAAGTGACAAAAAGGCGCTGATATAATCTTTCGGGTATTCGAAGAAGAGCGAAAACCATACCTTGATAAATCCGCCTTTATCTTCATGAAATTGGTCCGACAGGAAAAGCGCCTTTACCGGATCGGCGAAACGCGGATTATAACTGTCAGCTAGCTCGTCATAAGGAATATAGCGGCTGATCTCGGATTTTGTTTCGTCAGACAGTTCGTCATCATGCGTTACGGCAACGAGGGCAATCTGCTGGAGCGGTATGCTTAACATTTCCTTTGGGTCGCCGCCTTCTACGCCCATGCCGGGAAACACTACGCCGTTCAGGAATAAGAATGCGACGACGGGCGCAACAAAGAATATTAACATGGACTTCCATTGTTTTCGGAAAATAACTACGAAGAATGGGATGCAGAGGAGGAAAACATACAGTGCGTTATTCCGGAACAGGCAGCTCAGCAGGACGCTGAGGGCAAGCCATATATAATTTGTTTTTTTCCTGCAGTATTCCACGGAGTCAGAGACAAGCCGGTATATTTCGAATACAGCCGTAAGGAAAAAGGCGCTAAATAAAACGTCCTTTGTCGGTATCATCGAAAAGATCGCAATTACCGGATTTAAGGCAAAAAAGCAGATCATAACGATAATAAGCCAGTCCCGAACATCTTTTTTCATAAAATGCCATATGATTCTGGCAAGAATGGCGGAAAACAGGAGCATCTGCGTCATGGCATAGATCGTAATCGGCTCGATTTCCATATGGGTTCCCAGCTGCAGACACAGTTTCCAGTATAGCGTGTGCAAATAGGGATGATGTAAGGTGATTGGCAGCACGCCGCCCGCCTGATACGTCTGAATGAACATATCATATTCAAAAATGCCGGGATAATAGGCAAGATAGCAGGGAATCCACATGAGGAACATAAATGCCCAGAGAATAAAGAAGGAATACTTGTAGCTGCGCCATTTTGCAGTCTTAAATGGTTTCTGCTTCCATCCGCACAATTTATCCAGAAAAAAACAGTTTATCTGTCCGAATACGAAGATAAAAGCTGTCAGCGTGGCTGCTGTCCGGACAAATATGGAAAGTGTAAAAAAGCCGTCGATCCGGTTTGAATCATTAATGATTCTGCCGAGGCACAGGGCGGCAGAATAAATGGCGGAAAAAATATAGGAAAGGTTTCTTACTTTTTTATCAGCCTGTACATTTTTCGTAAACGTCAGAGCGGCGTAAGCAAAAAGAAACAGGAACAGATTCAGCGTGGTGCCGGCGCCGAAATCGTTGTCGGGGAAGAAATAGCGGTCTGTTCCGAATACAAATAGAAAGGCGATAATTATATTTTTGGCATTAGCTTTCATTGGTCGCTGCCTCCATTTAACTTATTTTGAATCTGAATCAGTTCCAATTCAAAATCCTGCAGATTCTTCTGCCGGAGCGATGACAGAATCATGCCGGAGAAGAAGGATTGTATCGCGGCAATTACCGCAAATCCGCATACAATGAGCGTAGGGAAGCGCTCGACAAGGCCGGTTTTCAGATATTCGATAAATACCGGAACAAAAAATGCGGCGGCAATGAGAAACAGAACGACGGACAGGGTCGTAAAGAAAAGCATCGGCTTATAAAAGTTAAAAAGGCGCCAGATCGTTCTCATTACCCGGAGGCCGTCGGAATACGTATTTAGCTTGGATTCGCTTCCGGCGGGGCGGTCCCGGTAATCAATCACTACATTGGAAATCTGCATATTTTTGTCTATCGCATGTATGCTCATTTCGGTTTCAATTTCAAAACCGCCTGACAAAATCGGAAAGCTTTTCACAAACTGATAGCTGAATGCGCGGTAGCCGGTCATAATATCTTTAATATTGCTTTTAAAAAGAAAATTGATCGTTTTGCGGACGAGGGAATTTCCAAAATTGTGGAATCTTCTCTTGTTTTCCTGAAAATAGGTGGATGAAAGCCGGTCTCCCACAACCATATCCGCATTTTTTTCTAAAACTTCCGCGACCATCTGCGGTGCGTATTCCGCCGGATAAGTATCGTCTCCGTCCACCATGATGTAGGCTTTTGCATCAATTTCACGAAACATCCGCCGGATTACATGTCCCTTTCCCTGGCGGTATTCGTAACGGACGACAGCGCCCGCTTCCGTAGCTTTTTGCACGGTATCGTCCGTTGAATTATTGTCGTATACATATATTACGCTTCCTTCCGGAAGTGCTTTTTTAAAATCTGTTACTACTTTGGATATTGTAGTCCCTTCATTGTAGCAGGGAATCAGTACTGCGATGGCGTCCAATTCCGTTAATCCCCTTTCTGCGGTATATATATCCTATGATACACGATTTTACACTATATTTCAAGGATTTTTCGCGTTGGTGGGAAGTATGCGCAAAGGGGGAAATGATAAAAGGGGCTGTCGCTTTCACTTGGCGCGGCAGCCCCCGGAACGCCCGGTTTTTAGGTAATGATTCAATTGTTGCGGTCTTTTCCCGGATGATTGTCTTCCTGAAGGCCGCCGGAAGAAGAAATGTTCTGCTCCGCTTCTTTTCCGCTGTCGTCCTTTGGCCTGCTGCTTTCCCATACCCCTTTCGGTATCGTGCGGACGGGCTTGTCTTTTTCAACAAATTTCATGGCTTTCCCTCCATTGAATTTTTATTTTATATAGTATGGAAATAAAGTATTGATTTTATTCCGATTTGCGGCGTGTTTTGCGGCGCATGATAATCAGACGATGCTTGATTTCATTTTTCATGGGTCTGTTCATGTTTTAATATGGCTTGACGAATTAGGTATAGGACTTCTCCATTCATAGAGCGGCCTTCATATTCAGCAAGATTTTTCAATTTCTCGTGGGTTTCAGAATCAATTCGCAATCCCAAATGCTTATCTTTTTTCATGATATATCCTCTCCTCAAGAGCTAAATTTAAGTACATTTTAAGTTCTTTTTGTGTTATAATGTGAAAATGGACTTGTTTTAAGTACATAAAATTTAAGGATAGAGGAATGGATAAAGCTTGTTTCAGTGTCTGCGCTTATAATGGAAGGATGTAATTATAAAGGAGCAGACAAAATGGAATATTATGGTTATATCCGGGTTTCAACTAAAGACCAAAATCCAGAGAGACAATTTGGGGCAATGCAAGAACAGCAGATACCTAAGAAAAATATTTACATGGATACCCTGTCCGGTCAGGATTTTTCGCGGCCGCAGTACCTCAAACTGTTGAAAAAGTTAAAAAAAGGCGATGTTCTGGTCATCAAGAGCATTGACCGCCTTGGAAGAAATTACAGGGAGATTTTGGAACAATGGCGGAAGATCACGAAAAACATCGGTGCGGATATTCAAGTGATCGACATGCCGCTTCTTAATACAAATGATCTGCGTGAAGATTTGACTGGCGTGTTTATTTCCGACCTGGTTCTGCAGATCTTGGCATATGTGGCGGAAACCGAACGGGCTTTTATCCGCCAGCGGCAAGCGGAAGGTATTGCAGCGGCAAAACAAAGAGGGGTTCTGTTCGGGTGCAGAAAATTGGATTTACCGGAAGAGTTTGATGTGTATTATCAAATGTGGGAGGAAGGAAAGATTTGGCTGCGTAAGGCAGCGGAGGCTTTGCAGATGAACCATACGACCTTTTATCGAAGGTGCATGGAGCGAAAAGAACAAAAGAAAACAGAAGAAAATTGTAACAAAGGTAGACTTTCTGAAACACTTCATGTATAATGGAAATCAAATGAAATTTTTGCTATTTTATAGAAAAAATGATGGATAAAAGAGTGTTTCAGAAAGTCTGCTTTGTGAAACACAAACGAATGTGCCAACGAGTACCTGACATATTCGCCCGCTATTCTGAATTATGTAAAAATTTCGAGGAGTAGAAGCTTTGTAGTGGCGATTCCACGCATGTAAGGGACTTTGACAAAAAAGAGCTTTGGTTTTGGAATGAGAAGGAGAAATGTATATGAAGAAAAGCGTTTTTAAGACAATAACAGGATGTGCAGCGCTCCCGTTAAGGAAATTTCTTGCTTGTTTGCTTGTGTTTGCGATGGCGGCAGGATGCAGTTCCGAATGTGTTGCAGCAGAGGAGACGCATACTAATAATGATAATTATAGGATTGGAAGTTGGGATTGTATCTATTTTGGAAACTATTATCAAAATGATACCAATGGGGATGGAAAAGTGAACTTGTTGGATGAGAAGGAGCCGATCCGATGGAGGATCCTGTCAAAATTCGGGGACGTGGCATTTCTTTTTTCTGACAAAATATTGGATGCCGGGAAAATCAATAGTTCAAATGAAGCATGTACTTGGGAAACGTGCGATATGCGGAAGTGGCTGAACCAAACATTTTATCAGACGGCATTTAACAAGAAAGAGCAGGATGCCATACAGGAACATACGAGTTTGAATGTAGCGGCAACAGATATTATGGGAGCAGACGGGGGGAATCCGACAAAAGACCGCGTGTTTCTTCTGTCATATGATGAGGCAGTAAATCCGGCGAATGGATTTCATCAAAGAAGAGCGGAAAGCGATACGAGAGCAACGACCAACACTGCTTATGCGGCTACCAAGCCGTTGATGTATAGCAATACAAATTCAGCGGATGCGTGGTGGCTGCGTGGACCAGGATCTGATAATAAATGCGGATTATATGTTTATCCAGATGGGGGAATTGAATTTCCTATAAGTGTTGACGCCACGGCGGGAATACGTCCGGCTATTTATCTGGATATGTCAGATGAAAGCCTGTGGTCGGAAGCAGGTATGGCGATTGCGGAAGCACTGCCAACTGGGGGCGATATAAACGAAGAAGGGAGCGGAGAGGATATTCCGGTGATTCCAGATGTGACAGAGCCGCCGACCCAGAAGCCGGAATCAACTCAGAAGCCAGATGTATCTGAAAAGCCTGCGATCTCAGAAGCGCCGCCGGCAGTTTGGAACCGCATGAAGTACACAACAAAAGCATCAGGGGGAATGATATCTTCCAATCTTTCGGCCAATGAGTATAAAGGCAATTGGGCAAATACAGTTAAATCCTATCTGGCAGAGACGGAAAATGGATATGTCCGTGTAGAGGCAGTGGGAGACAGTGTCGTGGCTGAACAATATTCTAGGTCGTATCAGCTTGTTAGCCAACAAATATTAAAAATGGAGCTTCCAATCTTTGGCGGCTGCTTTCAAGGAGTAAATTATAATTTTCTTGCCTTTGGACAGAAAAATCCACATGAGAGCGATGAAGTCGAGGTCATACGCATTGTAAAATACGATAAGAATTGGAATCGTTTGAGCGCAGTGCCTATTTATGGGGCAAATACCTATATTCCATTCGAGGCCGGCTGCCTTAGAATGACAGAGAGAGGGGAAAACTTATATATTCATACATGCCATCAGATGTATGTTTCCTCAGATGGATTAAACCATCAGGCAAATATGACATTTGTTTTGGATCAGGAAAAGATGGAGATTAGCCAGACGCAATATGATATAAAAAATACGCATTGGGGATATGTAGGTCATTCGTTTAACCAGTTTGTCAAGACGGACGGCAAATATTTATATCGGTTGGATCATGGAGATGCGTATCCCAGAGCGGTAGTTGTGACAAAGGCAGAACTGGAGTCCGCGGAAAGATGCGAGGCGAAAGAAATCTTGCCGATCTCTGGCGCTGTGGGAGATAACGTCACCGGAGTTGAAATAGGCGGTTTTGAATTGGCTGGAGGTCAGCTGGTAACAGTAGGAAATTTGGTTCCGCAAGAAAGAGCATATTCGCCATCGGGGCAGAGAAATATATTTGTAATTTCCACAGATGCGGAACTTGATAGCAGCCGTACGGTTTGGTTAACCGACTATAAGCAAGGCGATGGCATTGAAGTAGGAAACCCTCATTTGGCGAAGGTGTCGGAGAATGAACTCTATGTGCTGTGGGAAGAAAAGGACATTGGAGGTTCGGTTGTTTTCAAGATGGCGTATATCAACGCGCAGGGTGAACAGAATGGGAAGACATATACCTTGCTTGCCAGACTCTCAGACTGTGCTCCTGTTTGTTCATCTGAGGGAGAGATTGTCTGGTATACTACTCAAAACGGGGAGCCGGTATTTTATCATATTTCTCCAAAGAAGTTGGATAAGTATGGGGTAACCGAGCGGGTCAAACTCAGGGATTGCCAGATTATCTTAGAGAAAGAACAGGTGGAGTATGCAGGCCTTCAGTCGTATGAGCCGCAAGTGACGGTTTGCTGTGGGGATTATGTGTTAAAGGAAGGTGAAGATTATGTAATCACCTATAACAATAATAACGGTGTAGGAACAGCGTCGCTGGAAGTAACGGGAATCGGGATTTTTCAAGGAGCGGTGGAGAAAAGTTTTGAGATAGTGGAACAGCCGGAGCCGGCCGTCGATCAGCCAAAGCCATCCGCTTTTCCGGCGCTTCCTAGTGATTCAGGTGGTTCTGGTTCAGAATCCGGTAGTAGCAATGTTAAGAGCGGTACAAAAAGTAAGAACTCGGCAGAGTTCTACTCTAAGACGCGTCAAACCACATACAGTGGTTGGGGCAGTAGCAGAAAGAAGCCGGGACGTGTGCGAATCAGCTATGTATATTCCCTAAGAAAGAAGCTTTTGGTCAGCTGGGGATATGTGGCAAGCGCATCCCGCTACCAGGTTCAATGTGCGCAGAACAAATCTTTTACAAAAAAGAAAAAGAATAAGACGGTTGGCAAAAACAAGACATCTGTAACATTTAAGGGTCTGAAAAAGGGAAAGAGATATTATGTGCGCGTACGCGCATATAACGCAAGCAGTGGATACGGCGCATGGAGCAAAGTGCAAAAGTGTAAAATCCGGAAATAAATAGCGGGTTCATCTTCTATATAATTATTAGGAGATTTGTCCATAAATTTAATTAACAAGATTGGAGGAAAATGAAATGAAACGAAAGCAAGTAGCAAAAATTTTGGTTTTTGCGTTGGCGGTAAGCCAGATCGGTACAGGAACAGGCGGCTATGCGGCGTCAAAACCCAAGCTGTCTAAGACGAAACTGTCTCTTATAGTAGGAAAAAGCGCAAAGCTGAAAGTAAAGAATTGGAAAAAGAAGGTCACATGGTCTTCTACAAAGAAAGCAGTGGCCGCCGTAAATAAAAAAGGCGTGGTTTCTGCAAAAAAACAGGGTTCTGCGGTCATTACGGCAAAAGCGGGAAAGAAAAAACTCCGCTGCACGGTGACAGTCAAGGCGGCCAAAGCGCCGTCTTCGGGTACTGCGCCAACGCAACAGCCGCAGATTCCGCAGCAAGCGCCACCGACTCCGTACATACCGCCAGTGGCGTCGCAGGCGACGAGGAATCCGGATTCCGAATATTATGACGCTGACGACGTGGCGGCGCTCCGAAAAATCATTGCTGAGCAGAAAGCTGCGGGAGCAGATGTGAGCGGGTATCTGGACAGTGAACAGTATGCATGGGATGCGGAGACGGGGAGATTAACTGGAATTGCGTGGAGTGTGCGCGGATTAAGCGGCAAACTGGACGTGACGGCATTCGATTCGCTGACCGACTTAAGTTGCAGTAGTAATTGGCTGAGCGAGCTGGATGTAAGCAAGAACACATCGCTGACCTACTTGAATTGCGATAGTAACGAGCTGAGCGAGCTGGATGTAAGCAAGAACACATCGCTGACCTACTTGAATTGCTGGGATAACGAGCTGCGCGAGCTGGATGTAAGCAAGAACACATCGCTGACCGAATTGTATTGCGATAGTAACGAGCTGAGCGAGCTGGATGTAAGCAAGAACACATCGCTGACCGAATTGTATTGCAATAGTAACCAGCTGAGCGAGCTGGATGTAAGCAAGAATACGTCGCTGACTTGCTTGTATTGCGGGCATAACGAGCTGAGCGAGCTGGATGTAAGCAAGAACACGTCGCTGTTCTACTTGTATTGCGTGGATAACGAGCTGAGCGAGCTGGATGTAAGCAAGAATACGAGGCTGACCAGCTTGAGTTGCGATAATAACCAGCTGAGCGAACTCGATCTCACGAATTGTACGGAATTGGAGTCATTGGTCTGTGATGAGAATGTTACTGTAACTGGATATTCTGGTGATAAAAACCTAACTTCCAGAAGCTAAATGTCAAAACAAGGAGCTAAGCTAGGGGTTAAAGCCTATGGCTTAGCGCCTTTTATGCTCGTCGCTCGCTTCTTTTTGCTATGCGTTCATACTTGTTAAAATGGAATATGAGGATGAGGATATATGGCTGACGCGGAGGATGATGGCACAGCTTTGTGATGTAAGTTTGCCTAAAATAGGGGAAAATTTCCAAGATTGAATATTGACTGGGGGTATTTTGATATACTAAATAAGAAATGTTGGAATTTTATTACAGAAAAGAGGGAAATGATGAGAAAAAGAAGAATAGAAAGTTACGATTTACAGTAAGGTAAAGAAAATTAAAGGAAGGGGAATCTAATGATGATAAATATGAAAAAAACATGGCTGCCATCCTATCCGGGGATATCAATAGCGATGGAAAAGTAAACGGAAAAGATGTGTCAGTATTAGCTCGTTCACTCGTCGGCAAGTCGGCTCTTACGGAACCGCAGAAAGAAGCGGCCGAGATCCAGAAAGACGGTTCTGTCAATGGAAAAGATGTTTCTATGCTGGCGAGGTCTCTTGTTGGAAAAGCAGAGATTGGTTCGCAAGGGAAATAGCGATTAGGCTTTCGGAAATATAGGGATTATCCGATAGTATGCATTTCACGAAAAATGTGGCAATCGAGTTTGAAAGAGCGTTGATATCAAAAACTTGAAACTAGATACCGATTTGCTGCTCCGGTCGCTGCACATGGTCGCGGAGGATTTTGATCCGGAGTCGGTCATGATCTGACTGACTGGAGGGGAGCCGATGCTGCACAGGGATTTTCATGGACGGCCTGCCGGATGATTGATGATGAGCGGTTCTGCCCTAAGTGTGGGGGCGACGCCCCGTATGAGGGGCGCCGCCCTGAATTTGAGTTTCCCCATTTTTTCTGAAAGACGTTTGTAGGCTATAATAAGAAATGCAAAAACATTTTTTGAAATTAGATTGTATGGCGGTCTGGTTATAAAGGCCGCCTATTTTTGTGAAAAAAGAAAATGACAGAAAAACCAGTCTGCGGTATAATGAAGATATGGATTCATTCGATGGAAGCAGATCAGGAATGAAAGGTGGCAAGTGTGTTATGGCACATAAGGATAAGGAAAACGATATAGAAGCGGCAGGAAGGAAGTTGCAGATAACGGAAAAACATATCAATACAAGTTTTACTCCCTGTCTGCAATTATTGCAGTTGGGTACCGGACGAACTCTGCAAGGGCAGCACAGTTCCGCCAGTGGGCGGCAAAGGTGTTAGATACTTTTGCAAAGCAGGGATATGTCCTGGATAAAGAGAGTTTGATAAACGGTCAGATTTTTGATGAAGATTATTTTGAGCATTTAATTTCCGAGATTCAGGAAATTTGTGCCAGTGAAAGACGTTTTTATCAGAAGATTACAGATATCTATGCGACGGCGGTTTCTTAACAGAGCCGTCTTATTTTTATGCCGATTTACAGTAGGAGGCGTTCCTTATGAAATGTTTATGGCACATGATAGCCAGACGATGCTTAATTTCATTTTTCATCAGATAATTGAAAAAAGTGTCAATTTTTTATTGACACTACTCTACAACTGTGGTAAGATGGAATATACAGTACTGTGATAAATTAGGGACAATATCCCTAGTTTGCTCTATTATAGCACAGTCCTGTAAAAAAAACAAGGAGTGAAATCATCGATGGAGAAAAACAGAATACGGCCGCTTCATGTGGGTGAAAGCGTCAGAATGAGTTACTCTAAACAAAAAGAAGTATTGGAGATGCCGAACCTGATTGCGGTACAGACAGATTCGTACAAATGGTTTTTGGAAGAAGGTTTAAATGAAGTTTTTCGAGATATTTCCCCGATTTCTGATTACAATGGTAATCTCAGTCTTGAGTTTGTAAGTTTCGAGCTGTGCAGAGATGATGTGAAATATTCTATAGAGGCCTGTAAGGAACGCGATACAACGTATGCGACTCCGTTAAAGGTAAAAGTAAGGCTTCACAATAAAGAAACGGAAGAAATCAGCGAACACGATATTTTCATGGGAGATCTGCCGCTTATGACGGAGACGGGTACGTTTGTCATTAATGGCGCGGAGCGCGTCATCGTCAGCCAGCTTGTCCGTTCGCCCGGTATTTATTATGGAATCGCACATGACAAGCTTGGTAAGGAACTGTATTCTTCGACAGTTATTCCAAACCGCGGTGCGTGGCTGGAATATGAGACTGACTCCAATGATGTGTTTTATGTACGTGTTGACAGAAACCGTAAAGTGCCGATTACGGTTTTGATTCGTGCGCTTGGCGTCGGAACCAATCAGGAAATTATCAACCTTTTTGGTGATGAGCCAAAAATTGAGGCAAGCTTTGCAAAGGATGCATCCGAGAATTATCAGGATGGCTTGCTGGAGCTGTATAAAAAGCTTCGTCCCGGCGAACCGTTGTCGGTGGACAGCGCGGAGAACCTGATCAACAGTATGTTCTTTGATGTAAAACGATATGACTTGGCAAAAGTCGGACGTTATAAATTTAATAAGAAACTTGCGTTCCGTAACCGCATCGCCGGTTTTGCGCTGGCAGAGGATGTGGTTGATATGCAGACCGGCGAAGTGATCGCCGAGACGGGAACGGTGATCTCGGAAGAAAAAGCGGTGGAGATACAGAACAGCGCGGCGCCGTATGTGATTGTTCAGACGGAAGAGAGGGCGGTTAAGGTTCTGTCCAATATGATGGTTGACCTGCTTGCCTTTTTGCCGAATGCGGATAAAGAAGCGCTGGGCGTGACGGAGGAAGTGTATTATCCCCGCCTGAAAGAGATTTTAGATGAATTTTCGACGGAAGAGGAACGGTACGAAGCAATTAAAAAGAACATACCGGACTTGATACCGAAACATATCACAAAGGAAGACATTTTTGCTTCGATCAATTATAATATGCATCTGGAATATGGAATAGGAAATGATGACGATATCGACCACCTCGGAAACCGCCGTATTCGTGCGGTTGGCGAGCTTTTGCAGAACCAGTACCGGATCGGCTTGTCCCGTATGGAGCGCGTCGTGCGGGAGAGGATGACAACGCAGGATGTGGCTACGATATCGGCGCAGTCCCTGATTAATATTAAACCTGTCACAGCTGCAGTAAAGGAATTTTTCGGAAGTTCCCAGTTGTCGCAGTTTATGGATCAGAATAATCCATTGTCTGAACTGACGCATAAGAGACGTCTTTCCGCCCTCGGTCCCGGAGGCCTTTCGAGAGACCGCGCCGGATTTGAGGTTCGTGACGTCCACTATTCGCATTATGGCAGAATGTGTCCGATCGAGACGCCTGAGGGCCCGAATATCGGTTTGATCAACTCGCTTGCATGTTATGCGAGAATTAATGAATATGGATTTGTAGAGGCGCCATACCGAAAGGTTGACAAGAGCGATCCGGAAAACCCGCGTGTTACGGATGAGGTTGTGTATATGACGGCTGACGAAGAGGATCGGTATCATGTGGCGCAGGCGAATGAAGCGCTTGACGAGGAAGGCCATTTTATCAGAAAGAATATATCCGGACGCTATCGGGAGGAAACCTCTGAGTTTCAGAGAAGCCTGATCGATTATATGGACGTATCGCCTAAAATGGTATTTTCGGTGGCTACGGCGATGATTCCTTTCCTGGAGAACGACGACGCAAACCGCGCTCTTATGGGCTCCAACATGCAGCGTCAGGCGGTTCCCCTGCTTGTGACGGAGGCGCCGGTTGTCGGAACGGGAATGGAGATGAAGGCGGCAGTTGACTCCGGCAACTGTGTGGTTGCCAGAGAAGGCGGCACGGTGGAGCGCGCGGAGTCAAACCGTATTTTAATAAAAAAAGCAGATGGAAACTGTGACGAGTACAACCTTTCCAAGTTTGTGCGAAGCAATCAGGGAACGTGCATGAATCAGAGGCCGATTGTCAGCAAAGGCGATGAAATCAAGAAAGGACAGGTTATTGCAGACGGCCCGTCTACTTCCGGCGGCGAGATCGCGCTTGGAAAGAACCCGCTGATCGGCTTTATGACATGGGAAGGCTACAACTATGAGGACGCAGTTCTTTTGAGCGAGCGTCTGGTACAGGAAGACGTATATACTTCGGTGCACATTACCGAATATGAGGTAGAGGCGAGGGATACGAAGCTCGGGCCGGAAGAGATTACGAGAGATGTGCCCGGAGTGGGAGACGACGCTCTTAAGGATTTGAATGAGCAGGGCATTATACGAATCGGTGCAGAGGTGCGCGCCGGGGACATTTTGGTCGGTAAGGTTACGCCGAAGGGCGAGACGGAACTGACTGCAGAAGAACGCCTGCTGCGCGCGATTTTCGGCGAGAAGGCAAGGGAAGTGAGGGACACCTCCCTTCGAGTGCCGCACGGTGAATTCGGTATTATTGTAGACGCTAAGGTATTTACGAGAGAAAACGGCGACGAGCTGTCGCCGGGAGTAAATAAGACGGTGCGCATCTATATCGCCCAGAAGAGAAAGATTCAGGTCGGCGATAAGATGGCGGGACGCCATGGAAACAAGGGCGTCGTATCGCGCGTGCTTCCGGTTGAGGATATGCCGTTTCTGCCAAACGGGCGTCCGCTTGATATCGTGCTGAATCCGCTCGGCGTTCCGTCCCGAATGAATATCGGTCAGGTTCTGGAGATTCACCTGAGCCTGGCGGCAAACGTACTTGGCTTTAATGTGGCAACGCCGGTGTTCGACGGCGCAAATGAGATAGATATAATGGATACGCTCAAGCTCGCAAACGATTATGTCAATACGCCGCTTGATGAGTTTGAGAAGAAATATAAAGATATACTTGACCCGGGGATTATGAAGCAGCTCCTGGAAAATGAAGAGTACCGCAAGGAATGGGAAGGCGTGCCGATCCGGGAGGACGGCAAGGTTCAGCTTCGCGACGGGCGGACCGGAGAATTTTTCGACGGCGAGGTAACGATCGGTTTCATGCATTACCTCAAGCTCCATCACTTAGTAGACGATAAGATTCATGCGCGCTCTACCGGACCGTACTCGCTCGTAACGCAGCAGCCGCTCGGCGGTAAGGCGCAGTTCGGAGGACAGCGTTTTGGAGAGATGGAGGTTTGGGCGCTGGAAGCATACGGTGCGGCATATACCCTTCAGGAAATCCTTACGGTTAAGTCTGATGACGTAATCGGGCGCGTGAAGACGTATGAGGCGATTATTAAGGGCGATAATATTTCTGAGCCTGGAATTCCTGAATCCTTTAAGGTGCTTCTCAAGGAACTTCAGTCACTGGCGCTGGATGTCACCGTTCTTGATGAAAACGGCAATGAGGTTCAGATGGCGGAGTCGGTTGAGGAAAGTTCTGTAGAAGACGTATCCGGATTGATGGAGGGAGATAAATTTGAGCTCGAGGAAGAATCATTTGAGAGCGCCGGTTTCCGGGAATCGGAGCTGGAGGATCTGGATGATGACAGCGTAATCGGAATTGCGGAAGAGTTTTAAAAGGAGGTCAATATGCCACAGGTTAGTGATGTGATTCAGGAAACATTAGCATATGATAAAATAAAAATTAAGCTTGCCTCACCGAGTAAGATCCGTGAGTGGTCGAGGGGCGAGGTAAAGAAACCCGAGACGATCAATTACAGAACCCTCAAGCCGGAAAAAGACGGGCTGTTCTGTGAGAAGATCTTCGGCCCGAGCAAGGACTGGGAGTGTCATTGCGGTAAGTATAAAAAGGTCCGCTATAAAGGCGTAGTCTGCGACCGCTGTGGCGTAGAGGTCACAAAATCCAGCGTCCGCAGGGAGCGTATGGGCCATATAGAGCTGGCGGCTCCCGTATCCCATATCTGGTATTTCAAAGGAATACCGAGCCGTATGGGACTGATTCTCGACGTGTCTCCGAAAGTGCTTGAGAAGGTATTGTATTTTGCCTCTTATATTGTGCTGGAATCGGATGTGAAGGAGATTCAGGTAAAACAGGTATTTTCGGAGCAGGAATACCAGAAAGCCAGAGAGGATTTTGGCGATACGTTCCGTGTCGGAATGGGTGCGGAGTCGATTCAGGAGCTTTTGCAGAGAATCGATCTTGAAGAGGAATCAGCGATGCTGAAAGCAGAGCTGAAGAATTCTGCCGGACAGAAACGCGCCCGCATTATCAAAAGGCTGGAAGTTGTAGAGGCATTCCGTGAATCCGGAAATAAACCGGATTGGATGATCCTCACGGTAATTCCGGTTATACCGCCGGATCTTCGTCCGATGGTACAGCTGGATGGCGGACGTTTTGCCACCTCGGACATGAATGACCTTTACCGCCGTATTATCAACCGAAACAATCGTTTGAAGAGGCTTCTTGAGCTTGGAGCTCCGGATATTATCGTAAGAAATGAAAAGCGCATGCTTCAGGAGGCAGTGGACGCGTTGATCGATAACGGCCGCCGCGGGCGCCCTGTCACGGGGCCGGGAAACCGCGCCCTTAAATCATTGTCCGATATGCTCAAAGGAAAACAGGGGCGTTTCCGCCAGAACCTGCTTGGTAAGCGAGTCGACTATTCCGGCCGTTCGGTAATCGTCGTGGGACCGGAACTGAAAATTTATCAGTGCGGCCTTCCGAAAGAAATGGCGATCGAGCTGTTTAAACCGTTTGTAATGAAAGAACTCGTATCAAACGGAACGGCGCACAATATAAAGAATGCGAAAAAAATGGTGGAGAAGCTTGAGCCGGAAGTTTGGGATATTCTGGAACAAGTGATTAAAGAGCATCCGGTTATGCTGAACCGCGCTCCTACGCTTCACCGTCTCGGTATTCAGGCATTTGAGCCGACTCTTGTAGAGGGTAAGGCGATCAAGCTTCATCCGCTCGTATGTACGGCGTTTAATGCTGACTTTGATGGCGACCAGATGGCGGTGCATCTTCCGCTTTCAGTGGAAGCTCAGGCGGAGTGCAGGTTTTTGCTGCTTTCTCCGAACAACCTTTTGAAACCGTCGGATGGCGGGCCGGTAGCTGTTCCTTCACAGGATATGGTTCTCGGTATTTACTATCTGACGCAGGAGCGTCCCGGCGCAAAGGGCGAGGGCAAGTATTTTAGAAATATGAACGAGGCGATTATCGCCTATGAAAATCATTATATTACGCTGCATGCAAAGATAAAGGTCCGCCGTGAGGGCATTAACAAAAATGGAGAGCGGGAGACGCGCGTGATTGAGTCTACGCTGGGACGTTTCATTTTTAATGAGATTATAAGTCAGGATCTTGGATTTATCGATCGCAGTAAAGATGAAAACTTCCTTAAGCTGGAGGTGGATTTCCACGTAGGGAAGAAGCAGCTCAAGACAATTCTTGAGAAATGCATCAATAATCAGGGTGCGACGAAGACGGCGGAAACGCTGGACGCCATTAAGTCTCTTGGATATAAATTTTCCACACGGGCGGCGATGACCGTTTCGATCTCCGATATGGAAGTGCCGGAGGCGAAGAAAAAGATTTTGGATGACGCTGAAGCTACGGTGGAAAATATTTCCCGCAATTTCCGTCGCGGACTGCTTACCGAGGAAGAGCGTTACAAAGCGGTTATCGAGACGTGGAAAAATGCGGATGATGAAATTACCGACGCGCTTTTGCACGGTCTGGATAAATACAACAATATATATATGATGGCAGACTCCGGCGCCCGCGGATCTGACAAGCAGATTAAACAGCTTGCCGGAATGCGCGGCCTGATGGCGGATACATCCGGACGCACGATCGAACTTCCGATCAAGTCAAATTTCCGTGAGGGGCTTGACGTGCTGGAATATTTTATCTCCGCCCATGGCGCCCGCAAGGGTTTGTCAGATACGGCTCTCCGTACAGCCGATTCCGGATACCTGACAAGGCGCCTCGTAGATGTTTCGCAGGATCTGATCATCCGTGAAACGGACTGCTGTGAGGATATGGATGAGATTCCCGGAATGTGGATCACGGCATTTATGGATGGAAAAGAAGTGATCGAAACGCTCGAAGAGAGAATTACCGGGCGTTATGCCTGCGAGGATATGTATGACGATGAGGGAGAGCTGATCGTCAAGGCGAATCATATGATTACGCTGAAACGCGCAGCAAGAATTGTAAACACGAAGAAAATCATAGATGCGGGCGATAAAGCAAAGGTTAAGATACGTACGATTCTGACCTGCAAATCCCATATCGGAATCTGCGCGAAATGCTATGGCTCGAATATGGCGACGGGAGAACCGGTTCAGGTAGGAGAAGCTGTCGGAATTATCGCGGCGCAGTCGATCGGTGAACCGGGCACACAGCTTACGATGCGTACTTTCCATACCGGCGGCGTTGCCGGCGACGATATCACGCAGGGTCTTCCGCGTGTCGAAGAGCTTTTTGAGGCAAGAAAGCCAAAGGGCCTCGCGATTATATCCGAATTTGCCGGAAAAGTGACATTGCGGGATACCAAGAAAAAACGCGAGGTCATTATCACAGATGATAAGAATGGGCAGACAAAGAGCTATCTTATTCCGTACGGTTCGCGAATCAAAGTGGTAGACGGTCAGGAACTGGAGGCCGGCGACGAACTGACGGAGGGAAGCGTAAACCCGCATGATATTATGAAGATCAAGGGCGTGCGTTCCGTTCAGGACTACATGCTCCGCGAAGTTCAGCGCGTATACCGCCTGCAGGGCGTGGAAATCAACGATAAGCATATCGAGGTGATTGTCCGCCAGATGCTGAAAAAGGTGCGCATAGAAAATAACGGCGATTCGGAATTCCTGCCGGGAACGCTGGTAGATACGCTGGAGTTTGACGACGCAGTAGCAGAGCTGAAGGAGCGGGGCCTGCAGCCGCCGGAAGGCAAGCAGATCATACTTGGCATCACAAAAGCGTCTCTTGCGACCAACTCGTTCTTGTCAGCAGCGTCGTTCCAGGAGACGACGAAGGTACTGACAGATGCGGCGATTAAAGGAAAGGTTGACCCGCTGATCGGACTGAAGGAAAATGTCATCATCGGAAAACTGATTCCGGCGGGAACGGGAATGAAACGTTACCGCAATATCGGTCTTCACAGCGATATGGTAGAGAGCCTGGATCCGCCGAAGCCGGTAATTGAGGAAGAAGGTGCAAATGATGCATCTTTCAAGGAAGATTTGCCGGAAGACGATGTGGCGGCAGATGCAGAAGCTGCCGAGGCAGAGGAGTTTAGCGAATATCCGGATGATCTTTTTGATGAAGCGGATGAAGAGGTCAATGTAGCAGAGGAAGAAGCTGCCGCAGAGGCGATTGATGAAGCGGAAGAAATCTTAGTGGCGGAGGAATAGAAGGTACAGTGATTATAAGCGGACGGCCGTATAAAAAACGACCGTCCGATTTTATTTGCATTATGCTTGAAAATATGGTATTCTCTTTATGAGCGGTATTCATGCGAAACTGCATCAGACGGTTGTTTTTTATATAGCGTTTTTCTATTGTCAAAATTTGTTTGATTCAGAATTCTGTGTAAATATGCGCTCTGTCGTTAATTCCTTTTTATTTCAAAAAAGAGTGAGGCAATTAAAAATATGCAAAAAGAACTTGCAATTCAGAATGGAGATTGATATGAAAAATACGGTTACGACTTTTCAGCAGGCGAAAGAAAAGGGCGAGAAGCTCACGATGCTCACGGCATATGATTATTCGATGGCGAAACTGATTGACGAGGCGGGAATAAACAGTATTCTTGTGGGGGATTCGCTTGGAAACGTGATGCTGGGGTATGAGGATACCCTTTCGGTCACGATGGAGGACATGATTCACCACGGGGCAGCAGTGGCGAGAGGAGCGAAAAATGCACTGGTCATTATTGATATGCCGTTTATGTCTTACCAAACGTCAACGTACGATGCGCTTTTGAATGCGGGGAGGCTTATGAAAGAAGGGCGGGCTAATGCTGTAAAACTGGAAGGGGGAACCGAGGTTTGTCCGCAGATCAAGGCAATCGTAGAGGCGGGAATCCCGGTGTGCGCCCATATCGGCCTGACGCCGCAGTCCATCAATGCGTTTGGGGGATTTAAAGTACAGGGAAAAACCGAAGATGCGGCGAAAAAGCTGATCGGGGATGCGAAAGCGGTAGAAGAGGCGGGGGCTTTTGCCGTCGTTTTGGAAGGCGTTCCCAAAAAGCTTGCAGATATTATCACGGAAAAACTGGTGATTCCGACGATTGGAATCGGGGCGGGAAACGGCTGCGACGGGCAGGTTCTTGTCTATCAGGATATGCTGGGGCTGTTTTCGGATTTTACTCCGAAATTTGTAAAGCGGTTTGCAGATATCGGCGGCATCATGAAAGCGGCGTTTGCCGGCTATATCGACGAAGTGCGCAGCGGCGCCTTTCCGTCGAAAGAGCATGAGTATTCTATGGATGACAGCGTGATTGAAAAATTGTATTAAAAAAATAGACGTGCGGGGTATTGCGCGGGAATGGAGGCAGAAATGAAAATAGCTGAGACGGTCAAGGCAGTCAGGCAGCAGGTTAAGGAGTGGCGTCGCGAGGGACTTACGGTTGGTTTGGTGCCGACGATGGGATATTTGCACGAGGGGCATAAAAGCCTGATTGACAAGGCGGTGGAACAGAATGACAGGGTAGTTGTGAGCGTATTTGTAAACCCCACGCAGTTTGGCCCGGGTGAGGATTTGGAGAGCTATCCGAGGGATTTTGAGCGGGACGCCGGAATTTGCGAGTCGGCAGGCGCGCACTTGATTTTCCACCCAGAGCCGGAGGAAATGTATTTTCAGGATTTTTGCACTTTTGTTGATATGGAGGATTTGACAAAAGGGCTTTGCGGAAAGACGAGGCCGACTCATTTTCGCGGGGTTTGTACCGTTGTTTCCAAGCTGTTTCATATAGCGGCTCCCGATCGCGCTTATTTCGGACAAAAGGATGCGCAGCAGCTTGCAGTGATCCGCCGTATGGCAAGAGATTTGAATTTTGATGTGGAAATCGTCGGATGCCCGATCGTACGGGAAGCGGACGGACTTGCGAAAAGCTCAAGAAATACATATTTGAATGAAGAGGAAAGAAAGGCGGCCGTAGCGCTCCATAAGGGACTGGATGCCGGAGAAAAGCTGATCGGCGCCGGGGAAACGAAAGCCGCCGAAATCGTACGCGTGATCCGGGAAACGATCTCGGAAGAACCGCTCGCAAAAATCGATTATGTAGAACTGGTTGAATGGGATACGCTAAAACCGGTGGACGATATCTGCGGCGAAGTATTGGCGGCAGTCGCAGTTTATATCGGAAAAACGAGGCTGATAGACAATTTTATAAAATGAGTAATACCAGATCGATTTCATAATGAATAAAATTAAAAATTTTCACACATACTAATCCCAATATCTTATGAAGGGAGATATGTGAGAATGAATAATAAAGCATTAGATGGCTTGACGCTTGCAATTGCTATTATAGGAGCAGTAAACTGGGGATTGATCGGCTTTTTCAGCTTTGATCTTGTAGCGTTCCTTTTCGGCAGCATGAGTTGGCTGTCCCGGATTGTCTATGCGCTTGTGGGAATTTGCGGGCTCTATCTCATCTCATTTTTCGCTTATTGCGGCGGACGAAGAAGAGAAGCATAGGTTTCATGATTGGCAATTCCCCTTAAAACAGCCACAATCCAACATACGATTGTGGCTGTTTTTAACCCTTTTTCAGCAAAATCCCGATTGTTTTTTTTCACGAATTTGTTCATGCAGCTGATTATACTTTTCCCTTGTTGCCATACCGCCCCGGATATGCCGCTCGGATTTGTTTATATCCAGTATTTTCCTCGCCTGTGCCGCCAAGGTGGGATTGATCTGCATCATTCTCTCTGTTGCGTCCTTATGCACGGTGCTTTTCGATACTCCGAACTTTTTCGCCGTCTGCCTGACCGTGGCTCCGTTTTCCACGATATAATTTCCAATCTCGATAGCACGCTGCTCGATATATGATTTCAAAAAACGACCCCCTGAATACTCGTTGTTTCATTGTATGCAGAGGGGCGGGGTAATATGTCAGAGTCATATTATCTACTCGTTTTTGTATTTTGTTTCATCGGCTTCAGCATTTTGCAGTTTGACTGAATAAACTGCCCTAAGAACAGTCGCAATCTTATCCTGTTCCTCATTGTCAAATAATTGCAGGGTTTTGTAAATTTTCGAGTTGGGATCGCTGGTTCCGGATACTTTGCCTCTTATCAGATAATCGCAGGGAGTTCCCAGGATTGTTGCCAGATTTGTCAATACCTGAACTGTAAAACCTTTTCTTCCATTTTCAATTTCATATAAAAATTTTGGAGATATGTGAACCTGCGATGCCAGATACGCTCTTGTATATTGGTGTTCGGAGCGCAAATTGTAAATTCTTTTTCCAATTTCCTTATAAAGGCTTTTGTCCATCATTGCCATTTCAAATTCCTCCAATTCTTTATGCGTTTGCATTTCAGTTCCTTTAAAATGGAATTATAGCAGAAGTTCGTCAAACGCAAGCATTATTCTTACAACAATTGTTTTTTCTTGAACAAAATATTCAATTGCGCCAATTTATTGTAAAAGCCGACGCTTTTGGACAATATCTTATACATTTCGTACACATAAACGCACAAATAAAGGAACTACTGTTACATTATACGCATACATGGGAGATGCCCTAACGTGAATGGGAGGCATGGCATATGGCGACGCAGTCGGCGCTGTATCAAAAAATACAAACGGCATATGATTTTACGGATTTTGAGATGCAGAAAATAAATTACACGATTTCCGTTTTCAAATGCGAGTTTTCCAAAATAATTATACTTGGAGCGGCATTTGCATTTCTTGGGATATTTCCGAAATTCATGGTTTTGATGCTGATGCTGATACCGATACGCAGATATAGTGGAGGTATTCATTTCAGGCATTATAGTTCATGTTTTGCATTTACCGCGCTCTTTTTCGCATTGCCGGTATTGTTAGAACATATTGTTTTGCCATATCCGCTGCGGCTCGCCATACTGGCCATAAGCGCAGCTGTTACCTATATAGCGGGGCCGGTCACCGCGCCGAACAGGCCTCCGCTTGAGTACAAAATGTATCAGAGGTTTCGCCTGATTTCGACAGGACTTGTGCTTGCTTGGTCTATTATTATCGCTTTTGCCGGAGCGTTCCCATATCAGAATATCTGCTTCTGGATGCTCGCTCTGCAAACAATACAACTGATTTGTGCGAAACCTGCACGGAAAGGAGAGATCTATGAAAAAACTGAATAAATCGGTTCTGTACAAGTTATGTACCCTTTGCCTGGCATTGAACTGGATCATTTACTATCGCGGACCAAGCCTGGTATTTTTCGGAGAGCCGGATTTTCCCGTTGAAAAATAATAATTCTAACATCATATAACCGTGTAGCGGAGAAATTGTCCGCTATATGGTTATTTCAAATGTAATCACATTGTTATTATCCCGTTCCGCATTTCTGGCGGTAATCATTCCATTATGTTTATCGACAACCTTCTTTACATTGTACAGCCCGATGCCGCGTTCGTCCCCCTTCGTACTGTATCCCATCTCGAAAAAGCGGTGGATTTCATTGACAGAGCGTTCCCAAAAGGTGTTTGATATTCGCACAAATATTTTGTTTTTGTCTGCCTGTCCGATCTCCAGCCAGATTATTTTGGGTTCATCGTAATCGTTCAGCGCTTCCGTGGCGTTGTCAAATAACGTTCCGATCAGATCCACCCATACTATATCCGATACTACGCTGTTCGTCATGCTGCATGTAAAAGACGTTTTTACTTGTATATTTTGCTCTAGGGCCTCATTGATCTTTTCATAAATCAAAGCTGTAATGGATGGAACTTCCAAAATAATTGCATCATTGGGAAGTTCATAATCTAATATATGGGATAAATATTCTTTTTGATATGCCACCAGTTCATCATACGTATTATAAATATGAAACATGCTGTAAGCTGCATTAATCTGATTTTTGATCTTATGCTGCCTCCGGCGTATTTGTACGATCACATCGTTGTAGGATTCAAAATACTGTCTGCGGATTTTTGATTCGAGTTTATATCCTTGTACTTTTATAATCAGCAGCCACATCATGAGAATGCAAAGCGCCAGATAAATGTAATCTGCAACATTTAAGCGGCGCACAAACCTTAAGGCGCCTTCCGGAACAAAGATCATCAGGCTTAAGATGGCGACGGCTGCATATGTAGAATCCCATTTCCCCATGGAAAGCAGTACTTTATTAATTGAGCTTTTTGATAGCAGAAGCGAAATGACGAAGGTCGTTATCGTTGCCAAAAACTCGAATATTCCCATGTGTTTTTCATCTGGCGGCATAACGGCGGATACAATAAACAAAATAAGCAATTCGATCGCTGCGATAAAAACCGCGCTTAAAACAGTAACCGCCAGCGAGCGAAAGAAGCCTTCCTGATACAGATACTTTATGCACAGAAACATTACGACATAACCAAATGCAGCAAATGCGCTGGGTAGATGAAGATGCATAGTTACGGTGAAATACGCCATATATACTGCAACGCAAATAAATATGTTAAAAAAATTTGTTTCTCTCCGTCCCCGCTCCAGCCCGACGGCAATTTCAAATATAGAAGCACATTCTAATGCGGCACATATGTAAATCATAGGTATTGTCCTCTTAGTTACTGACATCGGCTTTCACCGGCGTTTCCCTTTAGATTTTTTCATAATACGGCTATTATTCTTCCGCCTCTTTCAGGCTGTTTCTCAGCGCTGTCATAGTATTGACAATAATTCTGGCTTCCTTATCGGTACATTCCCCCAAGAGTCTGGCAAATTCGTACGTACGCGCTTCCTGGGACACCCGGTTGTTCAAAGAATCCGACAGCAGAATGTCGACAGAAATATCAAGAGCATTTGCAATGCGGACAATAACCTCCGCGCTTGCGTGGGAATTGGCGCTTTCAATATTGTTTATATGAGATTTGGAAACGCCGGCAATTTCGCTCAATTTTTCAGCTGAGTACCCCTTTTCCATGCGATATTGTTTTACTTTCTTTCCCAGAGAGCAGATATCTAACTTCTTTTCCATGATGAAAATAACCTCCTCAAATTGTCAGATCGTGCCGAAATCCTCTCCGGCGCGTTTGTTCTTATACACAATGATGTTGGGGTCAAAACCATAAATAAATTTGCCCCTATTCCTATAGTACCTTGAAAAATTCATATTTTGTAGTA
>CANQCY010000029.1 GCA_947591245.1 uncultured Lachnospiraceae bacterium | reverse complement strand
CAACAGCTGACTTTGGCTGAATGCTTTGGAATAGGGGCTTTTGGGTGATAGGGCTTAAAAAAATGGGGAAACTCAAAATCATTATTTATTGCAAAAAAAAACTGTTTGTGTTAAAATAGCGGTATATTTTGTGAAACTGCGAGTGGAGATATATGAAACGACTTATTGATAAAATCATTCCGCTTTACGGAATACTGCCGTTGATTGCATGTTTTGCGACAAACATGCTTGTGTATTGCGGCGCTATAATCGTATGCAAAGAATGGAAGCATTATAACCTGACTCTTCCGATTGACAACATGATCCCGCTTTCATCCGGCTGGATGTACATTTACTGGGGCGCTTATCTGTTCTGGGTCGTCAATTACGTCATGGTGGCGCACCTGCACAAAAACCGCAAAGAGGTATTTTACCGTTTCGTCACGACAGATATGTTGTCACGGCTCGTATGCGGCATCTTTTATTTTTGCATGCCGACCACGAATGTCCGTCCGGAAGTCGTCGGAACTGCGTTTGCAGATACGCTTCTGCGCCTTTTGTACGAAATCGACCCGCCAGCCAACCTGTTTCCGTCCATACACTGTCTGGTCAGCTGGATGTGCTATATCGGCGTCCGGGGCAATGAAAAGGTTCCGCGCTGGTATCGCGCCTTTTCCTGTGTTTTTGCCCTGTTGGTTGTCATTTCAACCCAAACGACGAAACAGCATTATATCGCAGACGCCGTGTCGGGCCTGCTTTTAGCCGAAATATTGTATGCCCTGAATCAACGCATCTCATTATACCGTTATGTTCAGGATTTCTTTGAAAAAATCAACCATAAACTCGGTTTGACAAATAATAGGGAGAAGAACATTGAATAAGCTGAAAAAAAATGTGCTTAATATAGCTTTTTTGTTACTTTTACTTGTACTGACGCTATGGCTCATTTTCCGCGGCCAGGATCTGAACCCGATCATTGACATACTGCATAGCGTTCCGACAGGTTATATTGTGACAGGGCTTGTCCTCGTCGTCCTCAACGTATGCAGCGAATCCGTCATTATCAAGTACCTGCTCTATGCCGTAAAAATAAAAGCGCCGCTTTTAAATTGCATCCGCTATTCGTTTGTCGGCTTTTTTTTCTGCTGTATTACGCCTTCCGCGACAGGGGGGCAGCCGGCGCAGATTTACTATATGCGCAAGCAGAACATAGATATTCCGACCGCTACGATCATCCTCATGCTGGTTACAATCGAATACAAATTCGTGCTCGTATTTATCGGGATTGCGCTGGCAATATTTGGACGGGGGCTCATACAGATGCTTACGGCAGAGGCCGCGTTTTATCTGTATCTCGGACTCGCCCTCAATGTTTTTTGCGTAATCTTCATGAGTTTTCTCGTATTTTTGCCCGAAACGGCAAAATACCTGATTACCAAAGGGTTCTTGCTGCTGCAGAAGCTTCATATTATGAAAAATAAAAACAACCGCATGCAGCGCCTTCAAAATTCCATGGATAATTATAAGAGGGCTTCCGTGTTTTTGAAGAATAATAAACTCGTTATTTTTAATACGACGATGATCACATTTGTACAGCGCATCCTGCTTTTTTTGGTCACGTATGTCGTATATGCCGGTTTCGGGCTGAATCGCTATTCCGCGGTGACGATTACCCTTTTTCAAGCGTCTATCGCAGTATCGGTCGACATGCTCCCTCTGCCGGGCGGCATGGGAATCAGCGAGCGCCTGTTTCTTCAAACCTTTTCCCCGATATTCGGAAGTACGGCGCTCACCCTGTCCGGCATGCTCATGAGCAGAGGCATCAGTTATTATATGCTGATTATTATCAGCGCAATTATTACATGCATTACACATTTGACGGTAAAAGATCCGAATGAAAAAGGAGGAAAACATTATGATCGGGGTCTATAACTATTCGGTACTGCTGACCTATTTCGGCGTGGCGCTCTCTATTTTCGGCATCACGCAGTCGCTCAGCGGAAATTATGATATTGCCATTCTATGCCTTGCCCTTGCCGGCTGCTGCGATACGTTTGACGGAAAAATCGCGCGGAGCATGAAAAACCGGACAAGAGAACAGGAAATCTTCGGCGTGCAGATCGACTCGCTGTGCGACGTAATCTGTTTTGGCGTTACTCCCGCCATCATTGCCTATACCCTCGGTCTGAACAGCCCGTTTGGCGTCGCGGTAGAAATCGTATTCGTGATCTGCGGCGTCATACGGCTCGCTTACTTCAACGTGCTGGAGGAGCTGAAACAAACAGACCCGGAAAAGGAAGACCGAAAATGTTACCACGGACTTCCGATCACATCGGTCGCGATTATTTTCCCGATTCTTTATATGTTTCGTCCCATATCGGAAAAATTATTCCTTACGCTGCTTCCCTTCGCACTGCTGGCGATTGCCTTTTTGTATATTCTTGATTTTAAAATCAACAAACCATCCAATGCGATGGTTGCCTTTATCATTGTATTTATGGCTATCGTCGTCCTGAAAATTTTGAACGTCTTTTAAAAAAAGGAGATACCCGTGTCAGATAGATTGAAACAGATTGATATCGATGGAAATAAAAAAGTTTCACAGACAGCACAGGACAAGCTGCTCCGCCTCATGTACTCGACAGCCGCAGGACGAATCCTGTTGAAGCCGTTAGTCTGCCCTGCCGTCTCTTCATTCGCCGGAATCCTTTTAAATACCGGATTTTCGCGTCTGTTCATACGGCGGTTTATCCAATCTGCCGGAATCAATATGCAGGATTTTGAGAAAAAGAAATATGTAAGCTACAACGATTTTTTCACAAGAAAGCTTCGCCCGGGCGCGAGAACGATATCGGGTACGGAGCACACGCTAATCAGCCCTTGCGACTGCTATGCCAGCGCATATGAAATCACGCGGGACAGCCTTTTCCACGTAAAACATACTGCCTACACGATCGCTTCCCTCTTGAGAAGCCGGAAACTGGCGCGGCGTTTTGAGGGCGGTTACGCCCTCATCCTGCGCCTCACCGTCTGCGATTATCACAGGTACTGCTATGCCGCAACCGGAATCCAGTCGAAAAACTATCGTATTCCCGGCATTTTCCACACCGTAAATCCGATCGCCGGAGACTATTTTCCTATTTACAAAGAAAATTCACGCGAATACACAGTCATTCACTCGGAACATTTCGGCGAAGTCCTTCAAATGGAAGTCGGCGCCCTCATGGTCGGAAAAATTGTCAACCACAAAGAATCCTGCCCGGTAAAGCGAGGAGAGGAAAAAGGCTATTTTGAATTTGGCGGCTCCACAATCATCCTCCTGCTTCAAAAGGACGCCGTGAACCTCCGTGCGGACCTTCTGAAAAACACTGCCGCCGGCTATGAAACGCAGCTTCAAATTGGAAATCCCCTTGGCGATGCAAAGTAATTCGCCGTTTCATACCTGTTTTTTGCAAATCTCCGACAGGCAGCATCTTTCGCAGTACGCCTTTCGAGCCGTACATATCTCCCTGCCGTGATGTACCAGCCGATGGCAAAAATCACTTCCCTTTTCTCCGGGAATTATTTTCCATAGCGCCATCTCCACCTTTTTCGGATCCTTGATCCCATCGACAAGACCCATACGGTTTGTGAGTCGGATACAGTGCGTATCCGTAACGATCGCCGGTTTTCCAAACACGTCTCCCATGATCAGATTTGCGCTTTTCCTCCCCACGCCCGGCAGCGCAAGAAGAGCATCGAAATCGTCCGGAACTTTTCCGTCGTATTTTTCCACAAGCACATTCATGCATTTATGAATATCCCTTGCCTTGCTTGCCCCAAGGCCGCACGGCTTTACGATCGCTTCAATCTCCTTTACATCCGCCGCAGCCAGCGCCGCCGGAGAAGGATATTTCTCATACAAATCCCTGACTACGATATTGACCCTGGCGTCCGTACACTGCGCCGCCAGCCGGACGCTGACAAGCAGCTTCCACGCCTCATCATAATCAAGCGTACAGTCCGCCAGCGGATATTCTTTCTCCAACCGCTCAATGATTTCCTTTGCCCTTTGTTTTTTCGTCATATTCCACCTCATCCCTGCACGCCCTTCTGACGCATCCGTATTTTCCCATCCGACATCATTGTAGCACATCGCGCCGTTTTTGCATAGATTTTTATATCGCTGCCATTCTAAAAAACTCTTTGCAAACTGCGGATAATTAGGGTATAATATTTCATATAATAATAACAGGGATTCCGAGAGATTATTAGTGCAGAAAGGGGGAATTTTGCATGAGTCTTTCGATCAGCGCGGTAGGAGGATACGAAACCTTTTATCCTATTTACAATGCAAACCCCGTGTCCCCGGTAAGCGGGGCCGACAAGGTTACCCGCGGCTCTGAGGGAACCGCCGGCGCCGAACCGGGAAAGAAAGTAGAAAAGAGCGAATGCCAGACATGTAAAAACCGCAAATACGTAGACGGTTCCAACGAAGGCAATGTTTCTTTTAAAACCCCCGGCCATATCGATCCGGGAAGCTCAGCCGCAAAGGTGATGGCACACGAACAGGAACACGTTGCCAATGCGGTCGCAGAAGGAAGCAAGCCAAATAATGAGCTCGTCTCTGCTTCGGTCAGCCTTCAAACGGCTGTCTGCCCCGAATGCGGGCGCGTATACGTATCAGGCGGCGTAACGCATACGGTGATGCGGATCTCCAAACCGTCCGCATCCAATCCATATGCCAAACTGCAGCAGGATATGAACCGCAATTTGCTGGCAGGAATGAATTTTGATAAAACTGCCTGAAACGGCGTCATGCATCATATTTATTTTAACACAGACGGAGGTAAAGAATGTCACAGCAAATTCCATACAAAATTTATCTTGAAGAAAGCGAACTGCCGGCTCAATGGTACAATGTACGTTCCGACATGAAGAACAAACCGGCTCCTCTTTTGAATCCGGGTACATTGCAGCCGATTACGCTGGAAGAATTGACGCCCATCTTCTGCGAAGAGCTTGCCCGGCAGGAACTGGACGATACAACGGCATATATTGATATACCGGAAGAAATACAGAGCTTTTATAAAATGTATCGCCCATCTCCCCTCACCAGGGCATATTTTCTTGAGAAAGCGCTGGATACCCCGGCTCATATTTACTACAAATTTGAGGGAAATAATACATCGGGAAGCCATAAGCTCAATTCCGCCATCGCACAGGCGTATTATGCAAAAAAAGAGGGCCTGAAGGGCGTGACTACAGAAACCGGCGCCGGCCAATGGGGTACCGCCCTTTCAATGGCGTGCTCCTATTTTGATCTGGACTGTCAAGTATATATGGTAAAGGTTTCCTATGAACAGAAGCCGTTCCGGCGCGAAGTCATGAGAACGTATGGCGCTTCCGTCACCCCGTCCCCCTCCATGAACACCAATGTGGGACGCAAAATCAATGAAGAATTTCCCGGTACGACAGGAAGTCTGGGCTGTGCGATCTCCGAAGCAGTCGAAGCCGCCACGACGCAGGAAGGCTACCGCTATGTGCTCGGTTCCGTCCTCTCGCAGGTACTTCTTCACCAATCAGTCATCGGTCTGGAGACGAAGGCGGCGCTGGATAAATATGGCATTAAACCGGATATGATTATCGGCTGCGCCGGAGGCGGTTCCAATCTGGGCGGCCTGATCTCCCCATTCGCCGGCGAGATGCTGCGCGGTGAAGCGGATTATAAAATTATCGCTGTAGAACCGGCGTCCTGCCCTTCCCTGACGAGGGGCAAATATATGTACGATTTCTGCGACACCGGAAAAGTTTGCCCATTAGCAAAGATGTACACGCTCGGAAGCGGATTTATTCCTTCGGCAAACCACGCCGGCGGTCTCCGTTACCACGGCATGAGCTCCGTTGTCTCCCAGCTGTACGACGATGGATATCTGGAAGCGCGCAGCGTCGAGCAGACCAGCGTATTTCAGGCGGCACAGCAATTTGCCAGAGTGGAAGGAATCCTGCCCGCACCGGAAAGCAGCCACGCCATACGCGTTGCAATTGACGAGGCGCTCAAGTGCAAAGAAACCGGAGAAGCGAAAACGATCGTCTTCGGCCTGACGGGAACCGGATATTTTGATATGGTCGCTTACCAGAAATATAATGACGGCGATATGTCCGATTATATTCCCACAGATGAAGATATTGCAGCAAGCCTCTCGGCTCTGCCGAATGTGGACTAATCAATAAAAATGCCGCGGGAACGATGTCATCCATCATTCCCGCGGCATTTTTTATATCCGAAACTATCTTATCTTACATTATTCTCGCAGAAAATCCATCAGTCATGCAGATGAAAAATACGTCTCAGGAAGTTGTATAAGCCGTGCTTATACACAGTTCCGTCATGTCCGCCGCTGCCATTCTCTGAATCTCCGCCTTTTGTTTTATAGAAAATATGCGGTACCCCATTGGCCTCAAGCGCATCATGATATGACTGCGGAAATTCTTTGACTACGCCGTCATTTGTTCCGGCTGCGATGAGCACCAGCGTATCATTCATGTACTCATCCTGCAGGGTAAATGTCTCCTGAGGCATAAAAAGCCCCTCTTCATTGACGCCATTGTCATTGTGCTTGAATATCCCCGGCGCCGGACAAAATGCGCCGATATAACGGAATTTGCTCTGCAGCGTAAATCCAATATGAAGGCTTACGCGACCGCCCATGGAAAAACCGCAGATCGCCGTATTTTCGCGTCCCGTCAACGTAGGGTAATTCTCGTTTATATATGGCATCAGACACTGCTCTAAATCGTTGAGAAAATTATTATACGCGGCGTAATGCGTCAGATTAAACCCGCGGGAAGTATCTCCACCGATCGGATTGCCGTCTGAATCGACCGCTCCGCCATATTCATTTGCACACGCATTCGGGAACACCGCGATCATCTCTTCTGCATCTCCGTTTGCAATTGCATTCCAGATGACATTTTGAACATTATCGCCGGTGAGGGAATCCTCATTGCCGAAAATGCCGTGCTGCATATAGAGAACCGGATATTTTTTCTCCGGATCATAATCTTTGGGCAATATTACCTTTGCTTTTCTCTGTACAACCTCATTTTCTTTAATTACAGTAGAATCATACGTAATTGTCTCGACTGTGCCCGCCACATCCGGATTGACATTCATAAAACCGGCCGGTACAGACACATCCGTATCAAGAACATACTCTTCGATCGGTTTATAGGTAACCGTCGGATTTTCGCTCGGCGCTGCGGTAACCGGCGCTGCGGAGGCTGCCGGGGGCTGCGTTACCGATGCCTGAACCGCGGGAGACGGCGTCGCTTTCTTTGCAGAATCCGTACTCTTTGCTTTAATCGTAACCGTAACTTTTCCTAAACTCCTTACCTTCTTCTTATATTGTTCTTTTACCGTAATCTTAACCTTCCCCGGTTTCTTAGCCGTCACCGTCCCGTTCTTTGAAACGGATGCTTTCGCTTTCGCCGAGGATGAAAAGCTGTACGCTGCTTTTTTGTTCTTATTCCTTATCGCAATTTTTTTTGTCTGACCTACCGTCAGCTGCATTTTCTTTGACTTCAGCTTTGCCTTTGCTGCCGCCAAAGATGCATGGCCCGCCAGTCCCGAGCAAAGCATGCTCGCGGCAAGCGCCAAACATAGGGATATTTTCGCCGTTTTTCCAAGCATCTCCTTATTTCCTCCTTATAATAAATTAGTATAGGTCAAAAAGGAGCTGCACACTAATGATTAAGTGGAACAGCCCCCTCCTGATTCTCAAAAAATGAATTATTTCAATGTAACCTTTGCGCCTTCTGCTTCAATCTTTGTCTTGATTTCCTCAGCCTCTTCCTTGGAAGCTCCTTCTTTCACTACCTTAGGCGCTCCGTCTACGACTTCTTTTGCTTCTTTCAATCCAAGACCGGTCACTTCGCGAACTACTTTGATAACCTTAACCTTGTTCGGGCCAACCTCTGTAAGTTCTACATCAAACTCATCTTTCTCCGCACCGCCTGCTGCTGCGCCGTCTCCGCCCGCTGCTGCCACGACAACGCCCGCTGCCGCAGAAACGCCAAACTCTTCTTCGCATGCTTTTACTAAATCATTTAACTCTAATACGCTCATTGCTTTGATCTGATCTATAAATTCCTGAGTAGTCATTATAAAATCCTCCATTTTTAATTATTTTATTTCTTATTACTCTGCTGCCGTTGCTTCGGCCTCTTCCGCCGGCGCCGCAGCTTCTTCCGCTGCCGGCTCTGACGCCTCTGCCGACGCTCCGCCCTTTTCCGCAATCTGGTTCAGTACGCGGGCAAGGTTTGTAACAGGCGACTGCAAGCTGCCAAGCAGTTTGGAAATCAGCGTATCCCTTGAAGGGATCTTTGCCAGCGTCTTAATGCCGTCTTCATCATAATATGTGCCGGCAACTACCGCGCTTTTAAACTGAAGCTGTTCTGCTTCCTTTGAAAATTCATACAGAATTCTCGCCGGAGCCGTCTCATCCTCAGACGAAAAAGCAATCGCTGTCGGGCCTTCCAAGTCCTTGTCCAGCTGATCAAAGTCCGTTCCCTCGAATGCGCGGGTCAGCATAGTATTTTTATATACTTTATATACGACGCCGGCTTCCCTGAGCTGTCTGCGCAGCCTTGTGTCCTGCTCCACGGTAAGCCCGCGGTAATCAACGAGAACAGCTGCCTTTGCATCCGCTGCATAACTCTTGATCTCGTCCACAATCGGCTGCTTTATTTCGACTTTAGCCATTGGTTATTACCTCCTTATAAATTTTCTGCCTGAAAAGGAGAAGTTTATACGAAAACAGCCCTCCCATTGCTCAAGCTCTGCTTTGACAACGAGAGGGCAGAAAATTCCTATCCTTTTACTCCTCGGTAAGCGGCTTGCGCACTTACATGTCAAAATCAGGTAAATTCCTCATTCTTCCATACTTACTGTCTTCGGCAGTTATTAACAAATGATATAATAACACAAATCTGTTGTATATGTCAAGGGTTTTAAACATATATGCGCACATTTATGCCCATTCTTACATAAGTTTTGCCGTGCTGACTTTAACGCCCGGTCCCATCGTGCTTGCGATCGTAACGCTCTTGAGATACTGTCCCTTTGCGCTCGACGGCTTCGCCTTGATGATGGCGTCCATAATAGTATTAAAGTTATCGCTGAGCTGTTCCGCTGTAAAAGAAGCCTTTCCAACCGGAACATGGATAATGTTCGCCTTGTCCAGGCGGTATTCGATCTTACCCGCTTTAATATCGTTGACGGCCTTTGTAACATCCATTGTAACAGTACCTGCTTTCGGGTTCGGCATCAAGCCTTTTGGTCCCAACACGCGTCCGAGGCGACCAACAACGCCCATCATATCAGGAGTCGCAACAACTACGTCAAATTCAAACCAGCCCTCGTTCTGGATTTTCGGAATCAGCTCTTCGCCTCCGACATAATCAGCCCCTGCCGCTTCTGCCTCCGAAACCTTTTCGCCTTTCGCAAATACAAGGACGCGAACCGTCTTTCCCGTTCCGTGAGGAAGAACTACCGCGCCGCGAACCTGCTGGTCTGCATGACGTCCGTCTACGCCGAGACGAATATGCGCTTCCACTGTTTCATCAAATTTTGCAACTGCCGTCTTTTTTACAAGGTCAATCGCTTCCTCTGGCTCGTACTGAGTCATCCGGTCGATTAACTTTGCCGATTCTAAATACTTCTTACCTCTTTTCATAATTAAACCTCCTAGTGGTATTAACGAATTGTGAAGCGCTTTTCCAAAGCGCTTTTCTCCCACAACGTCCAAATGACATAGATCTTTTGCGATGTCTAAATTTTACTCAATGCTTCTTTTTGTAATTTGTGATTTATTCTTCTACCGTAATTCCCATGCTTCTTGCCGTACCGGCGATCATGCTCATAGCCGCCTCTATGCTGCCCGCATTCAGATCCGGCATTTTCAGCTCGGCAATCTTCTGGATCTCCGCCTTCGAGATCGAAGCCACTTTCTGCTTATTCGGTACGCCTGATCCCGATTCGATCTTGCATGCTTTCTTAAGAAGAACCGCAGCCGGCGGAGTCTTCGTAATGAAGCTAAAGCTTCTGTCCGCATATACGGTGATAACAACCGGAATAATCATTCCCTCCTGTCCTGCCGTCTTTGCATTAAACTCTTTCGTAAACTGTACGATGTTTACGCCGTGCTGTCCAAGCGCCGGCCCAACCGGCGGCGCCGGTGTTGCTTTTCCGGCCGGGATCTGTAATTTAATATATCCTTCAACTTTCTTAGCCATTTCAAGTTTCCTCCTGTTTTTATAGCTTTTCTAATTCTGAGAAATCGATTTCTACCGGCGTCCCGCGGCCAAACATATCGATCACGATAACCGCCATCTGTTTCGCCGGATGAACTTCCTGTACGACGCCGTGCGTATCCTCCCATACGCCCTTGGTAACTACGACATGATCGCCGATGCTGTACGGCGCTTCCTCCGCCTGTGCAAGGAATCCCATATTGGCGATCTCCTCCTCCGTCAGCGGCACCGGTTTGGAACCTGGTCCCACGAAGCCCGTCACGCCGCGAGTATTGCGGACGACATACCATGTTTCGTCATTCATGACCATGTTGATTAAAACGTAGGCGGGAAACATTTTCTTCTGAACCTGCTTCTTTTCCCCATTTTTCTCTTCAACCACAGTCTGCATGGGTACCATAACCTCCAAAATATATTCTTGGAGATTACGATTTTCGATCGTTTTCTCAATATCCACTTTCACCTTATTCTCATAACCGGAATAAGTATGAACTACATACCATTTCGCCTCTTCCGCCATAGCAACCTCCTATCAAAGCCCGATCATCTGCAGTCCCAAACGAATCAGCCAGTCGATGCCGGCGATAATCCCGCCAAGTACAACCGAAACTACGATTACCAGTGCGGATTGGCGAATCAGCTCGTCCCTTTTCGGCCACGAGCAGCGCTTAAATTCTGCTTTGACAAGCTTGAAGAAGCCGACTTTCTTTGAAGCCTTCTCTGCTTCGCTCATTTGACACACATCCTTTCCATAACATCACACGAGACGCTTATTTCGTCTCCTTGTGCAATGTATGAGTTCTGCAAAATCTGCAATATTTCTTTGTCTCCATTCTGTCCGGATGGTTCTTTTTGTCTTTGGTCATGTTATAATTACGCTGTTTGCACTCGGTACATTCCAAAGTAATTTTAGTACGCATTACGTCACCTCCGTGATTTTTTGTGTGAAAACTTAACGCTTATAAAATTTAGGCATAAAAAAAAGACCTAACTCATCGCCATCATAGAATAACACATACCGCGCAGAAAGTCAAGGTCTTTTCGTATTTTTTAAGAGCGGCTAAAACCCGCAAGATTGCAAATTACTTCTTAAGAAATTTTTTAAGCACATCAATTAACGCATCGATATCAATCGGCTTGGAGAGATGGGCATTCATTCCATTCGTTAATGCGGCTTCTTTGTCCTCCTCCATCGCATTGGCCGTCATGGCGATAATCGGCAAATCTCTGACGTCCTTTCTTGGCAGATCGCGGATCGTGCGGGTCGCCTCATAGCCATTCATAATCGGCATCTGTATATCCATCAAAATAGCGTCATAATATTTTTCCGCCGACTTCTCCACCATGGCAACGGCATCCGTTCCATCTGGCGCCGTTTCGACAACGAAGCCCGCTTCTGTCAATATTACCTCCGCTATCTCGCGGTTTAATTCAATATCTTCTACAAGCAGAATACGCTTTCCTTTGAAATCAACTTTCGTCCATGCCGCTTCTTCTTCCTCTTTGTCAGACGGATTATTTGCGGCAAGCAGCGCTGATTTCAAATCAGACAGAAAGAGCGGCTTTGCGCAGAACGCCGTAACGCCTGCCGCCTTTGCCTCCTCTTCAATATCCGTCCAATCGTACGCCGTCAGGATAATGATGGGCGCATCGTCTCCAACCATGCCGCGAATCTTCCTTGCTGTTTCTATGCCGCTCAGCTCAGGCATTTGCCAATCAACAATGTAAGTATGATAGGAGTCTCCTTCTTCGTACGCAACCTTGGCGCGATACGCCGCTTCCCTGCCGGAGGTTGTCCACTCGGAGCGCATCCCAAGCTGCTTTAACATTTTACTTACGCTGTCGCAGACATTGAAGTCGTCATCCACTACCATAGCCCTCAGGCCTTCCAGCTCCTTTAACTGCTCCATATTCTTTTCGACGTCCTGCAGCCTGAGCGAAAGCTCCACCGTAAATTCGCTTCCCTTACCGAGCTCGCTCTCGACAGAAATGGTGCCGTTCATCATTTCCACGATATTCTTCGTTATTGCCATACCGAGCCCCGTTCCCTCGATACCGGTCCTGGTTACATTGGATTCCCTCTCAAACGGTTCAAAAATATGCTCTACAAATTCCGGCGACATGCCGATTCCATTATCCTTTACGGTAAATACATAATCGCCGTATCCGTGATGGAATGTCGTTTTCTGCATGATCCGGAACGAAACGCTCCCTCCCGCCGGGGTATATTTGACGGCATTGCTCATCAGGTTAATAAATACCTGATTCAGCTTTAACGCATCTGCCATGACGTCCTCATTGACAACCTCAAAGGTATCAATAAACAATTCAAGCTGCTTTGCCTTGACCTGCGGCTGGATAATATTTACCAGATTGTGCAGCACTTCGGAAATATTGCATTCCTGCTCCTTGATCTGCACCTTTCCGCTTTCGATTCTGCTCATGTCAAGAATATCGTTGATCAGGCTTAAAAGATGATTGCCGGAAGAAAGCACCTTCTGCAGGCAGTCCTTAACCTGCTCCTTATTGTTTATATGGCTGGCCGCTATTGTGGCAAATCCGATAATCGCATTCATCGGCGTGCGGATGTCGTGGGACATATTGGAAAGAAAAGTTGTCTTTGCCCTGTTGGCATGCTGCGCCTGCATCAGAGCGTCCTGCAAAGCCTGCGTCTGCTCTTTCTGTTTTCTGACGCTCTCTGTAATATCCCTTGCCACAACCATTACCATGATATCATTTGTGTCGTAATCCCTTGTCATAACGAACGACTGGCGGACGCAAACAGGTTCTCCGCTCAGGTTTTCCCAATAATCAACGCTGACTTCCGCCTCGTTTTGCTCAAAGCAATCTTTTAGATGCGCTATGTTCACAACAGCGCCGTAGTTCTCCATAGATTCCTTCAACACAAACTTTTTCCATGCCTCAAAGAAATCAGAAGCCTTGCATGGAACATTTAATCCTGCTTTTTCAAGCAATGAGGCAGACTCCCCGCCGATTGTGCGCACAATATCCTGTTCGATCAAATCCTGCGTCAGGTTGAAATCATAAGTACAGAAGGCATTGGAAGTAATCGCAATCCGATACTGCCTTTCCTTACGATTTGCAACAGACATCTCAGCCTGAACCTGAAGTTCCTTTTCTTTCACTTCCGTAATATTCTGCCGGCTAAATAAAACTTTGCTCGCCTTCCCGTCCTTCCGTTCCAGACAGATGATATTCATATGCTCCCATTCTTCACTGCCATTTCGAAATACATGGCACTGGTAGCGCAGGTCATCGTGCTCTTCCATTGCGGCAATAATCTGTTCTTTGCTGATAAATGCGGCAAAGTCCTGACGATCGCTTTCCTCCAGCAGAATGGAACACAAGTACGCCGACAGCTCTTTATAACTGCCGCTGCCAGCGATCATACTGTCCTCCGGTCTCGTTCCCACCAGATATTGATAGGTATCTGTTTCAAAATCAATCAGGACAAAACGGGAAAATAAGGTGGTGACGCCGCCGATAATATAACCCATTTCCCGGTTTTCCCGCTCTAAATGCTTTTTATCCTTTCTATTCCGTATCAGCAGCAGAAGAATATACACAACAAACAGTATGACCAGAATCACTTCCAGTATAATCCCGACGCGGTTTGCCGCCCGAATCATTCTCTGCGTAACATTCTTGGGGAATGTCTGTACAAGGACGTATCCGCTGTTTGGAAGGCGCATCACGCATATATTATCCGTCTTGCTGTCAGCATCGCAAACAAAAGCTCCCTCCCCGCCTTTTTCAAACATCTCGCTTACGACGCCCGCAGTTCCTTTGTCTATCACCCCATCCTGCTCCAGCGTGTGCGCTATCGTTTGTTTCTCATATTCCCGTTCCGTGGAATCCGCAATAATCGTTTGATCCGGCATACACAAAAACACATCCGCCGCTTCGCCAAAATAAGAAACAGCAAGCATATCCGCCAGATATTCCTCAGCCTTATAAGCCCCCCAGAGTATGCCTATGATTTTGCCGTCATAGTAGACAGGCGAATAAAAGCGTATCATGATTTCATCCGTAAAGCTGGAATGGAAAGCAACGTATATCCCATTTTCCCCTTTCATTCCCTGGGTATAATAATCCTTCTGCTCTGCATGAGAGGTACGCCCGTCCGATACATGATTTATGCCGGATGCATCCGTAAAACAAACAGCGTCAAATAACGAGTTTTTCTCCATTTCCTGCAGCATTTGGGCGCTTATTGCCGGTTCTTTCAGGCTTTGTCCCAAAAAATAAGTGTATGTATTGATTTGATCCTTCGCACTTTCAAGTTCTTCATCAATGCGAGCCGCCGTCTGCCTTGCAGAATCTGATGCGTAATCTTTGTTCAGCGTCTCTATGCGTTCTGTATTTTGCGTAGTATACCAATAAAATGCGAACACCATCACAATAAAAAGGAAAAATATATAGATCTTTCCCACCAATGGCCGCTTTTTTTTATTTATCATCGGCTTCCTCCTGTCCTTTAATGCTTGTGCTGTCCGCATCGCACCCTTTATGTTAAACAGCATATAACAATATGAAACAGTTGTCAACAGTTTCTTATTTTTGGCGGACCCTGAAACACAGTTGCGGGAACCGCCTCCCGTCCTTATTCGGGTTAGCGGTTCCCGCAATCTTTTCCAGCTGGATTTTATGATATCACGACTTTAATTGTTTTGGTAACCGATGCTTTGGCGTAATCGCCCTTTTCACTGGCTGTAATCTTTACTTTGATCTTGTACGTGCCTTTTTTGGTTTTCTTCTTCACCTTGACTTTGCCCATCTTGGAAATCGTCAGGTTTTTGCTTCCCGATACCTTTTTGCACGTAATCTTTCCTTTTGCCGACGCTTTAATGTTAAACGCCGCCGCTTTTTTCTTTACTTTCGCCGCCTTGATCTTCTGCGTGAGGACTTTGACGGTGATTTTCTGTTTTTTCAGAGAACTGCCGTCCTCGTCTTCGCTGTCGTCGTCCTCCTCTGCGTCTGTTCCATCCTGGGACGGCGGCGTCTGTACCGTCTGCTGCGTCTGCCCGGATATTCCCGGCGTCTGGTCTCCCGGAGTCTGCGCCCCCGGCGCCTGGCCTCCCGGCGTCTGACCCTGCTGGGACGGATCCTGAGTCTGCTGCGGCTCTTCTGGCTCTTCCGGCTCTTTTGCCAAAATAGTAAACGTCGCAGTCAGCGTCCCGCTATAGTTTCCTCTTCCCGTCACCGTCACCGTCGCCTTGCCCGGCTTGACATTATCCTCATAGGAAACCGTGTAATCGAGATCCTCCGTCAGCTCCGTACCGTCGGCGGCCGTTACTGTGATCTGCGGAGCCAGCTCGTAGCCGGTCTCGGTCAGATCTTGAATCTCCTTGATCGTAGCTCCCGTTAGTGTGGCCGGAAGAATGCGGAATGCCGCCTTCTTCGTTCCTCTGTATTTGCCCGCGCCCGTCACCGTCACCATCGCCGTACCGGCGTTCCGGTTGTTCTGGTACGTTACTGTATAATCCTCGCCGGCTTTCAGAACCGCATCCGTGTCCACAAATGCGATCTTCACTTCCGGCTCGATTTCCTCTCCCGTAAAATTCTGATTCGGTATGTCCTCGATCTTCGCATTCTCGATCGACCACGGATCATAGATCGTGAAATTCAGCGTCTGGCTCGCCCCATAATATCCCCCGGCAAAATCGCCGATTCCTTGCACAACGATCTCCGCCGTGCCTTCATCGGTGTTATGATAATACTCTACGGTATAATCTTTCCCTTTTTCAAGCGCATGGCCGTAGTAAGTCACGACCGGCTCCGGGCAGATTTCCTTTCCTGTATACATCTGGGATGGGATCTCGTCAATTTTAGCGTCATACAAATTTCCGGCCACGCGAAACTTCTTTGTCGCCGTGCCGCCATAGATTCCCTTACCTTTGATCGTCACTTCAACGGTTCCCCAGCCGGTAATCTTTCCGTCTTCATCAACGGCGCTTCCGCTCAGGCTGTATGTATAGTCCGTGCCCTCCTTAAGGCGTTTTCCTTCATAAGAAGAAGCGTCATGCCAATAAAGGTCCATGCTGAGTTTCACTGCGTCTCCCGTATACGTCCTATCATCCAGCCCGGTAACCGACAACCGTTCCGAATCGATGTCGATCGGCTTAATCACAAAGGATGCGGAGAGCTCGCCCGCATAATTGCCCTTTCCGGTCACTTTCACCGTCGCCGTGCCGATCTCCCTATTGTTTGAGTAAACCGTCTCGTAATCCGTTCCCTTCTGCAGGAGGTAGTCCTCGCCGTTATCCTTGTGATGGACGATTTTCAGCTCCGGCACAATCGCACTTCCCGTATACGTCTGATCCTCGATCACGCCGATCTCGATCCCTGCGCTCTCTGCGGAAATATCGAGCGCGTCGATCCGGTACGACGCCGACTTTGTCCCGGTATAATTGCCCTGTCCTGTCACAACGACCGTCACATCCCCGGCGTTCGTCACATCAGAAGAGTATGAGCTTCCCCTCTGATACTCTATCTGATAATCCGTACCCTCTTTGAGCGTCAGCGCTTTGCCGCCCGGGTTCGTATACGTCACGCTGACCTCCGGCGTGCGCTCTCCCCCGTTATAAGTCAGGGATTCCGGATCCACAGCCACGGCGACTCCCTCATCTGAAAGATCCCTCGGCTTGATTTCAAATCTTCCCTCTGTATACGAGTTGACCGCCCAGTCTTCATCCGATGCAGTAATCGTATACTTGGCTTTCCCGCCCGCATTGACATTGTTGCTCGCCGTCACCGTGTAGCAGTCAGACGGAACCGTCTTGTTCGGATACTCGTACACTACCTCCAGATCCGCCGGCTCCGGCACGATCGGATCCCCCGTATATTCATACGTTTTTTTCACCTTAGAGGAATAAATTTCAGTCAAGTCGTACCGCACCGCCACGTCAAACGAAGCTTCCTGCTTCCCATAGGAAACCGTGACGGTCTGCGGCCCCGCCGCTTCCGGCTGATAACCCGAAAACTGACACGAATCCAGATCGGTACCTTTGATCTCCACGTCTTCCGTCGTCTTCTCATCGGAATTTTTCGCCTTGACCAAAAGTTCCAGCCCATCCGTAATCAGCTCGTCCCCGTAAGTATATTTTGTCGTATTCGGTTTCTTGGCAACCTCTACGCTATCCGCCAGATAATTGAAACGATATCCTTTCTCCTTGCATATACGCCGGATATTGTCTCCTTTGTCCTTATACGCGTAGATCGTACAAATATCATCGCTTCCGAATGCCTTTCCGAACGCCGCGTCCCCCAAAAATGTCGCTGAAACCAACGCCTTACAATCAAAGAAGCCATATTCATCAATCGACACCGACTCAGGAAAGGTCGCTTCCGTAACATTTGTTGCTCGAAATGCATCCTTACCGATACTTTGCAGCGTCTCCGGAAAAACGATTTTACCGCCGATCTTTGAATTCCGAAAAGCATAGTTCCCAATCGACGTCAGCGACGCTGGAAAGACAAATCCCGTCTGCCCGAAAGCCGTACCATAAAAAGCATATTCTCCTATCCCAGCCACCTCGTCCAAAAGCTTCACTTCCGCCAGACTTGAATCATTCCTGCACACGCTGCGCGGAAGAGATGTAATCTTGCGGGTCGTGAAGTCAAGCGACTTCAGAGACGTGCATTCTTCAAAAAGCCCGATCTGTTGTGTGCTGTTCAAGGTCAAAGACTCCGTTCCCTCTTCAAAAACCACTTCCGACAAACTCTTACACCTATAAAACGTGCCGCAGCCGCCGCTTAAATCGCATACGCTTTTATCCCATTTTGTTCCCCATTTTCCTCCCATACCATCGTCTCCGTAAGATTTACTACCCCCTCCCAACGATGTGACAGTACCGGGGATATGGATCGATCCCAGATTCGTCTCCGCAAACGCCCCGGCGCCGATCGACTTCAACTGGCTTTCCTCCTCGAACTCAACCGTCGTCAGGGCGCCGCAGCCGTGAAAAGCGTTCACGCCAATCGTCGTAACCGTTTTGGGAATGATCACTTTCACTATATATGGGTTGTTTGCAAACGCCTCCTCGCGAATCGCAACCACATTCTGATCCTTGAAAATGGCAGTCAGATCCACCGTATCTTTCATCCCGCCATACCGTCTGATTGTAATGCCGTCACCCGATGTAACATAATCAAATTGGCTCAGGTCATTCTCCTCTGCCGCCTGCGCCGTGTGCGGCGTTCCCATAGGCGGGAGCGATACAGATCCCGCCGCCAAGGCAAACGCCAGCGCCAAGCTCAACACTCGTTTTCTTTTTCTCATCGCAATTCCTCCTCGTCTTTCTTGCGTTTTTATATAAATCACAAAATTATTATAGCACATGATTTTTCCGAAAATGCTCCCATGTAATTTTTAGCCCGCCCGATGTAATAATTCGTTTTTTTTACATGCTTCTTCCCAAAAAAAATGATATAGTATATAATAAATTGAAGCCGCTAACATCGCAGAGGAACGAAAGGAATGGAGATACGCATGATTACGATAGGTATTTGCGACGACGATCCCGATTTTTCCAAAGAACTATACGAAATCATCCACCGGATCATGGTTTCGGTCGACGACTGGGAATCGTGTATTTTTTCAAGCAAAGAAGAAATCCTGCAGGCCATTGAAGAGGGTTGTTTTGACTGCCAGCTTCTTTTCATGGATATCATGATGGAACACGGCATGGGCATGGAAGTTGCGAAGCATATTTGTTCACGGAATCTCAATACGGATATTATATTTATTACGGCCTCCCGGGAGCACGTTTTTGAGTGCTATCATTATCATGCGTTTGCCTACCTTCTGAAACCGGCTTCCGAGGCGGACATTGAAAAGGAGCTCCAGAGGTATCTGCGCCAGCTCCCCTCCGCCCGCAAGTTTCTCCCGGTTTCTTTTATGGGCGTTACCCAGCAAATCCCGATTTCCTCTATTTTATATATTGAAAGCAGCAAGAGAAAGCTGATCATACATACTGTCGGCAAATTATACTATTGCTACCAAAAACTCGCCGACATGGAGGAAGAATTGAGTGAAAACGGATTTATCCGATGCCATCAGAGTTTTCTCATCGCACCGGATAAAATTTCCCGTATTTCCAACAACCAGATCATGATCGGATCGACCCCGATTCCCGTCAGCAGCCGCTACCGGGCGGCGGTGAGAAAACAGTTGGCTTCCTTCTCCTCCACGGCGGCCGCAAAAGAATATTCCGCCCGCACCAGCCTGAACGAACTGCAGAAGGATTACGGCGCGATCATCGGGGTGCGCGGCGGCTACCTCGGCGCAATCATCCGCATCCGGCCGGAGGAATGGATTTCCATCGGACGTGACGGAGATGCGGCGGATATGGTCGTCAATCTCCCATTCGTCAGCCGCAGCCACTGCTCCCTGCTCTATCACTGCAGTACGGCAGAATATGAAATTGTCGATTATTCCAGCAACGGCACATTTGTCAACGAAAAAAAACGGCTCCTGCCGGATGAAACCTATCTTCTAAAACCCGGAACCGAGCTTTCATTCGGCAATCCAGATACCGTATTTAAACTGGGTTAATTCAGTATATGGGAGGCTCCTATGAACTTTATTAAATGCAAAAACAACCACTACTACTCCGATAAGTTTGTCTCTTGCCCCCACTGCGCCAACCAGCTTGCCGGCGTAGCCGTAGACAATATACTGGGAAAAAACCAGCAGGACGTTGATACGGCGATTCTCCACCCGGGCAGCCGGAACAATTTCCGCAAACAAAAACAGCGTAAAACTGTCGGCTGGCTGGTATGTATTGAAGGCGAGCTGCCAGGGGAGAGCTTTGTCCTGTACGAGGGGGAAAATCAGATCGGCCGCGCGGCCCATATGGATGTGGCGCTGCTTTATGAAGCTGCGGTTTCCCGCGAAAAACACGCCGTCATCTTATATGACAGCGAGAAAAACTCCTGTATTCTGTATTCTTCCGACCCCACCAAAAAAATATATTGCAACGAAAAGGAAGTTAAAATGAAACGAACGCTGAAAAACCGAGATGTGATTACGCTGGGAAATTGTTCTCTCGTTTACGTGCCATTCTGCAACTCCAGTTTCTCCTGGAATACGGAAAGGCTGTCATGAGTTCTCCCACCGACCAGAATCGCCGCCACGCCCTCCCAGCAAATACGCGCCTGAACGGCAAATACCAGATTCAGGATGTTTTAGGCAGCGGCGGTTTTGGCATCACCTATAGCGGATTCTCCCTGGAAAACGGCGCTCGCGTCGCGATCAAGGAGTATTTTCCGCACCGCATCGCCCTGCGCCGTCAGAATGAGGACGGATCGTATTCCGTGCTTCCCTTTCCGGACGCCGCGGCGGAAGAATTTGAAGACGGGCGCCGGCGTTTCCTGAAAGAGGCCGGCATGCTGAAAGCGCTGAAGCACTTGGACATCATTGCGTCCGTCTATGATTTTTTTGAGGAAAATGGTACGGTCTACATTGTGATGGAATATATCGAAGGGCCGACGCTCCGGCAGTTTATTGACGAAAATGGCCCGATGACGTTTTCCGAACTTCTCGTCCTGTTCACCCCGCTGATCCTGTCTCTCTCGGAAATCCATGCGAACGGACTGATTCACCGCGATATCAGTCCGGACAATCTGATTCTGGATCCGGGGAGCCGCCTGCATCTGATCGACTTCGGGGCGACGAAGCAGAATACGTCCGCGACCGAACGGAATACGCTGATTCTGAAGACGGGGTACGCGCCATTGGAAAGTTATCTCCCCAATGGGAATACCGGCACGTGGACCGACGTGTATTCGCTGTGCGCTACAATGTATTTCTGCCTGACGGGCGCGCCGCCTTTAGACGCCATGCAGCGCATGGACGACTCGGATCAGATCGGACTGACCGGACTAGAGCATCTCCTGCCTGTACAGCGCGCCGCCATCGAACGGGGCCTGCAGCTCCGTCCGGCAAACCGGCTGGAAAATATGCAGAAACTCTATCTTGCCCTGACCGCGTCCTCTTCTCCCGACCAGGCAGAGACAGTCCGCGGAGCCGACCTCCCTCCCGACAAGCGGCGCCTGGCGCGCGCCATGATGCGCAAGGGGAGGATTCCTTCCCTCTTCCGCCGTCCGGGCGGCCGCACCGGATGGAAGGCTCTCGCGGTACTCGCCGCCCTCATTATCCTCGCCGCGCTGTCCTGGCTGGCTCTGTCCGCCAACAGGGGCGGACAGGGCGGCACGCAACCCCCCGGCGGAGGGACGCTTTCTACCCCGCTCCCTTCGCCTGAATCCGTGCGCCCATCCGGTACTCCGGGGTCTCCAGGCATACAAACAGACGCCCTGCTGTCCATGATTTCCGTCACTGGCATGAAACTAAAAAAAGCAGAGCGCCTGCTGCACAAATTGGATCCGTCCATCCGTATTGAGACGAATTATGTCTCCGGCGACGGACAAATCGGCGGCGATAGCGGCGCCGCCGGCCTCGTCCTGCACCAGAGCGTCGTCCCCAATACGATTTTCACAAAGGGCAGCCTCCCATCCATCCTGCTCACCGTCAGCAGGAAGGCAACTCCGACGGAACTCCCGTCCAATCGTCCGTCCCCCCGCGCCTCCGGGGACTCTTCTGCCGGAAACGCTTCCGGAAGTTCTTCTGCCGGAAACGCTTCCAGCTCTTCATCGGACAGGCGTTCGCCCAAACCGGACTATCAGGTGAAACCGGACGACCAGTATGAGAGCTTTCCGCTAGGATGACTGCAGCGAGCGCCGGATCATTTTCCGATACGCCGCCGCCTTCCGCTTCGGCGCAGTGATACGAGCCGTTTTGCTAACTCCCGCAAAGGTTTTCCGCCCTATCTTTTGCAGCTTATCCCCTCGGAACACCACCTTTTTCAGGCGTTTATCCCGATAAAGCGCCTTTTTTCCCAGCTTTTGCAGACCTGTGCCAAATGTGATGCGGCGCAGGTTTTTACATTGGCAAAACGCCCCCGCTCCAGCCGTCTTTACGTAATTTCCCACCGTAATCTTCTTGCACGCAGGCAGTCCGCAGAACGCCCGCGCCCCAATCGAAACCACCCGGTACAGCCGTCCCCGGTAAGCGACGGTATCCGGAACACTGATCCGTCTGCACTTCTTATCCGCCGTGCCAATCACAGCCGCACGGTTCGCTCCGCTCACCCGATACCGAATCTTTTTCTTGACAAAGACCACAGGGGAGGCTGCCGGAGTTGAAGATGGCAATGCCGACGCCAACGGTATCGCTGCCGGATTCACTGTTGACAACGGCGTTACTGTCTGAAGCGGCGTTGGCGTTTGTGGCGGCGTTGGCGTTGACAGCGGAATTTGCGGCGGCGGAGTTATTCTCGGCGTTGGCGTTGGGGTTATCCTCGGCGTTGGCGTTATTGATGGAGTCGGCCGCAACGGCGTTGGCGTCGGCGTTGGCGGCGGCGACATTGTCGGCGTTGGCGTTGGGGTTATCCTCGGCGTTGGCGTTATTGATGGAGTCGGCCGCAACGGCATTGGCGGCGTTGGCGTCGGCGACATTGTCGGCGTTGGCGTCGGCGTTGGCGTCGGCAGCGGCGGTTCCGTCGGCATTTCTGTTGACGGCGAGTCCACTACGCCTCCCTTTTCTTCGAACCGGTATCTCAAATGATATTTTTTCAAATACTGCAAGACCCGGCTGTCTTCCCCGGCATCTTCCGGTATCTGGAATACGACGTTCTGATACTGGTCAAAATGGTATACGGATAAATCCAAGTCTGCGTCCGGCACCACGATCGTGAGATCCTCCCTGTCGGGAAACGCGTCTGCCGCCGCTTCTTTTACCTCATTGGAGTCCGGCAGCGTCAATTTCTTCAGAGCCGAATCCTCAAATAATCCGGATCCCAAATATTGCACGCCTCCTCCCAATCGGAAATTCTCCCATTCCGTACCGCGAAACGCCCCATCTTCCATCCGCCTTACCGTGGCGCCGATTTTAAAATCGCCGCATCGGAATCCCCGGAAAGCATTTTTCCCGATCGTATCGATTTCGCCCAAAAGCAGAAACGTCCCGCCGATCTCCGCATCTTGGAACGCCCCCTCCCCGATCGAACCCTGTATGCCGTCGATCGTAAAATCGCCGTCTGTACGCATGGACAAAAAAGCGTAGTCCTCGATCCCTTTCATAGAACCTCCGGTAAATTCCACGGTGTGCTCTTTCAGAGGCGACCCCTCCACCGCCTGTACCTTGACGTTTTGGAACGCCCGCTGGCCGATGACGACGCCATTCATCGTCTCCACGTAGATCTGGGAAAATACCTGCCCCTGAAAAACTCCGTTTTCGATCCTCACAAGAACCAGATTCTCACCCGTGAGGGAATTATAATATGTCCCCGGCAGGGATAACTGCTGATATTCGTTGTTCCGATCCGCATAATAAGCGGTGACGGTCATATTACGGGTCAGGAAAGAACGGGTCAGCTTGACGCACTCTTCCGGCATATACGGACCAGAAAATCCCTGAACCGGCGCACCCGAAACGAGCAGCGCCAGAATGCACAGCAGGCTGAGGCCTGTTTTCCTTATCCGTTCCAATTTTACATGAATATTCATAATCACGCCCTCCATCGTGCTTCTGCACGCACACTAATCAATCGTTTGAAAGTTTACGTCCTCTTCCATCTTTATCATACAGCAGGGCGGACAATCACGTCAATTATTTTTTCGCCGCCCTTCATCTCCGATCTCGGTACGGCGCTAAATGATTCTATATATCCTGCACGAAAAATGTATTGGCAATCAACGGATCATACGGTTTGGATTTATGCTTCCCAAGTCGGTTTCCAACTGTCCGGCAAGCAATCCGGCCGCTTCCTCCTCTGTAAGATTTGCCAGACGGCCGCCCCGCAATGGCTCCATCACCCAAACCGGAAAATTGTATTTTTTCAGAATCCCCACCTTTGCCTTGGCGTCCTGAAAACTCCAATCCAAGCAATTCAGCTGGATCTGACAAAATTCCATGCTCTTTCCGTATTTCTTCAGAAAGCATTCCATCACATCATAGCTTCCATGCGCTGAAAATCCGAGATGGCGGATCCTTCCGTTTGTTTTCTGTTTCATCAGGCAATCATAAATCCCATACCTTTCATCCAGATATGCGTCAATATTGAAATCAATGACTTTTAATCACTTGAGTTTCTGTCAGCGCGCTGATTGAAAAATAGGAAAGGAAAGTAATATAATAGAAAGAACAGAAACACCATATATTGAACAAAAAGCAAAGCGTACCGCTATATATAGAAAAAATATTGACAAGCGGTAATTACCATGATATTATCAGGAATAACTACAAGAGAAAATAAGGAAGGAGGCCAGCTATGAATATTCTTGTAATTGGAAATGGATTTGATTTGGCTCATGAGTTACCGACTACGTATAAGGATTTTTTAGAATTTGTACAGGTTTATGAGGAATATTATAAAACAGGAATTGCCGAATCCAAAGAAAAATCAGTTGATTCAGATATAAAAAAATATATAGTTGCTTTATTTGGTCTTAGATACAATGATAGCGATCCGCTTAAGGATTCTGAAAACAATCCAAGAAGAGAGAAGGCTAAAGAACTGATAGAGGAATTGCACAATTTAATTAAAGATAATTTTTGGATTGATTATTTTTTACATTGTAACATGCATGGTAATGAAAACTGGATTGATTTTGAATCGGAAATATCAAAAGTTATTCAGTCGTTGGATAACGATATGTTTGGATTAAGTGATTATGGCAGTATTGACGATGATATAATGAATCTGTCAAATAAATTTTTGCGCGCTAAATATATTAAGTATACAAGTACGGTAAGAACAATAAATGCTTTAACAGATGGTACAATCGAGAAAATTACCTTTAAAGAAATAAGGAATCGTTTATTAACCGATTTGAATAAATTAATCAGGGCATTTGAAATATATTTAACTGAATATGTCGAGAAAATAAAAATTCAAAAGAAATCACCTAATATAGAAAAGGTTGAAGTTGATCATGTTCTTTCATTTAATTACACAAATACATATGAAAAGATATATGGAAATACTAAAGAAATAATATATGATTATATACATGGAAAAGCAGAAATAAATAATAACATGGAATTTAATAATATGGTGCTTGGTATAGATGAGTACCTTCCGGAAGATAGGAGAAATAAAGACGTAGAATTTATTGCTTTTAAAAAATTTTATCAGAGAATACATAAACAGACAGGATGCAAATATAAAAATTGGGTGGATGAAATAAAAGAAGATTATAGTTATTATTTAAAGAGACAATCGGAGGCAGAGAAACGAGAATATATGTATGCAGAAGATGATATGCAGCGTTTGATGAATCGTTTGGGCGCGTCTGCTATAAAAGATGAAAAATGCAAAAAACACAGTCTATATATTTTTGGACACTCCCTAGATGTAACAGATAAGGATATTTTGCGCGATTTAATTTTGAATGATAATATCTACACCACAATTTTTTATCATGATAAAGATGCGATGGGACAGCAGATTGCTAATCTTGTTAAAGTTATCGGACAAGATGAATTGATCAGGAGGACTGGTGGAAGTACAAGGACTATTGAGTTTAAAGAGCAACAGAAAATGAAAGAAATTGAAGGAGCGCAGAATCTGGCAGCAGATTACAGATAGGGACTATATTGAAGATTTAATGAGGGTTTGAAAAAATCTCTGTAAATAATAAATGTACCAAAAAGATCTTCTATGATAAAATCTAATTATCAAAGGAGGCCTTAAGTTTCATACTTTTACTGAAAAAGTTTCACAGACTCTGGAAAATTATTGCTTTTCCTTTGAAATTCCAACGGCTAACACAATAATATACGCAATTACCAGAAACATGTTTACACACAGATATAGTAT
>CANQCY010000028.1 GCA_947591245.1 uncultured Lachnospiraceae bacterium | reverse complement strand
CCATTTAGTCTTGTATTTACTACAAAATACATGAACTTTTCAAGGTACTATAGTGGGGCTTTTGACCCCAACATCTTAAAATATGAATATAATATTTTATTTATGCCACAATAAACTTACGGGCAGAAAGGACGATGAAAATGAGAAAATTCTTTAAATTTCTTCTTGGAGCGGGAACTGTTATCGCTGTGATCGCAGGAATTATGTATTTCCTGAAAAACATTCTGATGAAAGATTATCTGGATGACTTTGACGACGACGATTTTGACAACGACCTCTATGAAGAAGACTCTGAAGATAGAGATTATGTGACGATAAATGCTCCGGATCATGAAAATGCGGATTCCGGCGTTTCGGATTCAGAACCTGAAAATACCGATGCAGACAGCGCTTCTGCTTCAGAAGAAGACAATTAAATCAAAACCATATTTTTAAACGGAGTGAACGCAGCGTCCACTCCGTTTTTTCAATTCCCGCGCGCAGCTCTGCTGCGGGGTATTTTTTGATTATCTGGACAGGCGTTTCGTCATGCTGAACAGATGGTCGTCAATGTCTTTTGTCATAGCGAGAGCGTCGTCGATGTCAAAGTTGCAAAATTGCCCGTCACGGTAAGCCACCACTCTGTTCGTCTTTCCTTCCAGCAAAAGGTCCACCGCCATCGCCCCCATTGCGGACGCATACACACGGTCGCGGCATGTCGGGTTTCCGCCCCTCTGTATGTGGCCGATCACCGTAGCCCGCGTCTCTATGCCGGTAGCCGCCTCAATCCTCTCCGCCATTCCATATGAATCGCCGATTCCTTCGGCGTTGACGATAATATGATGTTTCTTTCCGATTCTTCTCTTTGCCCGGATCTTCTCAATAATTTTCTGTTCATCATTGTCATACCGCTCCGGAATCAATACATATTCCGAGCCATTGCTGATTCCGCACCACAAAGCGATATGCCCCGCCGTACGCCCCATTACTTCAATAATACTGCACCTCTCATGGGAGGCCGACGTGTCTCGCACCTTGTCAATCGCCTCCATCGCCGTATTGCATGCTGTATCAAAACCGATCGTATATTCCGTACAGGAAATATCCAAGTCAATGGTTCCCGGAACCCCGATCGTATTAATGCCATTCATGGACAGTTTCTGCGCACCGCGGAACGAACCGTCTCCACCGATCACCACAATTCCGTCAATGCCATGTTTGCGGCATATATCCGCCGCCTTTTTCTGTCCTTCCGGCGTCATCATTTCCTTACAGCGGGATGTGTAAAGAATCGTTCCGCCCTTCTGTACGATATCAGAAACGCTCATCGTATCCATTTCCTTAATATCTTCTTCCAAGAGCCCCGAATACCCGCGGCGGATCCCTTTCACAGTTACGCCGCTCGAAATACCGGCGCGCACAACCGCCCGGATGGCGGCATTCATTCCCGGCGCATCTCCACCGCTCGTCAAAACTCCAATTGTATTAATTCGTTGCGCTGACATAATTTCCCTCCATTTCAAATCACTCTCAGCAAATCGCATTATATCCATTGTACGATATTTATAAACTTTTTTCAATACTCATTTGCACTATTTTTACATTCTCATTTCCGAACTCATCATACAGTTTCTGCAAAAGTTCAGGGCGCACTCCCGTCATCCTGCTGTTCGGCAGCTGTTTTTTCGCCCTGTCCTTCGCCAGATAAACGACGACCGTATCCTGCCCGTCATAATCGGACAAAATTTCAAAAAGCCGTTCCTCCTTCTGCCGGTACTCGGCTTTTGTCTGAAACTGCACCCACAGCTGTTTGGGAAGATCGTCAAAGGGCACTATTTTCTGACAGATCAGCTTCGCCGGCTTGTCCTCCTCTACCGTCACCCGTCCTTTGATAAACAGCTTGCGGTCGTTCTCAAGATAACGGCGGTATTTCTCATAATCCTTCGGAAATACGATTACTTCTGCCGTCCCCACCATATCTTCCAGCGTGATAAACGCCATCAGGCTGTTTGTCCGGGTGGTCTTAACTGTTTTATCCGTGATCATTCCTCCGATCACAGCCGTCTCATTATCCTTTACTCTGGGCGTTTCTTCCCCTTCCGCCTCGGTAAAATCCGCTGTCGTTCTCGTAATATTCCTTTCCATCAAAGAAACATATTCCTCCAACGGATGGCCGCTGATATAGAGTCCAAGCACTTCCTTCTCAAAGGCAAGTATCATGTCCTTATCATATTCCCCCACATCGGGCAGTTTCTCTTCTATTTCCTTGCGCGCTTCCTCGCCTGCAAAATCAAACAGCGACATCTGACCGGTCATCGTCAGCTTCTTTTCCTGATTAATCCCATTCATGATGCCGGCATACGCCTGCATCTTCTGCTTTCTCGTTCCTTTCAGGCAGTCTAGCGCCCCCGCCTTGATCAGGCTCTCCAGCGTCCTCTTATTGACGGATTTTCCCGCCATCCTCGTGCAAAAATCTTTCAGGGACTTATACGCCCCTCCCGCCCTTCTCTCATCCACAATGTCCTGAATCACCGGCCTTCCTACGCTCTTGATCGCCGCAAGGCCATATTTGATCCCTTCCTTTGCCGGCGTAAACCTTGCCTCTCCCTCATTGATGTCGGGCGGTAAAATTTCGATGCCCATCCGGCGGCAAGCCATCGTATATTCCGTAATTTTCCCGGTATTCTCCATTACCGAAGTGAGGAGCGCCGCCATAAATTCCCTTGGATAATAGTATTTCAAATACGCCGTTTGATATGCGACGACTGCATAAGCTGCAGCATGAGATTTATTAAAAGCGTATTTGGCAAAATCCATCATTTCGTCAAATATCTTTCTGGCTACCGCCTCCGGAATACCGCGGCGTATACAGCCCTCTACGCCCTCTTCCTCATTTCCGTATATGAAATTATTCTTTTCTTTTTCCATGACCGCCGTCTTTTTTTTGGACATGGCCCTCCGAACAAGATCGCTTCTTCCAAAACTATATCCGGCGAGATCCCGCACGATCTGCATAACCTGTTCCTGATACACAATACATCCGTATGTCGGCGAAAGGATCGGCTCCAGCTCCGGACAGTCATATACGATATTTTTTTTATCATTTTTTCCCGCTACGTACTGGGGGATAAAGTCCATCGGCCCCGGGCGGTACAGCGCGATGCCGTCCATGATATCCTCCATCGTCTCCGGCTTCAGTTCCTTCATGAAGCTTGTCATTCCCGCGCTCTCCAGCTGGAACACGCCTTCCGTCTTTCCGGCGGAAATCATATCATAAACATGCTTATCCTCATAATCAATATCATTCAGATCCAAAATGCCGTCCACCGCATTTTTAATCACCGTCAGGTTGCGGAGCCCGAGAAAGTCCATTTTCAGAAGGCCCAGCTCCTCTAGCGTAACCATCGTATACTGCGTCGTGATTGTTCCGTCTGCCGCCCGCGAAACGGGAACATAATTGTCCACCGCCTCAGGACTGATTACAACCCCCGCCGCATGGATCGACGTATGCCTGGGCAGGCCCTCCAGACGCAGCGACATATCAATCAGCTTGCGGATGCTCTCGTCGCCCTCATACATCCGGCGCAGATCGGGGTTCATGTCAAGCGCCTTGCTGATCGTGATTCCAAGCTCCATCGGAATAGCCTTTGCAACGCTGTCCACCTGCGCATAAGGCATGTCAAGAACGCGCCCCACATCCCGGATCGCCATGCGCGCCGCCATCGTCCCGAACGTTATGATCTGTACCACGTGATCTTCTCCATATTTTTCGGTCACATAATCGATCACTTCCTGACGCCTGTCCACACAAAAATCAATGTCAATATCCGGCATTGTTACGCGCTCCGGATTCAAAAAGCGCTCAAAAATAAGATTGTATTTAATCGGGTCGATGACGTCCGTGATTTCCAGCACATACGCCACGATACTGCCCGCGCCGGAACCGCGCCCCGGCCCAACCGGAATATCATGATCCTTTGCATATTTTATGAAATCCCATACGATGAGGAAATAATCGACAAATCCCATACTGATAATCGTATCAAGCTCATACTCCAGACGCTCCCGGAGCATGCCCTCATCATAATCGGAGTTCCCATACCGTTTAGCCAAACCATCCGCACACAGCTTTCTCAGGTAACTCTCTGATGTGTACCCTTCCGGCACCTCGAATTTCGGCAGCTTATAATTGCCGAATTCGATTTCCACATGGCAGCGCTGTGCGATTTTATGCGTATTCTCCAGCGCCTCCAGCGCATAGGGAAACAACTGCGCCATCTGCTCCGGCGACTTTAAAAAATACTGTCCCCCCTCATACCGCATGCGGTTTTCATCTGATGCTTTCTTTCCGGTTTGGATACAGAGCAGGATATCATGCGCCTCCGCATCCGAATCATAAATATAGTGGACGTCGTTGGTCGCCACCAAATCGATTCCCGTATCCTCGTGCATGCGAAGAAGCCCCTGGTTCACCGCCTGCTGCTGCGGCAGGCCATGATCCTGAAGCTCCAAAAAAAAGTTTCCCCGTCCGAAAATCTTCTGAAGTTTTAACGCCTCTTCTTTCGCCTCTTCATACATCCCGCGCATCAGCCTCGACGCCACTGCGCCCGCCAGGCACGCGCTCAGCGCGATAATCCCCTCATGGTACTGCGCCAAAACCTCATAATCCACGCGAGGCTTATAATAAAATCCCTCTGTGAAACCTTTCGATACAATTTTCATCAGATTTTTGTATCCAAGGTCATTCTCTGCCAGCAATACAAGATGGTTATAGCGCTCATCGCCCTGACTCGCTTCCCGGTCAAAACGCGAACCAGGCGCGACGTATACCTCGCACCCGATGATCGGACGAATCCCGGCTTCCGTCGCCGCCCGGTAAAAATCAATCGCGCCATACATCACCCCATGATCCGTGACGGCGATGCTGTCCATACCCAATTCCTTTGCCCGAGACACAATCTCCCTGATTTTACTGGAGCCGTCCAACAGGCTGTATTCGCTGTGCACATGAAGATGTGTAAAATTCATATGTATTCCCCGTCGCCTTACTTTTATAATTTATTCCCAAGCAAGAACATTTCGATACTGTCCATCGCATCTTCCTCATCCTCACCCTCTACCTCTACGTCAAGCTTCTGCCCGGGTACAAGCCCCAAGGTCATCATTCCCATAATGCTTTTTGCATTTACGACTGTGCTGTCTTGTTTAATACTCACTTTACTTCGGTACTGGCTCGCAATCTGTACAAGCTTAGCAGTCATTCTGGCTCCGTTTTCAACCATATTAACTTTAACATTCTTTTCGATCATTTTTTCTCCTCATTTCTGCAGACGAAAATCACAGAAAATACCGCCTGCTTTTAATTCGTTCAATATTCTCGGTTCCGCATGTTTTCCGCTATCTCGCCCAGCCTTCGCAGGCGGTGGTTCACGCCTGATTTGCCGATCGGCGGATCCAGCATCTGACCAAGCTCTTTCAATGATACTTCAGCATGTTCAAGCCGAAGGTTTGCTATATCTGCCAAGCCCTGAGGAAGCGTTCCAAACCCGGAAGTATCCTTGATATACTGTATATCTGCTATCTGTCTGGCGGAAGCGGAAACCGTCTTCTTTATATTCGCAGTCTCACAGTTCACCTTACGATTTATGGAATTTCGCATCTCCTTGACGATGCGGACGTTTTCAAATTCCATCAGTGCGACATGCGCCTCCATGACGTTTAACAGATCTACAATACGCGACCCCTCTTTTACATATACTATATAATTTTTTTTCCTCTCCACAATTTTCGCTTCTATATCGAATGACTTCAGAAGCCGGATCACCTCTTTGGCTTTCCCCATAGAAGCCTGCACTATCTCAAGGTGATATCCCCGTTCCGGGTCCGTTACTGATCCGCCGGCAAGAAAGAGTCCGCGTATAAACGCGCGTTTACAGCAGCTTCTCTGAACAACCAGCTCATGAACCAGCATCCTTCCCTCCAAACACTTCAATGCCTTAAAAAATGTCAGCGCATCATCCGTATCGAGAATATAAATCGCATACTGATGTCCCCTTGCTGACAATTCAGGTTGAAATTGAAATGCTTTCTTAACTAAGATAGAATATTTTCGTGCAACTGTCAAGTTTTCTGTGACAAATTTCGCAGAAAACTTTCCCTCCCCCTCAGGCGCCATCTGGCCGCAGCAGCTGAAAAGCGCCGCCAATTCCGCGATCTGGCAGTGCCTTGCACGGCTTATATGGCTGCCGAGTTCATCCTTTACCTTTCCTGAAAATGACATAACGATCACAATCCATCCTTTTTCCCTATGTATGTTACTTATCCGGCGCGTAGCTTATATTTCGCAGTCTGTCTTTCTCTATATCTCTATGCTCTTTCTTGCAGCCGTATTCCGAATTTTCAAATTCCCTGTAGAGCGCATTCGTAAGCGTAACAGAACGGTGCTTTCCGCCGGTACAGCCAATCGCGATCACCAGCTGGTTCTTGCCCTCCATAATATAATTGGGAATGAGAAACACGAGCATATCCTTAAGCTTATTTAAAAATTCAACCGCCTGCGGAAACTTCATTACATAGTTGTACACATCCTCATCATTTCCGGTAAGCCGCTTTAGTTCTTCCAGATAAAACGGATTGGGCAGAAATCTGACGTCAAAAACCAGGTCTGCATCCGTCGGGATTCCGTATTTGAATCCAAAGGAAACAAATGTAAGGTAAAAATTGCACTGATCCTCCCCATTTAAAAAAATGCGTTCCAATTCCTGCTTGAGTTCGCGGATCAGAAGGGTACTTGTGTCGATAATATAGTCCGCGCTGCTTTTCAGTTCGATCAAAAGCTCCCTCTCCGCCTCAATTCCCGCATCGATACGGCCGCCTTTTACCAGCGGATGCAGCCGCCTCGTTTCCTTATAGCGTTTCACAAGAACGGGCGTGCTTGCCTCAAAGAAAAGGATCTCAAACTTATACCCCGCCGCCTTCAATTCGCGAAGCACGCTTGCCGTCTCGCAAAGCGCCGCCGCCCCTCCCCGTATATCAAGTCCCAGCGCGACCTTCTCGATCTGCTCGCTCGAATTTTCCGTCAGCTGCATGAATGTAGGAAGCAGAGATACAGGAAGATTATCAACACAAAAAAAGCCGTCGTCTTCAAGTATACGCATCGCCGAAGACCTTCCCGCGCCGCTCATGCCGGTCACTATTACAAAACGCATCTAAATCACCGTCCCTTTTAGTAAAACATAAATTAAGATCTGACTGGCCGAAGGGGAATCCGCCGTCATCCCGCAATTATTTTGACCTCCGGCTCCAGGCGGATGCCAGAAAACCCAAGCACCCGCTCCTGCACGTCCCCGATCAATTTCAGAACATCGGCCGCCGTCGCATTTCCCCTGTTTATAACAAATCCACAATGTTTTTCCGATACCTGCGCGTCTCCGACTCGATACCCGCGGAGTCCCGCATCCTCGATAAGTTTTCCCGCAAAATGGCCTTCCGGGCGCTTAAACGTACTGCCCGCGCTCGCATATTCCAACGGCTGTTTTTCTCTCCGTCTGGCATTCAGTTCCCTCATTCGCGCCAAAATCGCATCCTTGTCTCCCGGCTGCAGTTCAAAAACAGCTTCAAGAACGATATATCCCCCTGACTGGATCCTGCTGGAACGATATCCGAGTTCCAGTTCATCACACGCCATCTCCCGTACCGTACCGTCCGGGCAGAGCACGGATGCTGACACGATGCAATCCCGGATCTCTCCGCCGTAAGCGCCGGCGTTCATAGTCACAGCCCCGCCCACCGCGCCGGGAATGCCGCTGGCAAACTCCAGCCCGCTGAGCGAATTTTTCGCCGCCTCTGACGCCAACACGCCGAGTCCGGCTCCCGCCTCCGCGCATATCCGGTTCTTTCCCTGCAGATTGACTTTTTCCATCCCCCTGCCGATCTCGATCACGACGCCCGGGTAGCCTTCATCTGAAAACAGCACGTTGCTGCCCCTGCCGGTCACAACGTATGGAAGCCCTTTTTCTTCGGCAAAGGCAATGCTGTTTTGAATACCTTCCGTACATTCCGGCACGGCGTAGTACCTTGCCGGCCCTCCGATCTTAAATGTGGTATGGGAGCGCAACGGCTCGTTTTCACTTATTTTCACACCATGTAATTGCATATCTATCCCCATTTCACACTAAGCTGAAAAAGTCCGCGCTGGCAGCGCCGCGTTACAAAACCATCCGCACCGCACCGTATATGCCCGCATCATTGCCGAGCTGTGCCAAGCGGAATTCTTTATCCTTGAGCGCATAAAGCACATTATCATTATAATATTTCTCTACTTTTTTTATGATTATATCTCCCGCCCTTGAGATGCCGCCCCCGATCACAAACGCCTCCGGATCGAGGACATGCGCGACATTGGCAAGCGCCGTTCCCAAGTACCGCGCGAACTGGTCCACGATAGAAAGCGCGTATTCATCGTCTTCTTTTGCGGCGTCAAACACGTCTTTTGCCGTCAGATCCGTGATTTTTGACAAAACGGAATCCCGCCGCATTTCCGCCTTCGCCATCCGCACGATGCCCTTCGCCGACACATACTGCTCCAGACATCCCTTTGCGCCGCATCCGCACGGCTCCGTTTCGTCCAATCTGATCTTCATGTGTCCGATCTCGCCACCCGCCCCCATTGCGCCGGTCAATATCTTTCCTCCGACAATGACGCCGCCTCCGACTCCGGTGCCGAGCGTAATCATGACAATGCTGTCAAACCCTCTCCCGCCGCCTTTCCACATTTCTCCGAGAGCGGCGACGTTGGCGTCATTGCCAACTTTAACCTTTGCAATCCCGGTCAGTTTCGACAATTTCCCGCGGACATCAAGCACAGGCCAGTGGATATTCGAGCATTTTAAAACAACCCCGTCATCCGTCACCGGTCCCGGCGCCCCGATGCCGATTCCCATTATATTGCCGCCCTTTTCCGCTCTCCTCTCTTCTATGCTCGCCGCGACGTCGGGAAGAATATTCTCACCCTCTCCCTCGATACGCGTCGGAATCTCCCATTTCTCCATAAGCTCGCCGGTATGGGAAAACATACCGAGCTTCACGGTAGTTCCGCCAATATCGACTCCTGCATAATACCTGTCCATTCTATCTAACCAGCCTTTCTTCTTAAAGCATTTTATTCATTGAGCTGACTCGTCACGCGGTTATAAAGCTCCACCGCCGCATTATATCCCATCTTCTTCTGCCTGAAATTAACCGCCGCTGATTCGCAGATAATCGCGACGTTCCTTCCGGGGCGGATCGGTATGGCATGACACACAACTTTATTTCCCAAATACTCTATATAATTTTCTTCGAGTCCCATACGGTCATATTCCTGATCCCTGTTCCATTCTTCCAGACGGATCACCAGATCAATGGACTGCGTATCCTTTACGCTCTCCACGCCAAACAGCGCTTTGGCGTCCACGATGCCGATCCCCCGGAGCTCGATTAAATGTCTCGTGATATCCGGCGCAGTGCCGAGAAGCGTATCGTCGCTGATTTTCTTGATCTCCACCACATCATCCGAAACGAGACGGTGCCCGCGGTGGATCAGCTCCAACGCCACCTCGCTCTTGCCGATTCCGCTCTCTCCCGTGATCAGGACGCCTTCTCCGTAAATGTCCACAAGCACTCCATGAATCCGGATTCTGGGCGCCAGCTCCACCTTGAGCCACCGATCGAGTTCAGACGAGAACGACGATGTTGTCATTTTCGTACGTAAAATCGGCACGCCATATTCCGCCGCCTGTTGGAGAAACTCATCCGGTACCTGAATATTCCGGCAGAATATAATACACGGCACCTTATACGACATAATGCGCCCCATCATTTCCACACTGTACTCCATGCCCTTGTTTTCCATATAGGTATTTTCCACATGCCCGATAATCTGAACCCGGTGGTGGTCAAAATAATCGAAAAAACCCGTCAGCTGCAACGCCGGACGATTCACATCGGACTGCGTAATCTCGATCTCTTCGATATTAATATCCGGCGTGAGACACTCTAAGTTCATCTTATCAATACATTCTTGCAATGCGACTTTATACATAAGCGCCCCCTCTCCTCTCATAAAAGCATTCTATAATATCTCCAGTATAACCTGATAACGCTTAGAAGTCAAACGATTGCCCCGCATCCCGGCGCATTTACTGCGCCATGACTTCCTTCCACTTTTCATTATAGAGCTCATCCACCTCCGGTCCCAGATACCGGAATGTCTCGCAGTTTGTAAGCGAAGCGGGATCCGGAAAAGCAATTGTACTGTTCCGGTACTCCTCGTCGAGCAGATTGCGTCCCTCGCTGTTTGGGATGGAATAGGTTATATAATCAAAATTTAACTTCGCAATTTCCGGACGGCATAGGAAATCGAGAAACTTTTCTGCATTTTCCTTGTTTTTCGCGCCTTTTGGTATAACCCATGAATCAATCCACAGATTACTTCCTTCTTTCGGTATGACATATTCGAGATCCTGATTTTCCTTCTGGCACGTGAGCGCCTCACCAGAATAAATGACGCCGACCGCCGCTTCATTCGCAATCATTTTATCCCTCACCTCGTCTATGACATATGCCTGGACGACGCCTGATTTCTTCTGTTCGATCAGCTTCTGTTTGGCCTGTTCCAGCTCATTTTCATCCGTGCTGTTCAGAGAATACCCAAGGTATTTGAGCGTAATGCCGAACGCATCCCTGACGCTTTTCTGCATCAGAATATTGTCCTGATATCTCTCGTCCCAGAGCACAGCCCAGCTGTCAATCGGTTCCTTCACCATTGATTTATTGTAAAGTATACCGACCGTTCCCCACAAATACGGCACGCTGTAACTATTCTTTTCGTCAAAGGCGCGGCTGGCGTCTATATATTGCTGATCGATGTATTTTATATTCGGAATATTGTCAAAATTAATCTCTTCCAAAAGCCCTTCGCCGATCATCCTCTGCACCATATAGTCAGACGGACAGACAAGGTCGTACTGCGCCGCCCCGTTGGCGATCAGAGGGTACATCACCTCATTTGTCTCATACTCGTCATATGTTACCTTGATGCCCGTTTCCTCTTCAAACTGCGCCAGCGCATCCGGATCCAAATATTCGCCCCAGTTATAGACATAGAGTTCGCCCGACGACGCCGTTTCTCCGCCGCTTCCGCAGGCAGTCAGGCTGTACGCCGCCAAAATCAAAAGACAAACAATTGCAGTCAGCTTATTTATTCTTTTCATTCTTTTCTCCTTTCTCTTTTCGCGCGCTTTCATTGCAGAGTTTTCTTTTCCGATTTTTTCCGGTTCACCAAAATCAGTATTACAAATACCGTGATGAACATAATGGTTGAAAGCGCATATATTTCAGGTTTGATGCCTTTCCTGACCTCGGCATAAATTTTCGTGGATAGCGTATCCACGCCAACCCCTTTTGTAAAATGCGTAATGACAAAATCGTCTAACGACATTGTAAAAGACAAAAGAAAGCCCGTCAATATCCCCGGCAGAATATCCGGAAAGATTACCTTAAAAAACGCATACTGCTTCGACGCCCCCAGATCGAGCGCCGCTTCATAGACGCTCATATTCATCCGTCTGAGCTTAGGAAGCACGCTAAGCACGACATAAGGCAGATTAAACGTGATATGGGCAAATAATACGCTGCTGAAGCCGAGCTTATAATTCAGCGCGATAAATAGCAGCATGAGTGAAATGCCCGTCACAATATCTGCATTCAGCATCGGAATATTTGTCACCGTCATCAGAATCAAATGCGGCAGGCGCTTCATGCGGTTCAATACAAAAGCAGCGGCAGTCCCGATCAGCGTTGCAATCGCAGCTGACGCAAACGCCAGCCACAACGTCGTCCAGAGGGCGTCCATAATATCCGGAGAGGAAAAAAGGCTCTCGTACCATTTCAGGCTGAAACCGCCCCATTTTCCGCGAAACTTGGATTCATTAAAGGAGAGCGCTATCAGGGTGGCGATCGGCCCATACAAAAACGCAAATACAATAACAAGGTAAATTTTACCTCCCAGACCGGAGAAGCGTTTCCTTACCATATCGCCGCCCCCTCTCCGTCCTTATCGTAACGGGACATGAGCGCCATGCTCCCAAGCACAAGAAGCATGAGTACCAGCGACAGCCCGGCGCCCTCGTACCAGTTATTTGCAGTCGTAAATTCCTGTTCGATCACATTTCCGATCAGGTTGATTTTTGCGCCTCCGAGGAGATTGGAAATGACAAATGTCGTCATCGCCGGCACGAAAACCATTGTGATCCCGCTGACGATACCCGGAAAGATCTGCGGCAGCGTGATATGCCACAAAACCTGAAAGCGGTTCGCTCCGAGATCCTGAGCCGCATGAAACATATCCTCCGGAATTTTTACAAGGGAATTGTAAATCGGAAGCACCATAAACGGGAGGTAATTATAAACCATACCGAGAATAATAGCTCCCTCGGTATTGATCAGGTTCTGCCCCGGCAGACCCACAGCATGGAGAAGGGCATTGATCACTCCGGTCTTTTCCAGAAGCGACTGCCACGCAATCGTCCGAAGCAGAAAATTCATCCACATCGGCAGAATAAAGATAAAAATAATAAATCCGCTGCTGTTCATTTTCAGGTTCCGGATCACCATTGCCAGCGGAAGCGCAAGCAAAAAACACAGCGCCGTGCTGATCAGGGAAAGCTTCACCGAGAGCAGCAGCGCTTTCATGTGAACCGGATCGGAAATGCTTTTGATATGTTCCAGCGTAAATCCGCCGTCCCGGTCTGTAAATCCGTAATAACCGACGATAAAGACCGGAACAACGACAAACAGCGCCATCCACAAGGCATACGGATAAACGAGCCGCCTGAGGCGTTTAGATTCGGTCACCTGCAAACACCTCCTCCGTCTCATTTTCCGGTTTTTTCATGATCTGGATATTAAACGGATCCACCCACAACCCGATTTCACTGCCCACGCCGGCAAAACGCGTACTCTGCACGAGCCACGTGTAATCCAGCGCCTCAATTTCCATCTCATAATGAACGCCTTTGAATACAAGGGACGTCACGCGCCCCCTTATGAGCCCCTTTTCAGGAGGCACCAAAATAAGGTCTTCCGGACGTATCACGACGTCCACAGGTTTATTTTCCCCAAATCCCTCATCCACGCATTCAAAATCCTGTCCTTGTATATTGACGCGCCTGTCTCGCACCATTGTCGCCGAAATAATATTACTCTCACCGATAAAATCGGCCACAAACGCATTCTGCGGCTCGTTGTAAATATCCTCTGGAGATCCGATCTGCTGAATATAGCCCTGGTTCATGACAACGATCGTATCCGACATCGTCAGCGCCTCTTCCTGATCGTGCGTCACATACACAAAGGTAATGCCCAGCTCTTCTTTTAGATGGATCAGCTCATACTGCATATCCTGCCGCAGCTTCAAATCCAGTGCGCCGAGCGGCTCATCCAGAAGAAGGATTTTCGGTTCGTTGACGATCGCACGGGCAATCGCAATTCTCTGCTGCTGCCCGCCGCTGAGCGACTCCGGCGAGCGTTTTTCAAACCCTTCCAGATTGACCAGCTTCAGGGCGTAGCGAATCTTATCCCGAATGTATTCTTTCGATTTCTTTTTGATTTTTAAACCAAACGCAATATTTTCCTCGATATTCATGTGCGAAAACAAAGCATATTTTTGAAATACCGTATTCACCGGACGTTTATTTGCCGGAATCCCGGCGATATCCACACCATTTAAAAACACCTGACCCTCGTCCGCCGTCTCAAAGCCTCCGATGATGCGAAGCGTTGTTGTCTTGCCGCAGCCGCTCGGGCCGAGCAAGGTAACAAATTCATTCTCATGAATATCAAGATTCATTTTATCAAGAACGATTTGTCCGTCAAATGATTTGGTAACGCCTTTTAGCTCAATACATTTTTCAGCCATAACAAATCCTCCCAATATTTTCAGTACTATTTAGTAAGAAGCGCTCTCCTCCGGTCCCAGATATGATTCCGGCAGCTCTCCCCGATAAAGCACGAGCCTCTGCAGGGCGAGGCCGGCGTCCACGCCATAAAAGCGGATCTCATTCACGCCGGCATTCAGCCTGTGCTGCGTAGTCCCGTAATGGCAGTTGTTTAAAACGCCCTCTGTCCATGAATGCGGCAGATTCGGCCCGCCGCCGAGGCCATAATTCTCAGATAGCATCGTGTCTCCCGTGACGATTTCGCCTCCCGCGACCGAAACGGCGTATCTCATCGTCCTGCCATGTTCAAGATTATTTCCCGGCGCAGTCACCGCCTTTAAAATATATTCTCCCGCTTCTTTTACATAAACAGAATACGTGAGGCACGGCGCCCGCCCGATTTCATCAAAATTCGCTGTCGTCGGGTAAATTTTCTCAGCTGACAGCGTCTTTCCATACGCATCCAGCGTTTGGAAACTGTATTCGCCATATGGCGCGCTTTCCGTATAATGCTCCGCCTCAATCGCTACGATACCGTCTTTCTCCATAAATACGCCGGACGGAACATCCTGCGGGCGGACGGTATAGGTTACCGATACGCCAACCCGGCTTCCCGCGCCGGACACTGTCACCATTCCAGCAAAGCTCTGTGTTTTCGCAGGGTCAATCGCCACCTCCACCGTGACAATATCCTGATCCGCCGTACCTCTGCTGCTGCTTACAATAATTCCATCTGTCGCCGATATCTCAAAATCAAAAGCTTCGCTGCCGGCGTTTGCGATCTCGATACAATAATTCTCTCCGCCCCATTCCGTAAATTCCGGCAAAGCAGTCTCGCCTTCGCTGACAAATTCGTCCGCCCGCTCTGCATGTACGAACATACGGCTTCCTTTGTCCGGCTCCACCCTCACCGTCTCCGGAAAATGCCAGCCCTCGTCATTCCATGTAACAAAACAGGCGTGTGCAGACATCATCATCCCCTTCCATTTCCCGTCTGCCATCTCCTCATTATAATATTTCGTAAGCTCTTCATCGCGAGCGATCGCCCGCGCCGCCTTATCCGCATACCCATTCGCCGCACCCAGCCCAAAACCGGCATACCAGTTGTTGAGCGATGCGTACAGGCTCATAAGCTGCAGATTCATACCGGCAACCGCCGGATAATAGACCAGCCCGTAGAATGTATCCTGGGCTTCCGCCGGAATGGCGGCGCGGATGGAATCCGTTTTTTCGATCAGCGCCTCGCAGCGGGCAATCATTTTTTTCGTCTCGTTGAAGTGAGACACATGGTACACATCCGGATTCATCGCCTCCGGACGGCGCAGACCATGTATCCTTGTATATTCCCTCAAAATATTCCCGATCTCATTTTTTATTTGCGCATCCGCAACCCATGCGCCAAATTGCTCCTCCACCCATGCGGCAAGAAACGCGTCCGTCTCGTTCGGGTGGCCTGTTCCCATCCCCTCAAAATCATAAGCAAGCGCCATAAAATAGGAAAGCGGAAGCTCATCTGGGCGTATGTCGCCCACATTCACAATCCACAGGTCGCGGATTCCATAATCGTACGCCATCGAAACCTGATCCCACACTTTCGGAAGCGGAGTGGAATTGACCCATTCATACGAAATCGGTCCGCCGTGGTAATCAAAATGATAATACAATCCCCAGCCCGCCTCTCTGTTTCGCATATCCTCCGTGGGGAGCGTGCGGACATTTCCGAAGTTATCATCCGACAAAAGCAGCATCACGTCATCAAGACCGTCCCATGACTGCAGCCCGTTCACGCCGTTTCCACCGTAATAAAATCCTTCTACCTCTTTGTAAAGGGCGAGCATTTTCGGCATATGGCCGCACCCCTTGTCGTCGATAATCTTCTTTTGATCAGTAATGATGCGCCGCAGCAGTTCCACGTTTTCCTGAATCGTCGAATTTTCTCCAAGCATCATGGAATCTCTCTCTCCGCGCATACCGATCGTAATCATATGCTTAAAATCCTTATCTCTCTCCACGCCATCTTCCCAATATCGATACAGGCCCTCGCTATTTGTATAATAATTCCAGTCCTTTCCATAACCGACATTGTTTTCTTCCGTTTTTACTTTATCCCATTCCTCGCTGGCGCGCATTAGCGGTTCGTGATGCGACTGCCCGATCGTGATTCCGAGATCGGTCGCCAGCTTTATGATCGCCAGCGGATCCTCCGAACCATCCAGCGGAAGCGAAGCAGACCACATTGCCGGCCAGAAATAATTCCCCTTCAGGCGGAGCAGGAGATCAAATACCTTCTCATAAAAAAATTCATTAAAATCGCCAAATGTATTCATTACAAAATTTCCCAGCGACGGCCACTCGTCATTCATAAAAAATCCGCGGAATTTAACCGATGGCTGTTTTGACACAAACTGAATGCTGTCGTCAAATACGATTTCATCCCTTTTGCCCGGTCTGACATCCGCCCAGTAAACCCATGGGGACACCCCGATTGCTTTTGATATATGGTAAATGCCAAACAGCGTCGCTATCGTTTCCGTGCCGGCGATCACCAGCTTCTCCGCACCCTCAAGCGAAACAATGCTAATCTGGAAGACCTCCCGTTTCCCCTTCAGGGCGGACGCATCCACAACGCCTTCGCCGACCAGTCCGTCGATCACCGGCGAACTTCCCAATGTACCGGCGATGACCTGGGGCAGGCCTGACAAGCTGTCGTCAATCTGCATTTCCTGACCGGTCACAAGCTTCACGTCACCGGCAAAAATCTTTGCCACATGCAGCAGCCCTCTAAAATCTAATGAGGCTTTATCAATATAAATCCCCGCCGCCTTTTCCTTCACTAAATCAAACTTCATTTTAACCTCCTGAAATATGTATGCGCTTATATGTTAAATCCAAAATAAATAACTGCGTTGTTGTAGGAAATATCCTCTACTATTTTTCCCAATATATCGTAATCCTCCGGATACTCCCCATTCTCCACAAGCCCGCCGATGAAATCACAGAGGATTCGCCGAAAATACTCATGTCTCGGATATGATACGAAGCTTCTGGAATCCGTAAGCATTCCGATAAAATTTCCCAACAGACCCAAACTTGCCAATGAGGTGATCTGCTCAGTCATACCGGATTTGTGGTCATTAAACCACCATGCTGACCCCTGCTGTATCTTACCCCGGACGCCGTCTCCCTGAAAACAGCCGAGAATCGTGCCGATCACGGCATTATCCGCCGGATTCAAAGAATACAGGATCGTCTTCGGCAGCTCGCCGGTGCGGCACAGTGCATTCAGAAAATCTGCCGCCTCCGCCGTAAAGCCCTTTTCATTGATACAGTCAATTCCGGCATTGGCTCCGGCGCTCTCATACACTCGCTCGTTATTCTCGCGTTTTGCGCCGTAATGCAGCTGCATCGCCAAATTTCTGGCCGCATATTCCCTGCCGAAGAATAGCATCATCATCGTCTTAAACTGCAGGGTCTCTTCCAGTGAGAGCTTCTCCCCCCTCAGACTTTTCTTCACAAGCACATCCATCTGATTTTCTGAAACAGGGCGATACTGTGCGTAGTCCAGACCATGGTCAGTAATCCGGCATCCGTTTTCCACAAAATAATCCAGCCTCTTGATTAAAGCTTCTTTTAATGTATCGAAATCTGTAATCTCTATCCCGCTAACATCAGCCAGCTTTCTGATATACTCTGCAAATTCTTCTTTTTCCGGACACATCGCCATATCCGGACGCCAAGCCGGCAGCACTTGTACGTCAAATCCGGGATCCTCCCTGAGCTGTTTGTGATATCGCAGATCGTCAACAGGATCGTCTGTCGTACAGACAAGCGTCACATTTGACATCTTAATCAGGTTTCTGGCAGACATCTCCGGCTTTTTCAATTTCTCATTGCACTTGTCATAGATTTCTTTCCAGTTTTTTTCACTGAGCGTTTCATGGATATCAAAATACCTCTGCAGCTCCAAATGACACCAATGATACATCGGATTGCCGATCGCCCTCGGCAGCGCCTTCGCAAAAGCATGAAACTTTTCTTCGTCCTCTGCATCGCCGGTTATGTATTTCTCATCCACACCGTCAGAACGCATAATCCGCCATTTATAATGATCCCCGCCGAGCCAGAGCTCCGTAATATTGCGAAACTGTCTGTCCTCTGCAATCTCCTTTGGGTCAAGATGGCAGTGATAATCCAGAACCGGCATCGGTTCGGCATATTCGTGAAACAGCTTTTTCGCCGTCTGTGTCGTCAGAAGAAAATCCTGATCCATAAAAGCCTTCATTTTTATCCTCCATTCCTCATCTATCATCTCTCATTTCATCGCCCGCTTTTGCTATGCGCTCATTATACCATACCTTGCAGACGGTTAGCAATACATAATAAAAATGCAATCGCTCCCTTGACGAACCCCCAATACTGATAGTACAATATAAACAGTTTTGATCCTCGAAAGGAAATTCTTGACATGGAAAAAGGGGTCTACACGGCCACAAAAAAAGACGGCACGCTCTACTACCGGAGTGCGATCTCATTCAAAAATAAACGCATCAGCCTCGGCAGCTTCCCTACAGAAGCTGCTGCTTCACATGCCTACCGTCTGGCGGACGCGATACTCCATGATCCCAAATACACTCTGGAACGCCGCGCGGACAGCCCCGCAAACAGCGCTCTCCCCGCCCTGCCGTTTAATAAGCGTGTGACGCTCATCAATTTTCGTGACAACGGCATGTATATTAAGACGCCCATCTATCTGCGCAAGAATTATTTTCATTACTATTTCTCTCTCGAAGACTACTACATCTTTGATATTGACGATCTGTTTTACTATTCAAACCACTCGATCATCCGGCGCGGCGGACACTTATGCGTGAGCGATTATGGTATGCAGGTCAATATTTTGTCGCGCTACGGCATAAAAAATTATGCCGTTGCCGGGCGGGATTACAATTTTGTAAATGGAAATACGCGAGATTTCCGCTATGAAAACATCGAAATCATCAACCGATATCACGGCGTTTTCCGAAAACAATATCGGGGACAAACCGTTTATGAGGCAAGAATACACTTAAATGGCGATTTTATTATCGGTCGTTACCAGACGGAAACGGAAGCCGCCATCGCCTACAACAAAGCTGCCTCAACGCTGATTCGCAAAGGCTATGACAAAAAATTCCCCGTCAATTTTCTGGAAGATCTCTCCACGGAAGAATATAAAACCTGCTTTAAACAATTAGCGATATCAAAGAAAATCCGAACGCTTCAGGATCGCCTTCCATAATCTTACAATGCTCCCCAGAAATACAAAATCATGTACAAAACAATAATAACCCCGTTCAAAAGAGAGCCCGCCATCGGAGTTGTCAAATAAATATCTTCTTTTCTGTAGCATCTGAGAGCAAAGATAAATCCTGTCAGCGACATGATCAGATTCAACACTCCCAGATAACCATACATGATTCCTCCGTTCCCCTTTTCCATACTGGAACTGATACACAGACCGATCATCAGAACAAATGAAAAAACCGCAATCAGCGTAGAAATGATTCCGAGCGCCGGATGCCTTTTATCCGTAAACTGTATCTTTCTCCTCTTTCCAATCCGTATATTCATTCCGTTCCCCCTTTAGCTGTTTTTCGCGCTCGGCTTCTCACCTTCCGGTACGCCTGCAAAAATTTATGGCAAATACAGTAACATATAAATCCAAGTGCAACGCCAACGGTGTTCAAAATCAAGTCATCCACATCAAAACAGCCGACCTTGGAGAGGAGCTGGACCGTTTCTACCGACAAGCTGAACAGAAAACCAAGCGCCGTAACTTTTATAAAATGCAATATCGCTGCAGGCTTTTTCTTTTCCAGTCCCGGAACAAAAAAACCAAACGGCATGAAAACAACTATATTTCCCACAATGTTGATCAGAAAAAGCCCCTGTCCCACAAGATCCCGGTATCGAATATACCGGGATATCTCATGGAACGGAGTAAAATTATACTGATATTCCAAAAAATGTGTCGTCCGTCCATATTCTTCACTGAAAAACAGAAAATAAATAAGCAATATCATATAGCCGACAAACGCAAGAGCCAGCACATTACGAATCAGCTTTTTCAAAATCGCAAAACCTCCACAAACCGTCTATTGTCTTATTCTCACTCCTAACTTTTCCATCTGGGACAGTATCTTATCCATAACCTCCGTTACGTCCTTATCCTCCAGCGTCCGATCCGGCGCGCGGAACTGAATCGAATAAGCCAGCGACTTTTCATCCGCCCCGAGCTGCTCGCCTTCGTACACATCAAAAAGATGATAGCTCTCTAAAAGCTTTCCGCCGTTTTTCCGTATCACTTCCTCTACCTGTCCGGCAAGGACGCCTTTCTTCATCACAAGGGAAATATCTCTCGTAACTGCCGGGAACTTTGCAATTCCCTTATATTTAATGGAAAAACTTGTAAGTTCGGCAAGCATTTTCACATCCAGCACGGCGACATATGCTTTTGTTCCGATCTCATAGTTATCGAGTACCTGCGGATGAACCTCGCCGAGAAAGCCAACTGATTCCCCATTGATCATCACGTCTGCCTTTCTGCCCGGATGGAGATACGGCCTGTCATTTTCCGGCGTGTAAGCGATATTCTTTCGGATGCCGAGTTTATCCAAAACTCCCTCAACAACCCCTTTCATATCAAAGAAATCACCTTCGCCATACATGCCGAGCGTAAGCTGCATTCTCTCGTCCGGCAGCTCCGTTAGCGGAAGCTCCTTCGCAATATAAACATTTGCCAGCTCATAGAGCCTGACATCCTTATTTCTTCGATTATAATTGGTAGAAAGCGACGTAAGCATCCCGTTTAACGGAAGCGTCCTCATAATGCTGTAGTCTTCGCCCAATGGGTTGGAAATGACGATCGCATTTCTAAGCGGGCTGTCTGCCGCGATCAGAAGCCGATCGTACGCTTTCGGACTCTCAAAGGAATACGTCATGCCCTCACAGAATCCCGCCTGCTCTACCACATTTCTGGAAATATTTTCAATCACCGTCTGCTCTGATAATTTTCCTGTCGTCGCCTCGCCATTTGGCAATGTGGCGGGAATCTTATCATATCCGTAAAATCTGGCAACCTCTTCTGCCAGATCCGCCAGACAGTGCACATCCTGCCTCCACGTCGGCACGTGAACAAAACGATTTTCCCGATCCACGGACAATTCGACCATCTCAAAATATCGGATCATCTCTTCCTCACTGATCTGCGTGCCGAGAAGGGCGTTGATGCGATCCGGGTCGTACGCCACGATTTCTTCTTCCCGTTTTTCAGGATAAACATCGACGCAGCCGCCAATCACCGTCCCGGCTCCGAGCTCCTCGATCAGCTGGCAAGCGCGGTTCATCGCTTCCAGCGCCGTATTCGGGTCCAAACCTTTTTCAAACTTTGCCTGAGCATCCGTACGCATCCCGAGCTTTCTGCCTGAAAGGCGGATATTCGTGCCATCGAAGCATGCCGCTTCAAAAAGCATCGTCTTTACATCATCCGTGATCTTGGAATTCTCCCCACCCATGATCCCGGCGAGGCCAACCGCCTTTTCGCCGTCACAGATCATCAGGATCGAGTCGTCCAGTTCCCTCTCCTGACCATCCAGCGTAGTGAATTTCTCTCCCTTTTGCGCCGTCCTCACAACAATCTTATTGCCGGCGATCGTATCAAGGTCGTACGCATGCATCGGCTGCGAATATTCTTCCATCACATAATTCGTAATATCGACAATATTGTTAATCGGGCGGATTCCGCAAGCGGCAAGCCTTCTCTGCATCCATTGCGGCGACGGAGCGAGCCGAATATCCTTCACAACCCTTGCCACATAACGGCGGCACAGCTGCGTATCCGCAATCTCCACCGAAATATAATCCTCCGTCTTCTCATCATTTCCTACTTCTTTTATTACCGGCGGGCAGAACGGCTTACGAAATGTCGCCGCCGCCTCGCGCGCAATACCGATCACGCCGAAACAGTCTACGCGGTTTGATGTGACTTCATACTCAAAATTGGCGTCCCGGAGACCGAGAAGCTCGATCGCATCACTGCCAACCGGCGCATCGCGGTATTCCGGATTGTCGCTGATAATATAAATACCGTTCTCCGGCGCATCCGGATAAAAATCCCTGGAAGATCCGAGTTCCTCGATCGAACACATCATGCCGCACGATTCCACGCCGCGGAGTTTTCCTTTTTTAATCTTAATTCCGCCCGGCGTCCGGGAACCGTCATGTTTGCCGGCGACACGCCCGCCGTCGAGAACGACCGGCACTTTCTGCCCTTCTTCCACATTCGGCGCTCCGGTCACAATCTGAACCCGCGTACCCGCTTCATCGATCGCCACCTGGCACACCACAAGCTTATCCGCATCCGGATGCTTTTCAATCCTGTCGATCCGGCCCACGATAATTTTATCAAGATCCGCATCGAATTTTTCAAATCCTTCTACTTTCGTGCCGGAAAGCGTCATCGCATCCATATACTCTTTTTCCGTACAATCCAGATCGGGAACATATGCTTTAATCCATGATAATGGTGTATTCATTCTCTTTCTCCTCTCTAAAACTGTTCTAAAAACCGCTTATCGTTCTCATAGAGCAGCCTCATATCATCTATTTCATATTTCAAAAGCGCGATGCGTTCCAACCCTATCCCGAATGCAAATCCGGTGTATTCTTCCGGATCTATCTTACTCATCTCCAGCACATGCGGATGTACCATACCGCATCCCAGAATCTCAATCCATCCTTCTCCCTTACAGAAACGGCATCCCTTGCCGCCGCATTTAAAACACGTCACATCCATCTCAGCACTCGGTTCCGTAAACGGAAAATGGTGGGGACGGAATTTCACTTTCGTTTGCTTGCCAAACAGCTCCTTCGCAAATTCTGCCAGCGTTCCTTTCAAATCAGCAAATGTAATATGCTTGTCAATGACAAGCCCCTCGATCTGATGAAATGACGGCGAATGGGTCGCATCCACTTCATCCGACCGGAACACGCGCCCCGGCGCAATCATACGGATCGGCAGCTTCCCTTTTTCCATAACGCGAACCTGAACCGAAGAAGTCTGCGTACGCAGAAGAAGCCGGTCGTTGATATAAAATGTATCCTGCTCATCTTTCGCCGGATGATTCGCCGGTATATTCAATGCTTCAAAGTTATAATAATCATATTCGATTTCCGGCCCTTCCACAACCTCATATCCCATTCCGACAAAGATTTTTTCAACCTCTTCAAGCGCGATCGTATTTGGATGGCGGTGTCCCGTTTTCAACTTCTTTCCCGGAAGCGTCACATCAATCACTTCCGCCTTCATTTTCTCTTCCATGAGTGCGCGGCTGAACGCTTCCTTCTTCGCCTCCAGTCTTGCCTCAAGGTCTTTTCGCGCCTCATTGACAAGCTGTCCGAATTTGGGACGTTCCTCCGGCGCCACATCCTTCATGGACTTAAGAATACTGGTAAGCTCGCCTTTTTTCCCCAGAAAAGCCACGCGGATATTGTTCAGTTTATCCAGTCCCTGTGACTGATCGATCTGTGATAAGGCATCCCGCATGATTTGTTCAAGTTTTTCTTTCATGTCTTCCTCCATTTTCATTTCACATGCTTAACATGGTTAAAAATTATAAAAAGCCCGTCCCCCGCAAATCTGTTCTGCTTGCAAGGGACGGACTGACTATCCGTGATACCACCCTGATTCCCATCATGCCATCTGCGGAATAATTCCTCCTGCACCATCATAGTCATTTTCTACGACAATAATGGTAACATATTTGGGGGGCGGATGTCAATGGGTTTTTCTATTTCTTAATCTTCACGGTCTTTTTCGCGCTCCATGAACTATACTGTTTCTTTCCGTCTACAGTAGCATAGGCTCTTGCCCGTACGTAATATTTCTTTTTATTTTTCAGTCCCTTGATCGTCGCCTTCAGTGTAGAAGCCTTCTTGATCTCAACCTTCTTTGCAGACTTCATATTGCTCTTCAGGGAATACTGAATCTCGTAACCAGCTGCATTCTTAATCTTTTTCTTAAGGGTAACCTGCGCCTTCTTGCCCTTAACATTTTTCACGCTCTTGATCGCAGGTTTCGCAAGCGTAACCTTCTTGCCCGCATCCGGAGCTGCTGTCGCTGTCGGCGCCGACTGTACAGATGCGCTCGGCTGTACAGATGCGCTCGGCTGTGAAGGCGTGCCCGGCTGTGAAGGCGTACCCGGCTGCGCGGATGCTTCCGGCTGTGCGGACGCTTCCGGAAGAACCTCCGGCGGCGTCTGAGGCTGGCCCTGCTCGCCATTTGAGAACTCCCATGAAGCCACATTGTAACCTGTGCCGCGGAATACAAAGTAAACATTATGTTTACCCGTTACGCCCGTCAGGTCTGCCGAAAGCTCTTCATAGTTATCTTCGCCGCTGTTTTTCACTGCCAGCGTTGCAATCTTGTTATCATTATTTTCAGGATCATCAAGAAATACGTCGATTTTCGCTTCATCCATCGCAGACGCCACTTTAGCAGTAAGCTTTGATGCACCCGTTTCTCCGAAATTAACGCCATCGATTCTCGTCCAGTCTCCTGTATCGATCTTATCCAGCACTACCGTTCCGTCGTCCAGAATCTTTCTTGTAAGACCGCCCTGATGGCTCTGAGTCGTCGCATTGATCACCTGATACGGATTAAAGTCGTCGGTCTGCTCCGGTCCCTCATAGGTCGGCGTCACCTTAATACTCGGATTATCACTGTCCAGATCTACTTCCAATTCATCCACATGCATATTGCGGTAGGACATTGACTTCTTGCCCGCAGGCGCATAAAAATCTTTGTATAAGAACTGATCAAGCGCCGTCGTGTGATAGAGCATATAATATTTGCCTTTAAATTGGAACATGTGATGGTGGTTGTTATACCACTCGTCAAACAGCTCCGCTCCCGGATTGTCAAGAATCGTTCCTATAAACTGCGCATGGCTGTCCCCCGGATTCGCCGGATCGCCCGCGATATCCAGCGGGTCATCCGAAATGTAGGCGTTGATCGATACCGAACCGCCCGAGATGTACTTATCCGTTTTAATTTCACCACTCCAGTTTGCACAATAAGAATATACATACTTTCCTTCAAACTTATTAATTTCATTGTCCTCGAAGTGATAATACGCATCCAGCACGGTATACGAATCCCAGTCCACCTCTACCTTGTCTGCCTCTACCTTTAGCTTGGCGGCACGGGAACATTTTGGATGAGCAGAACTTTCACCGAGTCCGCCCCAGTATATATACGCCTGGTTAGTATCCGGATCCATCAGTACGGAAGGATCAAAACGGGAACCCATACCTGTACTTTTACCTTCTTTTTTTTCTGGATGATCATTCTCAGTCCAAAGCAGCTTTCCAATCTCATCCTTCCACGGGCCGGTCGGAGTCTCGCCCTTTACATAGCCGACGTCACCGCCGTTTGTAAAGAAAATGTAGTACTCATCTTTCCCATCTCCGTCGCTGTCATATTTCATTGCAGTCGGAGCCCATGCATTCCATGCCCATTTTGCGCTTGCCGGCTGGCCGTCCGGACCCATTACCTGCTCCATATCGATAACGCCTTCGTCAGTCCAGTTCACAAGATCTGTCGTGGAATATATCCCCAGCTTTTTCGTCTGGTACTTGTTTGGAAGGACCTTGCCGTTTTCCGGATCATTCGTGTTGCCTACGGCTTTTCCCTCCGCATCAAACTCGTCCGCGTACGACCGCTGATCCAGCGTCCCGTACATATAGAGCTTTCCGTCTACCTCGATGGACGTAGGATCCGCCATAAATACCATCGTATCGATCGCCCCTGTTACTTCAACCTCCGTTCCGTCCTTCTTCGTATAAGAAAGGCCCTTGGTCAGCTTCAGGTTCTCCGTATCATAATCCTGTGCATCATCCGGTGCAATCACATAAGGATCCGGTTCATTTGCCAATGCATCCGTTTCATCTGATGCCGCAACCCATGCTGCGTTCGTCAATGGCATAGCCATCATGGCAAGCAGCGCCGCCGCAGCTCCGATTTTTCTAAAACTTCTTCGCATTTTTTCCTCCATTCCGCCGCAAAAGCGGCATTTCATTTCAGGAGCTTTGTGCTGCGCGGCACAAATTCCAAGGTTGAAAATGATCTTCTTTCAGCCTTTACCTCCTGATAGCTTTAATAATCTCTCGGAATCTCTAAGCCAGTAAATATAAGGCTTTCAGATTCCTTTTTTATTAAAATCCCCCACTTTTTT
>CANQCY010000027.1 GCA_947591245.1 uncultured Lachnospiraceae bacterium | reverse complement strand
CCCGGCTCCTTGCTGCGGTCAAGTACCTGAATGCATTTCACCGTATCGGGAAGCGCATTGATCAAATGCCGTGCACTGAACGGGCGGAACAGGCGTACTTTCACAAGTCCGGCCTTTTCGCCTTTTGCCGTCAGATAATCGATCGTCTCTTCCACCGTGTCGCAGACGGAACCCATCGCGATAATAACCTTCTCGGCGTCCGGCGCGCCGTAATAATTAAACAGCTTATAATCCGTGCCCGCCTTTTCATTCACCTTATCCATATACGCTTCCACGATCGCCGGAAGCCTGTCATAATAGCTATTTGACGCCTCCCTTACCTGGAAGAAAATATCCGGATTCTGTGCCGTTCCCCGCTGCACCGGCCGATTCGGATTCAACGCCCTGGCGCGAAATGCGCGGACCGCCTCCATCGGGCACATTTCCCTGAGATCTTCATAATCCCAGATTTCTATTTTCTGAATCTCATGAGACGTGCGGAAACCGTCGAAGAAATGCAAAAACGGCACTCTCCCTTCGATCGCGGAAAGGTGCGCCACCGCCCCCAGATCCATGACCTCCTGAACATTTCCCGCACACAGCATTGCAAATCCCGTCTGGCGGCATGCATACACATCCGTGTGGTCGCCAAAAATGGAAAGCGCATGGCTTGCCAGCGCGCGCGCCGATACATGAATCACTGCCGGCAGCAGTTCTCCCGCCATCTTGTACATGTTCGGAATCATCAATAAAAGCCCCTGCGACGCCGTATATGTTGTAGAAAGCGCTCCCGCCTGCAGAGAGCCGTGAAGAGCTCCTGCCGCGCCCGCTTCCGACTGCATTTCGCTCATCATGACCGGCTGCCCGAATATGTTTTTCAATCCTTCATTTGCCCACAAATCAGTGTAATCTGCCATCGGGGAGGAAGGGGTGATCGGATAAATCGCCGCCGCTTCCGTAAATGCATAGGATACGTGCGCCGCCGCCATATTGCCATCCATCGTTTTTTTCTTTCGGAAAACACGGTTTCCCATTTCATTACTTGCCATAATCATACCTCTTTTCTGCATAGTCGGGTTAATATGCTTGTACGCAAACCCGTTGTTACTTGTAATTATATGCAGAAATGGAAAATATATGACAATAATTTCATTCAAACATCGATCGAGAAGCCGCCGCGCTAGCTCGCTTCGCGAATCTGAATATCTGTAATTGTCACTCCCGTCAGTTTCCCTCCATACGCAGGCGCTTTCAAAAGCAGGCGATCCGCTGTTTCAAGCTTGGCATCCTCATTGTTATTTCCCACCGTCAAAACGCACGTTATCGAAAAAGGTCCGGTTTTAAATTCCAAGCCGCCGTCGCCCTGACCGCCAAATCCGACGCCGTTTGCCTTTGTGAAATGATACTGATCGGACGCTGTCGACGTACCCTGCGACAGCCATATACGGAATCCGTCCGAATTCTCTGCAAGAGTACCATTTACTGTTACCTCTACCTGCTTTCCCTTGCCTTCGAGCTTCTGCGGAAGAGGAACCGTCACCTGTTCCATACCGTTTAACGCAACCTCGGCATCTCCCTGTTCGCCCTCAGACATTTCGGATACCGGAAGGGAAGTCCATCCATCCGCAGCCGGCTTATTCTTGCTGAATACGATGGATTTAATGTTCAGCTTCGTCTCGCTTCCCTCCCAGTGGAATAACTGAATTCCGCGGAAAAATCCGCTGTCCGGCTGCTCGTCTGTAAATGAATATATTACAGACGTCTCGCCGTCCGCCGCTTTCAGTTTCACCGCCGACGCTTTTTTATTGTCCCCTAAATCATGAATAGAGGCGGCATCGAGATCCGTTTTTCCATCGTACAGGTAAACTTCAACCTCATCTCCTTTTCCCTCATAGGTAACCGTCACATACCTATACTTAGCCGCTTTCATTTCGGGTGTGTTCGGCAGTATATAATGAACGCCCTCATAGTTGCCAAATGTTACATCGGCCGTCCCGTCTTCCAGCACGTCCTGTTTTGCATTATTGCCCGACTCCCGCTTGAGGTCTGTTTTGAAATCTACCGTATACTCCGGCGAAGCCGTCACCGTTATGCCAGGCGTCGGAGACGGTTTGACAGCAGCGGCGTGATTAAAAATACGGTTCAGGAAATTGTACAAGCCATGCTTATATACATCAGGACCGTGAGCTCCGTCGCCCTTCTCATCCTCGCCGCCCATTGTCTCATAATAGATATGGGGCACTCCATTCGCCGTCAAAGTATCCGAATATCGTTTCGGCTCTGTCCTGACAATGGTATCATTCGACCCGGCGGCGATGAGTACAAGCGTATCATTCATGTACTTCTCCTGCAGAGTAAATGTCTCCGGCGTAAATAATCCATCCTCATGAACACCATAATTTTCATATTCCAAAATTCCAAACGTCGGGCAAAAACCTCCAATATAACCGAATTTATCCTGCAGCGTGAATCCAATATGAAGGCTTACGCGCCCACCCATGGAATATCCGCAGACGGCGGTATTTTTACGGCCGGTTAATGTCGAATAATGCTCGTTGATATATGGCATGAGGCACTGATCCAAATCATTGATAAAATTATCATATGCGCGATAGTGCTCGATATTAAATCCATCTCCCTTGCCTTCCTCGTTGGCACAGGCGTTTGGAAACACGACGATCATCTCTTCCGCATCGCCATTGGCAATGGCATTCCACACGACATACTGGGCGCCATCGCCGTATAGAGTAGTTTCATCGCCAAATATGCCGTGCTGCATATAAACAACGGGATATTTCTTATCCTCCGTGTACCCCTTCGGCAGCACTACCTTAGCCTTTCTCTGTACCGTCTCGCCTTCCTTAATAACCGTGGAATCATACGTAATATCCTCTACCGTTCCCGCCACGCTTTCATTTCTGCCCGTATAGCCGGATGGAACACTCACATCCGGCGGCTCTGCTGTCGCGGCCGCAGTCGGCTCCGCTGTCGGCGCTGCGGTCGGCGTGATCGGCTCATCGGAAACCAGTCCCGTAAATTTAATCGATTTCACCGTGATCGTGATCGTTTTGCCATCCTTCATTTCATTTGGGTTAAAGATCTGCAATCCGCGGATGCATCCGCCATAGCAGTCAGCCGTTGCCGCAAACGTAAGCGTATTGATTCCGTCCGGATGTTCTATAATCCTGCGTCCCCAATCGGAATGCTTGCCGGCAGATGAATCACCGTTCTCTTCTGCGTTCATATCAAACAGGGAATGGCCCAGATCGCCGCCCGTACTCGTATACTCGAGTTCAACGGCCTGATACCCCTTGCAGTTTCTCGCATTTTCCGGCAGATAGAAATTAAACGCCGCATACTGATTTTTAAATATAATCGTCAGAGAGCCGTCCTCGTTGATATAGGATTCTGCGCCGCCCGGACTCTCATTTTTGTACGAATCGCCATCGATAAAATCATAGTCCGCTACCGGCGGCGCTGTCGGCGGCGCCGGCGTTGGCGTCGGAGCCGGCTTGCTATCCGGCTTCACCGCATTAATAAACGCGAAATACGCTGGCTTGGCGTCGCGGATTCCACCCTTGCCGAATAGCAGCGCATGCGTCTTTACCCATGAATTGCTGTCACACAGCCCCCACCATGTGAGGCCGGTAATCGGATGATCCATCGTCTCCTGTATCTCAACGATATTTTCCATCAATTCCCCGACATATTCCGCCTGCTGTTCATATGCCGCCATCTGGTCTTTCTCCAGAAGTTCTTCGTCACACGCCACATCGAGCTCCGTTATCTGCACCTCAAATCCTTCGTTTACAAACCTCTTGAGCGTATTAATATAATGTTCTACGGAAGGGAAGTTGACCCCAATATGGCTTTGCATGCCGATTCCGCTGCATATCTTCTTTTCCTCATTGATCCAGTGGATCATATCAACGATCTGATCAGTAACCATCCAATATGTATTAAAGTCATTATAAAACAGCGATACGGAATCCTGCAGCGAAAACTTTTCGAGCATCTCATATGCAAGCTGAAACGCCCTTTTAATATACGGCGGTCTGCTCTCCAGATTTCCCTCTCTGTTTCCATACACAGCAGACCAGTTTTTGTCCGCATCATTATGCAGATATTCATTGGCGACATCCCATGCATACACGACACTCCGGTATGCGCCGCCGTCAAGCGTATACACATGGTTCATCACCGTCCGGATATACCATTCCATACGGGCGTTCATCGTCTCTTCCGAAACATATGCCTGGTTTTCATCCTGGCTATAGCCCTCCTTAAAGAACCATTCCGGCGTCTGACTGTGCCACACAAGCACGTGAAAACGTATCTTTAAGCCGTTTTTTCTGGCAATCTTGAGCGCTTCATCTACCGTTGCGAAATTCAATTCCGGAATCGTATCCTCCGCATAGCTGTCCGGGATGATATAATCCCGCTTCTCTTTCGCTGATTCCGTCGAAATAATGGACGGATTCCAAGCCCTGAGTATTGCGTCCGGCTTCATATCATTTTCCATCGTTATACTGGTATAATGCTTTTTCACATACTCGAGCGCATCCGCATCCCTCAATTTATCCGGATTTATGCACATCCCCAATTCCTTTACCAAACCTGCATATGCATCCTTGATGCTGATAACCTCTGAAACGCTGACCTCATCAATATAAAATACCGCTGCCGGATCGGATGCCTCGAACCAGACATCGAGCTTCGTAAATCCTTCCGGAAGAGTGATCGTTCCCATGACCTTAACCCACTGGTCAGAGACCTCGGCCGTTTTTAATTCATGAATGCTGTCACTGCCCTCTCCGGTCTGATACATCACTTTCACCGTATCCGTTCCCGACTCCATCTTAATGTAAGCCCAAACCGCATAGCTCTCTCCGGCGAGGAGATCTCCCTCCACCTCGTAACCGGCTCCGTCGGAAGCCGAGGTTCTCCCGGAGACGCAGAGGCACTTTCCATTATAACCGTCCTCCGCCGTCTGGATCCTGGCATTTCCTCTAGCCGTAAATCCATCCGTCCCTGTCTCAAACGATGCTTCTTTTGACACGATCGGAACCTGCGGACGTTCTGTTGCGGCAGCCTCTTCAGATGGCTGCGGCTCCGCCGTATTCGCTGCCGCCGTCTCCTGCGGCTTCGCCGTATTTACAGCTGTCGTCTCCTGCGGCTTCGCCGTATTTACAGCTGTCGTCTCCTGCGGCTTCATCGTATTTACAGCCGCCGTTTCCTGCGGCTTCGCCGTATTTACAGCCGCCGTTTTCTGCGGCTTCGCCGTATTTGCTGCCGCCGTTTTCTGCGGCTTCGCCGTATTTACAGCTGTCGTCTCCTGCGGCTTCGCCGTATTTACAGCCGCCGTTTCCTGCGGCTTCGCCGTATTTGCTGCTGCCGTCTCCTGCGGCTTCGCCGTATTTACAGCCGTCGTTTCCTGCGGCTTCGCCGTATTTGCTGCCGCCGTCTCCTGCGGCTTTGGCATATCCGTATTCTCTGTATGGTCGGGCTTTTTTGTCACCGCACCCCCAAAATCACCCGGTTTTACCGTCGCCGATGCGTCTCCTCCCGACGGGGTAAAAGACGTACTTGCAGATGATCCGGGCGCGGCTGATACATCGGAACCGCCCTGATTCACTGAATCATAGGACTGATCTGCATCATCACTCAAAGCCGCCCGGTTTCTTACCGTAACCCGGCAAACCAGTTTCTTTTTGCCGACTTTAGCGGTAATTTTGGCGCTTCCCTTTTTCTTTGCCGTCACCTTTCCTTTTTTAGAGACAGCCGCTATCTTCTTACGGTTGCTCTTCCACTTCACCTTTTTCTTTGTACCCTTCACCTTCAGCAAAACAGTCTTTCCGACATACATTGTAACTTTCTTTTTGTTGAGCTTCAATTTAGTCTTTTTTGCTGCAATCTGTGCAGGTGAAACAAAAGAAGTAAACAATATCGACAGACAAACAATCACTGCGATTAATTTCTTGTTCATTGGCATCCGTTCCTTTCTTGAAATAGCATTTGCCTTATTATAACAAATCACAGCATGTAAGTCTAATAAATTTTTTCTTAAAATTCAAAGAAAAGGCGCGGCCGTCATGCGTTGGCATCACCGGCTGCCAGTTTCTCTATTATCGGCGCCGCATCTGAGATCGGTATTGCAAATCCCATCCCCTCCACTTCTTCGGAAGCGAATTTAGATGAATTGATGCCGATCACCTGTCCTTTTGCATTAACCAGCGCGCCGCCGCTGTTGCCCGGATTGATCGCGGCGTCCGTCTGAATCAGCTTCATCGCATTTGACATTTCGCGGTCCTTCGCGCTCACATACCCCACTGTCACGCTCGTTCCGTAACCAAGGGCATTGCCGACTGCGATCGCCTGTTCGCCGACTTTTATCTGATCGCTGTCCGCCATCGCCGCCACCTTAATATTGTCAATTGCTCCTTCCTGCAAGCTTTGCTTCGCTACCTTTACGACAGCCAGATCCGAGTCCGCATCCGTGCCTGTCACTACTGCATCCGCCGTTGTTTTGTCGTTAAACGTAATAACCACTTCCACACTGTCTTCCACGACATGATTATTCGTCACGATATAAATATAATCCGAGTCCTCCTTAAAAATAATTCCCGAGCCGCTTCCCTGTCCTTCACTTTCATACACTCTTCCGAAAAAGTCCCGTTGCTCCGACACTACCTTGACGTCAATTGCCACAATGGACGGAAGTACCGCTTCTGCCACATCGGAAACGCCTGCAATTTCATTTCCGGCGTCTGCAGAAAGCGCAGTAATCGGATAATTTTCCTTTTTTATATCTGTCATGGTACTTTCCTGCCTTACTTCTCCATACTGGCCGGCGAAATAATTCGTCCCCTGAAAAACGGCGCTGCTCAGTACGCCAAAAGCGACGGCGCTCGCCGCCAATTTAAAAAACTTCTTCATGATAAAACCTCCAATCTGTTTGTTTTCCCTGTATGCTTATACTATAAACATCAGTTGTGGGAAAAAAATGATTGTTCCATGAAGAAGTTGTGATAAAATATTGTTCTTTTTGTGAATGCCATCGCCGGCGCATTAACTATGAAAATTCCCCAGAATACGAATGGCTTTCGCCTCTTCCCTTATTCCGCGCAGAGCATTCTGAACCGCCGGATTTTCAAGGTTTCCTTCGATATCTATAAAAAAACGGTATTCCCAATTTTTCCCTTTGATCGGGCGGGACTCGATCTGGGTCATATTCAGGTCATTAAACAGAAAATGAGACAAAATCCGGTAGAGCGAACCGCATTCATGGGAAAGCTCAATGCAGAGCGCGATCTTATTGCTGTCGCTCAAATACACCGGCTCTCTTCCGATGATGATGAACCGGGTGGAATTGTTTTTTTCCTGCTGAATGCTGTCGGCCAAAACCTGCAGTCCATATTCTTTCGCCGCCCTTCTGGCGCAGATCGCCGCTTTGGTCATATCTCCCTCTTCCGCAACCTTTTTTGCCCCCGCTGCGGTGTCTGGGCACTCCGCCTGACGGATCTCCGGATGTTCATGCAAAAACGCGCTGCACTGCAGCAAACCCTGAATATGCGAATAAACCGTGTTGATATCCTCTAACTTTGCTCCCGGAAGCGCCGCAAGGCACTGATCGATCCGGTTCACATACTGCCCGACGATGCTGTTTGAATAATTCAAAAGCAAGTCATAATTTGCCGTGATCCCCCCGGTGGATGAGTTTTCGATCGGGAGCACGCCGTAGTCTGCCGCCCCGCTCTGAACCGCCTCCATCACGCTCTGAAACGTGGAGCAGCTGACGCCGCATATATCCTCGCCAAAAAAATCTTCCATCGCCTGCTGGGTATGGCTTCCCGCCTTGCCAAAATAACATACCTTTGTATCTTTCGCCACTTCGAGCCGTTCTACCCTGCGAAATTCCGCCAGCCCGTCCAAAACCGGAAGCACGCTGTACTGGTACTTCCTGCTGATTGACATAATCTGGCTGAACAGCTCCGTAACCGCCCTGCGGTTAAAATCATTGCTGGAAAGATGAACAAGCTCTTTCAGTTTTTCTTGCTCCCGCTCCTTATCATATACGGCTTTTCCCGTCCTGCGCTTATATTCCGCCACTGCATTTGATTCCTGCATCCGCTTTTCAAAAAGCTCCACGATCTGCCGGTCTATCTCATCAATATGTTTTCTGGCTTCCTGTAAATCGATCATTTCTCTTCTCCTTTTTCCTGAAGTTCTGATAAGAGCTGGCTCACGGTTTTGTGAAATACCGGATGCAATTTATACGGCGCAATTTCCTGAAGCGGCTTCAAAACAAATTCGCGCAGATGCAGTTCCCTGTGGGGAATGACCAGATCCTGCTTCTGTATGATCTCATCGCCGTAAAACAAAATATCCAGGTCAATCGTTCTCGGACCCCAGTGGATCTCCGTCTCCCTGTCCCGGTCTCCCTTTTCCTCAAGATAATGCATAAATTCCAAAAGCTCTTCAGGACTATACAGCGTCTCAAAACAGATGGCGCCGTTTAAAAAATTGTCCTGCTCGGTCATCCCGTACGGTTTCGTATCAATCAGATTTGATATAAAATCTTTCCGGCAAAAAGGGTCGTTTCGGATCGCCGCATACGCATCATCGATGTATTTCCTGCGGTTTCCGATATTTGACCCGACTGCCACATAGACTTTCGTCCATGTACGTTTTATTGTGACGGAAACCGTATCCATCGGCAGGGAAATAGGCGCCCACGGCTTTTTTATGCAAACTTCCGCGGCATCAAGTATTTTATACTTTATAAGAAGCTCTCTGGCAATATTTTCACAAAGCGTTTCCAGCAGCTCATGCTCCGTCTTTGTCATAATATCATTCACAAAATGCGAAACCTCTGCATAATCAACCGAAAAAGCAATGTCATCGGACGTTGCCGCTCTTCTCGTATTCATATAAAGCGCAACGGAAACGAGAAATTTCTGTCCCAGCGTCCGTTCCTCTTTCAAGACGCCATGGCGGCAATAACACTCCAAATCTTTGATTTCAATCTTATCCATACTCCATTCCTCCTTCTGATGCCTGTCCAATCGGTATTGTTTCACTAACTGTTTTCCAAAGTATCCGCCCGCCGTATCGCCTCTGTCATCCGCAGCGCCCTTGCATTCGCCCTCACATTGTGAACGCGAACAAAAGCACATCCTTTCATTGCCGCAATCACAGAGGTTGCAATTGTTCCCTCTTCTCTCTCTGTCACCGGGAGATTTAACGTCCTGCCGATCACAGTCTTGCGCGATGCGCCAAGCAAAACCGGATATCCCAGCCTGCATATTTCATCAAGATGATGGATGATACTCAAATTTTGTTCGTACGTCTTGCCAAAACCAACGCCCGGATCCAAAATGATCTTGTCCGGCGCGACGCCATATCTCTCCGCCTCCGCCAGCGATTCCTTTAAGTCCTCGATCACCTCCGGAACAAAATGCACGTAATCCGTATTGTCCCGGTTGTGCATGAGACAAACGGGGACGCTGTATTCCGCGGCGACAGCCGCCATGCTTTCATCATGTCGGGATCCGGCGTATCGAAATCCCCAAATATCGTTTATGAGATCTGCTCCGGCATCAAGCGCCGCTCTCGCAACCCCGCTCTTATATGTATCAACTGAGACCGGAATATCGAATTTTTGTTTTATACTCCGAATCACCGGCAGAATCCGCCGGATTTCTTCTTCCTCAGAAATCCGGGTATACCCCGGACGGGTTGACTCTCCGCCCACATCGATCAGGCGGGCGCCGTCCTCGATCATCTGCTCCGCCCGCCGCACCGCCCGCTCTTCCCCTGCAAACTGCCCGCCGTCGGAAAAGGAGTCCGGCGTAACGTTCAAAATCCCCATAATATGTACTTTGTTTCCAATCTCAAAATCATGTCCGCCTATTTTCATCTCTTATACTGCCCTGTTCCATTCTATTGTACCTGTCCTACCGGCATCGCTTGCCGCCTTTTGCACTAGAGGACAAACTGAAGAAATTCCCGTCTCTTTTCACTTTCTTCCATGCATCCTCTTGCGCTCACGGTAGTCGTTTTCGTACCCGGCTTTTTCACCCCTCTCATCGTCATGCACATATGTTCCGCTTCTATCATGACAATTACGCCTTTTGGCTTTAAAATATCCATAACCGCATCGGCAATCTGATTTGTCAACTGCTCCTGAATCTGCGCCCTCCTCGCAAACGCCTCCACGGTGCGCGCGAGCTTGCTGATCCCCACCACGCGTCCATCCGGCACATATCCGATATGTGCTTTTCCGTAAAACGGAAGAAGATGATGCTCGCAGACAGAATAAAATGTAATATCCTTTTCCACTACGAGGTCTTTCTGCTCTGAGGCAAAAGTCCGGGTAAGATGCTCCGACGCGTCGCTTCCATAGCCTGCAAATATTTCTTCGCACATCTGCGCAATCCGCTCCGGCGTGCCTTTCAATCCTTCCCTGTTCCGGTTCTCCCCGATTCCATCCAAAAACAAAGCGACCGCCTGTTCAATCTTCTCTTTATCCATATGCTTTTCCGCTCCAATCGAAATTCATTGTTCGTTGCACTCATTTTATCATGAATCCGGTCATTGGTCAAACCTGATCTGATGCATTCGAAAAAAGGCGCCCGCTCCAGAGCGTACTCCGGAAACAGACACCTTTGTTTTTATATTGTATCAGCCTGCCATCTGGTAGATCTGCACCATCGGCATGACGATTGCTCCTACCACGCCGCCGACCGTGATCGCCAGCACGACGATGACAAGCGGTTCCATCATCGTCGTCAGGTTTTTCGTGGCTGTCTCCACTTCCTGTTCATAATACTCAGCAACCTTATCAAGCATTGCCTCCGTATTTCCGGTTTCCTCGCCAATCCGAACCATGTGGTGCACCATCTGTGGAAATACCTCTGACGCCTCCAACGGCTCAGACATCGGAATACCCTGCATAACATCCTCTCTGGCGTCATTGAGCACTTTCCGTATCACGCGGTTTTCCACAACGTTTGCCACAATTCCAAGCGCTTCCACAAGAGGTACGCCGGACGTAATCAGAGTGGACATCGTCATACTGAATTTCGCCGATGCATTTTTCACGGAAAAATCACTGAGGACAGGAAGCTTCAAACACATTCTGCTCGTAAACTGCTTTCCGGCTTCCGTATTTTTCGCTGCCACAATCCCCCCGACAAGCGCGATAATGACAGCAACAACAAGAATGAGGTGTTCTACCATGAAATTGCTGACCGCAATAACGATACGGGTCGGAAGCGGAAGGGTTTCGCCCACCATCGCAAACAGCTCCTGAAACTGCGGAATAACCACAACCATCAGCACGATAACAACGACGATCGTTACGACCAGGACGACGATCGGATAAATCATTGCCGAAACAAGCATCGATTTGAGTTTGTTGTCCTTTTCAAACTGTTCGCAGATACGCTCAAAGGCAATGCTCAGATTACCGGTCGCCTCGCCGGCAGCCACCATGTTGATCAGAAGGTCGGGAAATACTTTTCCTTCCAATGCCATCGCATTGGCAAGCGTCTCTCCTTTTTCCACGTTTACCTGAACATTGTATATGGATTTGCGAAGCACTTTGTTCTCAGTGGACTCCTGAAGCATCTTCAATCCATCCACAACGGTAACGCCCGCATTCAGTATACTGTAAAACTGGCGGCAGAATAACGTAATGTCTTTGAGTTTAACAGGATTACCAATCGAAACGTTCCATGCTGCGTCATCTACGCTTGTCGCCTCCTTAACAGAGTGAACGACGGCTCCATCGCCCTTTAGCTTTGCTGTAGCAGCCTCTGCAGACGCCGCCTCTATGCTGCCCTTTTTGTCTTTTCCGTACCTGTCAGTAATTCTGTACTTAAAAGTAGCCACTTAAACTCCTCCTTTCTTAATAAAGCCTTTTTGTTAATGCTGTTTTATCCTGGGCAAAGGTAATCGCTTCATCCCTTGTCACTCTGCCCTGAGAATATAGGTCATATATTGAATCATCCATCGTGATCATCCCGACTTTTCTGCTTGTTTGTATCGCCGATGGGATCTGATGGCTCTTTCCCTCACGGATCAGCGCACGGATCGCGCTGTTCGCATGCAAAATCTCAAATGCCGCTACCCTTCCGTGCCCGTCTGCCGTCTTCATCAACTGCTGTGAAATAATGGATTCCAAAAGCGTAGCGAGCTGCAGACGGATCTGCGGCTGCTGATACGGCGGAAACACGTCGATAATACGGTCTATCGTGGCTGCAGCGCCGATCGTATGCAGCGTGGAGAACACCAAATGCCCTGTCTCTGCCGCCGTTACCGCCGTTGCGATCGTATCTAGGTCTCGCATCTCCCCGACCAGTATGACGTCGGGATCCTCACGCAACGCAGCCCTCAGCGCATTCGCATAGCTATCGGTATCCATGCCGATCTCTCTCTGGTTTACAATTGATTTTTTATGTACGTGCAAATACTCGATCGGGTCTTCCAATGTGATAATGTGATGGCTGTAATTTTCGTTAATCCGGTTAATGAGAGCGGCAAGCGTCGTAGATTTGCCGCTTCCTGTCGGCCCTGTTACGAGGACGAGCCCTCTCTTTTTCTTTGTCAGTTCGATAACCGACTGCGTGAGCCCGAGGCTTTCCGGATCCGGAATATCCATATTAATCAGACGGATAACGAAAGCAAGAGATCCTTTTTGCTTGAATACGTTCACACGGAATCGCCCCTGATCCGGTATCGCGTACGAGAAATCCGCCTCGCCCGTCTCATTGAAATCAGCAATAAGCCGCTTCGGTATCATCTGTTCTACAAGAGCTTTCGTGTCCGCCCCCGTCATTGCAGAGGTTGTCAGATTCTGCAATGTTCCATGTATACGGCATTTAATCGGAATACCGACTGATACATGGACATCCGAAGCGCCTACCTTCCGCGCCTCAATCAAAATATCATTCAGTGTCATTCCCCCAAGTCCTCCTCCATCTCTGTATTATAGTAAATTAACCCGCTTCTCTTTCCGGTTATTCCGCAGCTATCCTCTCTACCTCAGAAATAGACGTAATTCCCTTTAGCACCAATTTTGCCGCCCCGAGACGCAGTGTAGTAAGCCCCTCCTTCAACGCCACTTTCTGTATATCCTCCGCCCCGTCGCCCCGGCTGATCGCCTCTCTGAGCGCCGGCGTGATCGGCATGATTTCATACACGCCAATTCGCCCTCTGTAACCGGAATTGTTACAATAAGCACAGCCCTTTTCCGACGGTTCATAAATAGTCGGGTTTGAATCCCCGCGAAGGCGAAGACGGAATTTATCCGTATCGCTCATCTGCTTCTGCACATGGCATTTCGGACAGATCCTCCTGACAAGACGCTGTGCGATAATGCCCACGACGGAATCCGCAACCATATATGGCTCAATCCCCATGTCTTCCAAACGGGTAATCGTACTTGCCGCACTGTTCGTATGCAGCGTGCTCACAACAAGATGCCCTGTGATCGCCGCCTTTACTGCGATGTTCGCCGTTTCCTCATCACGGATCTCTCCGATCATGATAATATCCGGATCCTGACGAAGAATGGAACGGAGCGCAGAAGCAAACGTAAGCCCCGCCTTTTCGTTTACCTGAACCTGATTGATACCGTCCACGTCCGCCTCGACCGGATCCTCTACGGTAATAATATTTACATCCCCGCCGTTCAACTCGTTGAGAACCGTGTACAGCGTCGTCGATTTACCGCTTCCGGTAGGTCCCGTAACAAGAATAATGCCGTGCGGGTTTTTCAGAATTCCATCAAAACGCTTTAATTCCTCTTCCTGGAAACCGAGCTCGCTCTTTTCTTTATTCAGTCCCGATTTGGAAGCGATACGCATAACCACTTTTTCGCCGAATGTAGTTGGAAGGGACGATACGCGCAGATCGTACTCGACACGGTTAAAAATAAGCGTCATACGGCCGTCCTGAGGAGCCCGCTTCTCAGAGATATTCATTCCGCTGACGATTTTAATGCGCGCCACAATCGCGGACTGCAGGTCTTTCGGATATCTCATTACCTCCTGCATGGCGCCGTCAATACGGTACCTCACCCTGACCTGATCCTCCAGCGCCTCTATATGTATATCGCTGGCACGCTCGTTTACCGCCTGTTCGATAATTTTATTTACAAGAAGCACAATCGGCGAATTGTCAACCTCATCATTACTCTCTTCTTTGTCGCCCTTAAGCTTTTTGTCCTTCTCCATCCGCTCCTGCGAAAAGCTTTCCGCCAGCTTCGCAGACTGCGCATTTCCATAATATTTCTCGATCGCATACGCGATATCAGACGGCGTGGCGGCCATGACGTCAATCTGCATATTCGTAACAATAGAAAGGTCGTCAACCGCAATGATATCCAACGGGTCTGCCATAGCCACCCGGAGTATGTTCGCATTGTTCTCATCGAGTTCAAAAGGAATGACATTGTGCTTGCGCACTATTTCTTCCGGGAGAAGCGCGATCACTTCCGGCAGCAGCTTTGCTTCCCTGATCTTTGCCACCGGAATTTTCATCTGCTGCGCCATCGCTTCCGCGATTTCCATCTCGTCCGTAAACTTCATATCGACGAGGACTTCGCCAAGACGGCTTCCCGTCTCCTTCTGCTTCGCCAGCGCCTCCATCAATTGGTCGTTCGTGATGACATTGGCTTCTACCAGCATATCACCTAATCTCTTCCGAGTTCTTCCTACCATAGTAATAAGCCCCTATCTTTTTATTTTGTAGAATTTGCATTTTTGCTTTTACGCATCTTGATCCCCGCTGCAATACCGACTCCCGCAACAACGGCAAAAACAATCAAACGCACCCCGTAATACAACACAGCTCCTGCTAGTGACATCTTGAATACCTCCTAACCTTAACCCTGACTAGTGCCTGTTGGCAAGTTCCTTCACAACGTCGTCCCACGTGAGCCCGCGTTCTGCCATAAGAACCATCATATGATACAGAAAATCCGCAATCTCATATTTGAGTTCTTCCGCATCCGGATTCTTTGCCGCTATGACAATCTCCGTGGCTTCCTCGCCGCATTTTTTTAATATCTTGTCTATTCCCTTGTCAAACAGGTAATTTGTATAAGAACCCTCTTTCGGATTTTGCTTCCGGTCTTCAATGGTAGCAAACACCTCGTTTAAAATGGTCAGAGGATTTACATTATCATATTCTTTTTTCGCCAGCTCGTTGAAAAAGCAGCTTCTCGCGCCGGTGTGGCACGCCGCCCCCACCTGATGGACCTTCGCCAGCAGCGTATCGCAGTCGCAGTCGGCCCTCAGTTCCTTCACATACTGGTAATGCCCCGACGTATCGCCTTTGCACCACAATTCCCGCCTGCTTCTGCTGAAATAAGTCATCTTGCCCGTATCGCACGTGGCGCAGAAAGACTCCTCATTCATATAGGCCACCATAAGAACCTCATCGGTTTTATAGTCCTGTACGACGCACGGAATCAGGCCTTCCTCATCCGTCTTAAATTCCGAAAAATCCATCGACGACTCAAACGTATTCATCGGAACGCCCGCTTCCTTCATGTTTTTCTTTATTTTCAGAAGCCCTTTTCCCAAAAAGTAATCGGTCGCAACCCCGTCCACCTGAGGAAGCTTCAAAAGGCTTTCCAGATCATTTCTCCTCAGACTGTCGCGAATAATAACACGCTTGCCGAGTCTGCTTAATTTCCTCTCGAGCGCCGTCCCCGCATCCACATGCTTTAGCAGAAGCGAATCTACCGAAAACGGAATTTTTTCATAATTCACACCACCGTCAAGCTCGACCATGATTTTTGCCGATCCGAATCTTCCGATCGCTTCTTTCAAAACCGCCTCGCTCGGGCAGACGTCATATTTTATGACGATCCGGTCCGCACCGGTATAAAATGCCTTTTTCACGTCCTCAAACCGTCCGACGTATATGCCGGCATACAAGGGCACGTCTATCGCTTCGTCAATTTTGGCGAGCGTGTCCAAAAATTCTTCCCGTTCTTTCTCTATCTTTGAATAATTATAAACAAATAGCGCATCCGCCCCCGCAAAACAATACTGCTCCGCCTGCAAGACGACATTTCCCGGCAATTCATTTTCCGCATTTATAAACGGAATAATCTTTTTGTACGCCAAGCCGCAACCCCCTTTTATGTCTCTTTCCTCTTCTCTGTAACTATAATATAACCAAATTCAAAAGGTTTTACAGCATTCCTTTCGTCGAGAGCACTCCTTCAATCCGGCCATCCCGCTTCACCGCCATGTCCATCGCCTTTGCAACGGCCTTGAACATTGCTTCCACGATATGGTGCGTATTGGTTCCCGCCATTTGGCGAATATGCAAATTCATGCCCGCTCCCGAGGCAAAACCCATAAAAAACTCGCGCACCGTCTCCGTCTCCATCGTACCGAGCTTTTCTGCAGCAAGCGCGGCATCGAAGCTGAAATATGTACGCCCGGACAAATCCAGCGACGCCAGAACGAGAGCGTCGTCCATCGGCAGTATAAAATATCCGAATCTGGCGATCCCTTCTTTGCCGCCCAGCGCCTTCGCAAATGCCGTTCCCAGCGCAAGCCCCGTGTCCTCGACTGTATGATGGGCGTCTACATGGGTATCTCCCGTCACGGAGATCTGCAGGTCAAAGAAACCATGCCTCGCAAATCCTTCCAGCATATGGTCAAAAAATCCGATGCCCGTATCGATCTCATACTTTCCCGACCCGTCCACTTCCAGTTCGATCGTGATGGACGTTTCGTTTGTAATGCGCTCACAGCTTGCACTTCGGCCCACGTTTAACCCTCCATTTATCAAAAGGACATAATACGTCCAATATTATCTTATTAATTTTATCACTCTTTTACAACAAATGCAAGTCAATTGGAAAAATTTCGTTGCCATTTCTCATATAAATCCGGGCGGAATTTCTTTGTTCGCTCTACGGACTGCTCCAGACGCCACTTTTCTATGTTCGCATGATGCCCGGAAAGCAAAACCTCCGGCACCCTTTTTCCCAGGATTTCCTCCGGCCTCGTATACTGCGGATGTTCCAAAAGCCCTTCTGAGAAGCTTTCGTTTTGGGATGAATCTTCATTATTCAGCACGCCGGGAACAAGGCGGGACACCGCGTCCATGACTACCATGGCGGGCACTTCGCCTCCGGTCAGCACATAATCCCCGATCGATACCGGATCCGTCACAATTTCCTCCAGCGCCCGCTCGTCAATCCCCTCGTAATGTCCGCACAGAAATACGAGTTCTTCTTCCTCCGCAAATTGCCGCGCCATAGTTTGGTCAAATACCCTGCCCTGCGGCGTCATGAAAATAACTCGCGCCGATTTGCGCGCAAGCTTCTCCCTGACCGCCTCATAACACCGGCAGACCGGCTCCGCCTGCATAAGCATTCCGGCTCCGCCGCCATAGGGATAATCATCCACACGCTTGTGCTTATCCAGCGTAAAATCACGTATATTAAAAGTTTCCCAGTCAATGATGCCCTTCTCTCCCGCCCGTCCGAGTATGCTTGTATTCAAAATCCCCGGAAACATTTCCGGAAAAAGCGTCATAACATAATATTTCATAGTTCTCCTTATTTCATCCGCACTCACATCAGTCCCGGCATAATATGCGCCACGACTTCTTTCTTTTCCACATCAACCTTTTTGATACAGTCCGGAATGGACGGAAACAGCACTTCCCCGCCGTCCTCGGTCTCAATCACAAACACATTGTTCGCCCCGGTTTCCAGTACGTCCTTCACATTCCCGATCCGTGTCCCGTCTTCTTCTACAACGCGCGCTCCGATCACATCACAGATAAAAAACTCGCCCTCTTCCAGCGGCACCGCATTTTCCCGCGTCACCATAATATCGCATTTTCGAAGCTGCTCCACTTCACTGATATCGTTAAATTCCTTGAATTTCACAATGACAAGGTTTTTGAAATATCTGACCCTCTCAACATGGATCGGAATATGCTCGCCTTTTTTTATGAGTATCACCTCGTCGCAGTCATCAAACCGCCTTGCGTCATCCGTCGTGGGAAACACCTTGACCTCCCCGCGCAGCCCGTGCGTCGTTGTAATAACGCCGATCCTCAACAATTCATCCATGCCGGCATTCCTCCTTGCGTTTTTTTATGCAACGATGAGAAACGCTCTCCGAGCGTTTCTCACGTTCGCGGGCGGCGCCAAATTGGAATGCAAGCATTCCGGCTTGGCTTATGCCTTCCGCGCAAGCAAAAACATCTGCGAGTTGCTATTCGCAGATGTCTTCCTACATTCACTACCGGATATCTACCAGTATTTTTTTGTCGCTCTTCGGAGCAGCGGCGCGCACTACCGTACGAATCGCTTTCGCGATCTTACCCTGCTTCCCGATCACCTTTCCCATATCGTCAGGCGCAACTCTCAAACTCAAGACAATCTCTTTTTCGTTTTCCGTCTCCGTCACAACTACTTCATCAGGATTGTCCACTAATGCATTAGCAATTATTTCAACCAACTCTTTCATACTGCTAACCTCCTTTATGTCAGGATGCATTACTGGTTACTGTTATACAATACCTGCCTGCTTAAACAAACGGGCGACAACATCGGTTGGCTTTGCACCATTTGCAATCCACTTCTTAGCCGCTTCCTCGTCCACCTTGACAACAGCAGGCTCCTGATTCGGGTCATAAGTACCGATCTCGGCGATATTCTTGCCGTCTCGTGGAGATCTCTCATCCGCTACTACAATTCTATAAAAGGGAGCTTTTTTCTTGCCAAGCCGTTTTAACCTGATTTTTACCACGTCTTTCACCTCCTTCTTTACATATTGCATAATCTATTCAAAAAGTTGTAAAACTGATTGAATCAAAAACCAAACGGAAACTTCATCTTTCCCCGCTTCATCTTTTTTCCGGACATCATGCCCGACATCTGCTTCATCATTTTCCGGCTCTGCTCAAATTGTTTAATCAGCCGGTTTACTTCGCTGATATCCACGCCCGCGCCCGCGGCAATGCGCCGTTTGCGGGACGGATTGATAATAGACGGCTTCGTCCGCTCTTCTATCGTCATTGAATAGATGATCGCTTCCGTGCCCTTGAGCGCATCATCATCTATTTCCAGATCAGCCGGAAGCCCCATACCGGGAAGCATGCTCAATATGCTAAAAAGCCCTCCCATTTTCTTCATCTGCTGCATCTGCTCCAAAAAATCGTTAAAATCAAATTCGTTATTCTTGAATTTCCTGGACAGCTCCGCCGCCTTTTCCTCGTCGATCTGCGCCTCAGCCTTTTCAATGAGGGTCATCACGTCGCCCATACCGAGAATGCGGGACGCCATGCGGTCCGGATAAAACTGTTCGAGATCCGACAGCTTTTCGCCCATGCCGACATAGTAAATCGGTTTGCCGGTGATCGCCCGTATCGACAATGCCGCGCCGCCCCTCGTATCGCTGTCAAGCTTCGTGAGAATCACGCCGTCAATCGCCAGAGCCTCGTCAAACGACGACGCCACATTGACCGCATCCTGGCCGGTCATAGCATCCACTGTCAGTATCGTCTGATGAATGCGGATCTCCGACTTGATATTTTTCAATTCCTGCATCAGCTCTCCATCGATGTGAAGCCGCCCTGCCGTATCCAAAAAAACAATATTATAATGGTTTGCCTTTGCATGCTCCACCCCGGCCTTCGCAATATCGACCGGATTGTGCCCGGTTCCCATGGAAAATACCGGCACGCCCACCTTATCCCCGTTTGTCTGCAGCTGCTCGACCGCCGCCGGACGATACACGTCGCACGCTACCAAAAGCGGCTTTTTCCCTTTTTCCTTCAGCTTCGCCGCCAGCTTTGCAGCTGTCGTCGTCTTTCCGGCTCCCTGCAGGCCGCACATCATAATAACAGTGATCTTATCTCCCGAAAGCAGCGATATTTCCGTCGCCGTCTCTCCCATCATCCGGACAAGCTCTTCATTTACATACTTAATCACAGTCTGGCCCGGCGTCAAGCTGTTTAACACCTCTTCGCCCATCGACCGCTCCTGGACGGCCTTTACAAAATTTTTGACTACCTTAAAATTTACGTCCGCTTCCAAAAGCGCCATCTTAACCTCTTTCAAAGCCGCCTTTACATCCGCTTCCGTAAGCCTCCCTTTACTTTTGAGGTTTTTAAACACGTTCTGCAGCTTTTCGCTTAAACGGTCAAACGCCATGCCTATACCTCCATATCCGACTACCCCGATTTCGGTTTACAAAATTTCATAAATCTGATGCGTAAGATCAAGAATCTCTTCCCTGTTTTCGCCGCTGCCGTCCCTCACAAGCCGCTCCACCTGGCCCAACCGCTCTTTCGCCAGCTGAAACCGTTCAAACAGCTTCAATTTCTCTTCGCAGCTCTCCAGATGCCCGCTGCACCGCTTCACGATATCATATACGCCCTGCCGCGTGATGCCGTACTCGCTTGCGATCTCGCTGAGCGACAAATCGTTCAGGACATACTGTTCAAAAATCTCCCTGTTCCTGTCTTTCAAAAGCGGCCCGTAAAAGTCATACAAATATGACAGTTTTACGATTTCTTTAATATCCGTCAGGGAACTTTCTTTCTCTGCCATATATGACACCATGCCTTTCTACGCCCTTTTGCCTCGTGTAAAGAAAATCACTTTACACATCATACCGCATGAAAGGAGATTTGTCAAGAAGAATTTCTGAAAAAAAATGAAAGCCCCTGTCCCGGCAAATCCAAAACAGAGGCCTTCTTTATGTTCTGCGTTTTCTAAGCCCGCTCCACTTTTCCGGAACGAAGGCAGGAAGTACAAACATACATCTTCTTCGTACCACCATTTACCCGAACTCTTACAGATTTTAAATTCGCTTTCCAGCTTTTATTGCTTCTTCTATGAGAGTGGCTGACAGCGTTACCAAAATGCACGCTCTTGTCACAAATCGCACACCTAGCCATGCAAAAAGCACCTCCTTCTATAAATCTTATGTCATTCACAACCGTCCTGCGGCCAAATCAGCCTCAAACAGGTGCGTTATCCACACACAACAAAACTATTCTAACAAACCTTTTCCCATTTTGCAAGTACAAATTAAAAATTTTTAGGGCAATCGCTCAACAATTTGTGCCGATGCGGCGAATGATTGGGCGATTCTCCTTCCCTTAGCCGCTTATTTGCTGTACTGACGCCCCTCGTGGTCGATCGCGTACCCGTCCTTCATAATCAATTCCGAGATCGGCACAAGCTGGTACCCCTTCTCCTTCAACGTCTTAATCAGACGATCCAGCGCCTCCGCCGTATGCTTCGCCCCATTATGGCAGAGGATGATCGAGCCGGCTCCCAGATGCTTGTGCTCGGTCACCTTTCTGATGATCGTGTCAGCGTCATAATCTTTCCAGTCGAGGGAGTCGACATCCCACTGAATCGGATAATAATTGATTTCGCGGCACACATTGATGAGATTGTCGTTGTAATCGCCGTACGGCGGGCGGAACAGCATCATATCCTTTCCGGTCAGCCGTTTCACCTTCTCATGCGGTTTCATGATCTCTTCCTTGCACTGTTCGGCAGAGAGCTGGGACATCTGTTTGTGGTTTTCGCTGTGGTTTCCCAAATCATGTCCCGCCGCTGCAATCGCCTTTACGTCATCCGGATATTTTTCTACCCATCCCCCCGTCATAAAAAAGGTGGCGCGGACATCATTCTGTTTCAAAACATCCAATATTTTCGCCGTATCGTCATTGCCCCACGCAGCGTCGAATGAAAGCGAAATTTTCGGCTCATCCTTCTTATCGACGCAATAAATAGGCAGTTCTTTTTCACTCACGCGGAGGCCGACCGTGGCGGAGGTCTGAGGATAAAAATAAATGCTTGTAACAAGAAGAAGAAGCGACGTGAGCACAATCGCCCCCACTTTCGTAAACAAAATGAGTTTCTCCTTTTCTTTTTCAATTTGATCCATAAAAACAGTCCCGATTCCATATTTTTACCATTTTATTTTGGAAACGGGTATTTTATTCCTGCTGCACAGCGAATAAAAACGCTGCCATTCAGCCCGTCAGAGAGAAACCGTTCCCATATAGTGATCCAGCCTCTCCATCAGTCCTTTATTTTTGGCGTAAAACCGGCTGACCTCATCGAATCGGTACCTGCATGCCTCTTCATGCGCCGCCGTAAATATATCGGCATCCTCATAAATATCAGCGAGACGGAACAGCTTGTCGCCGCTCTGCATGACGCCGAAGAAATCTCCCTGCCCGCGCAGCTTCAAATCCTCCCTTGCGATTTCAAATCCGTCATTGGAATCCGCCAAAATGGAGAGCCGCTCTTTTCCTTCCTCGCTCTCCCTGCCATACACCAGTATACAATACGACTGGGCGTCCCCGCGCCCTACGCGCCCGCGCAGCTGATGAAGCTGGGCGAGGCCAAACCGCTCCGCATTTTCGATCATTATAACCGTCGCATTCGGCACGTCAATACCGACCTCGATCACAGTCGTGGAGACGAGGATATCCGACTTTCCGCGGCAAAACCGGCTCATCACTTCGTTTTTCTCCTGAGGCTTCATTTTCCCGTGCAGGCTGTCAACCACAATGCCATCTTTAAAGATCTCACGCAGGCGCTCCGTATAAATCGCGACATTTTCCATTTCCGACTCCCCATTTTCCTCTACCATCGGACAGATGATGTAAACCTGATGGCCGAACCCGATCTGCTCTTTCATAAAACGGTAGGCGGCCGGACGGTAATTTGTACCGACCACGCAGTTTTTAACCGGAAGGCGGTCTGCCGGCAGCTCATCCATGACCGACAGATCCATGTCGCCGTACAGAACAAGCGCCAGCGTTCTCGGAATCGGCGTCGCGCTCATCGCAAGCACATGGGGATTGTCTCCTTTTTCAGATAATTTTTCCCTCTGGCGCACGCCAAAACGATGCTGCTCATCCGTGATCACAAGCGCCAAATCGCGAAATTCCACATTATCCTGCAAAATCGCATGGGTTCCCACGACGATATCCCATTCACCGGAGGCAATCATCCGCTTTCCCTCTCTCTTCTGTTTCGGCGTCAACGCTCCGGTGAGAAGCCCGATCCTCACGCCAAACGGGCCCAGCATTTTTGTCAGCGACTCATAGTGCTGCGCCGCCAGCACCTCGGTCGGCGCCATAAACGCCCCCTGACTGCCGTTGCAGACCGCCAGATAAAGGGACATGGCCGCCACGACCGTCTTTCCGGAACCCACGTCTCCCTGCACAAGACGGTTCATAACCGTCCCGCTAGCCATATCCGCAGCGATCTCGCGAAAGGTTCTGTCCTGTGCGCCCGTGAGCGAAAACGGAAGGCTGTCGCGAAATTCATCCAGCTCATTCCGGTATTCCATGACATGGGCGCTCGCATGGTTATTTCGCAGGCGGATCGCCTTTAACGCCGCCTGATACAAAAAAAGCTCGTCAAAAACGAGGCGCCTCCTCGCCTTGAGAAATTGCACGCGATCCGCTGGAAAATGTATGTCCCGCACCGCCTTGCGATAGCCGGCCAGGCCGTGCCGTTTCCGTATCTCCGCCGGAAGAAATTCCGTAAGCTCGTCACATTCCGAGAGCGCATTGCTTACCGCCTTCGTCACCTGAGTGTTGGTCAAGCCCGACGTCAGCGGATAGATCGGAAGCATTTTCCCGACATTTTTGTAAAATTCATTGCGGCTGTACAGCTTCGGCTGTTCCATCACAATTTTTCCGTTGATCCGCCCGACCTTCCCCCGAAGCAAGTAGCGCGTCCCCATATGCAGCTGCCGGACGAGAAACGGCATATTAAACCATGTCGCCTGTACTATGCCTGTAGCATCCTCAAAAAATACTGTGACGATCTTCATGCGGGATGTATTTTTCAGCGCCGGTTTTGTGCGCAGAACTCCTTCCACCGCCATCAATTCCCCTTCGCGCAGCTCCCGAATGGGCACTGCGTCCCGAAATTCATCATAATCCCTCGGATAATGCTGCAGCAGGTCGCCGACTTCCCATATATTTAACTTATGGAATCGCTGCTCCGCTTTCTCTCCCACGCCTTTCACCGTACGGATGCTGTCATTATATTTCATATCGCTTATTTTGTCCCGGTGGAACCGAATCCGCCCGCACCGCGCCCGGTCTCATCCAAATCCTCCGTCTCTTCATACTCCGCCATGATATACGGCGCTATGACCATCTGCGCCACACGGTCCCCGCACTCCACGGTGATCTCTTCTGACGAATGGTTGTGCAGCGCCACAATAATCTCGCCGCGGTAATCAGAATCGATCACCCCTACTTTATTCGCCGGCGCCAGGCCTTTTTTGCAGGCAAGCCCGCTTCTTGCGTAAATCAGTCCGACAAGGCCGGCCGGAATCGCCATCGCAATCCCCGTATGGATAAAGCCCGTCGCTCCCGGCATAATCACAGCCGGTTCGTCCATACAGGCGTACAGATCCGCACCGGCCGAAAATTCCGTGCCGTATGTCGGAATCCGGGCCTTTTCATGTAATTTTTCATATTGTACCTTCACTGTATTCAAAGCCGTCAAACCTCCTGTTCCAATTCAAGCTCAGATGTTTCGCTTTTTTTGCTTTCCGCCAAAAACCGGCGCGCCAAACCAGAATGGGCTCTTACTCATGAAGCGTACTGTTTTTACGTCCTTCAGATATAGCTGTATTTAATTTTTCCTGCAAATTAGCTGCGCATTCTTCTGGCGTGACAGCAAAATTGCCGTCTGCATCTTTGGTCATAAGCATCGCTATTTCTTTGTAAAACACGCTCCTGACAGAATTTTTGCTTCCCTGCCAGTTCGGGAGATTATGCGTATAATCAACCGAATTTACGATATTCTGCGAGAACGCCTCCAAAAGCAATATATCGTCTTTATATTTTTCCATGACTTTTTTGCTTACAGGGATGCTTCCGGCGGAGCATTCAAGCCATTTATCTGTTTCATAGAAATATCTTATGAAATCTTTCGCGATTTCTATTTTTTCGCTGTCGCCGTTATCAAAAATTTCAAACCCTTCGTTGAAGATCGTACAATGATTACCGGGATAATTAACAAAGCCGTATTTCTTAAAAGTGTTTGTTTCCGCATTGTAATCTTCCTTAACTCTGCTATACGTCGAACTTCCCAGATTAAAGTTATAAAAGGCAAGCTCGTCCATTTTGAATTTACTGCTGTTGTCGGACATCGTTTTGTAATACGGAACAGGCAGGTACCAGCCTGAGTTCATGCCGTTCTGAAGCCACCTGAGGGCAGAAATAACCTCGGGATTATCAGCAAGGTCAAAATTGTTGCCGCTGTCAAACAATTCGCCGCCGAAAGAACGCAGCATTGTCATTATGTGAGTATCGCCCTGATTATCTTTTGCGTACATCATCATAGGGACTTTCCCTTTGCCTTCTTTTGCAAATCCGTCCGCAAGCGTATTCAGTATCTTTGTCCAGTCCTCAACGCTCCAGTTTGAAATCACTGCGCCCTCGTCGATATATTCGCCCAAACCGTATTTTTCAAGCATTTCCCTATTATATATGAGAATGTTCTCAGAACTCATATAGGGAAGCATATAGAGCTTATTATTAAATCGTCCGTGTTCCAAATAAGCCGGGAATATATCCTCTTTCATTTCCGGCGTAAGGACGTCGTCTATAGGGACAACCTTGCCTGTATGGATAAACGAACTCATATTGAAAAATCCGTCATACAATATATCGGCCGCATCGTTTTTGCCGAAAGAATTTGTAATTGCCTTCGTCTCCGCGCCGCCGTCAAATTCTATGACTTTTATTTTGACATCTTTATCATACTGTGCAATAAATTCCTTGCTTGCAAGTTCGATGAGGGTATATGCGTTTTTTATATTCTCATTAGAAATGCAATTGATAGTACTGGTATGAGGCACTTTGATAATAATTTCTTTTTCTGGCTCTTTTTGGCCAGAACAGCCGGAAAGGCAGAGCGAAAATGACGCTGCTATGATGATCTGCAATAAAAATGCAGGGATTCTTTTTTTCATTTTTCTCGCCTCCTTATTGACCGCTTCGTTTTTCGCGATTGATTTTCTCCATTTTACGGATCAGGGTATCGATATCGATCGGCTTTGTTAAAAAGTCGTCCATTCCGCTGTTCAAAGCCTTGACCCTGTCCTCATGAAAACTGTCTGCCGTACAGGCGAATATGGTAACGGTTTTGGCATCTTCACGGTCAAGTTTCCTGATCCTCGCCGACGCCTCGCAGCCATCCATGACAGGCATACGCACATCCATAAGGATCATTTTGAACTCGTTTATCTTCGATCTCTCAAAGACCTCCACAGCCTCCCGACCGTTCTCGGCGCGTACGGTAACAAATCCGAGCTGGTTCAGTATCTCCATCAATATTTCCGCATTCAGTTCGTTATCTTCGGCAACAAGAATTTTCGTCAACTTGGCGCCGTTGCCGGAATTATCAGCTGTTTTTTCATCATCTTCCGAATTCATCTTCAGATAGTCCGGAGTTTCACAAATTTCAGCGGGAATTTCAACAGTAAACGTGCTGCCTTTGTGCAATTCGCTCTCTACCCTTATTTCTCCTCCCATTGCATTTACAAGCATCTTGCTTATAGCCATTCCTAAGCCCGTACCTTTGGTGGAGTTGGAGATGCTGCTGCGGTCCTGGGTAAATTTATTAAATATTTCATTCAGAAATTCCTTACTCATTCCGCAGCCTGTATCCTCGCAGACAAACGTAGTCATAACGTGATTTTCGTCAATCATGTCTTGATTTACTGAAAATTTTATAGTTCCTCCTGCCGGAGTAAATTTTGCCGCGTTGCCGACAATGTTCATAAGCACTTGTTTTATATGTACCTCGTCACACTGTATACACGGGACTGTTATATGGATCTCTTTTATAAATTCAACTCCACGTCCTGTAATATTATCGTACTGCATGGAATAAACAGCCTCTGACATTGGTTCGACCAACATCGGGGCACGGGTAATTTCCACTTTCCCCGCCTGAAGTTTGGATATATCCAGCACATCGTTTATGA
>CANQCY010000026.1 GCA_947591245.1 uncultured Lachnospiraceae bacterium | reverse complement strand
TGCTCATTTTTTTTGCAAACTCCCGAAAAATAGAGGTTTAAGAAATAAAAATGGGTAGTAAACTTGACACTACCTAAGCATACAAGGGGGGAGATAAATGAACACAGAACAACTATCCGTGGAAGGGCGGACTGAACTTGCTGAACATCGTCCTGCTCGGTATAGCGGAGGAGCTTCCGGAACATCGTCCTGCTCGGTATAGCGGAGGAGCTTCCGGAACATGATAAGGAGTATGAACTGCACCGGCTGCTGGGGACATTGCTGTCGAAGAGTTTATCCGAAACAGAGAAGTTTGAGATTATGGAAACGGAGTATCAGATTCCGGTGGATGATAGAATGAGAGAGGATGTGAGCGAGATGTGCAATTTAAGTCAGGGAGTACAGGAATGGGGAGAAGCGATTGGAGAGGCTAGAGGAGAAGCAAAAGGAGAGGCGCGCTTGATCCTGCGGATGTACAAAAATGGATACTCCGTAGAGCAGATAGCAGCTGCGACAGATAAGACCGTGGAGGAAGTGGGAACGATCGTTGAGAAGGGAGAATCAATATTGGTATAATTTAAAAGTCAAAAATGAAGTAAAATCCTGTACAGCCGGTATAAATTGTACTATTCCGGGGATTAAAAGAGTGTGAAACAGAAAAAGGTATTTAATGGACGCCTGCCTGTCTGCTCAGAATAGTTATAAAGAAATTCTGGAATACTTTAAAGTTTGAGGCAGCCATCATCAGCTTGCTAATTTGCCAATACCATGCTAAAATAAATAAAAGAAGTATACAGAAATGAGGAAACTACTTTGAAAAAGCGATGGATTCTTCAAACGAAACAGGGAGATTTTCGTGCAATTGGCGAAAAATACGGGATTTCACCGGTGGCGGCGAGGTGTATTGTAAATAGGGGGGTTAGTACGAATGAAGAGCTTGAAGAATATATGAATGGTACATACGACCAGCTGCATTCTCCGTGGCTGTTTAAGGACATGGAAAAGGCAATAGATATAATAGAGGCCAGAAAAGGATGCACGGTGGCAATTGCTTCGGATTTTGATTGTGACGGGATTTTTTCAGCATTTATACTGAAAAAGGGTTTTGCGGTTTGCGGTATAAAGAGCCGGATTTATACGCCCGACCGTATTGCGGAGGGATACGGTCTGAACAGGCGTATCGTAGACGAGGCGCTGGCGGATGGAGCGGCTTTTCTGATTACATGCGATAATGGGATTGCGGCAAAAGACGAGGTTAGATATGCGGTAGACAGAGGGCTTTCTGTGATTGTTACCGACCATCATGAAGTTCAGGACGGGACGCCGGATGCAGATGCGGTTATTGATCAGAAGCAGGAGGATTGTTCCTATCCGTTTAAGGGATTATGCGGTGCGGGAGTGGCGTTTCAGCTGATCAGCGCACTTTATGAGAGGCTGGGCATACCGGAGTGCAGACGAGAGGAGCTTCTGGCATATGCAGCCATCGCCACAGTGGCGGACGTGATGGAGCTTAAGGGTGAGAACCGCATTCTTGTGAAAGAGGGGCTGAAGCGGCTGAAAACAACGGATAATGTCGGACTTAAGGCGTTGATCGAGGTACAAAAGATTGACGGGCGGCAAATCCGGGCGTATGATATTGGTTTTATTATAGGACCGTGCTTTAATGCGGCGGGGAGAATTGATACCGTGAAAAAGGCATTTGAGCTGTTGGAAGAGACGGAATATGCAAAGGCGGTAGAATTGGCGGCAGCATTGAAGGAGATTAATGATGAGAGAAAGCAAATGACGGAGGAGGCGGCAAAGCGCGCGTTTCATCTTATAGAAAGCGGGGAATGCGCCCTGCAGCAGGTGCAGATTGTTTATTTGCCGGATTGTCATGAGAGCCTGGCGGGTATCGTGGCGGGAAGGGTACGGGAGAGATACCACCATCCTGTCATTGTGTTTACCCCGATAGGAGGCGGACTTATCAAGGGTTCAGGCAGATCGATCGAGGCTTATCATATGTTCGAGAGGCTGATGGAGTGCGGGGATTTGATGATCCGGTTTGGCGGGCACAGGATGGCGGCGGGAATGACGCTGAAAGAGAGCGATCTGCCGGAGCTGGAAAGACGATTAAATGAGAAATCAGGGCTTAGTCCGCAGGATTTTATACCGCTTTTGAATATTGACGTGCCGCTCCCAATAGGAAATATTTCGGAGAAGCTGATCGAAGATCTGGAGATTTTGGAGCCTTTTGGAAACGGCAATCCGAAACCGGTTTTTGCAGAACAGCATTTCCGGCTGCTGCATGCCAGAAAATGTGGCAAAAATAAAAATGTGCTTTCTCTGAAAGTGGCGAACCGGGCGGGAACGGTGATGAAAGCGGTTTGCTTCCGGGACATTGATGAACTGGAGAGGCTGATTTGCGACGAATGGGGAGAGGGGGAGCTGCGGAAACTGTATGCGGGAAAGGAAAACCGTATTGATCTTGGACTTGCATACTATCCGTCGGTGGACGAGTATGGCGGGATTCGGTCGCTGCAAATTATTATAACAGATTTTTGCAGAGTCAAATACCCCGAGCGGCAGAGCTGACGGGTCAAGGACAAAAAAATGTGTAGAGGTGAGGCGGATCAATGATAGAAATAAGTCTTTGCATGATTGTAAAGAATGAAGAAAGGGCGCTTGACCGGTGTCTGGCGAGTATTGCGGATCTTATGGATGAGATTATTATTGTAGATACGGGCTCTACAGACCGGACGAAGGAGATTGCTCGCAATTACACGGATAAAATCTATGATTTTGAGTGGATTGACGATTTTTCAGCGGCGAGGAATTTTGCATTTTCCAAGGCGACGAAAGAGTATATTTACTCGGCGGATGCAGACGAGGTATTGGACGAAGAGAACCGCCGGAAATTCCGCCTGTTGAAGGAAGCCATGCTCCCTGAGGTCGAAATCGTACAGATGAGGTACTGCAACCAGCTCTCCTATGGGACGGCGTATAATTATGATGCGGAGTACCGTCCGAAATTATTTAAAAAACAGCGTGAGTTTGTCTGGATTGAACCGGTTCACGAGACGGTGCGGCTTGATCCGGTCGTGTATGACAGCGATATCGATATCCGGCATATGCCGGAAGAGCTTCACAGCGGGCGCGACTTCCGGGTGTTTCAGAAACATATACGGGAGGGTATGCGGCTTTCGCAGCGGCTGCATCATATGTATGCGATGGAGCTTTCGATCTCCGGTACGGATGAGGATGTGCTGGAAGCGGAGGAATTTTTCACGGCATCGGTATCAGATCCGACCCGCAGCGTGGACGAAGTGAGGGAGGCGGCGTGCATCGTGACGCGGGCCGCAAGGATCCGCGGCGATAGTCACACGATATTGAAAATGTGCCTTAAGGATTTGCTCGCGGAGGGATCGTCAGAGATGTGTTTTGAACTGGGCGAGTATTTTTATGGCAAAGAGGATTATGAGGAGGCGGCGTTGTGGTATTATAACGCAATGCATGAGACAAAAAGCATATTGAATATTCATACATCAACCGACTGGGCGGAACAGAAGTACAAAATTGTTTGTGCCGCAAATGGTGAGGATGGAGGCTGACTATGGCAGAAAAAACGGATGCCCTGAGAAATGAAATAAATAAGGTGGTAAAAGGAAAAAGCGCCGTGGTGGACAAGGTTCTCTGTGCAATGCTGGCGGGAGGACATATCCTATTGGAGGATATTCCCGGCGTAGGCAAGACGACGCTGGCAGTTACGATTGCGAGAGCAATGGCGCTTTCGTACAGGAGGGTTCAGTTTACGCCGGATGTACTGCCGAGCGATATCGTCGGATTTTCAATGTTTAACAGCCAGACGAAGCAATTTGAATATCGGGAGGGCGCGATCTTTGCCAATCTTTTTCTGGCAGACGAGATCAACCGGACCTCTCCAAAAACGCAATCTGCCCTGCTGGAGGCGATGGAGGAGGAGAAGGTAACCGTGGATGGTATCTCACATCCGCTTCCGAAACCGTTTACGGTCATTGCGACGGAAAATCCGGTCGGCTCATCGGGAACCCAGATGCTTCCGGAATCACAGCTAGACCGGTTTATGGTCTGCCTCTCTATGGGATACCCGGAACATGACGACGCTGTGAGCATTTTGAAAAATGATGGCGCAAAGCCGTTCAGGGATGTGCGGGAGATCATGGCAGTTGAAGAGTGGAGTGCGCTGCGGGAAAAGGCGGAGAACTGTTTTGTAAGTGATGTGCTGTACGATTATATGGTTCGGCTGACAGAGGCGACGCGCGGGAGCAAATATATTCTTTTGGGAGCGAGTCCGCGTGCGAGCATTGCCCTTATGCGTATGGCAAGAGCGATGGCGGTGTTGAATGGCAGGGAATATGTTATACCGGAAGATATCAGGGATGTCTATTATGATGTGTTTGCCCACCGGGTTAAGCTTGACACGATGGCAAAAGCCGAGGGAATGACGGTGGTTGAAGTTTTGATGCAGGTGTTCGAGAATGAAAAGGTTTAGGTTTAAGTTTATCTTTGAATTTATATTTTTGTTTGCGTTAAACGGCGTCATGCTCTGGTATTTTCGAGGGTATCTGAATCTGCTGATTGCCGCCGGCATGATCGTCCTTCTTTTGTATGCCCTGATTTCCGTTCATATTGTAATACGGCATGTGTCGTTGTCAATGGAAGCTCCGGCGGATTATATACCGAAAGATACTGCATTCAATGTGAAGATTAAATTAAAAAACCCATGCATTCTTCCTCTGGTGGGCTGCAGGGTCCGGCTGCTTGCCGGAAACGTATTTATGGGAGAGAGGGTCGAAAATGATCTTGTGATGCCGATTCGGGCGCATGCTGAAACAGAGGCGGAGTACCCGCTCCGGTCATTGTATGCGGGAAATATCGAAATCACGGCGGAAAAGCTGATTTTGCAGGATTTGCTCTCGTTTCATACTGTGAACAAACAGATTTCGGTGACGCAGAATGTATTTATCATCCCGAGCGGCGGTTTCGAGGATGAATTTTCCCTGAATGCATTTGAACAGGGCATGAACGAGGTGGAAGAGAGCAAGCTAAAGGGAAGCGATTTTTCCGATGTGAGCCAGGTGAGGGAATATATACCGGGGGATGCGATGAAAAACATTCACTGGAAGCTTTCGGCGAAACGGGATAACCTCATGGTAAAAGAGCGGCTTCAAATGTCCTCCCGTAAGCTTATGGTCGTACTGAAGCTTGAGAAAATATCAGAGGCGGATGTGGACCGCACAGTGGAAACATTGTATTCATTCGGAAATTTTATGATTCAGAACAGGGTGCCGGTCACAATTTGCTGGTGGAGCGAGAAATTTAACGAGATCCGCGAGGAAGATGCGCAGTCGGCGGAAGAGTGGCTGCAAGTAATGCTTCACATTTTTTATACGAGGGCGGGGAGCGGTTTTATTGAGGAACATTTTCGTTCCCTGCATCCCGGACAGGGGTATGTGCTTGCCAGCTGTGCCGGATTGGAGTGCAAATAACAATTGATTGCAGGGATTTGACTTTGAGAGACGGGAGGGGCAAGCATGGGATTTCTCGGCCGTAAGAAAGTAAAAACGGATTTGAATATAGAATTGTCTGGCGGGCTTTTTCTGGAACGCCCGCGAAATGCAGAAAAACAAAATTCGCTTCTGAACTGCCTGCCGAAAGGGGTTCTCTGCTTTCTTGTCGTATTTGGTTCCATAGGCGGTTTCATTTCCGCATTTGACATAGAATGCAATTATATTCTGCCCGCCGTTATTTTATTTTTGTCAGCAATGTATTTCAGCGGCTTATTTGCCTTTTCTAAGGGATATCATAAAGATATCGGCTACATCTTATTTTTCGTATTTTATGTTTTGGCAATTTACCTGTTAGAAGCATATGTAAACAGCGGTTTTTCCGCTATAATCAATGAAATCAAGCAGCACGGCGAGGTATATTTCGGCCTCAATACCGGAACAGAGTTTGCTGAACGCATCGACGACCGCTATCTTACGGTAACGATTACGTTTATCTTTATCGGTATTTTTCAGATTATCGTTTTGAACATTTTCCTCTCGAACTATATGAGCCTGAAATTTGCAATCTGCATGGCGCTGTCAATGTACGTGTTCCCGCTTTATCTGAGGGAAGAGCCGCGTCTCTTTTTTGTGTTGTGCATGCTGTGCGGTTTTGCCGGGATTTATATATTTAAAAATAGCGGCCATTTCAAATATGGAAAAAGCCGGCGGGGCTATGAAAAAACAGCTCGCTCCAAAGCGCTGGAGGTCGCCTATACGCAGCATAATAAAGTTTATGCGGGAGTGCTTCTGGCAGCGCTGTGCTGTACATTGTTTTTAGGAATGTGCACAGTGTTTTATGATGAGTTTCAGTTTCGGAGAACCTATACGGAGAACCGTTATAAAAGCGCTACGAGGGACGCTGTAGCGGGATTTTTGATGCTTGGCTTCCGCAGCTTTGACCGAAATGCGTATTCGCGAGGCGGGATGAGCGGTGGAAAATTAGGCGATATCGTGGCGATACGTCCGGATAACGAAACGGATCTTGTCGTCAGGTTCGCTCCTTTCAGCGGAGATCCGGTTTACTTGAAGGCATATACCGGTACTTTTTACGGGGATAACGAGTGGCTGCCCGATCAGGATTTGGATGCGTGGGCGGCGGGTTCGGATAGCTTATATGAAAATGATATGAGGGGTGAGGCGATACAACTTGAACAGGCATATCATGCGGGAGAGGAAAAACAGAGCAGGGCGGTTATGGAGATCGAGAATAAGGACGCGGATCCGGCATATGTATATTATCCGTATTTTACGCTATTCGATGATGCGCAGACAGACCGATTTACATTTTACCCCAATATTGATTATGAGGCTGAGATAACGGGGGAGGAGCCGCAACACTGTGACGAAGTGCCGTTTAAGAATTTGGACGCTGTGGATCGGGTGATCGCCGATATAGGCGTGCGCGCCGGTGATGAGGATGCCGTGGAGCGGGTGACCGCTTATCTGAAAGAAAATTACTCGTACAGCTATAACCCGGGAAGGCTTCCAAGAGGCGCCGACGTCGTGAATTATTTCCTGAACGAAAATAAAAAGGGCGTGTGCTACCATTTTGCATCGGCGGCGGTTCTTATCTTCCGAAGGCTCGGAATTCCAGCGAGGTACGTGGAAGGGTATGCGTTCGGCGTAAATTCCGTCGTGGGCGGTACGGTAAAAGAGGAGTTAGATTATGACGATTATTACAGCGGGTACTCGCAGTTGGGAAGGACGGCTGTTATGGAGGTGGAGGTCACCGATGCCAACGCTCATGCATGGGTGGAGATTTATAAAGAGGGAAAAGGATGGATGGTGGTCGATCCGACGCCTACTGCGATCGAGGACGGCTCTGGAGATGATTTTTGGAGAAATTTCACAGATTTCTGGCGGGATAAGCCGGGACTGGAATTGACAGGAGATCTTTCTGCGCTTAATCTGTCCTTCCTCAATTCGAATGAAATGCGACTCATACTTGCGTTGCTGTTTGGGCTGGCGGCGTTCATATTGGTGGTTCGCCTCGCAAGACGGCAGATTTTGAATTGGCGGGGCTGGCACACTGGAGATTCGGCGCAGAATCTTCTGTGGTATTACCGGGATATTTGCCGCCGCCGCGCACGCCATGATGAGGCGTTCCGTAAATTGTCGGCGCCATCGGAACAGCTCGCATATCTTTTGAGGCAGTGCGGGACGACGGATCAGGACAGAGTGATACGCTGTTTTGAAAAGATTTGTTTTTGTCCCGCTCAGCCGGAGCGGGAGGAATATGATTATGTGCTCGGCGTTCTGAAAAAGATAAGAAAACGGCGGAGATAGCGTTCCCTGTCCCTCATGAAAAATGAAGTTAATACTTCTTTATCGTTATTTTCCTACCCTTAAATTGAGCTTTACATGTTTTATACAAGGCTTTTGGCGTTTTTATTTTCTTGAGCTTTGTAAACTTCTTCAGCGCCTTTTTATCAATTGCGCCGACCTCGTACGATATGTTCTTGTATTTCACCTTTTTCGGAATTGTGACGGATTTCTTGTTTTTTTGACGGACGTCAGTTATTTTCACCCGTCTGCCTGAAATGCTGTCGGCAGTAATTTTGTACTTGAAAATCCCGCTTGTGAAAACCTTTCCTTTGTAAGAAGCCGTTTTTTTGGCTGGCTGCGGATTTGCAGGCGGCAGCGGAGCGTTTGTGGTCGAGGGGGCGTTCGGCTGTGCCGACGCGCTGCCCATGGGTGCGGCAGCGGCTGGCTGCGAGCTCTCTGCCGGCCGAGCGGAAGGCTGCGGCGGATCAGCTGTGGGCGGAGCGCTCGGCGCAAGCGTTTCCGGAGGCAATTGTGAATAATCCGGAATGAGTTTTTCTACAATTTTTTCTGCCCAGCGGCGTCCGTGTTCTATCAGGCCATCCAGATTGAAATGAAGGTCGTCGTCGCCGCGCTGTCCGGTTGCTTTCGTCATGTCATCCGTGTAAGGCCCAAGAAAAATAGTTTCTTCATCGCATACAGACTGCTGGGCCTCAAGAATCATTGCTTCCTGACTGCTGTTGGTGTAATACGTATACGCCGCATTTGCCACCATCCATGGCAGGTCAAATCCGGCGTCTTCCCGCGTGCGTTCGATCAGCTTCGTCAAAGTGGCGGCGTAAACTTCCGTCGATGTATTTCCGGCGTCATTTTCTCCCTGATGAAGCAAAAATGCGCGGTATCCGTAAACCTTCATCGTCGTGATGGCGTCAAGAATGGCGTCATAGTGTCCCGCTGGGTTTGCCTTGTCCGGTTCTTCCTCTTTTGCTTCCGCGCTCGTTCTTGCCAGTTCCGCGATACTGGAACCGCCGAAGCCTGTGGTAATGAAACCGATCGGCACCTGAAGTTCGGCATACAGTTCATCTCCGGCGGTCGGCCAGGGAGAACCGTTTCCGTTCCCGGCGGAAAAACCGCTGATACAGGGCTGCGGGTCATCGCAATGCTGCCATGTATCTGTTTGCGGGTCAAAAGCGGAGACCATATCCTCTTCTGCGCTTGTCTGTTCCCAGCCAAAGCTACAGGAGTTGGATTGCCCGCCGGTGATAAACACCTCGCCGACGCCGATTTTCTCAATTACTTCTGTTGCTGCCGTTCCCTGTGGATCGGTTGCAGTGATTTTCAGGCTGTACCAGCCTCCGGCGGGAATGTTCGGTATCGCGCCTTCATAAACGGAGGCGTCCTCCGCTGTCGGCGCCAGGGAAACGTCCTCGGACAGGGATTTGCCGTCCGCCGCCTGCATGGAAGCTGAAATGGAGGCGCCCTCCTCATTTTTTACGCGCACGAATATATCGGCTCTGTTTCTGTTATTTCGCTGGTATACGGCACGGCTTGTCGGTATCTGCACATCGATTTCGGCAGCCTTAGCGCAGCCGCTTCCGAGGGTTAAAATACTGATCAGCAGGCTTGCCGTGATTAATATAAGTCGTTGCTTCATTTTGTATTGCCTCCTTTTATACTGAGCGCTTGTCCTGCTCTTCGAGCGCAGCGCCAATAAAGCCCTTAAATAGCGGGTGGGGGCGGTTTGGGCGGCTCTTAAATTCGGGATGCGCCTGTGTTGCGATAAACCACGGATGATCCGGCAGCTCTATCATTTCCACAATTTTTCCGTCAGGGGAAAGGCCTGACAATTTCAGGCCGTGTTTTGCCATATCATCCCGGTAATAGTTATTTTCTTCATAGCGGTGGCGGTGCCGTTCCTGTATTGTCTTAACGCCATAAAGGGCATATGCCTTGCTTGTTTCGTCCAAAGTGCATGGATAGGAGCCAAGACGCAGCGTTCCTCCGATGTCCTCGATGCCATTTTGGTCGGGCATGAGATGGATGACGGGGTGGGTCGTAGCGGGATCGAGCTCGGCACTGTGGGCGTCGTTCCAGCCAATGACGTTCCGCGCAAATTCTACGATTGCGAGCTGCATGCCGAGGCACAGTCCGAGAAACGGAATCTTGTGTTCGCGAGCGTACTGGATGGCGAGAATCTTTCCGTCAATACCGCGGTCGCCGAATCCGCCTGGAACAAGTATGCCGCTTACGTCTCTAAGCTGCTCGTCTGCATTTTCCGGCGTCAGGCTGCCCGAATAGATCCATTTGATGTCAACCTGTGCGTTGTGGGCAAAACCGCCGTGTTTCAATGCTTCTACAACGCTTATGTAGGCGTCGTGGAGGTCGGTATATTTACCTACGAGCGCGACGGTCACTTCCTTTGACAGATTCTTAATGGAATATACCATATTTTCCCACTCCGCAAGCTCCGGCTTCGGGCATTCGAGCTTCAGACATTTGCAGGCAATATCTGCCAGATGCTCTTCCTCCATAGCGAGAGGAACTTCATACAGAGTGTCTACATCCAGATTTTGTATTACCTGATCGCTGGGCACATTACAGAACAGTGAAATTTTATCCTTAATGGATTTTTCCAGCGGAATTTCAGTCCGGCACACGATAATATTGGGCTGGATTCCCATGCCCTGCAGTTCCTTGACGCTGCTCTGCGTCGGTTTCGTTTTTAATTCATCCGAAGCCTTCAGATAGGGGATGAGTGTAACGTGAATTAAAATGGCGTTGTCGCGGCCGACGTCCAGCTGAAACTGACGGATTGCCTCCAGGAAAGGCTGGCTCTCGATGTCTCCGACAGTGCCGCCCACCTCAATAATGGCGATCTGTGTTTCGTCGCATCCGTCATTCCTGTAAAAACGGCTTTTTAATTCATTCGTAATGTGCGGGATGACCTGTACCGTGCCTCCGCCGTAATCCCCGCGCCGTTCCTTGGAGAGAACCGACCAGTATACCTTTCCGGTTGTTACATTACTTTGTTTGGTCAGGCTTTCATCGATAAAACGCTCATAGTGGCCAAGGTCAAGATCTGTCTCGGCTCCGTCGTCCGTCACAAATACTTCGCCGTGCTGGATGGGGTTCATCGTGCCGGGGTCGATGTTGATGTAAGGGTCGAATTTCTGCATTGTCACCCGGTATCCTCTCATTTTCAGAAGACGCCCCAGTGAAGCGGCGGTGATGCCTTTGCCAAGACCGGAAACTACGCCGCCGGTTACAAATACATATTTTACAGCCATATTTTTTCCTCATTTCTGCTTTATAGTTAAATCGTATAAATATTATACTATTTTTGCGGAATTGTTTCAATAGGTAAGAAAAGATTGATTTTCGCAAAAAAATCCATTATACTAGTAGGGAACTGCCGCTGAATTTTATTTCAGCCGGTTTGCGAGAACATAACTGCGTGGAAAGGAAAGGTAGGAAATGGACGATAACAATAAAAAAAGACAGTCCGGCGATCCGAAGAAAACAAGAACAAATATTATTATTTGCATTGTTGCCGCATTTTTTGCGTTTGGCCTGATTGTGTTTTTGAATGCAGAATTACAAAAAAATACCAAGAAAGAAATCACGTATACAAAATTTATTGAAATGCTTAAGGAAGGACAGGTTAAAAAGGTGACGTTTGGTTCAAATGTCATTTATATCGAACCGGAGACGGCTGAAAAGGTGGCGATGATTAAGGTCACTTATTATACCGGGTACGTCAATGACACTGCGCTTGTACAGGATATGCTGAACAAGTATAATGTGGAATTTACGGCGGAGATTGACGACAGGGGTTCGGGGATTTTGGAATTTTTCCTTGCTTATATTCTGCCGTTTGTGGGCATGTGGATCGTGCTGTGGCTTTTGATGCGCATGATGACGAGAAACGGCGGCGGCGGTATCATGGGGGTTGGAAAATCCACTGCGAAAATGTATGTCGAGAAGGAAACGGGCGTTACGTTTCAGGATGTGGCGGGAGAAGAGGAGGCGAAGGAATCGCTGACAGAGCTCGTTGATTTCCTGAAAAATCCCGGGAAATACAAAAAAATCGGGGCAAAGCTTCCGAAAGGCGCCCTCCTGGTGGGACCGCCCGGAACGGGAAAAACGCTGCTGGCAAAAGCGCTGGCTGGCGAGGCAAACGTGCCGTTTTTCTCACTGTCCGGTTCGGATTTTGTGGAAATGTTTGTAGGCGTGGGCGCATCCCGTGTGAGGGATTTATTTAAACAGGCGCAGTCAATGGCGCCGTGTATTATATTTATCGACGAAATTGATGCGATCGGAAAAAGCAGGGGTTCGCAATATGGCGGCAATGATGAGCGCGAGCAGACGCTGAATCAGCTCCTTTCCGAGATGGATGGATTCGATTCTTCAAAGGGAATCGTGATTCTCGGCGCTACGAACCGTCCGGAAGTTCTGGACAAGGCGTTGCTCCGTCCGGGGCGCTTCGACCGGCGGATTATCGTAGAAAAGCCGGATTTAAAAGGACGTATTGATGTGCTCAAGGTGCATTCCAATGATGTGCTTATGGATGACACCGTTGACTTGGAAAAAATTGCCTTGGCAACTTCGGGCGCGGTTGGGGCGGATCTCGCCAATATGGTAAATGAGGCGGCTATTATGGCGGTCAAGGACGGGAGGTCAGCGGTTGCGCAGAAGGATTTATTTGAGGCGGTAGAAGTGGTTTTCGCCGGGAAAGAGAAAAAAGACCGGATCCTCGACAAAGAGGAAAAGAAAATAGTCGCCTACCACGAGGTGGGGCATGCTCTTATTACTACGCTTATGAAAAATGCGGAGCCGGTGCAGAAGATCACGATCGTGCCGAGGACGATGGGCGCCTTGGGTTATGTAATGCAGGCGCCGGAAGAGGAAAAGTATCTGAAGAAGAAAGACGAGCTGATCACAGAGATTGTGACATTTATGGGCGGCAGGGCGGCAGAAGAAATTATTTTCGGCGACGTCACGACAGGAGCGTCCAATGATATTGAGCGGGCGACGTCGATTGCAAGGGCAATGATTACCCAGTACGGCATGAGCGAGAAATTCGGCATGATGGGGCTGGAGTCAATTCAGGATCAATATCTGGATGGCAGGACGGTTATGAACTGCGGCGATGCGACCGAGAGCGAAGTAGACCGCGAGGTTATGAAGCTTTTGCAGGAGTGTTACGAGAAAGCTTATAAGCTGGTTAATGAATATAAGGAAGTTCTTCATAAATTGGCAGCGTATCTTGTGGAGAAAGAGACGATTACCGGAAAGGAGTTTGTCAGCATTTTTGAAGAGGAAACCGGCATTGCCGTGAAGAAAAAAGACGACAAAGAGGATGAGGAGAGCACAGAGGGCGAAGAGGGAGATCAGAAAGAGACGGAGGAATCGTGATGCCTTATGAGGTTTTGGCGTTAGATGTGGACGGTACCCTGATGCGGACGGATAAAGTGATTTCGCAGCGGACGATCGATGCGGTCGTAGATATCCAGAGGCGCGGAATCAAGGTGGCGATTGCATCCGGCAGGAGTACGGCGGGGATACGGAAAACCGCAGAGAAGATCCGGCTGGATGAGTTTGGGGGTTATATCGTGTCTTACAACGGCGCATGTATCAGCAATTGCCGTACCGGGGAGATTGTCTATAATATCAATCTTCCGGATGGTATCGTTCAGGACATTTATGAGTTTTCCAAGCGGGAGAAAACCGGGATTATGACGTATCATGACAATGACATTATCGCAGAAAATGATGCGGATCAATATATCCAGATCGATGCGAAGGGATGCGGTATCAGCATACGCGTCGTGGAGGATTTTGGGAAGGAAGTGACGTACCCGGTCAATAAGTGCCTGCTTACCGGTGACCCGGAATATATGGCAGGGGTCGAAAAAAGGGCGGAGAAACAATTTGACGGGCGCCTCAGCGTTTATCGTTCCGAGGACTTTTATGTAGAAATGATGCCGCTCGGAATTGATAAGGCATACGGGCTTTCTAAGCTTTTGAAGCGTCTGGGCTATTCAAGAAGCCAGCTGATCTGCTGTGGGGATGGATTTAATGATATTTCCATGATTCAGTATGCGGGCTTGGGCGTGGCGATGGCAAATGCAGATGAAGCAGTGAGGAGAGCGGCGGATTATATTGCACCGCATTGCGACGAAGACGGGTTGGTCGATGTGATAGAAAGATTTATTGTGTAGCGAAAGCAGAGGCGGGAAATCATGTTTGATATTGAAGAGGAATTAAAAAAGCTTCCGGAGAAACCGGGCGTGTATCTGATGCATGATAAAGATGACCATATTATTTATGTGGGGAAGGCGATTGTATTAAAAAACCGCGTCAGGCAGTATTTTCAAAAGAGCCGCAGCGTATCGCCGAAAATCGAGCGCATGATCGGGCAGATTGCGTGGTTTGAATATATCGTGACGGACAGTGAGCTGGAAGCTCTTGTTTTGGAGTGCAATCTGATCAAAGAACATAATCCGAAATACAATACGATGTTAAAGGATGGCAAAAGCTATCCTTTTTTGAAAGCGACTATTTCAGAAGACTATCCGAGGTTTGTGTTTGCCCGGCAGATGAAACGGGACGGGGCAAAATATTTCGGGCCTTTTACAAGTGCGGCGGCGATCCGCGATACGATTGAGCTTTTGAACCGCCTGTTTCATTTGAGGAGCTGCCGGAAGGCGCTGCCCCATGATATAGGTAAGGAGCGCACATGCCTGTATCATCAGATGGGACAGTGTCCCGCGCCCTGTCAGGGCAATGTGGCGAAGGAAGATTATCAGGAAAATTTCCGTAAGGCGCTTTCTTTTCTCAACGGGAATACAAAGGATGTACTGCGCGATCTGGAGCAGAAAATGAAGGCATTTGCGGAGAATATGCAATTTGAGGAGGCGGCAGTATACCGCGACCTGATCGACAGCGTGAAGCGCGTCACGGAGAGACAGAAAATCACGAGTGATGATAATGAGGACAGGGATATTATTGCAATGGCCCGAAAGGAGGACGAGGCGGTCGTTCAGGTGTTTTTCATCCGCGGGGGCAAGCTGATTGGCAGGGAACACTATTATCTGACCGGAGTGTACGAGGAAGAGGAGCCGCATATTATCGGAGCGTTTATTAAACAGATGTATGCGGGAACTCCCTATATTCCACGGGAACTTTGGACGGAGTGCGAGCCGGAGGACAGCCGGGCGATTTTGGAGTGGCTGGGGAAGAAACGAGGGCATAAGGTGTTGCTGAGAAATCCGAAACGAGGCGAAAAGGAACGGCTTTTGGATCTGGCAAAACGTAATGCCAGGATGGTCTTGGAGCAGGACGCAGAGAAGTTGAAACGGGAGAGGGAGCGTACTCTTGGCGCGATGGAAGAGATCGCGGGGCTGCTCGGGCTGGACGGACTGAATCGGGTGGAGTCCTACGATATTTCCAATATTAACGGTTTTGAAACGGTGGGATCTATGGTCGTGTTTGAAGGGGGTAAGGCAAAGAAAAATGATTACCGAAAATTCCGCATCCGCTCTGTGGCGGGCCCGGATGATTACCATTCGATGGAGGAGCTGCTTACCCGCAGGTTTACCCATGGGCAGAGGGAGGATCTCGGCGAGATGGATTCATTTCGCCTGTTTCCAGACGTTATTTTCATGGATGGCGGGAAAGGACAGGTCAATGTAGCCGAGCGGGCGCTCGGACAGCTGGGCATTGACATCCCGGTGTGCGGCATGGTGAAAGATGACTATCACCGGACAAGGGGGCTGTTTTTCCATAATGAGGAGATTCCCATTGATACCCATGGACAGGGCTTCCGCCTGATAACGAGAATACAGGATGAGACGCATCGCTTTGCGATTGAGTACCACAGGCAGATCAGGGGGAAAGCGCAGGTACATTCAATTTTGGATGATATACCGACGATTGGCGCAACAAGGCGCAAAGCGCTGATGAAATATTATGAATCCATTGATGGCATTAAAAATGCTACAGTCGAAGAACTAAAGCGGGTGCCGGGCATGAATGAGAGATCCGCGCAGGAGGTAGTCAGGTTTTTCAAATGCGAAAATACACAGTGAAGCGCCGTATGAAGAAATGCCCCGGCTTTCCATAAGAATTTAATGAAAGAGTCTCTTCTTAAAAAAGCCGGTTCCCTCAGGGACCGGCATATTTCGGATAGTCATATGTGTACAGCGCGCGTGTAGAATAGCACCGGCTGAACAGGAGCATTCTCTGGGCGATTTTTTCAGCATACCATGGGTCGGTTGCATACTGGTGATTCATGTTTGTCGGGTTGTATCTGAATTTGAATATTGTATTCTGGCTGGGGTTTGCCCGAAAATAATTGTTCTTTATAAATTTGGCAGCTCCGTCGATTGCTTTGTCTACCGTCGTCCAGCCTTGATAGTAGGCATATGAGGTCGCGCCGGTTTTCGGGTCGCTGTCATACGCTTTGATGCCGTACAGATTGTATACGGTGGCGGATTTCTTTATTTTCTTCGTGATGAATTTCCCGCCGGAACGGGCATAGTTCGGAAGCGCAACGCGGGTGATCGTATTTCCCCTTGCGAGGCTGCTTGTACCATGGCCGGATTCAAGGAATGTCTGTGAAACGAAGTACATCGGGTCAATGTTATATTTTTTCGCCGCAGCAAGCATTACTTCTCCTTTTCCGTACAACACGCTCCATGTGGCGGGGCGGCCATGGTTCTCGCACGCATTCTGGATGTAATAATTATATGCAGATAAAAACTTTTCTTTGTCTACATCGCGGTACTGGTCAAGCCGCAAATACTGAAAACCGTAAGAGGTATCCTTTTTCGGGTTGACGAGCCGTTTATACTCGGCGACAGAAGTACGTCCGGTGCGGGCTTTTTGAAGCGTCGCATACTGCGCGAGGCTCCAGCGGTAATTTGTATAAATTTTTTTCCCGACGAAATTAAGCACCGGCTTTGAGAGCTGGGCGACTGCCATGTCCTCGTCCCACAGGTAATTGATGCCGAGCGCTTTTATTACTTCCTCAAAGGGCACAAGAATCGTTTTTTTGCCTGTTTTTTTGTACTTTACGGACAAGGGCGCTACGGGAAGTTCCGATGTTTTCTGGTTTACCGTAATTGTATTCTGGTTCAGATGCATAACGATAAATTTGTCATTTTTAGAGAGCGTTATCTTTTTGAGTTTTTTCGTATATTTATATTTCACTTTGATTCCCTGTTTGGCAAATGTTTCTTTCAGCGGAACCATTACCGTATTGCCGATCTTTACAGCCGGGGTTTTGTTGAGGTTGATTTTTTTTGCTTCGTACACAGCGCGGATTGTCTCCCCTGTATAGCGGTAGGTCTGACCGTTAATGATATAGGCGACTCCCTTTTTGGAAGAAGCGCTTCCCGTGGAGGAGGGAGGGGCGGGCGTTTGCTTTGTATTTTGCTGTGCATCGTAGATCGAGATGGCAGACGCCCTCGGTGCAGCGGCGGATATGGTAATGCAAATACATACGAAAAGAGCGGTAAGCATATGAAACTTTTTCACGTTCATCATCCTTTCACCATAAAAAGTGGTCTTATTTCAATTTATATCACATATATATGGTAAAAAAATGATAGTCTGCAGATTATGAATATTATATCTCAAATTAATACCATAATGTGGGGTGGTCCCCTTCTTATTCTTCTTCTCGGGATTCACATTTATTTTACTATAAAAACAGGATTTGTCCAGAAAAAATTGTCAAGCGGACTGAAATATTCCCTGGAAGGAGGCTCTTCCGGCGGGATGAGTGCGTTTGGCACATTGACGACGACGCTGGCGGCGACGCTCGGAACCGGAAATATCATCGGCGTGTCAACGGCGGTTTATCTGGGAGGACCGGGCGGCGTATTTTGGTGCTGGATTACAGGGATTCTGGGAATGGCGACAACTTATGCGGAGACGCGCTTGTCGTGTCTTTACCGGACAAAAAAGGACGGACGCAATGCGGGCGGAATGATGTATGTGCTTGAGCGGGCGTTGGGAAAGAAGGGGCTTGCGTTTTTGTACAGTTTTTTCGTCTGCCTTTCGGCGTTTTGCGTCGGCTGCACGACGCAGTCCAATGCGATTTCCGAGACATGTCTTGATGTATGGGGAATCCCGAAATGGGTGGCGGGCATCGTTGTAGCGCTTCCCGTTGGGCTCGTCCTCCTGCAGGGGGTCGAATGGATTGAGCGGGTTTGCATGACGCTTGTTCCTGCGATGGCATTTTTGTTTCTGGGAGGCTGTGCGGCTTATATCGTCTTACACGCATCCTTCCTGCCGAAAGCCCTCGGTGAAATAATCAGTTCTGCGTTTCATGCCAAATCCTTTTTTGGAGGCACGGTTGGGTTTTCTGTGGGAATGGCGGTTCGGTACGGTATTGCCCGCGGGCTGTTTACAAACGAGGCGGGGCTGGGCACGTCAGGTATTGCAGCGGCGTCCGGCACAGAACAGATTTCTCCGGAAAAGCAGGGGCTGATATCTATGACTGCCACATTCTGGGATACGGTCGTAATGTGTGCGGTTACCGGAATTGTAGTCGTTGTGTTTGTGCTGCAGGACGAGAGCGTTCTTGTGGAAATGCCCGCCGGGCTTTTGGTAAAAGGGGCATTTGAAACGCTGCCTCTGTTTGGCGGGGAACTTATCGCTGTTGCGACAATATGCTTTGCGGCAGCCACATTGATCGGGTGGTCGTATTTCGGTCAGGTGGCAGCGGAATACATGGGGGGACGGGGGCTGTTGAAAAAGTATCGGTACGTCTATGTCGTAATGATATTTGCGGGAGCGGTCATGCCAATGGGCGTTGTGTGGGAGATCACGGATTTCATCAATATGTTCATTCTGCTCCCGTCAGTATATGCGTTGGTAAAATGCAGTTCGCACATATTGCGCTAAGAAATACATTCTGGGACTTGTGATATTTTTTGTTTTATAGTAAAATGAAACATAATGTTTGCGGGATTGCGTATCCGGCGAGCGACAAGACGAGAGAAAGGCATGGTGCGGGGCAGTGAAAAGAAAAGCGGCAGTAATTTTTGGAGGAATGTCCTCAGAGCACGAGGTCTCCTGCGTATCGGCGATCAATGTGGCGAGCGGGTTTCGCAAAGAAAAATATGATTTGGTTTTAATCGGTATCACGAAAGAGGGGAAATGGCTTCTGGCGGACGGCATTGAAAGCATCCGGGACGGAAGCTGGAAAAAGGGCGGGGCTACCGCCGTGATTTCTCCTGACCGAAGCCGCCCGGGCATACTTGTATTGAAGGACGACTCGTATGAATATATAAAGATTGACGTGATTTTCCCGGTTCTTCATGGCAAATACGGAGAAGACGGGGCGATACAGGGGCTCATTGAGCTGTCCGGCATTCCCTATGTGGGATGCGGCGTGCTTGGTTCGGCAGTGGCGATGGATAAAATATCCACAAAGATTTTTGTGGAGAGGCTGGGAATCCGCCAGGCAAACTATGTAACGGACATTGCGAGGGATACGGGCGCTCTGGAGGCGACGGTACGGGAAGCGGAGGAAAAACTCGGCTATCCTGTTTTTGTCAAGCCCGCCAACGCCGGTTCTTCCTGCGGCGTAAGCAAGGCGTGTGACAGGGAGCAGTTAAAGGAGGCGGTCAGGCTGGCGAAAGAGTTCGATGCCCGCGTACTGATCGAAGAAATGATTGTCGGGCATGAGGTAGAATGCGCCGTGCTGGGGGGCGCTGAGGTGAGTGCTACCAGAATCGGCGAGGTGCTGGCGGCGGCAGAGTTTTATGATTATGAGGCAAAATATCATAATGCACAGTCCAAAACGGTCATTGATCCGGCCGGTATTCCCGTTTCGGTAAAAGAGGAAGTCAGAGCGGACGCTGTTGCTATTTTCAACGCAGTCAGCGGCTTCGGGCTTTCGAGGGTGGATTTCTTTATTGAAAAAGAGACAAATGAGGTCGTATTTAACGAGATCAATACGATTCCCGGATTTACAAATATCAGTATGTATCCGATGCTTTGGAAAGATATGGGATTGGCGCGGGAGGATTTGATTGACCGGCTTATCGAGACGGCTTTTGAACGGTAGGTCTGCGTGAAGTACATAAATAGGAAGCAATGTATGATATATGAATGTAAATGAGAGAAAAGGGGCAACCTAATGAAAACAGATGTAAAAATTTCCATCCGCGGGATGCAGAATGGGACGCTTGGCGAAGCAATTGAAATCGTTTCTGTTGGGGAGATGTATGAAAAGGACGGTCAAATCTATGTCTCATATGAAGAGGGCACGGATGCGGCTCCCGGCATGGATTGCGAGACGGTGAAAAGCCTTTTGAAAGTCTGCCCGGAGCAGGTGGAGATTATAAAAAAAGGAGCGGCTGAAACGCATATGGTGTTCGTGGAAGATAAAGATACGATTTCCTATTATTCGACGCCTTTTGGAGAAATGGAGGTGGCGATCCACACGGACCAGCTGGAGCGGATCAGTACGGAAAAAGGGTTTCAGATATTATTGAAGTATGCGCTGGAAATCAACGCCGCGCATATGTCTGACTGTAACGTAGATATACGTGTAGAAACGAGGTAAGAGTATGAAGTTTACGAAAATGCATGGAACGGGAAACGACTACGTATATGTCAATCTGTTTGAGGAAAAACCGGGCGATCTTTCGGAAATATCAATAAAGATCAGCGATCGTCATTTTGGTATTGGCTCTGACGGGCTGATCGGCATCGCGCCTTCTGACAAAGCAGATTGTCGTATGATTATGTTTAATGCGGATGGTTCAGAGGGGGCAATGTGTGGAAACGGAATCCGCTGTGTGGGAAAATATGTATATGAACACGGTATTGCTGTGAAGGATACGCTGACGGTGGAGACAAAGAGCGGCGTCAAGAAACTGGATCTGACCGTGCAGGATGGCAAGGTGGTTTATGTAAAGGTAAATATGGGCCAGGCGATTTTGAATCCCGCTCAAATTCCGGTAAACGCACAGGGAGATGATTTTATAAACAGAACGATAACGGTGGCGGGACGGGAATATGCCGCGACCTGCGTGTCAATGGGAAATCCGCACTGCGTCGTTTTTACCGAGGGCATTGATGCGATGGAACTCGAAAAGATAGGGCCTCTTTTTGAAAATCACGAGTTGTTTCCGGATCGTATCAATACTGAGTTTGTGGAAGTAATTGACAGGCGCACGATTAAAATGAGGGTGTGGGAGCGCGGTTCCGGAGAGACGATTTCATGCGGAACCGGTACCTGTGCGGCGACAGTGGCGTCAGTGCTGAACGGTTATTGTGACCGGGGGGAAGAGATTGAGGTGCGGGTCCGCGGGGGCAAAGTGCATGATACATACCTTGAAAATGGCGAGGTGCTTATGAAAGGCACGGCTGAAGAAGTTTTTCAGGGTGAGATAGAGCTGTAAGAGGGGGGATTTTTGTGGCGGTTCGATTAAACGAGGATGCAGCTGTTGTGGAAAGAGTGAAGGCGGGACTGCGGGAAAAAGACGGATATTGTCCCTGCGTGCTTCAGATTAGCGAGGATACAAAATGCATTTGCCGGGATTTTCGCGAAAAGATTGAGGATCCTGATTTTGAAGGGTACTGTCACTGCATGCTGTATTACAAGGAAAAAGAGTAAGGAGCTGTCGCTTCTGAACAGCGCCTGAAAAAGGGGCGCAAAAATAAGTTTAGGAGGAAAATGATATGGAACCGATTGAATTGAATTCAAGTAATTTCGAGGAAATTGTCCTGAAATCGGAGAAGCCGGTTTTAGTTGATTTCTGGGCTGTATGGTGCGGACCGTGCGGCGTGATGTCGCCATTGGTAGACGAGGTGGCGAGAGAGCAAGGGGACAGGCTTGTCGTGGGAAAACTGAACTGCGATGAGAGCATGGATATCGCGCAGAAATACGGGATATCCGGCATACCGGCATTCCTTTTGTTCAAGGATGGAGAGGTTGTAGAAAAGGTGATGGGTGCGATGCCAAAAGGCGAACTGCTTGGCGCGTTTGAGAAGCACCTATAAAGAGGGGCGCACAGTGTGGCTAAAGCAGCGGGCTGGCAAAGCTGCGGCAGCCCGCTGTTTTAGCCATGAGATTGTTAGAGCCGGCTGCAGCCGGCTCTGTTTTCTATGCAAAAGCAGTTAATTTTTTTCTGCCAACAATTTCTCGATACTTACGAGCTTTACGCACAGAACGAACAGTTCTGTTGCCTGCGCCATTTCGTCCGGCGTTGGGAAAGAGGGAGCGATACGGATATTCGTGTCTTTCGGATCGTTTCCATATGGAAATGTGGCGCCGGCGTTCGTGAGGGTGACGCCCGCTTCTTTACATTTTTCTACAATCTTTTTCGCACACCCTTCCAAGGAATCAAAGGAAATGAAATAGCCTCCCAGAGGTTTTTTCCATGTGCCGATACCGGTACCGGAAAGTTCTTTGTCCAAAATATCCAGTACGATCTCAAATTTAGGCCTCATCTCGTTGGCGTGTTTTTTCATATGCTCCTTTAAGCCGTCGAGGTTTTTAAAAAAGCGGGCATGGCGGAGCTGGTTCAGTTTGTCATATCCGATCGTCTGGATTGAAAGCTGTTTTTTTACATCTTCAAGATTTTCCAAGGATGTGGCAAGAGCGGCAATACCGGCTCCTGAAAAGCTCACCTTGGAGGTTGAAGCGAATTCATAGACCATATTTGGATTTCCGGCTTTTTCGCATTCGCTTATAATATCCAAAATTTCCGGCTGGTTATCTTCGTAAAGATGGTGAATTGCATAGGCATTATCCCAGTAAATGCGAAAATCTTCTGCAAGCGGTTTCAGGTTTGCGAATCGGCGAACCGTTTCATCACTATAGCAAATTCCCTGCGGATTGGAATATTTCGGGACGCACCAGATTCCTTTAATCGCGGCGTCGCTGGAAACAAGCTGTTCTACCATATCCATGTCGGGGCCGTCATCCGTCATCGGTATATTTATCATTTCAATGCCAAAACGTTCTGTAATTGCAAAATGCCTGTCATACCCGGGAACAGGGCATAAAAATTTGATTGAGTCCAATTTGCACCACGGGGCGCTGCCGAGTACACCATGAGTATAGGAGCGGGAAATCGCATCATACATAATTGTAAGGCTGGCGTTTCCGAACACAATTACATGCTCGGGAATCGTTCCCATCATTTCTGCCATCAGCTGTCTGGCTTCTGGAATTCCGTCAAGGCCGCCGTAATTTCTGCAGTCAGTGCCATCGCTTGCTAAAAGCGACGATTTGGATGAAAGCGTATCCATGATTCCCATTGAAACATCGAGCTGCGATGTCCCGGGTTTTCCCCTCGACATGTCAAGCTGCAGGTTCAACGCCTTCTTTTCATTATAATTGGCCTCCAATTCGGTTTTTAATTTTGATAATTCTTCTTTGCTAAGCTGGCTATAATCGCTCATGATGTTACCTCCTCTGTGTAAACAGTGAAATTATCCTCTCAACTTTACTATTATAATCACATATATCAATTTTTTCAAGACTTTTTCTGGAAATAAAAAATAGTTAGTTGCCTCCGCGCCAAAAAGAGAGTACAATAAGTGAGGAATGGCGCTTAAGAGTTGTCGCAGCAGTTCTTTGTGCAGGGAATGAAAAAGAGGGATAAAATGAGGAACGGATTACTGGATATGAAAAAGAGGGCAATAAGCCTGATACTGGCGGTTTTGTTTGTATTGGAGGGAGCGGCTGGAATTTCAGGACAATATTTCTCGGGAGGCACGACGGCTTTTTTTGCCGCGCCCGCCTATGCAAAGGCGGCTTCGGCGGAGTCTGACGATGAAGAGTGGCATAACAGCGTAACCGGAAGCGCGGGCGTTTTGGAAGGAAAATCGGTTATTATCAGTATTTTTATCAATGATAAAAATAGTAAGTGGACAGGGAAGGAAAAAAAGAAGGTCAATAAAAAGGTGTCCGCCGCTGCGAAATTTATCAGCCGGCAGGCAAAAAGATATAGAAAAAAGGCGGATCTCGTAACGGATATTTACAATAATGAAAAGATCTGCTATTCGTATACGTCAAAAGCGAAACTGACTGACGGCATGCGGAATCAAGACAGGCTGTATAAAAAAATAGAGAAATTTATTGATCAGCGTATTGATCTTACGGCGATTCGCACACGGTACGGAACAGACAGCATCGGATTTTTGCTTCATATCAATAAGTCCGGTGCGAGTTCCACGCTCGTCCATATTATGGAAGAGGGGCGGGAGCGCTTTTACGAATGTTCCACGTTGTTTTCAAAATACAGGGGAAAAGAAGAGGGCGCCTCTACATATGCGCATGAGATGCTGCACCTGTTTGGGGCGAGGGATTTGTATTGCTGCTCCCTTGCGGATGGGATTACGATGTCCTTCGTGAGATATATTGGAAAAAAATCTCCCAATGATATTATGTATTCCACCTATACATTGCGCGGGAAACAGCTTAAATACAAAATAAGCAATGAGATCAGCAGGGTGACGGCGTATTTCATCGGTTGGAAAGGGCGCATACCCGAGACAAAGAGGTATGCCCTTCCGCATATGGAGCAGCGGGGATGCTTTAGCGATGGGACGTCATTTGATAACTGAATGTTCAGGGCCCGATAAAATAAAAATTTGCTTCCATTTCTGGATAATTGTGGTATAATACTGTGTAATGTGTGAAAAAATGATTATATGGTGCCGGGGTCGGAAGGGCGCTTCGCACTATTATATCACAAAATGCTCTTAGATAAGGAGGCAAGTGCAAATTATGGAATACAAAGGACTTACGGACAAAGAGGCGGATGAATCCCGAAAAAAATACGGATCAAATGAGATTCCGGATTCTGAACCAACCACATTTTGGCAGGAATTTAAGGAGACCTTTGGGGATCCGATGATTCGGGTGCTGCTCGTGATCGCTGCCCTTATGATTGTCATGTGCTTTATCGGTTATGCAGAAATCTATGAACCGGTCGGAACAATCGTGGCAGTACTGATCGTGGCTATTGTGTCGGCGAAAACAGGCGTCGCCAGCGATACGAAATACAGGGAATTAAAAGACAGTACAAAAAAGGATCAGTGCAAGGTTTATCGAAACGCTCTCATTGATGTAATAGATGTGGACGATGTCGTTGTAGGGGACAAGGTTCTGCTGCAGTCGGGGGACAAAGTTCCGGCAGACGGCGTACTTGTGTCCGGCTCTCTCCGTGTGGATAATTCTGCACTGAACGGGGAAGCGGAAGAATGTAAAAAAACGGCGGGGGCGGAAGACGCCGCGCTGCCGGAGGATATAACCGGAGATACGTTTGTAGACGCCCACTCATTATTCCGGGGCGCCGTAATCTTTGACGGTGAAGGAATCATGGATGTTCGCCGGGTCGGTTTGAAAACCATGATGGGTAAAATGGCAGAGGAAATGCAGGAGGATGATCCTGACTCGCCGCTCAAAGTCAAGCTTTCTAAGCTGGCAAAGCAGATTTCTACGTTCGGCTATATCGGCGCGATTGTGATTGCATTATTGTATATGGGTTATTTCGTCATGCAATCAGGCGGGGTTTCTGCATACTTTTCCATCGACGTGCGGGAGATTATCAAGGATATCGTAGAAGCGGTTTCGCTTGCGGTTGTTATTATAGTCTGCGCAGTGCCGGAGGGGCTGCCGCTCATGATTTCGCTCGTGCTTATGCAAAATACGAGTAAGATGCTTGACCACAATGTCCTCGTAAGAAAGGCAGAAGGAATTGAGACGGCGGGTTCCCTGAATATTTTGTTCAGTGATAAGACAGGTACGATTACAAAGGGCATGCTTGAGGTTGTGGACTTTTTTACCGCGGACGGAAAGACGATTGCGATAGAGGATTTGCCAAATCATACGCAGGTCAAGGAGCTGCTTGATTTTGCGATCGGAAAAAATACACAGTCCATGTTTGGCTCAGAACATCAGGTGCTGGGTGGGAATGCTACTGAGCAGGCGCTGATGAAGTTTTTGGGGGAAGAGTCGTTTCTTGCAATGCAGGACGATACGAAAAATAAGGTAACGGCAAGCCAGAGTTTCAACTCGACAAATAAATTCAGCCAGGCGCGGATTGACAATCAGGGAAAAACCTTTTATAAAGGCGCTCCTGAACGTATTCTGGCGGGAGCGAAGCAGTATTTAGACGCAGACGGACAGATAAAGCCGATTGATCCGGCAGTTCTGAATAAAAAGATTGACGAACTGGCGGCAAAGGCGATGCGGGTTCTCGCATTTGGATATTCGACAAAAGAGCTTGTGGAAAATACGGTTAATGATGATATTGTAATTATCGGTCTGGTAGGAATCCGGGATGATGTACGCCCGGAAGCGCGGGAGGCGATTCGGGAGGTCCGCAATGCGGGGATCCAGGTTGTTATGATTACGGGCGACCGTTTGGAAACTGCGGCGGCGATTGCAAAAGATGCGGGACTGTTGCGGGATGAGTCCGACCGGATGCTTTCGTCCGCAGAGCTGAATGCGATGACGGATGAAGAGGTAAAGGAGATTATACCAAAACTCCGTGTGATTGCGAGGGCGCTGCCAACGGATAAATCAAGAATGGTGCGCCTGTGCCAGGAAATGAACCTGGTTGTCGGCATGACCGGAGACGGCGTCAACGACTCGCCGGCGCTGAAACGGGCAGACGTCGGGTTTGCGATGGGAAGCGGTACCGAGGCGGCGAAAGAGGCCGGGAAAATTGTTATTCTGGATGACAACTTTAAATCGATCAAAGATGCGATCTGGTATGGCAGGACGATTTACCATAATATATTGAAGTTCTGCAAATTCCAGTTGACGATTAACGTGCTGGCAGTAGTGGTCAGTGCGATCGCACCGTTTTTCGGAGTGGAAGAACCGTTAAAGGTAACTCATTTGCTTTTTGTCAATCTGGTTATGGATGGTCTGGGGGCGATCATGCTCGGTAATGAACCGGCTTTGCAGCAGTATATGAATGAAAGGCCCCGACGCAGGGATGAAAGCATCGTCAATAAGAAAATGGCGGAGCAGATTCTCGTCGTGAGCGGGTGGCTCATTGTTCTTAGTTTCCTGTTTTTAAAGCTTCCGTTTTTTACTGATTATGAGGGCGGACTGTTTGCAAATCGGGAACAGCATTTGACCGCATATTTTGTTTTGTTTATCGTCAGCGCTTTATTTAACGGGTTTAACGTAAGGGATGACGGCTTTGGAATATTTAAGAGGCTGGATGAAAACACCGGATTTTTGAAAGTGTTTTTCACGATTATCCTGGTTCAGGCAGTGATCGTTAATGCCGGATGGGTTCCCGTGCTTGCCTGGATTGGAAAAATGTTTAGCTGCGTGCCGTTTGGCATTCAGGGATGGGGGATTGTGATTTTGCTCGCAGCGACAGTGATTCCGGTAGATTTGCTGAGAAAAGCGCTTGTTTACAAAAAAAATTAAAAAAATGAAAAAAAGTGTTGACAAAGAGGGAAACTTTTGGTAAGATAATATTCGCTGACGCACCAAAGCCAAGCAGAGACCGAAAGACAGGGTCCGGCGGCGCATGCTCAGCGAATATTTTATTGGACTTTGATAACTGAACAGTAAAACAACCCTGAAAATTCAAAACAGGCAGAAGCCTGAGGATGAATTTCAGA
>CANQCY010000025.1 GCA_947591245.1 uncultured Lachnospiraceae bacterium | reverse complement strand
AAAATGCCTCCTTATTCTCTTTGATTATACACCAAATCCGTGAGAATAAGTTGTCAACTAAAATGATACAACATCATATTGCGGAACGTGTAATGATTATAAAGTAAGCAGAAGAAATCAATAGATTTTTTCGGAATGGAGGAAAGAGTGAAAAATAAATTTTTCACTCGGCAAGTTTGCGTCTGCGCTGCGACACAAACATTGCATTATGCGCAAAAGGCAGCGCAGAAAAGAGGGAAATTATGTTATTAGGAATTGATCATGGAAATTATGCAGTGAAAACACCGGAGTTTGATTTTGTATCCGGTCTGGCAGAGCATACGGTCAGGCCGCCGATGACAGAGGAAATATTGGAGTATCAGGGGAAATACTGGACACTGAGCGGAAAACGGCTGAGTTATATGCGTGATAAGACAAAGGATGACCGTTTCTTTATTTTATCCCTGTTTGCAATCGCAAAAGAACTGGAGAGCAGGGGAAAATACGTGCCAATGGAAAAAATTCAGCTCGCGGTGGGGCTTCCACCGGAACATTATGGCCTGTTACGAGAGCATTTTGGCGATTATTTCAAAAATAGGGGGCTGGTGGAGTTTGTGTATGGACAAAGGATGTACCGCATCTTTATTGACCAGGTCATGGTATTCCCACAGGCATATGCGGCAGTCATTCCGAAAAGCAGCCTGATTGTAAAAACGGTACGGGTGTTTGTGATTGATATCGGGGGTTATACCACGGATGTGCTGCTTCTGCGTAACGGCAAACCGGACTTGCAGTTTTGCCGCAGTCTCGAAACGGGCATTATTACCATGAATAATGAGATTGTGCGTAAAGTGGGTGCCCTGCATGATATGCGGATTGAGGAGGAACATATCAGTGCTGTTCTGGGAGGGCAGGAGATTGTTCTGCCGGAAGATATCAAGATTACCATAAAGGAGGAGGCAGAAAGACATGCCAAAGAGATTTTAGACCAGCTCCGGGAACTGCAGGTGGATTTGCGGGCAAATCCGGCAATCTTTATCGGTGGCGGCAGTATGCTTTTGAAATCTTATCTTCAGCAGTCTCCGCTGGTCATTCAGGCGGATTTTATTGAGGACTGCCATGCCAATGCTATTGGCTATGAAATGCTGGCACAGAGCCAGATGAACCGGAAAACGAAACAGTAAGGGGAGGGAGAGTGTTGAAGAAAGACGGAAAATACCGGTTCAGCCTGCAGTTTTCCGATGATACGGCAGAGGGCAGGAAGGCCGGGGAACTGCTGGAGAGTTATGGAAACCGGAAAAGCATGATAATTGTAGCAGCACTGAATGAATACATGGATGCCCATCCGGAACTGAATCAGGAGAACTGCAGCGTACAGGTTTCCGTAACCCCTTTGGTATCACCGGATGAGCTGGAACGGATAGTGCGGAGGGTGGTGGAGGAAAGAATCAATGGGAGACAGCTTCAGTCCGCCCCTTCTTTAAATCATTCGTCCAGTATAGAAATGGTTGCAGTGGGAGATCCGGCAGAGCAAACTACATCATTTGATGAACAGGACGGAAAGGAAGAACCGGTTTTGAAAGAATTAGAAACGGATGTGTTCCAAATGCTGGACAATCTGGATTTTTTTCAATAAATGATAAGTGTAATAAACATATGTAAAATGGAAAATTCAAAATATTAATGATAAAATTTGAAAAAAATATGGTAAATACCACTTATAGTACGGGTAACGGAATCCTGCTTTCTTCTGATTTGATATAAGTTTAGGTAAAATAGAAAAGAAGGAGAGGATAAACAGTGGATTACGTTATTTTAGGAAAAAATGTTAGAAAGTTTCGGCAGATGAAAGGGCTGCGGCAGGCAGACCTGGCAGAACAGTGTGGCTGCTGTGACAGCCATATCGGTCAGATTGAAAATGCTCGCGGTGTTCCCAGTCTGGATATGTTAGTGAAAATATCCGGTGCACTGGGGGTAACGGTTGACCAGCTGCTCAAGGAGAATTATGTGAATCCGGAAATGGTGTACCTGAAAGAAATTTCCGAGCGGATTGCAGCATATTCCGCACGCCAGAGAATCATGGCTTGTGAGAGCCTGCTGAATTACTTGGATTCTCTGGAAAAATTTAACCAGTAGGGAAAAGGGGACTGGAAAGTATCTTTTGCAGACAAATCCGGATGGCATCCCGCCATCTGGTCTAATATTGTTTTAGGGTCAGTGAATCATACGCACTGGTTCATTATGCGTTGTTAAGCGGCTGTGCTATACGAAATCGTATAGTATGGTCGTTTTTTGTTTGCAGCAAAGGAGGTGGTTTTCCCAGACTGAAAATCATACAAAAATGTAACAGACGGATACAACATGAAACAGACATGCCATCATGGTGTGTCTGTTTCTGCCTGATGGCATGTCTTCAAAAAGGAGGCATGACGGATGAACCATCAGGAAAAATCCGAAAGAGACGAATTAAGGGCAAGGTTTACGGGCTGGCTGGAAGTAACTTTGTACCGTGCAAAGCTGAATTATGTAAAAAGACTGGAAAGGGAAAAGAGCATTGTCTATGTAGATGTATTCCCAGAAGAATTATGGGTATCTGAAAATCCGGAAAGGAACTGGATACAGGGGATCACAGAGCCGGGAGCATTCCAGTTTGAAGAGGAACGGCTGGAAAAAGCATTTCATACGCTGTCTGAGCAAAGGAAGGAGATACTGACCATGCTTTTTGTGGAGGAACGGACACCGAAGGAGATTGCCAGTCAGATGGGGTGTTCCCAGCAGCATGTGTATAAACAGCGTTCCCAGGCGTTGAAACAATTAAAGCAGATGTTAGAGAAGGGCGGTGAGGAAAATGAGTAAGGAAGACTTTCGTTCCATCCTGACAGGGGCAGTGTCTGGGAACCATGAGGATTTGGAGAAGATACTGGAACTTTATATGCCGCTGATTGAGAAGAACAGTTATCTCAATGGGAATCTGGATGAGGATTTGAAACAGTACCTGATGATACATATCGCATTACAGATCGGGAAGTTTCCAATGTGATATTGGTTGGGAGAAACCTGACGCTTCAGGACGGTGTAATTATTTTGTATAAATTTTTTATGCCGGGGTTGAAAATACCGGGAAATAGATTGTCTTTGTTTGTATAGGCATCCCTGTGCCATGAACCTTGACAACCAAACAGCCTTAACTGATACGTTACCCTGACACCGAGCGGCTATCCGTCTGTCCGGCAGGCAGAACCAGGAGTACTGATATGGAAGCGGCACTTCCATAACGCGGAGACGTGCCAGGGGGATAATGATACTTCTGTAAAACGCAGCCCGGCCACAGTGAAGGCGGGGAGATGGGATTTCTATGGACCTGTTCGCCGCAGGCATCAGGAAGGGGCAGAAATATTAAGGAAAGGAAAAACATTATGGAGAAAAAGAAAGAAGTTCCAATATGGGAGAAGGCATGTATGACTATTGAAGAGGCAGCGGCTTATAGCAGTATTGGAATGAACAAGATAGATGAACTGGCAAAGACACCACGTTGCCCTTTTGTGTTGTATGTGGGGCGTAAGAAATTAATCAAGCGGAAAGAGTTTGAACGGTTTATCAGTGAAAATGTTGAATTGTAAGTCAGAAATTAAAATATTGAATTGGCAAGAGAATATGGACTTATGGGCTGATATATGGTAATATATAAGTTACTGTATTAGGGCTTCTTTGTTGAAAGGAGTTACGAAATATGGGAAAAGACTTAAAAGGGAAGGAGCTAGGCGTTGGAATAACCCAACAGAAAAATGGGTTATATTCGGCAAGGTTTGTAGATAAATTTGGTAAACGCAGACAGAAGCGGTTCAAAAAATTGCAGGAATGCAGACAGTGGATTGCAGATGCAACCTATGTAGATGAGCATAGTAACATTTTGCAGGCAACGGATATTATGGTGGACGCATGGTTTGATTATTGGATTGATATCAAGAAAAAGACGGTAAGACCTAACACGGTTAGAAATTATACGGAACGATACAATCGGAATATTAAGAAAATCATTGGAAAAATGCTGTTGTCGGAAGTAAAACCTCTGCACTGTCAGAAGATATTTAGTGATATGGCTGATGAAGATTATCGGACAAGCACGACCTATCAGACAAGAATTGCTCTATTCAATATGTTAGAGTTTGCCAAAGAAAATGATGTGATCCGCTATAATCCATGCAAGAAGTCGGTGAAGAGTGACATGGGTAAACCTTCGCAGAAAAAGGAGGCGCTGACGGTAGACATACAGAAAGTGTTTTTGGAGTATGCGAGCGGTCAAAGTTATGAGTATCAGTATCGTTTTATTCTGCAGACCGGGTTACGGACTGGTGAATTGGTTGCTTTGAAATGGGAAGATATAGATTTCCAGAACAAGACACTGAAGATTCAGCGGTCTATGGAGTACAGATATTCGGTAGGCGAGTGGAGAATTGGAGAACCCAAAAGCAAATCGGGCTATAGGACGATTCCACTGACAGATGAGGCTATCGACATATTGAAACGCCAGAAAGAAAAGAATAAGAAAATCAAAATAATTTCAATGGAATGGAGCGAATTTGTGTTTTTATGCAGAAAAGGTACGCCGATCAAGAACAGTACATACGATACGGCTCTGTTTAAGATTTGTGACAAGGCACAGATTCCGAGATTTTCCATGCATGTATTGCGCCACACATTTGCGACCAGATGTATCGAAGGCGGCATGAAGCCAAAAACGCTGCAGATTATTCTGGGACATTCCAATATTGGAATTACTATGAATTTATATGTTCACACTACCGAGGAGGAAAAGTTAAAGGAAATCGAATTGGTAGCGGATGCCCTTAATGTTGTATAAAAATGGTGCACTAAATGGTGCACCTGCAGGTAAGGGTATATCAGAAAAGCCATAAAATAAAGGAATTTTAGAAGGAGGAATATAGAAAAATGAAACTAGGCATAGTTGGTCTTCCCAATGTGGGAAAAAGTACATTATTCAATTCACTGACGAAAGCGGGAGCGGAATCGGCGAATTATCCGTTCTGCACGATCGATCCGAACGTGGGCGTCGTACCCGTGCCGGATGAGCGGCTGGATGTGCTGGCGAAGATGCATAACTCTGCGAAAACGGTTCCGGCCGTGATCGAATTTGTGGATATTGCCGGACTTGTGAAAGGGGCGTCGAAGGGCGAGGGGCTGGGCAACCAGTTTTTGTCCAATATACGCGAGGTGGATGCGATCGTGCATGTGGTGCGTTGTTTCGAGGACAGCAATATCGTGCATGTGGATGGAAGCGTCGATCCGCTGCGCGACATTGAAACGATCAATCTGGAACTCATTTTTTCGGATGTGGAGATTTTGGAACGCCGGATTGCGAAAAGCGTAAAAGCGGCGAGAGCGGATAAAAAACTGGCGGGGGAAGTGGACATGTTAAACCGTCTGAAAGCCTTCCTTGAGGAGGGGCATCTTGCCAAGAATTTTGAATTATTAAACGAAGATGAGGAAGCGTGGTTTAATGAATATAACCTGCTGACGGCCAAGCCTGTTATCTATGCGGCAAATGTAGCAGAAGATGATCTGGCGGATGACGGAGCCTCCAATGAACAGGTGCAGCGGGTTTGCGAGTTTGCCAGAGACGAAAACTCGGAAGTATTTGTGATCTGCGCTCAGATCGAGCAGGAAATCGCAGAGCTCGAGGAGGATGAGAAAAAAATGTTCCTTGAGGATTTGGGACTTTCGGAATCCGGTTTGGAGAAACTGATCAAGGCAAGCTACCGTATACTGGGGTTGATCAGTTATCTGACGACCGGCGAGCAGGAAACGAAAGCATGGACGATCGTCAGAGGGACGAAAGCGCCGCAGGCGGCGGGAAAAATACATACGGATTTTGAAAGAGGATTTATCCGCGCCGAGGTGGTCAGCTACGAGAATCTTGTCGAAAACGGCGGGTATAACGGAGCGAGGGAAAAGGGCTTGGTGCGTTCCGAGGGGAAAGAGTACGTGGTTCAGGATGGCGACGTTGTTTTGTTCCGTTTCAACGTGTAGTCAAATGCACTCGTGCGCTTGGCTCGTTGCGTACGCTAGAGTAAAAGCTAAGGTGAACAATGTTCGTCATGCAGAAAGAGGGAAAATATGGCAGATATTGCATTCCCCAATCTGGGGATATATATTTCAAAGCTCCCGAAGGGGATTACGATCGGCGGCTTTACCATCGCCTTTTATGGGATCATTATGGCATGCAGCATGATAGCGGGCCTGTGGCTCGCCTGTGTGCAGGCAAAACGGACTGGGCAGGACAAAGAGGTCTATATGGATTTCGCTATTTATGCGATTATTTTTTCGCTGATCGGGGCAAGGCTTTATTATGTGGCGTTTAGCTGGGATTCCTATAAGGATAACCCGCTGCAAATTTTCAATACGCGGGGAGGCGGCATGGCGCTGTATGGAAGCGTCATCGGCGCAATTATCACAGCGATCGTGTATTGCAAGGTTAAGCATTACAAATTCTTTTTGCTGGCGGATACGGCAGTGGCCGGGCTGGCGCTCGGGCAGATCATCGGCAGGTATGGGAACTTTTTTAACCGCGAGGCATTTGGCGAGTACACGGACACCCTGTTAGCAATGCGGCTGCGGGTAGATCAGGTGAATCCTGATAATATTACCGAGCTGATGCGCGAGCATATCCAGACGATTGACGGGGTCAGCTATATACAGGTGCATCCAACGTTTTTGTATGAATCGTTATGGAATGTCGCAGTTCTTCTATTGATCCTCATTTTTACAAAGAGGAAGAAGATAGATGGTGAAATATTTATTCTTTATATGGTAGGCTATGCGCTTGGGCGCGTGTGGATTGAAGGCCTCAGGACCGATCAGCTCCAGATCGGGCAGACGGGAATTGCAGTGTCCCAGGCGCTCGCGGGCGCGCTTGCAGTATTTGGGATTCAGACGTGGGTCATTGTCAGAATTTTCCTGCGGCGTAACGCAAAGCATGCGGGAGAAGCATCGGAGGACGAGGCTATATCAGGCGAAGGCGTGCGGGACGGAGAGGCGGATGAAGAAGCGGATGGAGAAACAGATGGAGAATAGCTTTTCAAGGGTCGAAATTCTTCTGGGCGGGGACGCCGTAGAGGCGCTCAGCCATAAAAGAGTGGCGGTGTTCGGAATCGGCGGCGTGGGCGGTTTTGCAGTTGAGGCGCTGGCTCGCACGGGGATTGGAACGCTGCACCTTATAGACCGTGATACGGTAAGCATGACGAATCTTAATCGCCAGATCATCGCCCTGCACTCGACGATTGGGAAATATAAGACAGAGGTTATGCGGGATCGGATTTTGGATATCAATCCTCGGGCGAAGGTGTATGTTCATAATTGCTTTTTCTTGCCGGAGAATGCGGATGAATTTGATTTTACCCGATATGATTATGTGCTGGATGCGGTGGATACCGTGACAGCGAAACTGGAAATCGTTATGAGGGCAAAACAGTCGGGGATTCCGGTGATCAGCTGTATGGGAGCCGGAAACAAACTGGATCCGACGGCGTTTCGGGTGGCAGATATTTACGAGACGTCGGTGTGCCCTCTGGCGAAGGTTATGCGCCGGGAGCTGAAAAAGCGAGGGGTGCGCGAGCTGAAAGTAGTGTATTCGCAGGAGAAACCGGCGGCGGGCGGGGGTGAAGCAGGACGGGATAGCGGGGAGGGAATCGAAACGGAGGCGCATAACCGCCTGCTCGTGGGAAGCGTGGCGTATGTTCCGTCCGTTGCCGGTCTGGTCATGGCGAGCGAGGTGATATGCGATTTGCTGAAAGAAAATTGAGCCGCACAGGTAAAAAATTTCAACACCACATCTGGTATAGGATGTGGCGTTTTTTAGTTTTCATAACTATATGCAGTGTGAAAACGGCGTAAAAACGTATGTTTGGACAAAAATGTGTCAAAAAAAAGCTTGCATTTTTGCTAAAAAAAGGGTAAAATTTAATAAAAAGTGGAGCAAAGTGGAGCGAAGTGGAACAAAGTGGCGGCAAGAAGCGGGCAGAAAACTGAGCCGGAAAGAATGCCTGCAAAACCGGAAGCCGCCGCATTTGATCCGTCCGCAGTTGGAAGTTGGTGAAGTCTTATGTTTATGGGTACGTATGCTCACAGCATCGATGCAAAAGGAAGAGTTATCGTTCCGGCAAAGTTCCGGGAGACGCTCGGAGATTCATTTGTTGTGACGCTTGGTCTGGACGGCTGCCTTTTTGTGTATCCGGAAGAGGAATGGGAAGACTTTATCAAGCAGTTAAAGGGGCTTCCGGGAAGCAAGGAAGCGCGTAAATTACAGAGATATTTCACGGCAGGCGCTGCACCCTGCGATGTGGACAAGCAGGGACGGGTTTTGATTCCGTCGAATTTGCGGGAAAAGGCAGGACTCGAAAAGGATATTGTATTCGTCGGGGTGATGAGTAAGATTGAGATATGGAGCAAAGAACGCTGGGATGAAAATGAAGATTTTGACAATGTGGATGATATAGCGGAGCGTATGTCGGAATTCGGACTTTCATATTAAAAACGGATAGGAAAATGTCGGGGCGAATGTAGAAGCAATGGAGGGGAAAATGGAATTTGGCCATGTACCGGTACTGTTAAAAGAGTGCATAGAAGGACTTTGCATCAAACCGGAGGGAACCTACATCGACGGTACGCTCGGGGGGGCGGGACATGGATACGAGGTATGCAGGAGGCTTTCCGGAGCGGGGAGGTTTGTGGGCATTGATCAGGATTCAGACGCAATTGAAGCTTCTGCTGAACGGCTGAGACAATTTGGCGAACGCGTAACGATAGTAAAAAGCAATTACATACATATGAAACAAATATTGGACGGGCTTGGCGTCGGCGGCGCCGACGGAATTTTACTTGACCTCGGCGTGTCGTCGCATCAGCTGGACGCGGTCGACAGGGGGTTTTCATACCGGATGGATGCGCCTCTGGATATGAGGATGGATCAGAGCCAGGCATTGACGGCGAAGGAAATCGTCAATTCGTATGATGAGAAAATGCTCGGCGATATCATAAAAAAATACGGTGAAGAGCGATACGCAAAAAGCATTGCGCGCCATATTGTGAAAAGGCGTCAGGAACAGGAGATACGGACAACGGGGGAATTGGCGGAGATTATACGGGCGTCCATGCCGGCGAAAGCGCTAAACGGAAAGGGAAATCCGGCGAAACGGACGTTCCAGGCGATCCGGATCGAGCTCAATCAGGAATTATCCGTGCTCGAAAATTCGCTGGAAGATATGGTGGATTTGCTGAACAGCGGAGGACGGCTCTGCATCATCACATTTCACTCTTTAGAAGACCGGATCGTGAAAAGATTTTTCCAAAATAAGGAAAATCCGTGCACGTGTCCGCCCGATTTTCCGGTGTGCGTATGCGGGCGTAAAGCGGAGGGGAAAGTCATTACGAGAAAACCAATCCTTCCGGGGAAGGAAGAGATGGAAATAAATAAACGATCGAAAAGCGCAAAATTGCGAATTTTTGAAAAGAAGTAAAAATAGTGTGAAGATAAATTTTTACACGCTGGAATGGAGATTAGTATGGAAAGACGGACGACGGCATATGTATATGGGACTGCGGCGAGAAGGCTGCAGTCGGAACCGGCAAGGCGCATTGAACGGGAGCCAGGCGGCAGACCGCGCCGAAGACCGGAAACGCGTCCCAAAAGACGCGTGGACAGAGGGGCGGTTGTACTTACGGCGATTACATTTGCCATTGCTTTAACAATATGTTATTATTATTTACAACTGCAGTTTCAGAACACGTACTTGAGCAAGAGCGTGGTGAGCCTGGAGAAAGAAGTGCTTGAAATGGAGAAAGAAAATTCAAACGAGCTCCATACGCTAGAGGAGGGAGTGGATTTGAATGCCATTTATAAAAAGGCAACGAAAGAACTTGGCATGAAAAGCGCAAAAAGCGATCAGGTGTACGAGTATGAGAGCAAGAAGAGTACGCAAATCAGGCTGCATAACCAATAACAGATGAAATATTGAATGTCAGCCGAAGGAAAAGGGGAAGTGAAGATGGCAGTCCGAGGGAAAATGCGTCCGCCGCGAAAAAGAAGGAGAAAAGTATTTACAAGAGGGATGACAATAACCCTCTTTCTCTTTTTGGTTTTAGTTTTCATATTTTTTTGCGGTTTGCTCGGAAGAATTTATATTTTGAACCGTGATCATGGGGACGCTTATAAAAAGCAGGTATTTTCACAGCAGTCCTATACAAACACGATTTTAAAATACCGGAGAGGCGAGATTAAGGATCGGAATGAAACGATTCTGGCGCAGAGCGTCCGCCGGTTTGATATGATTATCGAGCCCAGAACGCTTTTGGCGGACGAAGAGGCGAAGACGGAGACGCTGGCGAAGATCGCCGAGTGCTTTTCTGTCGGCACGGGGGATATTGACAAGCTGATTGCAGATAATCCGGATTCGATGTACCAGCATGTTGACGAGATGAAGAATCTGACAAAGGAGCAGATTTCTCCGTTCACGGATGCGATGGAAAAAAACAAAAAGATAAAGGGCGTTTGGTTTGAAGAGACGTTTCTGAGAATTTACCCGTTAGATACGATTGCATGCAATATTGTCGGTTTTACCTCTTCAGAGAACGAAGGGACGTACGGTATCGAAGGCAGCTATAATGACCAGCTGAATGGGAAAATGGGCAGGGAATACGGATATTTTGACGCCAATATGGATTTTCAGAGAACGGTGAAGAAGGCGGTAAATGGAAATTCGGTGGTGCTTACGATCGACGCCAATGTCCAGCGGGTGATTGAACAGCAGATCCGGAAATACAATAAGGATGTGGGAGCAAAAAATATTGCAGTGATGGTAATGAACCCAAACAATGGGGAGATTCTTGCTATGGCGTCCCAGAACAGCTACGACCTCAACAATCCAAGGGATTTGTCAAGAATGTACACGGAGGAAGAAATTTCCGGGATGGACGAGGAGGCGACAGCGCAGAATTTGATGGCAATGTGGTCTAATTTCTGTATTGCTTCCGCTTATGAACCGGGATCTACGTACAAACCGTTTACTGTGGCGGCGGCCCTGGATGAAGGCGCAATTAAGGACTCCGATTATTTTAACTGCGCGGGGGCGCTCAAAGTGGCGGGACAGGATATTCACTGTTCTGTCCGCACCGGACATGGAAGCCTGTCCCTGCAGCAGAGTCTGATGGAATCGTGCAACAGCGCCCTGATGCAGATTGGCAGCGCGCTTGGAAGAAAGAATTTCAGCAAATATAATACGATTTTCGGTTTTGGACAGAGGACGGGAATTGATCTGCCGGGCGAGACGGCGGGGCTCATTCATAAAGAAGAAGATTTAAATCCGGTCGAGCTTGCCACCAGCAGCTTCGGCCAGACGCAGACGGTGACGATGGTTCAGATGCTCGCTGGCTTTTCCTCTCTTGTAAACGGCGGAAATTACTATCAGCCGCATCTTGTTAAGGAAATACAAAATGAAAACGGTGCGGTAGTGGAAACGGTCAATCCGGTCGTGGTGAAGAAAACAATATCGGAAAATACAAGCAGCCTGATTCGCAAATATGCGCTGGCGACAGTAGAAGACGGAACTGCGAAACCGGCGGGAGTGAAAGGATATTCCATCGGCGGGAAGACAGGGACGGCAGAAAAACGTCCGGTTACGGAAAAAAATTATCTTGTCTCGTTTATCGGGTGCGTTCCGGCGGAAAATCCGCAGGCAGTGTACTATGTCATCATAGATGAGCCGAATGTGGAAGAACAGGCGCATAGTACATATGCAACAGAATTATCGGCGAAAATCATGAAAAAAGTGCTGCCGTTCCTCAACATTTATCCGGATAGTACGGCGGAACCGGAAGACACAGCGGAACCGGATAGTACGGCGGAACCGGATAGTACGGCAGAACCGGAAGAATAGGTATAAGTTTTGAAAATACCTAATACATTAATAGTGATATGAGCTTCCGAGGTGGCGTTATGTTTGTCGGACACAAAACGTACCAAAGGCAGAATCTGTTTTTGGTATTTTTTGTATTTTCGCTTGTGCTGGCGGGAATGATGGGGCGGCTCGGGTATCTGATGATGTACCGGGCGGATTATTATGGAGCGCTTGCGAAAGAACTGCATGAGAGAGAGCGGGCGATCAAGGCGGAGAGAGGAAAAATACTGGACCGGAACGGAAACCTCCTGGCGGGCAACGTATCCGTCTCGACGATTTCCGTGATCCACAGTCAGGTCAGGGAACCGGAAAAAGTGATAAAAATCCTTTCGGAAGAGCTTGGCATGCCGGCGGAGGATATTCGGAACAAGGTGGAAAAGGTTTCCTCCCGCGAAAAAATAAAATCGAATGTAGAAAAAGAAATATCTGATAGAATTCGCGGCTACCGTCTGGATGGGGTTACCGTGGATGAGGATTATAAGCGCTACTATGAGTATGGCTCGCTGGCGTCCAAGGTGCTTGGGTTTACCGGAGGCGACAATCAGGGGATTATCGGGCTGGAGGTATCTTATGAAAAATATTTGAAGGGCATCGACGGCTCGATTCTGACAATGACAACGGCGGGCGGAACCGAGATCAGGAATGGGGCGGAAGACCGGGTAGAGCCTGTATCGGGCTGGACTCTGACGACCAGTCTGGATTTGAATGTTATGAAATATGCGAATCAGGTGGCGTATACGCTGCTCGAACAGAAGCAGGCAAAAACGGTGGAAATCCTTATTATGAACCCGCAGAACGGGGAAATTTACGCCATGGTAAATGCGCCGGAATTTGATCTGAACAACCCCTATGAACTGTCGGACAAATCCAGCGGGCTTTCGCAAAAACAAAAGATGAACCGGCTGAATAATCAGTGGAGAAATCTGGCGGTCAGCGATACTTACGAGCCGGGCTCTACATTTAAGGTAATTACGACGGCGGCGGCGATCGATAAAGGAGTCGTGACGATGAAAGACACCTTTTCGTGTCCGGGGTATAAAATAGTGGAAGACCGTCGCATCCGCTGCCACAAAACGACAGGGCACGGCGCCCAGACTTTTCTTCAGGCGATCGGCAACTCGTGCAATCCGGTATTTATGGAGGTTGGCGCAAGAGTAGGGGTAAGCGGCATGTTTGAAGAGATGAAGCGCTTCGGCGTACTGTCAAAAACTGGAATTGATGTGCCGGGAGAGGCGGGAACGATTATGCACAAGCCGGAAAATGTTGGGGCGGTAGAACTGGCGACGATGTCGTTCGGGCAGTCGTTCCAGTTGTCGCCGATTCGCATGCTCACATCCGTATCTTCGATTATTAACGGGGGGAAGACCATCACGCCGCATTTTGGCGTAAGCGCTGTAAACAGCGATGGAACTGTAATGAAAAAGTTTCATTACGGAGCAGGCGAGACCGTGCTCAGCGAGGAAAAATCAAAGGAAATATGCGAGGCGCTCGGGAAAGTGGTGACAGATGGAGGCGGCAAAAAGGCGGCGGTAGAAGGATATGTCGTGGGGGCAAAAACGGGAACGAGCCAGAAGCTGCCGCGTGGAAATGGGAAATATATCGCTTCCTGTATCGGATTTTCTCCTGTTGAAAATCCGGAGGTCATAGCCATGGTACGCATTGACGAGCCAAAAGGCCTCTATTATGGCGGTACAATCGCGGCTCCGGCGATTTCTTCAATTTATACAAATATTCTTCCCTATCTTTTGGAAGAATAGTTCTTGCGAACAGAGACAGAATGGAGTACAATAATTTTAGCAAAAAACAGATAAAATCTTATGTGCCGCATATGCGCGCAGAATGGAGCTTATTGTGAATGTAGATTTAAATGTATTAATGCCGGTGGTTATATCATTTGGAATCAGCGTAGTTTTGTGTCCTGTTATCATCCCGTTTCTCAGGAAACTGAAATTCGGGCAGTATGTGAGGGATGACGGACCGGAATCGCATCTCAAAAAGGCGGGTACCCCGACGATGGGCGGCCTCGTTATTTTGGTGTCTATTCTTCTTACGTCCCTGATCTACATAAAAAAATATCCGGATATCATTCCGGTATTGTTTATGACATTGGGGTTCGGCATCATTGGTTTTCTGGATGATTATATCAAAGTTGTCATGAAACGCTCGCTGGGACTTAAACCCATGCAGAAAATGCTGGGACAGTTTATTGTGACTGCCATTTTCGTGTATTATTATTTTAAAGTCGCAAAAATGGAAGCGTGGGTAATGATACCTTTTGTCAAAGGCCAGGTATTTGCCATGCCGGACTGGTTATTTGCCGTGTTTGTATTTATCGTCGTCCTGGGAACGGTAAACGGCGTGAATTTCACGGATGGCTTGGATGGTCTGGCTTCCGGCGTGACGGCGATCGCAGCTACCTTTTTTACGGTGGCGGCGCTGGCGCTCAATACGTCGATGGCTCCGATCACCGGAACCGTGGTCGGAAGCCTTCTCGGGTTTTTGCTGTTTAATACGTATCCGGCGCGGGTGTTTATGGGAGATACCGGTTCCCTCGCACTGGGAGGTTTTGTGGCGTCGATTGCGTTTATGCTTCACATGCCGCTCTATATCGTGATTGTCGGACTGGTCTATCTCGTCGAGGTGCTTTCCGTCATAATTCAGGTAGGCTGCTTTAAGCTGACGCACGGAAAAAGAATATTTAAAATGGCGCCGATCCATCATCATTTTGAGCTGAGCGGTTTTTCGGAAACGCAGGTGGTAGCGGCGTTCAGCATTTTGACGGCGATTCTTTGCCTGGTCGGATTAATGGCGATGTGAGCAATCCGCATCATTATGTAATAATAGCGTGCAATTGGAGGAAATTATGCAATTCAAAGAAAAAGAGGTTTTAGTAGTCGGTCTCGGAAAGAGCGGCGTCGCCGCCTGCGGGCTGTTGAAACAAATGGAGGCTCATGTCAGCCTCTATGACGCAAATGAGAATATGGACGCGCCGGATATGGGCGTTCCGGTTTATCTGGGAGGCTATCCGGAGGACGTATTTGCCGCGTTTGACTGCGCAGTGTTCAGTCCGGGCGTTCCGACGGATATTCCGCTCGCGTCTTTTTTGAAGCGGAACGGGGTGCCCATTATCGGTGAAATCGAACTGGCGTACCTGGCGGAACGCGGGCGCGTGGTCGGAATTACCGGAACAAACGGAAAAACGACGACTACCACGCTTGTTGGAGAAATTATAAAGGCACATAATGAAAATACGTTTGTTGTCGGCAATATCGGAAATCCGTATACGAAAGAGGTGCTTAAAAGCTCGCCGGAATCCGTGACAGTGGCGGAGATCAGCAGTTTTCAGCTGGAGACGATCGACACGTTTGCGCCGGATGTGAGCGCGGTGCTCAATATCACGCCGGATCATTTGAATCGCCACAGGACGATGGAAAATTATATTGATGCGAAAATGAGCATTACACGCAACCAGAGCGAAAAGCAGCTGTGCGTACTCAATTATGGGGATAGCGTTTTGCGGGAGCGCGCCCGCACGCTGCCTTGCCGGGTGGCGTTTTTCAGCAGCAAAGGGAAGCCGGAACGCCATACGCTTCCGGAAGGGAAATATTGTCCGGGCATGTATAAGGATGCGGCTGGGAATATCTGCATGGAGGATAGCGGAGAGGCGCTTTTGAATCAGAAGGAAACCCGTCTGCCGGGCGACCACAATGCGGAAAATATTATGGCGGCGCTTCTGATGGCGTTTGAGATGGGCGTGCCGAAAGAGACGGCTGTTCGCGTCGTAAAACAATTCAGTCCGGTCGAACACAGGGTAGAATTTGTGAGAACGCTGTCCGGTGTGGATTACTACAATGATTCCAAGGGAACAAATCCGGATGCTGCGATCAAGGGGATTCAGTCGATGGACCGCCGGACGGTACTGATCGGCGGCGGGTATGACAAAGGCGGGGATTTCGGGGATTGGATCCGCAGCTTTGACGGAAAGGTGAAAAAGCTGCTGCTTTTGGGCGCGACGAAGGAAAAGATCGCTGACGATGCGGAAAAGAACGGATTTACGGAGTATCAGTTTGCAGATACGCTGGAAGAGGCGGTCAGAGTGGCGCACGAGCTCGCAGAAGAGGGTGACGCCGTATTGCTCTCGCCCGCATGCGCCAGCTGGGATATGTTTAAATCCTATGAAGAACGAGGAAATCTGTTTAAGGAATATGTAAATGCTTTACGTTAGTTTGATGGAAGGGAAGGTGCGGTATGGATGCTGCCGTGAGACGGAAAAGACGGGATAAAACAGCATATCGGGAAGAGAGTACATTTGATTACAGCCTTCTTCTGATTACGTTCTGCCTTGTCGGGTTTGGCCTGCTGATGATCTACAGCTCAAGCTCCTATACATCGCAGGTAAAATATCAGGATGCGGCATATTTTCTGAAGAAGCAGCTATTCGGCGTGATTGTCGGAATTGTGGCGATGCTCTTCGTAATGAATGTCAATTACCGGGCTTATATGAAAAAAATTCCGCTCCTGCGGCTGCGCCTTGTGACTGTGATCTATTTTGCGGCGGCGGCGTTGCAGGTTCTGGTATGTTTCATCGGCAAGGAGCTCAATGGTGCAAGAAGGTGGTTAAAGATCGGACCGCTCTCGCTCCAGCCCTCGGAGATTACCAAAATTGCAGTTATATTAATCGCCGCGTATTTTATTCAGATGCGCCCCAAGGAGATGAGCAAGCTGCGCGGCATCGTGAGAGTGTTTATACCGGTAGGAATTTTGATCGTATTGGTGGCGATTGAAAATTTAAGTACCGCGATCGTAATGTTTGCGATCGCTTTCGGTATGTGCGCGGTGGCGGCAAAGAGCAAGTGGATCTATTTTTGGATTTTTGCGGTCGGGGCGGTCTTTTTTGCTGTAATTATCATGTTTGGAGAGGGATTTCGCGCTGAGCGCATTCAGATCTGGCTTGACGTGGAGCATCACGAGAAGGGCTTCCAGATCCTGCAGGGGCTGTATGCGATCGCGTCCGGCGGGATTTTCGGCACCGGACTGGGAGAGAGCATGCAGAAGCTCGGATTTATTCCGGAACCCCACAACGATATGATTTTTTCTATTATATGCGAGGAGCTCGGCATGGTGGGAGCCGGCATTGTCATTTTAATGTTTATCATTCTCCTGTGGAGAATTTATAATACGGCGGTTACGTCTCCTGATTTGTTCAGCGGACTGATCTGTACAGGAGTGATGATACATATTGCCGTTCAGGTGACGATGAATATTGCGGTAGTTACAAATACGATGCCGTCAACGGGAATTCCGCTTCCATTTATCAGCTATGGGGGTACGAGCGTATCGATTCTCCTGGCGGAGATGGGACTCGTCCTCGGCATATCAAAAAAGCGGACCCGGACATGATACTATTTTTTCCCGAATGCATACTTTATTAGTATTAATAAGTATGCGGATGGGGGATTTTGGGTGTATATTGAGGTGGAGGGCGGCAGGAAAGCTGTCGGCGATTTAACCGTACAAGGGGCGAAAAACGCTGTTCTTCCGATGATAGCGGGGACATTGCTTTGCAAGGAAACCGTTGTCTTGGAGAGGTGTCCGAAAATACATGACGTCGATGCTATGACGGCGATTTTGGCTGATATCGGGGCGGAGGTGGAATGGGACGGCGACAGGCTTGCGATCAATGCCGGTTCGGTGGATAGGCTTGCAATTACGCAGCAAGAAGCGGGCGAGGTACGCGCCTCGGTCCTGTTTCTCGGCGGCATGCTCGGAAGATTCGGACAGGCAGAGATCTGTCTGCCGGGCGGCTGCTCGATCGGGGAGAGGCCGATTGATTTTCATATGAAAGCTTTTGAGGAAATGGGAGTCGTATCGGCGCTGAAGGACGGCAAAATCCGCTGTGTCAGGGAGCGGCCCGGCAGCGGAACGGTACGCCTGCCCTATCCGAGCGTCGGCGCGACGGAAAATGTCATTTTGTATGCGGTTCTCCGAGCGGGGGAGACGGTGCTCAAAAATGCGGCGAAAGAGCCGGAAATCGTAGAATTATGCCATTTTATGAGAAGTATGGGCGCTGATATAGCGGGGGATGGCGGCGATACGATACGGATACGCGGCGTGAAACGCCTTCACGGAACGGCATACTGTCTGAAATCGGACAGGATCGTATTCCTCACGTATGCGGCGATGGCAGCGGCGTCGGGCGGCGATGCGTGTTTCCGCGTGTGCGGCGACACATTCCGATATGAGCAGGAATATTTGAGGCAAATCGGCTGCCGGGTCTGGGAGACGGGTAATGCATGCGAGCCAAAGTACGGCGCAGCCCCGTTTTATGAAATCCGGGTCTCAAATGGGGGCGGAATCCGTGCCGTGCCGTATATCCGCACCGGACCATACCCGGCATTTCCGACGGATGCGCAGTCTCTTTTTCTGGCGCTTTTGTCAAAAGCATACGGCGAGAGCATATTGGAAGAAAGCGTGTTTGAGAATCGTTTCCGCGTCGCTTCCCAGCTCAGGAAGATGGGAGCCGATATAGAGGTGGCGGGACAGCGCGCCTGTATACGGGGCGTCACAAGGCTTCACGGCGAAACAGTCCGGGCGCTTGATCTGCGCAGCGGGGCCGCTCTCATGGTCGCGGGCGTTATGGCGGACGGAGTCACCCGGATTGAAGACAGCCATCTGATTCTGCGCGGTTATGAAAGACCGGTGGAACAGATGGGGATGCTTGGCATTCAGGCACGTCAGGCGCGCGATGAATAATCCGCTTTTGTTGAAGCGGGATGAGAAAGGATGAGCGAGAAATGAGAAGGATACCTTGGAAAATAGCCATTCCCGCGGCAGCGGCATGCGCGGTTCTTTTGTTGGCGCTGTTGTTCAGAGTGACGAAAATTACCGTCGAGGGAAATACTTTCTTTTCCGACGAAGTAGTGGCTTCTGAGGTGTGCGGCACATTTCTCGACAAAAATACAATTACTGCCTATATTAAAAATCATCTCGGATTTACGGCCGATCTGCCATATGTACGGGAATATGAGATCAGTTATCCGGGAATCAGCCAGATTCATATTAAATTGTATGAAAAGGCAGTGATAGCCGGCATTAATTATATGAACCAGTATATATATTTTGATAAGGACGGGGTGGCGCTCAGAAGCACGAAGGAGAAAATAGAGGATATTCCTCTGTTTGAGACAAAATCAATGACCACCTTTACGCTGTATGATAAAGTGGAGATGGAAGATCAGGAGATGCTGAAGCGGATCATGAATCTTGCCAATTTATTCCAGCATTATGAGGTCGCATGGGACAAGGTCGTGTTCGACGAGGACAACGCGGCGCATCTGCAGGCGGGTAAAATCAGGGTGAATCTGGGCAAGAAAGAGAACTATGATGAAGAGATTTCGGCGCTTTCCAGCGTCCTTGCCACGGCGCGGGAAGAAAACCTTTCGGGCACGATAGATATGACAAACTATCATGTAAAGGGCGATATCATTTTTAAAAAGGATTGATAATGGAAAAAACTTTCATTTTGGACTTGATTATTTTAAAGAAAAACTATATTATATATAATATATGCAAAAGTGTGAGCATTTTATATTGAATCATTTAAGATGGATGTTTTCTTTTGTAATAAAAGGAGGAACTGTTGTGATAGAAATTATGGACGATGGGGCAGAATCCACTGCCAAGATTCTTGTGGTTGGTGTTGGCGGAGCCGGTAACAACGCTGTGAACCGGATGATAGACGAAGGGATTAAAGGCGTGGAGTTTGTCTGTGTGAATACGGACAAGCAGCATCTCAGGAGCTGCAAAGCGCCTTTATGCATGCAGATTGGTGAAAAATTGACGAAGGGGCTCGGCGCGGGCGCAAAGCCGGAAGTTGGCGAGAAGGCGGCGGAAGAGAGCCGGGAAGAGCTTACGGATATCATAAAAGGCTGCGACATGGTATTTGTCACCTGCGGTATGGGCGGAGGAACAGGAACCGGAGCAGCTCCGGTAGTGGCGCAGATCGCAAAGGATATGGGAATCTTGACGGTAGGCGTTGTGACGAAGCCGTTTAAATTTGAGGGCAAGCAGCGCATGACGAACGCCCTTGGCGGAATAGAAAAATTAAAAGAGCATGTAGATACGCTGATTGTTGTTCCAAACGACAAACTGCTTGAGATCAGTGACAAGAGGACGTCGATGGCAGAGGCATTCTGCATGGCGGATATGGTTCTCCAGCAGGGCGTGCAGGGAATCACTGACCTGATTAATATGCCGGCAATGATCAATCTTGACTTTGCCGATGTTGTAACCGTTATGCAGGACAAGGGCATTGCGCATATCGGCGTCGGAACGGGAAAGGGCGAGTCCAAGTGCCTGGACGCCGTTCACGAAGCGATTACCAGTCCGCTGCTTGAGACCAGCATCGACGGCGCGTCTCACGTTATCATCAATGTATCCGGCGACATTGGCCTCTGGGAGGTCAATGAAGCGAATACATATGTGCAGGAAATGGCGGGCGAAAATGCAAATATTATTTTCGGTGCAAAGCAGGACGACGAGCATTCCGATACGGTTATGATCACGGTTATTGCCACGGGATTGGAGGAAAAGAGCGAATCCGCATTTGGCAGTTCGTTTGGCTTTAAGGGAGCAAATTCCTTTAACCCGGCGGCGGACGCCAGCGCGCCGATGAGAAAGCCGAGCTTTTTGACGGGAATGGGAAATCAGTCCCGCGTCACTGCGCATACGCAGAATACGCAGAAATCAACTTCTGCGGACGACATGCCGGTTGTGACAAGACCTCTCGGCTCACCGAGGACGAAAGCGCCGGATCATGCAAATACGCAGGATGAGATTAAAATTCCGGCGTTTCTGCAAAAAAATAAAAAATAAGAAAATTTAATCAGGAGGATAAACAGATGACCACAATGGTAAAAACGATTATCGAGGTGTTATATATTGTTGTTTGTATCGCGATCATTATCGTTGTACTTATGCAGGAGGGAAAGAATTCCGGCCTGGGTGCGGTGACAGGCGCGGCGGATACGTATTGGAGCAAGAACAAAGGACGTTCGGCAGAAGGGAAGCTTGTAAAGATTACAACGGCGCTCGGCGTACTGTTTATTGTGCTTTCCCTCGTGCTTTGCAAGTATATGGCATAAATGCCGCTATTCAAAATAGTAAGACAAAAACCTCTGAAGAGTCTTTGTGAGTGAAGCTTTCAGGGGTTTCATTTTTTGGCGTTGCATTTTTTGAAAGTAATTGGAGGAACGGATGGAACGAAAGCAAATGATTTATGAGTTTATATGCGGCGACGGATATAAACCTATGAAAAGTCGGGAGATGGCTAATTTTTTTTGTGTTCCCAAAGAGGACAGGGCGCAGTTTCGCAATATTTTGGATGAACTCATAAGAGAAGGGAAAATTGTTCTTGATGAGAGAGGAAGGTACCGGCTGCCGGAGGACCGGATTAACACAGGAGTATTTATGGCGACAAGCCGGGGGTTTGGCTTTGTGAGAATAGAGGGGGGCGGCGGCGACGTGTTTGTTCCGGAACCGTATATCAGCAGCGCGTTTGACGGCGACCTCGTTATGGTACAGATTTATAAAGAGAGCGGCGAGAAGGGAAGGCGCCGCGAGGGCAAAGTGATTCGGATTTTGGAGCGGGCGAACCGAACGGTAGTAGGCGCCTTTATGAAAAGCAAAGAGTTTGGGTTTGTTGTCACGGATCGAGAAAAATTTACGAGCGATGTCTATATCCCGAACGGGAAGACGCTGGGGGCGCAAAACGGCCATAAGGTAGTCGTAGAGATCGAAGACTTCGGGGACGGCACGAAAAGCCCGGTGGGAAAGGTGATAGAAATACTCGGGCATATCAATGATCCGGGTGTTGATATTTTGTCTATTGTACGCAGCTTCGGCCTTCCGCAACAATTTCCGGAAGCGGTCATGCAAAAGGCGGCACGGATTGCGTCAGAGATCGGCGGGGAGGAAACTGCCGGAAGGATGGATTTCAGAAACTGCAGGACAGTGACGATTGACGGGGAGGACGCAAAAGATCTGGACGATGCGATTACCATTGTAAAAAATGAGGATGGCGGCTATGAACTCGGCGTGCATATCGCAGATGTGAGCCATTACGTGACGGAGGGGTCGCCGCTTGATAAAGAGGCATTGCGCCGCGGAACGAGCGTTTATCTCGCGGATCGCGTTATTCCGATGCTTCCGCACAAGCTGTCAAACGGGATATGCTCCCTGAACGAGGGGGAGGACCGCCTTACGCTCAGTTGCATGATCACATACGATGCCGCCGGGAAAATACGAAGCTCCTTTATCGGAGAATCGGTGGTCTGCGTGGATCGCCGGATGAGTTATAAGGATGTAGACGCCATTGTTACGGCGCATAACGCCGATGTAATGGAAAAATACGACGAGTTCGTCCCCATGTTTGAAACGATGAAGGAACTGGCGCTGATTCTGCGCAAAAACCGCAAGAAACGGGGGTCGATTGATTTTGATTTTCCGGAGTGCAGGATTGAGCTGGATGATCAGGGCAGACCGATTGATATCGTCCCGTATGACCGCAACATAGCGACAAAGATCATCGAAGAATTTATGCTGGCCGCAAATAAAGTGGTGGCAGAGGAGTTTTTTTGGCGGGAGGCGCCGTTTGTGTACCGGGTGCACGAATATCCGGATCTGGAGAAGGTAAAGGAACTGGCGGCTCTTGCCCGGAATTTTTCCTATACGCTTAAAATCGGGCGCGAGGAAGTACATCCGAAAGAGATCCAAAAACTGATTGAGAGCATCGAGGGGACGGAAGAAGAGGTATTTCTTTCGCGCCTGACGCTGCGCGCCATGAAGCGCGCCAAATACAGTACGAAAAATGACGGGCATTTCGGACTGGCGACAAAGTACTACTGCCATTTCACCTCCCCGATCCGCAGATATCCGGATTTGCAAATACACCGTATTATTAAGGAGTGTCTGAAGGGGGGCATGAGCCAGAAGCGCATAGAGCATTACGAGGAGCTGCTTCCACAGGTGGCGAAACAGAGCAGCGATATGGAACGCCGCGCCGATGAGGCAGAGCGGGAAGCGGCCAAGTTAAAGAAAGCGGAGTATATGGCGTCAAAACTTGGCGAAGAGTATGAAGGCATCATAAGCGGCGTGACGGGCTGGGGCGTTTATGTGGAGCTGGAAAATACGGTGGAGGGTATGGTCCGGCTTGCCGATATGAAAGATGACGTTTATAATTATGACAGTGAAAATTACCGGGTGACAGGGCAGTACGGCGGCAGAGAGTACCGGCTCGGACAGAAAGTACGCGTGCGGGTGGGACGCGCGGATCCGGTAAACAGAACGATAGATTTTCTAATGGTTGAGGAAGACGGGAGGCAGATATGAGTAAAGAAGGCAAGAGGCTGATCGCCAACAATAAAAAGGCGTGGCATGATTATTTTATTGAGGACCGCTATGAGGCGGGGATCGAACTCCGCGGCACTGAGGTAAAATCGATACGGATGGGACATTGCAGCATTAAGGAAGCGTTTATCCGGGTAGAGAATAACGAGGTGTTTATCTATGGCATGCATGTCAATCCCTATGAAAAAGGAAATATTTTCAATAAAGACCCGCTCCGGGTCAGAAAGCTCCTGCTCCACCGCAGCGAGATCCGAAAGCTGATCGGCAAGATGGCGGTGAAAGGATATACGCTTGTTCCCCTGCAGGTTTACTTCAAGGGAAGCCATATCAAGGTGGAGATTGCGCTTGCGAAGGGAAAGAAATTGTATGATAAGCGTCAGGATATTGCCAAAAAAGATCAGCGCCGTGCGGCGGAGCGGGATTTTAAAGTTAGAAATCTCTAAGGCAAATACCCCATAGCAGAGCTGCGAGGTAAAACTTTTTTAATTATTTTTAATACTTTTGTAATAAATTTAATACTTTAGCATATACTCTATAATAAGTGAGGTAGAATATATGAAAAAAATTAAATTGTTTACAACGGTATTGTATGTGATGACCGCAGCAGAACTTTTGGGGGCGTGGAACAACGCCCCGCAGGTGAAGGAAACGGCTGCTTTTCAGGAGGTAAATCTCTCTCTGGAAGCAGAGGAAGAAAACCTTCTGGCTGCGCAGGAAATACAGGCTAAAATAAAATATGCGAACAGAATGGCATGCGAGACGGAGAAAAGCCATGAAAATCAGGTGATTGAGAACCAGGCGGACAAGGAAGAATGGGAACGCCTGATGGCGGAGATGAAAAAAGAAAAAGAGAAAAGGAAGAAAAAAAAGAGAGAAGAGCGGGCGATACTGGAGCGGATCGTAGAGGCGGAAGCAGGCGATCAGGATGTAAAGGGCCGGGTTCTTGTGGCGAATGTGATTCTGAACCGTGTGAAGTCCAAACGCTTTCCGAACACGGTGAAAGGCGTTGTGTTTGCCCATCGCCAGTTTTCACCGATCCGGAATGGAAGCTATTACCGGGTTTCAGTGTCAAATAAGACAAAAGAGGCGGTGCGGCTGGCGCTGAAAGGAACGGACTATTCCTGCGGAGCATTGTATTTTATGTGCCGCAGCGCGTCTGCCCCGTCAAATGTAGCTTGGTTTGACTGCGCTCTCACAAAAGTAAAAGAATACGGATGCCATGAATTTTTTAAGTGATTGCGTGATTGACATATAAGTCCTTCTAGTGTTAGAATAAGTACGACTTTACGATGAAAGGACTGGTATGGATATGGAGATCCGTTATAAAAGTACGAGGAGCAACGGCGGCGGCGTTACCGCATCGCAGGCTATTTTAAAAGGGCTTGCAGACGATGGGGGGCTCTTTGTGCCGGACAGGATTCCGGCGCTTGAGATGTCGGCTGATGAACTTGCAGGGCTCTCTTATAAGGAGACGGCATATGAGGTGATGCGGCTGTTTCTGTCTGATTTTACGAAGGAAGAGCTTATGTACTGTATAAATGGCGCCTACGATGATAAATTTGATACGGCGGAGATCGCTCCGATCGTGAAACGGGACGGGGCGTTTTATCTGGAATTGTTTCACGGAAAAACGATTGCATTTAAGGATATGGCTCTTTCGATCCTTCCTTATTTGATGACGACGTCCGCCAAGAAAAACGGCGTGAAGAATGAGATCGTGATTCTGACGGCGACTTCCGGGGATACCGGGAAAGCGGCGCTTGCCGGGTTTGCCGATGTGCCGGGGACAAGCATCATTGTATTTTATCCGAAAAACGGCGTGAGTCCCATTCAGGAAAAGCAGATGGTGACGCAGAAAGGAAAAAATACGCATGTTGTCGGGATAGAGGGAAACTTCGACGACGCTCAGACCGGAGTGAAGGAAATGTTTCATTCCAAAGAGCTTGCCGGCGTTATGGACCGCGCCGGATATCAGTTTTCTTCCGCCAATTCCATTAATATCGGACGGCTGGTGCCCCAGATTGTATATTATGCATATGCATACGGGCGGCTTCTGGAGAAGAAGGAAATTTCGAGCGGCGAGAAAATAAACGTTGTTGTTCCCACGGGTAATTTCGGTAATATTCTGGCGGCGTATTATGCGAAAAATATGGGGCTTCCGATCGAAACCCTGTTTTGCGCGTCCAATGAAAATAAAGTATTGTTTGACTTTTTTGAGACAGGAAAATATGACAGAAAACGTGAGTTTATACTGACGTCCTCTCCGTCGATGGATATTTTGATATCAAGCAATCTGGAACGTCTGATTTATCGTATCAGCGGCGAATCGGCAGAGAAGACGAGAGAGCTGATGGAGGCGCTTGCCGGGGATGGCGAGTATAGGATTACGGAAGAGATGAGCGCGCGGCTTGCGGATTTCTGCGCCGGTTTTGCGACGGAAGAGCAGACGCGTGCGGCGATACGGAGTTTGTATGAGCGGACGGGATACGTTCTCGACACGCATACGGCGGTGGCAAGCCACGTTTACTACGAGAAAGCGCGGAAGACGGGCGTCAAGACAGTGATTGCCTCGACAGCGAGCCCGTACAAATTTACGCGCAGCGTCATGAACGCCATCGACGCGTCGTATGACGGCATGGGCGATTTTGAACTGGCTGATAAGCTTGCGGATATTTCCGGCGTGAAAGTGCCGCAGGCAATCGAAGAAATCCGTACCGCAGATATTCTCCACAACAGGACGTGCGATAAGACCGAAATGGAACAGACCGTGAGAGATATACTGGGGTTGCGGTGATGAGGCCAAACGATCCGCTTTATGCGCAGGAATGGAGAATGGTATGAATTTCAGACCCTGTATTGATATCCACAACGGAAAAGTAAAACAGATCGTCGGCGGCAGCCTGCGGGATGATGGAAATACGGCAGAGGAAAATTTCGTCTCGGATATGGACGCTGCTGATTTCGCCCGCATGTACCGCGAAAGAGGGCTTAAGGGAGGGCATGTCATACTGCTCAACGCAGCGGGCAGCGAATATTATGAAGCCGGCCTTAAGCAAGCGGAAGCGGCGCTGGCTGCATATCCCGGCGGCCTTCAGGCGGGCGGCGGAATTACGCCTGACAATGCCCTGTCGTTTTTGGACGCCGGGGCGAGCCATGTCATCGTGACGTCCTATGTGTTTTCAGATGGCGAGATTCATATGAATCGTCTGGAAAAGCTGAGCCGCCTTGTGGGAAGAGAGCGTCTTGTTCTGGATCTGAGCTGCCGGAAAAAAGAGGACGGCTATTTTGTTGTAACAAACCGTTGGCAGAAATTTACAAATCAAAAAGTGGACGCCGCGCTTATGAGCAGCCTGGCGTCTTATTGCGACGAATTTCTCGTCCACGCCGTAGGAGTGGAAGGCACGGGAAGCGGGATTGATTCAGAACTTGTGAGGATTCTTTCGGAGCATACGGCTATTCCGGTCACCTATGCCGGCGGAATCGGGAGCTGCGAAGATCTGGAATGTTTGCGGCGCATTTCCGGCGGCCGGATGAATTATACGGTCGGAAGCGCACTGGATCTTTTCGGCGGGCCGCTTGAATTTGACAAAATTATTACAAAATACAACAATTAATTAAAGAAAAAAGGGAAAAAAATAAAAAAAATTTGACTTGAAAAACAGAGGAAAATGGGCGTTTGCATGACAAACGCTTATTTTTTTTGTAAAAACTACTTGATTTATTTCAAATACATGTTATAATTATTACATAAATGTTACAAAAGAAACAGAAAAAATGAGGAGAAAAAAAGATCATGAGTATGAAAAAAGGAATCAGATTTATTGTTGCATTTGTGTTTGCGGCTGTATTTAGCATAGCTGTGATGGGAACGGCTTCTGAGGCGGCGAAAAAGCCGTATACGACCAATGATTTAAAGTATATGGCAGCCATTATATACTGTGAAGCGGGCAATCAGTCGTATGCCGGAAAGGTAGGCGTTGGCTGTGTTGTGATGAACCGGGTAAAGTCGTCCCGTTTTCCCAATAAGGTTCTTCAAGTAATTAAGCAGCCCTATCAGTTTGGACCGGTTCGTCAGGGGAAATTTGCAAAAGAGGTAAAAAATGCCGAACGGGGGCTGTATTCATATGGTTCGAGAAGATCCTGCCTGAAAGCGGCGCAGGAAGTGCTTGAGGGCCAGACGAAAGTAACGTATAAAGGAAGAAAGCTTTCCATGAAAAAATATTATTACTTCAACGGAAGGCTTTCTAAGCCGAAACTGAGAATCGGCGGACACCAGTTCAAATAAAATAATATGATTTGCTTGATGTCAGGGGAAAATAGTTTTTTACCCTGGCATTATTTATTAGGGCGGCGGAAATTTTAGACTGCAGCCGTCTTTCGGAAAAAATGCGGAAACTCAAAACCTTTTTTCGTTGAAATCTTTTTG
>CANQCY010000024.1 GCA_947591245.1 uncultured Lachnospiraceae bacterium | reverse complement strand
CCATCGCCATACGAAAATACTCGGCAGCAGCCGTCTGGCCAATGAAATCGCAAGTCCGTACTCCATTTGCCCGTGGAATCCCGATATGTACGGCGTGATTCCGGGAGAGGAAGGGGCGCAGGAATATTATGACTCTCTGATGGCTTTGTATGCGGAGTGGGGCGTGGATTTTGTGAAATGCGACGATATTTGCCGTCTGGATGCGGAGTCGGCGAAAAGGGAGATTGCTATGCTTCATCAGGCAATTGAGAAATGCGGCAGGGATATCGTGCTCAGCCTCTCGCCGGGACCCGCCATTGTCGAACTGGCGGATTATTACCATGAAAATGCGAATATGTGGAGGATCACGGATGATTTCTGGGATCGGTGGGATCTGCTTTTGAATATGTTCGATCGGTGCCGCAACTGGCAGGAATATGTGAGGGATGGCGGTTATCCGGATTGTGATATGCTTCCGGTCGGCAGGCTCGGAAAAGGATTTGGCGATGAGCGCGAGACGCGGTTTACAAAAGACGAGCAGCGGACGATGATGACGTTGTGGTCGATTTTCCGGTCTCCGATGATGCTTGGTGCGGAGCTGCCCAAGCTGGATGAGTGGACGCTTGATCTGATTACGAATGACGCGGTTTTGCGCTTGCTTTCCGCATCATCCGGCGCCCGCGAATATTTCCGGGATGAGAAACGGATCGTGTGGCGGGCGGAGGATAAAGAGGATCAAAGCGCTTATATTGCGATCTTCAACATAAGCGAGGAGGCGCAGGACGTCATTCCTTCCGAATATGACGAAAGCGGCGCCAAGTGCGGGGACGATTTGTGGGAGCATGCGTCCGTTTCCATGCATGAGCCGCATTCCATTGCTTCTCACGGCTGCATTCTGCTTCAAATAAAGAATGAATGAAATATGAACGCCGTGCAAATGCTAAAGGATGAAAAGGAAAATATAGTCAGGAGGGAATAATATGTGTACAGCAGCGACGTATCAGACAAAAGATTTTTATTTTGGGCGGACGATGGATTATGAGTTTTCTTATGGCGACGAGGTAGCAGTGACGCCGCGGCGCTATTCGTTTCAGTTCCGCCATGCGGACAGAATGGACCAGCACTATGCGATGATCGGCATGGCGCACGTAGCGGAAGGGTATCCCCTGTATTATGACGCGGTCAATGAAAAGGGAGTCGGCATGGCGGGGCTCAATTTCGTGGGGAATGCATATTATAGGGAAGCTGCGGCGGATGTGGACAATATCGCCCAGTTTGAATTTATTCCGTGGGTGTTGGGGCAATGCGCTTCTGTGCAGGAGGCGAGGAAGCTGCTTCGCCGCACCCGTCTCGTGAATACGGCATTTAGCGATGAGCTTCCGTTGGCGGAGCTGCACTGGATGATTTCAGACCGTGAGGAAACGATTACTGTGGAATCCGTTCAGGAAGGGCTTAGAATTTATGATAATCCGGTTGGGGTTCTGACAAATAATCCGCCTTTTGACGAACAGATGTTTCGGCTGAACGACTATTTGAAACTTTCTCCCAAGACGCCCGAAAATCTATTTTCCGATAAATTAGCATTAAATGTTTACAGTCGGGGAATGGGTACGCTTGGCCTTCCCGGAGACCTGACTTCCGGTTCCCGGTTTGTCCGCGCCGCTTTTGTGAAAATGAATTCCGTTTCGGCGGATACGGAGGGTGAAAGCGTTAGCCAGTTTTTTCATATTCTCGGCTCGGTTGACCAGCAGAGAGGCTGTTGCGATACCGGCGGGGGAAAATATGAGATCACGCTGTATACGTCGTGCTGCAACGCAGATAAGGGCATTTATTATTACACGACGTATGATAACCATCAGATCACTGCGGTCGATATGAACCGGGAATGCCTCGATGGCGAGGAAATGATCACGTATCTGCCCGTGCGGGGAGAGCAGATCAATTGGCAGAACTGAAATACTGCGGAATTGGAATTTCGCGCGGAAATAAGGGGAAGAGCATATGAAACGGCCATGTAAGGAGAAAAACGCATATGAGAAAATATATGACGTCGTGCGGCGGATTCCAAGAGGGACGGTGGCAACGTACGGACAGGTAGCGGCGCTTGCGGGAAACCGGAACTGGGCCAGGGTGGTCGGTTATGCGCTGCATGTCAATCCCGATCCGGACGGCATTCCGTGTTACCGCGTTGTCACGAAGGACGGCAGAGTGTCGCCGGCTTTCGCTTTTGGCGGTGAAAATCGGCAAACGGAGTTGCTGCGGGCGGATGGCGTCGGATTTCGGGACGGGCATGTGGTGATGGAGAAATACCAGTGGGATACGCCTTGGATTGATTAGGGGCGTTCATGAAATGGAATGGAATGGAGAGCGCGATGGAATATAAGAATATCCGCCATACGTTTGATCCCATATGGGATGAGAATTCCCGGGTCCTTATTCTCGGGACCTTTCCGTCGGTCAAATCGAGAGAAACCAATTTTTATTACGGACACCCGCAGAACCGGTTTTGGAAAGTGATTGCCGGACTCGCGGGAAACCCCGTCCCGGAAACGGCGGAGGAGAAAAAGGCATTGCTGCTTGGGAGCCGTATTGCGATCTGGGACGTCATTGCGAGCTGCAGCATCACCGGTTCGAGCGACAGTTCAATCCGGGATGTAATCGCGAACGATATCCCGGCATTGCTGAAACGGTCCCAAATCTCCCATATTTATGGAAATGGCGCGAAGGCGTGCGAGCTGTATAATCGTTATGTGAGGGAGCGGGCGGGGATGGAGATCGTGCGGCTGCCGTCAACGAGTCCCGCAAACGCTGCTTTTAGCCTGGAGCGCATTCTCGAATGCTGGCGTGAGGCGCTGCGGATGGATGAGCGGTGACCTTTGGGGCGGAGGGTAACGATTTAAAGTGCGAGGGATTTGCATAATTTGGCGGATTATGTTATAATAGGCAGAGCGCCGGGTGCGGAATGCTTTTTGGTTCCGGTATTTCAGCGGTTTTCTGCAAACCCGGGATGTACGCAAAGAAATGAAAATACGGAAGTGGAGAAGCGAAGAATGGAACAAGAGGAGATCAGGGAAGGAATACTCGGGATTTTAGAGGAATTGCATGCAGATGTGGATTTTGAGACTCAGGAAAAGCTTGTAGACGATAAGATATTGGACTCTTTTGATCTTGTGACGCTGGTGACAGAGCTGGGTGAGGAATTTGATGTGCAGATTACTGCAAAAGATTTTGTGCCACAGAATTTTAATTCGGTGCAGCGGCTGACGGAGATGATCCTCCGTTTGATGGATGAGTAACCGGCGGAGGGGTCATTGTGTTTACATCATATGAATTTATCGGATTTTTACTGCTGGTTTTCGCGCTGTATTATCTGTTTCCGAAACGGATGCAATGGATTTTGCTGCTTGCCGCCAGCTTTCTGTTTTATTTTTCGGCAGGAAGAAGCTACCCGGCGTTTATTATCGCGACCGGATTGACCGTTTATGGGGCGGGGCGATGGATGGCGCGCCAGGATAAAAAGCTGGAAATATACAGCCGGCAGATCAAAAACGGTGAGATTCCGAAACCGTCGAGGGAAGAAAAAAAGGCGTTTAAAAAGAAATTGAATGGCAAAAAGAAAAGGATCATGCTCCTCTGCCTTTTTGTCAATCTGGGAATACTTGCAGTCGTCAAATATGCGAATTTTGCTATCGATAACGTAAATCCGCTGATGCAGATGGCGGGGAAGCAGACGTTTTCCCATGTGGATATGATAATCCCGATGGGTATTTCGTTTTACACGTTTCAGGCGGTCGGATATCTGCTTGACGTGTATTGGAACAAGTGCGAGCCGCAGAAAAATGCGTTCCGGTTTTTATTATTCGTTTCATTTTTCCCGCAGCTCATTCAGGGACCGATCAGCAGATACGGGGATTTGTCGAAGACGCTGTATGAAGAACATGATTTTCGTTGGAAAAACGTGCGGTTCGGACTGGAGCGCGTTTTGTGGGGATATTTTAAAAAGCTTGTGATCGCCGACCGGATCAGTGCGGCAGTCATGATGCTGACGGAAGATCCCCAGTATTATACGGGAGCTTTTGTCGTTGTGGAAATGCTGTTTTACGCAGTACAGCTGTATGCGGATTTTACCGGGGGCATCGATATAACGATCGGTATCGCCGAGGCATTCGGCATCCGGGTAGAGGAAAATTTCATTCGTCCGTTTTTTTCCAAAAATATTGCGGAATACTGGAGGAGATGGCATATTTCCATGGGCGCATGGTTCCGGGATTATGTGTTTTATCCGCTCAGTATCAGCCGTCCGCTCAAGGCGGTTACGTCCTTTTGTAAAAAACGCTTTGGAATGGGAGCTGCGCGGCGGGCGGCAGTGTACATATCGACCGTGGCCGTCTGGCTTGCCACGGGAATCTGGCATGGCGCGGCATGGCCGTTTGCGGCATGGGGACTGGCGAACGGAGCGATCATACTGATTTCAGAAGAATTAACCCCTTGTTATGAAGCGTTTCATGCAAAATTTCCAAAGCTGGGAAGAAGTACGATATACCGGGCATTTCAGGTTATACGGACATTTTTTCTGATGAGCTGCCTTCGGCTGTTTGACAATTACGGAAGCGTGAGGGTTTCAGCGAATCAGTTTATTTCCATGTTTACCCGCTTTGATCTGCGGGCAGTGACAAGACAGGAACTGATTGACATGGGGCTGAGCATGAAGGATTATGCGGTTGTCGGACTGGGCGCGCTTCTCATGTTTGCAGTTAGCATGGCGGGGAGAAATGGCAGCGTCCGTGAAAAATTGTCGAAGAAGCCATATCTTGTTCGCTTTACGGCATTTGCCGCGCTGTTTTTTGCCGTGCTTTTGCTGGGAAGCTACGGCGTGGGCTTTGACGCCAGGCAATTTATCTATAATCAGTTTTAGACGGCGGTATGAAAATGGAGAAAGGGCGCAAAAAGCAGCGCAGAAATGAGGAAGACATGAAACGGGCAGGCAAAATCGCGACTGCTGTTTTGTCGGCGGCAGCGGTGATTGCATTATTTTTCGGATTTCAGAGATTAGTGGAACCAAAGTATGCAAACGGCATTTTCGAGGGCAATTTTACGGCGGAGTATTATGAAGAGACGACGGAGCACGACGTCATTTTTGTCGGCGACTGCGAGGTTTATGAAAATTTTGATCCCATTTATTTGTGGAATCGGTACGGCATCACCAGTTATATCAGGGGCAACGCCCAGCAGCTGGCATGGCAGTCCTATTACATATTGGAGGACACCCTGAGAAGGGAAAAGCCCAAAGCGGTCGTATACAACGTTCAGGCGCTGACGTATGATGAGCCGCAGCGCGAAGAGTATAACCGGATGGCTTTGGATCATATGGAATGGTCGAAAACGAAGTATGATGCGATCCGGGCGTCTATGTGCGACGGAGAGAAAATGCTTGATTACATTTTCCCGATTCTTCGGTACCATAAGCGGATACTGGAATTGTCGAAGGAGGATTTCACATATTATCTGGAACGGCGCCACATAACCCATAACGGCTATTATATGCGCGTTGACGTGCTGCCGGCGAGTCAGTCCGACGTGGCGGATCCGACGTGGCTTTTGGGTGAGGAAACAGAAGAAGAGGATGGAACCGAAGAGGAAGTCGAGACAGATTTCGGCGGTGACATTGACGATCCGTGGGCGGATATTGAAGAGGCGGAGGAAGAAGCAGAAGAGGATGGAGCAAATGTACCGGCTCCGGCCCAGTCTGCGGCAGGCGAACAGTTTGGCAGCCTTCCGATGTCTTATTTGGATAAAATGCGGGCGCTCTGCGAGGAGAACGGCATCCGGCTGATTTTAATCAAAGCGCCGAGCCTTGCCCCGCAATGGTATGAATCCGATAATGAACAGGTGGCTGCGTATGCAGAAAAATATAAACTTCCGTATATCAATTTTTATGAATTGCTTGAGGAGACGGGAATCGATTTTGAGACCGACACGTATGACGGCGGCCTTCATATGAATCTGAATGGAGCGGACAAGCTGTCGGAATATCTGGGCGGCGTCCTTCAGGGGCAATACGGCATTCCTGACCGGCGGAACGATTCTGCGCTTTCTGCTTTGTATGCCGAAAAAACCTCATTTTATGAGGACATGAAGAAAAAGCAGCAGGAGGAACTTAGGATATACGGGGAGATACGGAACTACTAATGCGGGCTAGCGCGGTTTCGGGCAGCCATCCTGAATAAAATCAAAAGGAAGAGAGGAATAACAGTATGAAGAAAAAGGTAAGGAGCATGGCGGCGTTTATGCTGGCATGCGCAATCATAATCGGAGCGCCGGCCGTGCCGGCTCAGGCAAAGTCCAAGGGCTATGCGTTTTCGTGGAACGGGGTTTCCGTGGGGATGCATGATAAGGCAAAGAAGTTTATTTCCAAGGCGGGCCGCCCGGTTGCAAAAAAAGTTAAGAAAAGCTGTGCTTACAAGGGAAAGGACCGCATCTACAAATACAAGGATTTCATTTTGTATACATATTCCAAAACAGACAAAGGAGAGGAATACGTCAACGGAATTACGTTTTTAAACGGGAATGTTTCCACAGAAGAAAAAATCAGGATCGGAAGTCCGCTTGCCGATGTGGCAAAGAAATACAAAAACGGAAAAGAGAAGTTTGGCATATACACGTTCAAAAAGGCAAAGAGCAAGCTTCAAATCGAGGTGACAGACGGTAAGGTCACCAATATCCGTTATATCGGAACGAAATAATCGGAACCTGTTCTGCCGTCCGGGCGCATTGCCGGCGGCGGGGCAGGTTTTTGTCATGCGGGCGGAGCGGCTGTGGAAAGTAGCGCCGACTCTCCCATGTAAAAAGAAAGTCAAAAGAAATTTCACCTTTTCCTTTTATTATTATTACTTTTGTGGTAGAATAAATTTTAGCGGCTATTTTTGAATGGAGATGGAGTTGCGCTATGCTGAGCGAGAAGAAAATTAAACTGATGATACGACTGGCGGATTATGAGCAGAATCAGGGCAGGATCGATCTGGAACGCACGAAATATTACAAACTCGATTACATTCGGCACGAAATACTCAAGACGCTCATATGCGTGACATGTACCGTGTTTCTTGCCCTTATGCTGATCGGTACCTATCATATTGAATTTTTGATTACTAACGCACTGGAGCTGGATTATGCGAGGATCGCCAAATATTTTCTGGTGATATATATCCTGCTGCTGTGTCTGTTTTCTTTTGTGACGATCAGCATAGCGTCTGTTCGTTATGAGGCATCCAAAAACCGCGTGAAGGATTATTATTCCACTCTTCAGGAGCTTATTGCATTTTATGAGGAAGAGGAAGAGAGCAGCAAGGAGGAAAGTGCTTTATGATGATGGCGCTGCTGGTTGTTAAAACCAGATTAAAGAATATATATCAAAAATATTACAGGGTGATTCGTTCTGTGCTTAAGATGCTTGCGTCAGCCGGAACGTTTGCTGTTGTATTTTATAATCTGCCGTTTCGTCCGGAATTAAAAGAATATGAAGCGCCGCTCATAATTATGGCTTCCCTGATCTGCGGATTTATTCCCGATATGGCCGTGATGTGCCTTGTGCTGCTGCTGGAGCTTTATGAGATATCGGCAGTTTCACTCATAGCTTCTGCGGTTTTTTTTACGGCGATTGCTATATATTTCCTTTTGTTTGGCCGATATACTAAGACACAGAGTTACATAGTTCTGCTGATTCCGGTACTCAGCGTGCTGAATTTGTCCTATGCGGTTCCGATTGTGGCCGCGCTGTTTCTTACGCCTGCGATGATTCCGGCGTGTATCGTCGGCGTGCTCGTACAATATATACTCCTTGGGATCAAGGAATATGAGGTTATTTCGAAGAGCGCGGCGGATACGGGAAATACGGTGGAGGTGCTGCAGTATATGGTAAATTACGTACTGCAAAACAGGGAAATGCTTATTTATATGGGGGCGTTTTCGCTTGCTTATTTCTTTGTATTCGTAGTTCGGAAGGGAAAGTACAATTATGCCTCCCATGTCGGAATTTTTGTGGGAATTGTTGTATGTATGGCGGGGATTATTTCAGGGGACATTTTTTTCTCCATACAGACAAACATGAACCGGCTGGTGATCGGTCTTGGCATCACCGCCCTGCTGGCTTATATTGTTCAGTTTTTCCGGATGAGCCTTGATTATGCGGGAGTGCGGAAACTGCAGTTTGAGGACGAGGAATATTTTTATTATGTCAAGGCGGTTCCCAAGCTCAAGGTAGCGGCCGAGGATAAGACCATCACAACGATGGAAGAAATTATGGAAGAGGAAAAGTTTGATCTCAAAGAGGAGATAGAAAAAGTTTTGGAGGAAGACATGAATCCCGACGGCAAATGATGCATCGGACAGGAGTTGAGCAGTATGGAGAAAATACAAACCTTTTTCAAAGAATATGTGGCGTGGCTTTCGATGCCTGATATAAATTTAGTAGATATTATCGAGATTCTCATCATTGCATTTGCGGTGTATCAGATCGTGATATGGGTAAAGGATACCCGTGCGTGGGTACTGTTAAAGGGCATTATTGTTTTGGTCATAATCTGGCTTTTGGCAGCAATTTTTAATATGAATGTGCTGCTGTGGATTTTCCAGAATGTAATGGTAATCGGAATTACGGCGATCGTAGTTGTGTTTCAGCCTGAGTTCCGTAATGCGTTGGAACAGATTGGACGGAAATCGTTTTCTTCTATTTCTCCTTTTGAAGACAGCAGGGCGAAATATGAGAGATATTCGGATCGAAGCATTCAGGGAATTGTCAAGGCAGTGTACGAGATGGCAAAAGTAAAGACGGGAGCGCTGATCGTCGTGGAGCAGGAGATCCAGTGCCGTGAATTTGAGAGGACCGGCATTCCGATCGACGCCGAGATCAGCAGCCAGCTGCTTATCAATATATTTGAGCACAATACCCCGCTGCATGACGGCGCTGTAATTCTGCGGGATAACAGGGTGGTATCTGCGACCTGTTATCTGCCGCTGTCGGATAATCTCGAACTCAGTAAGGAGCTCGGAACGAGACACCGCGCGGGTCTGGGAGTAAGCGAGGTTTCGGATTCGCTGACCGTGATTGTGTCGGAGGAGACGGGAATGGTATCGATCGCCAGAGAGGGGCGCCTTCAGCGGAATGTAGATGCCGATACATTGGAAAAGATGTTGTGCAGGGCATCGGGAAAGACGTCTTACAGTTCCCGGAAAAAATGGTGGAGGGGGCGCAAAAAGTGAAAAAATGGATTGCAAATAATCTTGGAATAAAGATTTTATCAATATTTGCCGCCTTTATTTTGTGGCTGGTAATCATTAATCTCATCGATCCCACGATCAGCCGTCATTTTACGGATATACCGGTAACGATTCTCAATGAAAATGTTATTACTTCTGCGAATCAGGTGTTTGAGGTGAAATCGGGCGATACAGTGGACGTGACGGTAAAGGGAAAACGGAGCTTTATCGAGGGGCTGGACGAGACGGATTTTTCGGCGAGCGCGGATTTGAGCAAGCTCTCGACGGTAAATACGGCGGGCATTCAGGTGAAGTTAAACAAACCGGCGAAAGAGAATATTGAAATTGACTGGAATAATGAAGTGCTCTGCGTATCCTTAGAGGAAAAGAGTACCCAGCAGTTTAAGGTGGAAATCGAGCGGCAGGGAAACCTGGCAGATTCCTATGAGATGGGCGAGGCGGTAGCGCAGCCCAATATGATAGAGGTATCGGGCGGGAAGTCGAAGATAAAGAGGATTGCGAGAATTGGGGTAACTGTCGGTTTGACTGGGGAGAGCAGGGATTTTGAAAGAGACCTGACGCCGATTCTGTATGACAGCAGCGGGGATGTGATTGACGCAACGAATGTTACTTTCAGCCATGATACAGTACGTGTGCGCGTTGAGATCCTTCCGACGAAGACGGTTCCGGTCTATGTGGACATTCAGGGAAAACCGGCAGAGGGCTTTACGCTGATTCAGACCGATTTTAAGCCGGATACGATCATGGTGGCGGGGACGAAACAGAATCTTGAGAAAATAAAGTCGCTGACAGTACCGATTAATATTGAGGGCGCGAACGTTGATGTGGAGACCGAGGTTGATCTGTCGGAATATCTGAATGGAACAGAATGCAAGCTTGTAGAGGACTTCAGTACGGTGTCGATCCGGTGCGTCATAGAGAAAAACGGGAAGAGAACCCTTTCATTTGTCAATACGGATATCAATGTAAAGAATCTTTCTGATAACCTGAACTTTAGTTATTTGGATGAAAGCGAGCGGCATGATATTACTCTCACGGGAGGAGAGGCCGATCTGCAGCGCGTGACGGTGACGAATCTGGGCGCCTATATCGATGTGAAAGGCTTAGGCCCGGGACAGCATACATTAGAGGTTATGTTTGATCTGCCGCCTTCTCTGCAGCTAAAATCAAAAGTGAGGGTAAAAGTCCTACTTACGCAGTCGGGGGGACAACAGCCGGAAGCGATACCGGAACCGGAGCCTGTTCCGACTGTGACGCCGACTGCTTTACCGATAGATGGATAACGAAATGTTACGAAAAAAATAATATTGTATAAGAGAGGTTGATAGAGATGTTAAACTATAAAAAATATCAGAGAGTGCCTGTCGTCGATTTTCCAGAACGCACATGGCCAAATAAAGAAATACAGAGCGCGCCTGTATGGTGCAGCGTCGATCTTCGGGATGGAAATCAGGCGCTGATTGAGCCGATGGTGGTAGAGGAAAAAATAGAATTCTTCAACTTACTTGTGAAGCTGGGCTTTAAGGAGATTGAAATCGGATTTCCGAGCGCGTCCCAGATCGAATATGATTTTCTCCGGCAGCTTGTGGACCGCAAGCTCATACCGGACGACGTGACGGTTCAGGTTCTGACCCAGTGCCGCGAGCATCTGATCGAGAAGACGTTTGAATCAATCCGGGGAATTAAAAGGGCGATCGTTCATATTTATAACTCCACCTCCACGCTCCAGCGTGATGTCGTATTTCATATGTCAAAAGAAGAGATCAAACAAATCGCTGTCGATGGCACGAAAATGGTGGAAAAATATATGAAAAACCATGATGGCGAGGTAATGCTGGAATACTCGCCGGAGAGCTTTACCGGAACCGAGCTTGACTATGCGCTGGAAGTATGCGAGGCTGTTTTGGATGAGTGGGGGGCTAGCAAGGATAAGAAGGCGATCATCAATCTGCCGTCTACCGTCGAGATGAACACGCCGAACGTATACGCAGACCAGATTGAATGGATGTCAACGCACTTTACCGACAGGGAGAGGGTTATCCTCAGCATCCATCCGCACAATGACCGCGGAACGGCGGTGGCGTCCGCCGAGCTTGCGCTGCTTGCCGGCGCGGACCGCATCGAGGGAACATTGTTTGGAAATGGCGAGCGGACCGGTAATGTGGACGTGTTGAATATCGCATACAATATGTTTTCACAGGGAATCAATCCGAATCTGGAGATTGAAAATGTGAATCAGATCATCGACGTGTATGAGCGCTGCAACAAAATGGATATGGATATGCGCCATCCGTATGCCGGAAAACTTGTATTTACCGCATTTTCCGGTTCTCACCAGGATGCGATAAATAAGGGCGTACAGGCGATGAAAGAGAGAAAACAGGAGAAGTGGGAGGTTCCGTACCTGCCGATTGATCCAAGCGACCTTGGCAGGAAATATGAGCCGATTGTACGCATCAACAGCCAGTCAGGAAAGGGCGGAGTGGCATTTGTTATGGATACATACTTTGGATTTAAGCTCCCCAAAAGTATGCACAAGGAATTTGCCGATGTCATTCAGGAGATCTCCGAGCGCCAGGGCGAGGTGGCGCCGGATCAGATTATGGGTGAGTTTAAAAAGCACTATATTGACCGGAAAGAGCCCTATCATTTCCGCAAGTTAAAGGTAGAGGATCTGGGTGACGACGGAGAGAAGACGGCATTTGATACGAAGGTGTATCTCACATATACGTATAATGGAGATGAGAAGGTCATTGAGGCGTATGGAAATGGCCCGATTGATGCAGTGCAGCGTGCGATCCAGGAAGAGATTGGCATGCCGATTAAGGTGCTTGACTATTCGGAGCATGCTCTTCAGCAGGGGTCAAATGCGCAGGCGGCCGCGTACATTTATCTGATGAATGAGAGAGAGGGAATTGTAACTCACGGCGTCGGAATCAGTTCGAATATTACGAGAGCGTCAATACGGGCATTATTCAGTGCGGTCAATCGTTTTTTGGCGCAAGAGGCAACCGCCGTGGATGAACAGTAGAAGATTGCATTTTCCCCGGGACGCAGAACGGAACTTCTGAATTCCGGGGGATTTTTTAGGAGGTGTCATGGATGGCAAATCAGGTTATCGGTATTGGAGAGAATGGTTATAGCGCATTGTTTCAGACGGGAAAAAAACAGGCGGGCAGAAAAGAAACAGGCGCGGACCAGATTCAGGCAAAGGCGCCGGAACAGACGCTTTTACAGCAGTATAAAGCACAGGGGGTAGACTTGGAGCTCTCTGAGAAATTCAGCAAATTTACAGAAGAAGAGCTTGAAGAAATGAAAAAATCGGAAGAGATGCGGTCGCTGGCAGAGACGTATCAGGAGCAGATTGAATCTGCGAAGAAGGCGGCGGAGGCAGCCGGAGAAGGATTTGAGGATATGGGGAAGGCGCTTGAGATCGCGCGCAGACTGATGCACGGGGATATTGTGCCGTCTTCTGACGAGAAATTTTTGATGGATTATAATAAGGATGTCTATATGGCGGCAAAAAATATGCAGATGATGGCTCAGAATGAGAAGTCTAAGAAATATGACAGCATTCTGGAGGAGGATGAAGAAGAAAGAGAAGGAGAGGAAGGCGGGACAACGAACGCAGAGGCAGGCGTGCCTGTTGGGATTCAGGATATCCGAGCCTGCGAGACTGCGCTCGTGCGTCCGCGCGCATGATCTGCCAAGGAAAAGAAGCGGCTCGACCGCATGATCCGTCCTTATGGGCAGGCGCTAAATAGTAACGGCGTGTTGCAGGTTTTCATTTGCCGTTGCCAGCATGAGTTTGATCCGATTCAGCTGGTTGACTTCGCTGGCGCCGGGGTCATAGTCGATGGCGACAATGTTTGCGCCCGGGAAAGCCTTTCGCAGCGGCTTGATGGTTCCTTTGCCGACGACATGGTTCGGCAGGCAACCAAACGGCTGCGTACATACGATATTCGGCACGCCGCTGTGGATGAGCTCGATCATTTCCCCAGTCAGAAACCATCCTTCTCCAGTCTGGTTTCCGGCAGAAACAAACGGTTTCGCATATTCTACGAGATCGTAAATATTTGCCGGGGGCTCAAAACGGCGGCTCTTTGCCAGGGCGGCCCGCAGTTCTTTGCGGTACCGCTCCAAAAACCAGATCGCCAGCTTGCCGGCCTGCTTGCTGATTTTTGAGTGGCCGAGGTGATCCGCTTGAAATACGCTGTCATAGGCGCTGTACATAAAGAAATCGAGCATATCGGGACACACGGCCTCGGCGCCTTCTGCTTCTAAAAGATCGACGATATAATTATTTGCCGCGGGAAGGTATTTGACGAGTATTTCACCCACAATACCGACTTTCGGTTTTTTTATTGTTTCGTCCAGTTCGATTTCATCAAAATCTTTAATGATCCCTCGTATATTTTTTTTCAATTCCGACATTTTCGGCTTCTCTGACGCCTTAATGCAGATTTTTTTCCATTTTTCATGCAGTGCGTTGACCGAACCCGGTACCTTTTCATACGGCCTTGTCTTGTAGACGACGCGCATAAACAAATCGCCGTAGACCAGCGCGTGGATAGCGCCATTGATGAGGCGGTAGTTGATGCGGAAGCCCGGATTTGTTTCCACGCCGGCGCTGAGCGAAATAACGGGGATCTGGTCCATACCGGCTTTTTTCAGCGCGCGCCGTATAAATCCGATATAGTTGGTCGCACGGCAGCCGCCGCCGGTCTGCGTTATGATGACAGCTGTCCGGTCAAGGTCGTATTCGCCGGAAAGAAGAGCTTTCATAATCTGTCCGACGACGATCAGAGACGGGTAACAGGCATCGTTGTTTACATATTTGAGTCCGTAATCAAGCTCATCCCCGCCGGTCGGAAGCTGTACCATGTTGTAACCGGCAGCAGCGAGAGCAGGTATGAGCATGTCAAAGTGGATCGGCGACATCTGGGGCGTGAGTATTGTGTAGTTTTTCCGCATTTCCTTTGTAAACAGAACGCGCTTGTAAGAAGCGTCAACGACATGGGGCTTTACCCCTTTGCGAGCGCGGTCGCGGACTGCTGAGATCAGGGAACGGATGCGGATTCTGGCAGCGCCCAGGTTATTGACCTCGTCGATTTTCAACACGGTGCATATCTTTCCGGAACCGGTTAAAATGTCATTGACCTGGTCGGTAGTTACGGCGTCGAGACCGCAGCCAAATGAATTGAGCTGAATCATTTCCAGATTTTCCTGTGTGCGGACGAACGAAGCCGCAGCATACAGGCGGGAATGGTACATCCACTGATCCATGACGATTGTGGGACGCTCGATCGGCGCCAGATGCGAAATGCTGTCCTCGGAGAGCACGGCAATGCCGTATGAAGCGATCAATTCCGGAATGCCGTGGTTGATCTCCGGATCGATGTGGTATGGGCGTCCGGCGAGTACAATGCCACGTTTTCCGGTTTCTTTCATCCACTGCAGAACTTCTTCGCCTTTTTTCATAATGTCCATGCGGGTCTGTTCCAGCTCCGCATAGGCGGCATGGGCGGCGTCGCGTATTTCAGTTTCCGGTATTCCGTTTTCTTTGCCGAGGTATTTCACGAGCTCGTCTGCCATGTTTTTTTCGCTCTCAAAGGAGAGGAATGGGTTCTGGAATATGATGCCGTCATCCGAGAGCGCTTCCACGTTATTGCGTATATTTTCACCGTAGGAGGTGACGATCGGGCAGTTGTAATGATTGCCGGCGCCGTCAAATTCCTCGCGCTCAAAAGGAATGCACGGGTAAAAGATATAGTTCACGCCCTGTTTTAAAAGCCACATAATATGACCGTGCGCCAGTTTCGCAGGATAACATTCCGATTCGCTGGGAATGGATTCGATACCGAGCGAGTATATGTCGCGGCTGGATTTTGGCGAGAGTACGACCTGATATCCCAGCTTCGTAAAGAAGGTAAACCAGAAGGGATAATTCTCATACAGGTTCAACACTCGCGGAATGCCCACCTTGCCGCGGTATGCTTTGTCAGCGTCGAGCGGGATATAGTGTTCAAACAGCCGTTTATTTTTATAGTCGTACAAATTCGGTACGTCTTTTCTTTGTTTTTCCTTGCCGAGTCCGCGTTCACAGCGGTTGCCGGAAATAAACTGCCTCCCGCCGGTAAATCTATTGATGGTGAGAAGGCAGTGGTTTGTGCAGCCCTTGCAGCGCGCCATCGAGCTCTCAAACTGGAGAGCGATGATGTCCTCAAGGGGCAGCATCGTAGAATTCATGCCCTCTTCATAATGTTCCCTTGCAATCAGGGCGGCGCCAAACGCGCCCATAATACCGGCGATATCCGGACGGACAGCCTGACAGCCGGATACCCGCTCGAAACTGCGCAAAACAGCGTCATTATAAAAGGTTCCGCCCTGAACGACTACGTTTGTGCCCAGATCTTTCGGATCTGTCAGCTTAATGACCTTGAGCAGGGCGTTTTTTATGACGGATATCGCAAGCCCGGCAGAGATATCTGCCACGGTAGCGCCCTCTTTCTGCGCCTGTTTTACCTTGGAATTCATAAATACCGTACAACGGGAACCGAGGTCGATCGGATTTTCGGCAAACAGTGCAAGCTTGGCAAAATCCTTTACTTCGTAGTTCAGTGAGCGGGCAAATGTCTCAATAAACGAGCCGCATCCGGAAGAGCATGCTTCGTTCAGCTGTACGCTGTCAACGGAGCCGTTTTTGATTTTGATGCATTTCATGTCCTGTCCGCCGATATCGAGAATACAGTCTACGTTGGGGTCGAAAAAGGAAGCCGCATAGTAATGGGATACGGTTTCTACTTCCCCTTCGTCGAGCATGAGGGCGGACTGGATCAGCGCCTCTCCGTATCCGGTCGAGCAGGAGCGCACGATCTTTGCGCTGTCCGGCAACAATTCGTAAATCTCCTTGATCGCCTTAATTGTCGTTTTCAGCGGGCTTCCGTTATTGTTATCATAAAAAGAGTACAGCAGCGAGCCGTCTTCCCCGACCAGCGCAACTTTAGTCGTCGTTGAACCGGCGTCGATACCGAGGTATACGTTGCCCTCATATTCAGAGAGGCTTCCCTTTTTGACAGAATGCATGCCGTGTCGGGCAAGAAACGCCTCATAATCTTTTTCAGAGGTGAAAAGAGGCTCCATCCGCGTAACTTCAAATTCCATATCAATGTCGCCGCTCAATTTATCAAGAAGGGATTTCAGCGTAGTAGCGCCCTTTCCATCTGAATTCATGGCGGCGCCGCTGGCAGCAAACAGATGCGAATGCTCCGGTGCGATAATGGCGTCGTCCGTGAGTTTCAGCGTGCGGATAAAAGCGGCCTTCAGCTCAGTGAGGAAGTGAAGCGGGCCGCCCAGGAAGGCGACATTGCCGCGAATCGGTTTGCCGCATGCGAGACCGCTGATTGTCTGGTTTACCACCGCCTGAAAAATGGAAGCGGCGAGATCCGGTTTTGAGGCTCCCTCATTGATGAGGGGCTGAATATCGGATTTTGCAAATACGCCGCAGCGAGCGGCGATCGGATAGATCGCCTGATAGTCTTTGGCATACTCGTTCAGACCGGCGGCGTCGGTTTTCAAAAGCGTTGCCATCTGGTCGATAAACGAGCCGGTACCGCCGGCGCAGATGCCGTTCATGCGCTGCTCGATTCCGTCGGAAAAGTATATGATTTTTGCGTCTTCACCACCGAGTTCGATGGCGACGTCCGTCTGTGGCGCGGCCGACTTGAGAGAAGCCGCTACGCTGACCACCTCCTGAACAAATGGGATGCCCAGATGTTCTGAGATGGTAAGGCCGCCGGACCCGGTGATCATGGGAGCGATGTCCATATCGCCCAGCTTGTCATATGCCTGTTTGATTATATTTTTTAACGTTTCCTGTATATTTGCAAAATGTCTTTCATATGCAGAAAACATGATTTGATTGGATTCATCCAACAATGCGATTTTGACAGTGGTTGAACCAATATCAATACCTACTCTGTTCATTGGCGCCTCCTTGATTGATTAACTTCGACATCTTAAAATATATGATTCGGGCTTCCTTCATATTAGACATGAAATGGTATTCCAGCCCAAACTCAAGCTATAGTATACGACATTTTTCGCCATTTGTAAACAAAATAAAATTGTTTGCGCAGGGCAATTGATTAAAATGAAATCTTACAATATCAGAGTAAAAGGGCATTTTGCGCCCGATCGACAGGAACGTTTTTCCACTGCGGGAATATATTGTTAGGGAAATGAAAACCATGCAGAAATGAGGTATAGTATGAATAAGCGTTATTGTAATGGTATGGTGCATGTCATAAAGCAGGGTGAGACTTTGTATCAGCTCAGCAGGAAATACCGTGTTCCGCTTGCATTGATTCTCCGTGCCAACCCTTACGCAGATGTGTACAATCTTCAGGTGGGGCAGGAGATATGCATTCCGGTTATGCGCCCGTTCGGCGGGATGGTATGCAGGCCGGTTCAAAACACAAATGACGGAAATCCCCGGATGATGGATAACAGGCAGGGGCAGATGCCGGATGGCAATGGGCAGGAAAATGAGGGACAGAGAATGCCGGAGCCGCAGATGTGCGAAACGGCGCCGCAGGCGCGGGAAGCGGCGTCACAGACGCGGGAAGCGGCGTCACAGACGCGGGAAGCGGCGTCTGGGGATGTAATGGAACAGGCAGAGCTGTCGGCGGAAGGAGAAACAGCGGATAATGAAGATGTGGAGGTGTACATCACGTCAGGCGACAGGAGTTTGGGAGATATTTTGAAGGAACATAATGTCGGGCTGGAAGAGTTTGTGAAACGGAATGATCTGGGACAGATCACGGTAGGGGAGGACGTTGTTCTTTATCTTCCGAAAAATACGAAAAAACAAGTTTGACAAAGGAACAGGGAAAAAGTATAATGTTTATATCTATGTATAGATAAGAATATAAGGACGGATAAAAGCATGCTTGAGATTTTTAAAACAATCGAGGATAAGCTTCAGGAGGAGAGCGAGGTTTCTGAGGGCTGCTGGGTAGCCCTCACGAAGCCGACGAACGAAGAACTCCAGACGGTTGAGAGGGAGACGGGGATTGATATTGACGATTTGCGGGCGCCTTTGGATGATGAAGAGAGATCCCGTATCGAGCAGGAGGGAAATTGCGTCATTGTCTTGGTGGACATCCCTTCGCTTGATGAGAAGGACCGTTATGTGACGATTCCTCTCGGCATTTATATGACAAAACAGGTTATCGTCACCGTCTGCCTGGAAGAGACGCCGGTTTTGAGGGCTTTTATGAATAACCGCGTGAGGGAGTTTTTCACCTTCAAAAAAACACGGTTCGTATTTCAGATTTTATACCGGAACGCTACTTCATATCTGCGCTATCTGCGCATCATTGACAGGAGAAGCGAGCAGATTGAGGAAAAACTGCATATTTCCCAGAAGAATAAGGAGCTCATTGAATTGCTGGAGCTGGAGAAAAGCCTTGTGTATTTTACGACGTCCCTCCGGTCGAATGAGACGGTGCTGGAGAAGCTGATGAGGACGGAGAAAGTGAAGAAGTATCCGGAAGACGAAGAACTTTTGGAAGACGTCATCATTGAGAATAAGCAGGCGATTGAGATGGCGAATATATACAGCGGGATTCTGAGCGGCATGATGGACGCGTTTGCGTCCGTGATCTCAAATAACCTGAATGTCGTGATGAAATTCCTGTCGACGGTGACGATTGTGCTTTCTATTCCGACGCTGATCGCCAGCCTGTTCGGGATGAATTTTGCCAATATCCCTCTGGGGGACAACCCCCATGGGTTTGTGATCGTTACCGTGTGTACGCTGGCTGTGACGGCGCTGGTCACGATCTATTTCCAGAGAAAGAATTTTTTCTGACGGAGCTGTATTTATGAAGTGGTTTAATGGAGGGATTATATGAAGTGGTTTGCAAAAATGGAGCGTAAATTCGGCAAATATGCGATTCAGGGCCTGATGAGGTATGTCGCGGCAGTCAGTGTGGCGGGAGCGCTCATTGGCCTGATTAATCCGGATATTTATTTTAGTTATCTGAGTTTAGACATATACCAGATCCTTCACGGACAGGTGTGGCGGCTTGTTACGTTCGTGCTGTATCCTTCGGTGACAGGAAACGGCGCAGGGGGGATTTTCATCAACATGTTCTGGTACGGACTGATGCTTTACATCTTTTTGTGGATCGGCGGCATACTTGAGCGGGCGTGGGGAAGTTTCCGGTTTAATGCATTTTATTTCAGCGGGATTTTCCTGATGCTTCTCGTAAGCTTTGCGTATTATTTTGTTGCCGTCGCCGCTTACGGGAGCGCAGTTGCGCCGGCGATCGGGTACAGTCTGGCGGCGCAGGTTGATCTGGACAATCTGAATTATTCGATGTTTATCATGTTTGCTTTTTTGTTTCCGAATACCCAGTTTCTGCTGTATTTCATTGTTCCGATCAAGGCAAAATGGCTGGGAATTATAAATCTGGTCGTCTATGGGATCCAGATTGTGCAGTGTTTTCAAACACGGACGGTTTCGAGTTTTATGGCGATGTTCCTCCTTGTGGCGGTGCTTGCCAATTTCGGGCTGTTCTACCTGATTGCCAGAAACCCGCAGGGGATCGGCGCTGCGGTTCGTCAGAAGAAACGCCGGGTCGTATACCGCAATACGGCGGCAGAACAGAAGGATATGCCGAGACACCGCTGTGCAATCTGCGGGCGGACGGAAAAAGATTCGCCGCAGCTTGAGTTCCGCTATTGTTCCAAATGCGAGGGCAATTATGAATATTGTTCCGACCATTTATTTACCCACGAACATGTCAGACGGGATCATCTGAAATAGAGAAAGGAAATAAGAGACAATGGATATGGATAATTATTACGTTTATTATGTTATTATCGGGCTGTTTGCGATCGTTTATTTCGCGCTGTACGGCATATGGTTTAACCGTGAAGCGGACGGCACGGTCCGCCTGAAAAAGAGCGAAATGAAATATAACTGGTTTAACGTTGCGTTTCTTTTAGCGGCAGCGTTTATCGTAAAGGCGCTTTTTGCCGTGAATTATGAAGGGCATAGCACCGATATGAACTGTTTCAAATCATGGTCGGAAATGGTTTTTAACGATGGTATTTCCAAATTTTATTATCACGATGCATTCACGGATTATCCGCCGGGATACATGCTTGTGCTCTGGTGCGTAGCGGCGGTCCGCCATTTATTTGGCATTGAGACGGGGTCGGATACCGGTATTTTTCTCATAAAGCTGTTTCCGATTTTGTGCGATCTGGGAACCGGCTGCCTGATTTATATAATGTCTAAGAAGCGGTTTTCGGAAGGAATGTCAATTGTGCTTACGGCAATTTATGTTCTGAATCCGGTTATTGTATTGAATTCATCCGTCTGGGGGCAGGTGGACGGCGTATTTACGCTGGCTGTGCTTGCTACGTGCTATCTCTGCATGGAGGAAAAGAGGATACCGGCGTATTTTGTGTTCTGCCTCGGCGCGTTGATGAAGCCGCAGACGCTCATCTTTACGCCGATTCTTATTTTTACGATTATTGAGCAGGTGTTTTTGAAAGATTTTAATAAGAAAAAGATGATCAAGGATCTTGCCGGCGGACTGGCTGCAATCGGAGCGATGTTTGCGGCGGCGTCTCCGTTTGGGCTGGAGAAGGTGGTCAGGCAGTATATGGACACGCTCGGTTCCTATGAATACTGTACGGTAAATGCATACAATTTCTGGATGATTCTCGGGAAAAACTGGGCGAGCCAGACGGACAAGTTCCTGTTTCTGGAGTGCCGCACATGGGGAACGATCGCCATTTTCGCTGCGGTTGGCCTGAGCGCATGGGTGTTCTTCCGCGCGAAGGAAGAAAAGTCGAAATATTTTCTCAGTATGGCGGTGGTCGTAAGCGTTATGTTCCTGTTCTCTGTGAGAATGCATGAGAGATATTTATTCCCCGTTATTGTGCTTGTGCTTGCCGGGTTTATTATGAAGCCGAGGAAAGAGCTGTTTTACGCCTTTATTGGTTTTACCGTCGTGCAGTTTTTGAACGTGTCCCATGTGTATTACACTTTTGTAGAATATGAGACGACCGGACCGGAAGGCTATATTATGGGAGCGACGGCGACGGCTGCCATATTTATGTTTGGCTATCTTTTGTACGGCGTGTTCAGGAAAGGCGAAGTGGTTTATGAGCCGTCGGTAGAGACGGGCAAGTCATCCCGGAAGAATAAAAAATACGGGCGCCAGCCGGCAAAAGCTGCGAAAAATACGAAAAAAGAAAAATTTACATTTACGATAACGCCGTCCAGCAGGGATGGCGGGATGGTAAAGAAAGACTTTATCATACTGTTTGCCGTTATGGCGGTTTATTCTTGCTTTGCCCTGTATGATCTGGGTTATATGAGCGCGCCGGAAACCGGCTGGGAGGCAAGAGGGTTTGATAATGTAATCGCGCTGGATTTCGGAGAGACGAAGGCCTTTTCAGCGCTCTATGCGTATCCGGGAAGCTATGAAGACCGAAAATTTACGCTGGAGACGTCGGAAGATGGCGTGAATTATTCGGAAACCGGAGTGCTTAACGCCGGCAGCGTATTCAGGTGGAACGATGTCAAAATCTCTGCAGACGAATCGGATGAATCGGAAAAAAAGGATTTTAACATTACAGCGCGCTATGTGCGCATGACGTTCAGAGCGAGAGATGAGGATGAAAAGGGGACGTTAAAGGAGATCCTCTTTAAAGACCAGGATGGAAATATCATCCTCCCCGTAAATTCAGGGGAGTATCCGGCGCTGTTTGACGAGCAGGATGATTTCGATCCGGAGATGACATTCCGAAGCGGCACGTATTTTGATGAAATCTATCATGCGAGAACGGCGTACGAGATGATCCACGATTTGTACTGCTATGAAAATACGCACCCGCCGCTTGGAAAATTCTTTATTTCCATCGGCGTCCGCCTGTTCGGCATGAATCCGTTCGGCTGGCGCATCATTGGCGTGCTTTTCGGAATCGGCATGCTTCCATTTATGTACCTGTTCTCAAAAAGATTGTTTAAGGAAACCTGGGTAGCGGGTATTGTGACTACGATGTTTGCCTTTGATTTTATGCACTTTACCCAGACAAGGATATCTACGATCGACGTATACGGAACGTTTTTTATCATTGCAATGTTTTACTTTATGATGAGGTATTCCCAGACGAGCTTCTATGATACGGATTTCAAAAAAACGCTGATCCCGCTCGGACTGAGCGGGGTTATGATGGGGCTTGGCTGCGCCAGCAAATGGACGGCTGTGTATGCCGGCGCCGGACTGGGCATTTATTTTCTGGGAATTATGATCCGCAGATATTTGGAGTACCGCGTGGCGAAAAAAGATCCGAACGGACAATCGTCCGGCATTTCTCACAGGCATATCCTAAATGTGTATGGAGAAAATGTGCGAAAGACGCTTATGTGCTGCATCGTATTTTTCATCGTGATCCCGGGACTGATTTATCTGGCGTCGTATCTTTCGTTTGACGATAAGTCGGGCGATGGGCTCTGGACGCAGATGATTAACAACCAGAAGTCAATGTTTACCTATCATTCGACATTGGAATCGGATCACCCGTATTCGTCCACGTGGTATGAATGGCCGTTTATGATACGTCCGGTGTTTTATTACAGCAACATGGTTCAAAATGATCTTCAGGAGGGCATCAGCGCTTTCGGTAATCCGCTTGTCTGGTGGGCGGGCATTTTTGCCTTTATCTATATGATTTACCGGATTATTAAAAAAAGCGACCGGGTGGCGGCGTTTCTGTCCTTTGGATATCTTGTCCAGTACCTGCCGTGGGTGCTGGTTACCAGATGTACGTTTGCATACCACTATTTCCCGAGCGTGCCGTTTATTACGATGATGGTCGGGTACAGCCTTTATAATTTCTTCGGCGATACGAAAAAGAAGCGGCTTTTTGCCTTTGCGTACTGCGGCGCGGCAGTCGCCCTATTCCTTTTGTTTTATCCGGTGCTGTCCGGACAGCCGGTCACGATAGACTATGTAAACAATGGGCTTAAATGGCTGAAAGGCTGGGTGTTGATCCTGTGACGCGGTTCTCAGGAGATTTTAGGAAAGAGGAATCATATGAGGGATGCAAGAGGATTAGTAAAGGAAATTAGCCGCGGGGCAAATCTGGACAAAAACCTGGCGGATTATAGCGGCTGTATGGCAGAAAACATAGGGAATTATGCGGCGCTTGAGCTCACGTTTTCCGCTTGTATCATGGCGGAATCTTTTCAGGAATATGATCAGATCTCTCCGCAGGAAAAGCAGTTTTATGAGGACGTGATGGAGCTTGCAGAACAGGCGGCAGGAGATGCGCCGGACGATGCGGCGCTGGCGGCGCGTGCGGATGAGCTGCGAAAGAGGATTACGGCAGTGATGGAGGCGTTTACCTCATATACGGACCATCTGACCTGTTATGAATATGTCATGGAGCGGCTGGCGCTTCGTTTTGAGCGGCAGGATAAACTGGCAGAGGAACTCAGCGGATTGGACGAGGAACAATTCTTAAACAGAATCATGATGTTTTTGGGCGTAAATCAGGACAAGAACGTCATGTGGGGCAGGATACAGAATCTGATCAGCATAGTTCCCGTGCGCATGACGAAGAATGCGCTGTTTGATCGGATCAGCCGGGCAGTTTCTCTTTATAAGGGGGCGGACAAACAGTCGCTGGATAGCTTTCTTTACAAAATCCGCTCGCTTGCCATGCTTCATCCGGCAGAAGAGTGCGAGGTGCCCGCCGAAGAAATCATAAGTTACATCGACCGGATGGAGCATACGGATTTTTCTGCACTGGACGAAACGGCTTTTAACCGGCTGAACGATACAATGGAGGCATGTAATCGCACCATTTCAGAAGTGACAAACTATTTTTATTCGCTGCAGAAAATCGTGAATTTTGTTTATGCCCTGGGCATCGTACGCGGACGCGGCAGTTCTGTTTCTGTGGAATATAAGGACTGCATGGGGATTTTGAAGCGTTTAAGGACGGATGGATACGAGGATGAGAGACTGGTAGGACTGGAAGGAAAAATTGAACGGTATGTGGAAAATTGCAACGTATTGTGGGCAGTGTTTGACGAGGTCATGCAATCCCACGAGGGAATGCTATCGGAACTGGGACTCCTTGCTGATATGAAAGAGTATCAAATTATCCGGAAACTGATTTCCGACAGCCTGTTTATCGACATCGATGAAAGCCGGGACGATGTTATTGTGGATGAGGCGGCGATCAAACAGGCGTCTGAGGAAATCGCTGCGGAGCTGTCTGATTTATTCGGACGGCTTCCGAAAGCGGTGAAACGGGCAGTGATGGCGCAGCTTCTCGGCGGTCTTCCGGTCGAGTTTTCCAATGGGGACGAGATCTGCGAATATGTCCGGACAAATCTGTTCGGCTGTCAGGATCGCTGTGAGAAAGCGGCTTCGGTTCGGGAGATTAAGAGGATGATAAAAGAAGAAGAGGAATGGAGGGGGCTGAATGATTTTTTGGTATGACGGTCTTTATATGGATGATGCTGTCAGAAGAAGAGAGAAGAAATGCAGAAAAATCATTGAAGAGGAAGCAAAAAGCGTGACCTCATGGTATAAGCTTCTTTTTAAAAAGAGTTATTTTATCGTTGCATTGGCGCGCAATGGCGAAAATCTGTTTGAAATCATGAATACGAACCAGATGTTTTTCCGATATTATGGAGGTACGGGTCTTTATATTCTCGGCGTCGCGAAGGATTATGACGGCGCGGTGGAAATTTTCCGGTATATTATGACAAAAGGCTACGGGGCGGACGACTCGTTCGATCCCCGCGAGGTATTTACGAAAGACAAATTTGTTTGTGCCGGAAAATAGATCATTCAGAAAAGGCATGGTGAGTGTATGGGTATAATTATCGCCATATTAAAATGTATTGGAATCATTTTGCTGGCAGCACTCGGGCTGGCGTTATTTCTGTGCGCGGCAGCGCTTTTTATTCCGGTTCGGTACGTAGTCCGCTGCACTACCGGAGCATCCGTCTATGTGGGCTTTTCCGCCTCATGGTTTCTGCGCATAGTGAAATTGCAGAAAAATCTTTCTGAATCGGATGTGCGCCTGTATTTGTTCGGCATCGACGTCACAAACATAAAAAAGCGTTTTCGCAGAGGAAAGGGGAAGAAACAGGCTGTTCGCGGAACAAAGCATGGGGAAGCTGTCGTGGATGATATGGATGAGAGCGAGGCGCAGAAGGAAAAAGCGGACCAACGGGAGTCGGAGAGGATTCGTGAGAATATTCATACGGATTATGAGGAGACGTCAGAGAGCAGAAGGCATGCGGACGACGGCGCGGAGAAAGAAAATGTTGGCGGAAAGAGTAAAAAGTCCTTTTCATTTGGCAGGATTTCCAGTATAATTACATTTGTCAGGGGAAACGAAAACCGCAGCGGGCTTCAGAAGGTCAAAAAGGAGATCGCGGCTTTGGTTAAATACCTGTCGCCGCGCTGCGTGAAGGGCAGTATCGTATTTGGAACCGGGGATCCGTGTACGACGGGATGGGCGCTCGGCCTCATCAGCATGTTTCCGGCGGCATATACGGACGGGCTCAATGTTTCGCCGGATTTTGAGGAAAAAAAACTGGACGTAAATGCGTACGCGAGAGGACGGATTCGCGTTTTGTATTTCCTTCGCCTGTTTCTGAGGGGATATATGGATGAAGAGACAAAAACAGTGCTCAGACAGGCGTCAGAGCTTTTTCATTAAAAAATCAAACGAACAAAAATAGAAAGAGAGGTATGCAGTATGGGTGAAAATAGTTTTAATAATACGGTGGAGTCTTTATTCAAGGGAATGGATAATTTTATTACGACAAAAACCGTGATTGGCGACGCCGTTCGTTTTGAGGATGGAACGATCGTGCTTCCGCTTGTGGACGTCAGCTTCGGAGTGGCGGCGGGGGCTTTTACGGACAATACGGCAAAGAAAAATAACGGCGGCGGCGGCATGGGCGGGAAAATCCAGCCTAGCGCCGTGCTTGTTATTAAGGATGGGACGTCGAGGCTCGTCAACGTAAAAAATCAGGATGGAATTACAAAGCTGCTTGACATGATTCCGGATTTTGTGGATAAGTTCAAGAATAAAGGCGGTTCCGATGAGAAAAAAGACGGTCGGGAGTAAAAAACGGTACTCGTGAATATTGCTTGAATTAAGAATGGTTTCTCACACTATCTTGTGGTGTGAGAACTTTTTTGCGAAAAAATCACAATATATTGTGGACAAGAAGAAATGGGAATGATATAATATCTACAATGCGTTTTATGATGAATAGATAATCAGAAAGGGGTTGCCAATTTGAAAGTTATAAAGAGAGACGGACGCGTTGTTGAATATGAGCGGAACAAGATCCTTGTCGCCATCCGTAAGGCGAATGCGGAGGTTGACAAATTTGAGAAGGTTTCTGAAGCCGATATTGATGGAATTATTGCGAGTATCGAAAATTCTGGCAACGATACGATGCAGGTAGAAGATATTCAGGATATGATCGAGCAGAAGCTGATGGCGGCGGGAAAATTCGTATTGGCAAAAACATATATTATCTACCGTTATACAAGGGAGCTTGTGCGGAATGCCAATACGACGGATGATTCGATTATGAGCCTGATCCAGAACAGCAATAAGGATGTGATGGAGGAAAATTCCAATAAAAACGCCTATATCGCTTCCACGCAGAGGGATCTGATCGCCGGAGAGGTGTCGAAAGACCTGACAAAACGCATGCTCCTTCCAGAAAAAATTGTCGCGGCGCACGAAGAGGGCGTGCTTCATTTTCACGACATGGATTATTTCGTGCAGCCGATTTTTAACTGCTGCCTGATTAATATCGGGGATATGCTCGAGAAGGGAACGGTTATGAACGGCAAGCTGATCGAGAGTCCAAAGAGCTTTCAGGTGGCGTGTACGGTTGTGACGCAGGTGATCGCCGCCGTGGCAAGCAGCCAGTATGGCGGCCAGTCGGTGGATATCCGGCATCTGGGAAAATATCTGAGGTTCAGTGCGGAGAAATACAGAAAGCGGTATCAGGAGAGATTTGGCGGAAACGTGGACGAGGATACGATTGAAAAAATGGTAGAGGAGCGTGTGACGGACGAGCTCCGTTCCGGCGTACAGACGATACAGTACCAGATCAATACGTTGATGACGACAAATGGGCAGTCGCCGTTTGTGACCCTTTTCCTGAATCTGGATAAAGACGACGAGTATATTGAGGAAAATGCGAGAATCATTGAGGAAGTGCTCCGCCAGAGGCTGGAGGGAATCAAAAATGAAAAGGGCGTTTATGTGACGCCGGCTTTTCCGAAACTGATCTATGTGCTTGACGAGCACAATTGCCTCAAGGGCGGAAAATATGATTATATCACAAAACTGGCGGTGAAATGTTCGGCGAAACGGCTGTATCCGGACTACATATCTGCAAAAAAGATGCGGGAGAATTATGAGGGAAATGTATTCAGCTGTATGGGCTGCCGAAGCTTTTTATCGACATGGAAGGACAAGGACGGCAGTTATAAATGGGAGGGGCGTTTCAATCAGGGCGTTGTCAGCTTGAATCTTCCGCAGATCGGTATTCTTGCAAAAGGAAATGAGGAATATTTCTGGCAGCTGCTAGAAGAGCGCCTGTCGCTTTGCTTTGAGGCGCTTATGTGCCGCCACCGTGCGCTGGAGGGGGTCACTTCGGATGTCAGTCCGATCCACTGGCAGTATGGTGCGATCGCCAGACTGGAACCGGGAGAGAAGATTGACAAGCTGCTTCATGACGGCTATTCTACGATTTCGCTCGGTTATATCGGCCTGTATGAGGTGACGAAGCTTATGACGGGAGAGAGCCACACAACCGAGAAGGGAAGCCGGTTTGCCCTCAAGGTCATGAAGCGTCTGCGCCGCGCCGCGGATACGTGGAAGGAGGAAACCGGTCTCGGATTCGGCCTGTACGGCACTCCGGCAGAATCGCTCTGCTACCGGTTTGCTGAGATTGATAAACGGCGCTTCGGAAGTATTCCGGATGTAACGGACAAGGGGTACTACACGAATTCATATCATGTGGACGTCAGGGAAAAAATTGACGCTTTTCAAAAGTTTACGTTTGAGAGCCAGTTTCAGACGATTTCATCCGGCGGGGCGATCTCTTATGTGGAAATACCGAATTTACAGCACAATCTTCCGGCGCTTGAAGAGCTTGTCAAGTTTATATATGACAATATTCAGTATGCGGAGTTTAATACCAAGTCGGATTACTGTCATGTCTGCGGTTTCGACGGCGAGATCATAATCAACGAAAATCTTGAATGGGAATGCCCGAACTGCGGAAATAAGGATCATAATAAGATGAACGTTACAAGGCGGACATGCGGGTATCTTGGTGAGAACTTCTGGAATGTCGGCAAGACGAAAGAAATCAACGCAAGGGTTTTGCACATATAAAATGAAAAAGGCAGTGCGGCAGCACGGAAATGGAGTTTGAAGTGAATTATGCGGCGATCAAACAGTATGATGTGGCGAATGGACCGGGCGTCCGGGTATCCCTGTTCGTGAGCGGATGCACGCATCACTGCAAAAATTGTTTTAATGAGGAAACGTGGGATTTTAATTACGGCAGTCCGTATACAGAGGCAGAGACCGCACGTATTCTGGAATATCTGAAACCGGATTATGTGGCTGGCTTGTCCGTTCTCGGCGGAGAACCCTTTGAGCCTTCCAACCAGGAGGGCGTGCTTCCTCTTCTCAGGGCGGCCAAAGAGGAGTATCCGCACAAGGATATCTGGTGCTATTCCGGGTATTTGTTTGACCGGCAGATCGTGGAGGAGATGTGCGAAAAATCGGCAGTGACGAGGGAGATGCTGTCGTATATTGATATTTTGGTGGACGGCAGATTTGTAGAGGAGAAAAAGAATTTAAAACTTCGGTTCCGTGGTTCGGAGAATCAGCGGATTATCGACGTAAAGGAGTCGTTGAAAAAAGGAAGCGTCGTTCATGCCGAGCTTGAGTGATGCAAAAATCAGACGGCAAAAAATGCGCATGTCAAGAACATCAGGGAGGGGGAGAGGGAATATTATTTTCGAAAGATAATAAAATCGTTTTCATAGAGCAACAATCAAAAACAATTTGCTGCAGTTATTTTCGCCACACAAATTTATTGTGTAGTCTCGGAAAGTCAGTAAAAAAACAGAAAAACATTTATTGATGTGAAGTTTGTGAAAAGGTGGAATAAAA
>CANQCY010000023.1 GCA_947591245.1 uncultured Lachnospiraceae bacterium | reverse complement strand
ACAAAATATGAATTTTTCAAGGTACTATAGGAATAGGGGCAAATTTATTTATGGTTTTGACCCCAACATCATAATATAAGGCGATGACAAAAAGTGGAATTATAAAACACCACAAAACATATTTCAATTAGTAATTATTACTAAATATTGAAGTGTTTTGCGGTGTTTCATTTATGAATATTTAACAAGATACAAAACTTATTTGTAATTGACGATCTTTCCGAAATCTGCTTTCAAAGACGCGCCTCCGACAAGTCCTCCATCAATGTCCGGTTTTGCAAACAGTGACGCCGCATTTCCCGCATTGACCGAACCGCCGTACTGAATGCGGATTTCTTCCGCGGTAGCGGCATCATACACTTCTGCAATACAGTCGCGAATTGCTTTGCACACTTCCTGCGCCTGCTCGTCCGTCGCCGTCTCGCCGGTTCCGATCGCCCAGATCGGCTCATATGCGATAACCGTTTTTTTCGCCTGGTCCGCAGTCACATTCTGGAATGCAATCTTGATCTGCATGCGAATCCAATCAAGATAAATCCCCTGCTTTCTCTGCGTCAGTGATTCTCCGCAGCAGATAATCGGCGTAATTCCATGCTCAATCGCTTTCAGAACTTTTTTGTTTACCGTTTCATCTGTCTCTGCAAAATACTCACGTCTCTCGGAATGCCCGATCACTACATATTTTACGCCGGCGTCCGTCAGCATATTCGGAGCGATCTCGCCCGTATACGCCCCGCTCTCTTCAAAATACATATTTTCTGCGCCGATCTGTATATTTGTGCCCTTTGCCGCTTCGACACACGGAATAATGTCTATCGCAGGGACACAAAATACAACGTCTGCTTCGGCATTCGCCACTAGAGGTTTTAATTCATTGACAAGCGCAACCGCTTCCGTCGGCGTCTTGTTCATTTTCCAGTTTCCGGCAATAATTTTTTTTCTAGCCATATTCATCCTCATTTCTGGAGCGCTTTGCATTCACAGCCGTTTGTGGCGCTCCGACACAAACAATTTATGAATTGCCCGTTGTCTATCGATCGTTTGCCGCTGCTACGCCCGGCAGTTCTTTTCCTTCCAAAAATTCAAGAGACGCGCCGCCGCCAGTCGAGATATGCGTCATCTTGTCTCCAAAGCCGAGCTGGTTTACTGCCGCCGCGCTATCGCCGCCGCCGATGATCGTCGTTGCACCGTCCAGCTTTGCCATCGCCTCTGCCACTGCGATCGTACCCTTCGCAAAGTTAGGCATCTCAAAGCATCCCATCGGTCCGTTCCATACAACCGTTTTCGCGCCCGCTACTGCCTCTGCAAACAGCTTCGCTGTGTTCGGTCCGATATCCAAGCCTTCCATGTCCGCCGGAATTTCTCCGCGTCCTACTACCTTTGTATTGGCGTCATTGGCAAAATCGTCTGCCGCCACTGTATCAACAGGAATCAAAAGCTTAACGCCTTTTTCTTCCGCCTTTTTCTCCATCTCAAGCGCATAATCCTTGTAGTCCTCCTCAAGCAGGGACTTCCCGACTTCTTCACCGTGAGCGGCCATAAACGTATACGCCATTCCGCCTCCGATGATCAAAGTATCTACCTTGTCAAGAAGATTGTTAATCACCGAAATCTTGGAGGAAACCTTTGCCCCGCCGAGAATCGCCACAAACGGACGCTCCGGATTGTTGACCGCATTTCCGAGGAAATCGATCTCTTTCTGCATCAAATATCCGACTACAGCCGTATCAACATATTTTGTAACGCCTACATTAGAGCAGTGAGCCCTGTGCGCCGTACCGAACGCATCATTCACAAATACATCGGCAAGGGAAGCAAGATCTTTGGAAAAAGCTTCCTCATTTTTCGTCTCTTCCGCACGGTAACGGGTATTTTCAAGAAGTACAACTTCTCCGTCCTTCATCGCCTCGACTGCCGATTTCGCATTTTCGCCCACAACATTGGCGTCCGCCGCAAAAGTCACAGGCTGTCCAAGCAGCTCAGACAAACGGGTAGCCACCGGCGCAAGGGAAAGATCCGGTTTCGGCTCTCCTTTCGGCTTGCCGAGATGGGAGCATAGAATAACTTTTCCGCCGTCAGCAATTAATTTTTTGATCGTCGGCAAAGCTGCTACCAGTCGATTCTCGTCCGTAATCTTTCCATCCTGCAGGGGTACGTTAAAATCACAGCGGACAAGCACCCGCTGGCCTTTCACATTGATATCGTCAACTGATTTCTTATTCAACATATTTTTTACCTCATTTCTGCGCTGCTTCTAATGGCAACGCCGACTACAGCCGGCATCCGCATAACAAGTTGTGGTTGCAGCGCAGACACAACTTGTATGAAAAGAACGCTGTTTAAACCGAATTTACCTGTTTTGCGTTCTCCGGTGTTAAGTCACAAAACGGGTTCGGTCCAATATTGCAGACCGGACCCGTTTGGGTTTCTACATAATTCGCTGACGCGGCCACGCCTAAATTATGCGAGCTCGCTGAAATATTTAATCGTTCTTACCATCTGGCTTGTGTATGAATTTTCGTTGTCATACCACGAAACGACCTGAACCTGCGTATTTCCATCATCCATAGGAGATACCATCGTTTGCGTTGCATCGAAAATGGAACCGGCGGTAGATCCGATGATATCGGAAGATACGATCTCGTCCTCATTGTAAGCATAAGACTCTGTCGCAGCCTCTTTCATCTTTGCATTAATCTGGTCAACCGTTACTTTCCCTTCTACAACTGCTACAAGAATCGTCGTAGAACCCGTCGGGCACGGTACGCGCTGTGCAGAACCGATCAGTTTGCCGTTCAGTTCCGGAATAACCAGCCCAATTGCTTTTGCAGCGCCTGTACTGTTAGGAACAATATTAACCGCAGCTGCACGCGATCTTCTGAGATCGCCTTTTCTCTGCGGGCCATCCAGCGTCATCTGATCGCCTGTATATGAGTGAATCGTACTCATGATACCGGATTTGATCGGAGCAAGGTCATTCAATGCCTTAGCCATCGGAGCCAAACAGTTCGTCGTACAGGAAGCAGCTGAAATAATTGTATCTTCTGGTTTCAATGTATCATGATTTACATTATAAACGATCGTCGGCAGATCATTTCCAGCCGGAGCAGAGATAACTACTTTCCTTGCGCCCGCATTGATATGCGCCTGCGCTTTATCTTTTGACGTATAGAACCCTGAACACTCAAGAACGACATCTACACCAAGATCGCCCCATGGGCAATTATTTGCATCCGGAAACGCATAAATTTTGATCGTTTTTCCGTCAACTGTGATAGAATCCTCACCTGCGGATACAGTATCAGCTTTCTCATATTTACCCTGTGAAGAATCATACTTCAAAAGATGCGCAAGCATTGCAGGGCTTGTCAAGTCGTTGATCGCTACTACTTCGTATCCTTCTGCTCCAAACATCTGTCTGAATGCAAGACGTCCAATACGTCCAAATCCATTAATCGCTACTTTTACTGCCATTTGTGTTTCCTCCTAACAAATTAATATACTTTTACAAACTTCTATCACCTATTCTACCCAATTTATCCAAAAATTTCAAGGGGAAATGTGATTTTTTTTATTTCTCCTGCGGTTTCACCGGCTTCGGCGCCGTAACATGATACGCATCCGTCTTTTTCGCCGCATCCGGTTCCGTATAGCCCGGAACGATGCTCAAGCACTTTTTGGGGCACATATTGACGCAATTTCCGCACTGCACGCAGTCAAAGCGGTCGATTTCCCAGCTCTCTTTCGCCCTGTCCACGCGGATCGCATTGGAAGGGCAGGAACGCATGCAGAGTCCGCAGACGATGCACGCCTCCTCATTGATTTCCACATGACCGCGTACGCGTTCCGGATATTCTGCCGGCTGAAACGGATATGACGTCGTCGCCGGTTTCAGAAACAGATTCTTCACCGCCGTCTTGGCAAAAGTCAAAATTTTTATTTGTTCCATCAGTCGTCTCCTCCATTCTACCGTTCCGTACAGCTTATGCACGGATCGATCGTCAATATTAAAACCGGCACGTCCGCAAGCTGGCATCCCTTCAGCATTTCAGCCATGGCAGGAATGTTGCTGGTCGTCGGAGTCCTCAGACGGAAACGATCCAGATTTTTCGTTCCATTTCCCTTGACATAGTAAATCGCCTCACCGCGCGGCTGCTCGATTCGGATAAAATTCTCGCCCGAAGGCATCCCTTTCACCGTTCCCTGAATCGGTCCCTCCGGAATTTTGCCGATCAGTTCACGCAGAAGGGAGAAAGACTGCAAAAGCTCGTTCAAACGAACCTTACATCTCGCATAACAATCCCCTTCTTCGGCTGTGATCGGCTCGATCGCCAGGTCGCCGTAAGCGGCGTACCCCAAAAGCCTTGCGTCATAACTCTCCCCGCTCGCACGCAACATCGGACCGACCGCACCGAGTTCCACTGCCTGCTCCCTCGTGAGCACGCCGACGCCTTTCATCCTGCTCTGCACCGTAACGTCGGAAAGGAATGTGTTGATAATCGGTTTGACCTCAGACTCCATCGTCTTAACCGTCTCCAGAATTGAAGAAAGCATCACGGAATCCATATCCTTCAACACGCCGCCGACGCAGTTCACCGACAGGATCACCCGTCCGCCCGCCGTAGCATCAAACATATCGAGAACCTTCTCGCGAAGCCGCCAGCTCTCCATAAATAAACTTTCAAATCCAAGCGCGTCCGCCAAAAGCCCCAGCCAGAGAAGATGGCTGTGAATACGGCTCATCTCCATCCAGATCGTCCTCAGGTACTCCGCCCGCTCCGGTACCTCTATATTCATCATCTGCTCAACCGACTCGCAATACCCGATGCCGTGACCGCAGCTGCATATTCCGCACACGCGCTCCGCAATGTACACATATTGTTTAAAATCCCTTTTTTCAACCAATTTTTCCAGACCTCTGTGGACAAAACCGATACTCGGAATCGCTTCTACAACTGTCTCATCCTCTAAAACAAGATCCAAATGCACCGGTTCCGGAAGGACAGGATGCTGTGGTCCAAAAGGAACGATACTTCTCTTTGCCATAGTCTCTCTTACTCCTTTCCTTTGAATGGCGTTTCCACATCAATTCGGTACAACTTCGATTTATAATCCAGACTGATGTTTTCAATCTTTACTCCAAACAGCTCCGCCGCCTCATTTTCCTGCAAAAACGCACAGGAATAAATCGACGTAATACTGGAAACCGTCTCATTTTCTTCTAAATTCAGCCGGAGTGTCACCATACGGTAATCCTTGCAAAACGAATAGCTCATCTCATATCCGCCCTCTACCGACGCGGCGCATATCTGAACAAGCCTCCAGTTTTCAGAATGCATCCGGATTACCTCCGGAAAAAACTCCTCTTTCTTTGTGAGTTTGATCTCGCTCTTCTTATCAGCCATTTTTACCTCCGTTTACACTATTCTTCTTTTCGTCCAGAATCGCCAGCGCTTTCACCACGCCGTCTATGATGGATTCGGGCCTCGCCGCGCAGCCGGGAACATACACATCCACCGGAATGACGGTATCCACGCCGCCTTTAATATTGTAGCACTCCTTGAAGATGCCTCCCGTGCAGGCGCAGATCCCCACGGCAACGACCACCTTCGGCTCCGGCATCTGGCTGTAAAGCTGTTTGACAACCTCCTCCGTCTGGCTGTTGATCCCGCCCGTAATCAGAAAAATATCCGCCTGGAACGGGTCTCCCGTATTAATAATTCCAAAACGCTCAATGTCATATTTAGGAGTCAGACAATCCAGTACCTCTATATCACATCCGTTGCAGCTGCTGGCGTCATAGTGGAGCAGCCACGGAGATTTCGACATTTTTTTCATTTTTTCCTCCATTCCGCCGCGCAAGCGGCACTCTTATCATGGCAGCTTTATGCTGATCGGCATTGCCGCATTATTTTATGAGCATCAAAAGCAGCAGATTGATTCCGCCCGCAATCAGCGTCACAAGCCAGCAGCTTTTGAGCATCACGCCCCATTTCACGCGCGCACTGGAATTGTCCCACAAAATCTCAAGGAAAAATATCACTGCGCACACGGCAAGCGCGATTAACCAGCTCCACCAATTTTCATTTATTATAAACAAACTGAAAATGCCGTACAAAAGAACCATTTCATAATATTCAGCGATCTCGACAACCGCAAGCGCTTTTCCCGACATCTCTGTCGTCAGACCCTTTACCATCTCCTGATGCGCATGGTGGCTCGTCGATATGTCAAACGGAGATTTGCGGAATTTCACCGCCGCCGTAAACATAAATCCGATCAGAAGGCCGGGCATCCACAAAACCGCGCTCTGCTCCTGACTGATAATTTCTGATACGTTAAAAGACCCTGTCGCCAGATAGAAACCGACTGCGACAAACAGAATCAGCGGCTCATACGACATCATCTGGATCATCTCGCGTCCCGCGCCCAGATTGGCATACGGCGATGAATCGCTCGACCCTGCCACGACCAAAAACATATCCGCCGTTGTCAATACGAACATTGTCATCAGAATATCCGCACCGGCAAAAAGCATCGCGCCGGCAAACATCAAAAACACAAGATAACTTAAATTCAGGAAAAACTGGGCGTTGTTTACAACGAGCATTTCTTTGGAAAATAATTTTCCGATATCGTAAAAGGGCTGCAGAAGGGACGGTCCCTTTCTCCGCTGCATCCGCGCACTGATCTTTCGGTCAATACCGTCCAGCAGAGCGCCCAAAAACGGCGCAAGCGCCAGATAACCCAAAACAAAATATACTTTTATCATCTGTACGACCCTCCAATCACCATACAGAAGCAGACAATAAGCACTGCTGCCGAAAGGACGACAGACGGAACCATCAGCCTCCGCATTCCAAATTCAAATCTCAAATACCAATTACTCAAATATAAGTGCTTGTCCTCGCCAAAGCTGTCTACGAAAAATCGGTTGTCCCCTTGATTGATGCCGTTCATGTAAATCGGAACGACGCTCTTTTCCGAAGCCCGCCCGAGGAAAAACATCGTAAACGGTACGATCAGTACGGAAATCAGCATGACTGCCATCGTCAGGAGGGTTCCCGTCGTCAGTACCGCATGCGACATGCCAAACAGGTGGCGCACAATCGGATTGACGATCCGGTTTGCCACAAGCGGAAGCAGGATGCACAGCACCAGCATGATCCCGGCGTGGACAATCATAGACAAGTATTCGTCTTTTTTCGTAACATCTTTTACTTCCTCTCTCGCCACATGCTGCGTCAATAGCTTTGTGAGCCATTTTGTCCAATAAAACATGGTTGTCGCGCTTCCATAGGCAATACAGAGCACTAACAAAAAGTTTCCGGAATCGGCAAACGCTTTCAGCGCAACCCATTTGGAAATCAGCATTCCGAATGGCGCAAGATACATTCCCGCAATTCCGATTCCCATAATATAAGCAAGCTTCGGCACCCTCAGAATCAATCCGTGCATATCCTCAATATCACGCGATCCCAGCGTGTTTTCCGTCGCACCGACAGCCTGAAACAGCATGGATTTGCTTACTGAATGGAAAATCGTGAGGAACACGGCTCCCCATACTGTCTGCTCCACACCGATACCCGCACAGGAGACGATCAGTCCGAGATTGGATATCGTCGAAAACGCCAGTACTTTCTTTCCGTCGTTCTGGGCAATCGCCATCAAACTTGCCATAACAAACGTAAGTCCGCCGATGCTCGACACCATGATGCCCACGATATTTCCATGCAGCGCCGGAGCCAGACGAATCAGCAGATAAACACCCGCTTTCACCATCGTAGCGCTGTGCAGAAGAGCGCTGGACGGAGTCGGCGCCACCATCGCCCCCAAAAGCCATGACGAAAACGGAAACTGCGCAGATTTCGTCAATCCCGCGAGCACCAGACAAAACAGCGGAAGCAAGGCTCCGGACGAAACAACATCCGACATCTGGACCGTTCCCATCCCTTTCGCCATCCATGCAATCGCCACAGCAAATCCGAGCCCCCCGAGCAGATTCATCCACAAGGCGCCGAAACTGTTGCGAATCGCTTCATCTGTCTTTGTATAACCGATGAGCAGGAATGAGATCACGCTTGTAATCTCCCAGAAAAAGTACATCCAGATCAGGTTATGCGACAGTACCAAACCAAACATCGCCGCAAGAAAAAGGAACAGCATTGAAAAAAAGAATGGCCTCCTGTCCTTTACTTCCTTGTGATGCTCGTGATACCCCTTCATATATCCTACAGTGTAAATGCATATTAATCCGCCGACAATCGCGACAATCGCACACATGAGGAAACTAAGCCCGTCTAACATCATATGCGGGCCTCTTTTCAAGTCCGTCGTCAGCTCAACATAAATCAAAAGTCCCGTCTGGACGACAGACAGAATCGCCGGCAGCAGTTTCCTGTATTTCGCGCTGAGAAACAAAATGAGCGCCATCAGGAAGATATCACCCGCCATCATCAGGTGATCCACAGCTTCCGTGTCCATAAAAAACATTGTCAGCAGCATTCCCCTTCTTATCCAGTCGATCATGAAAACAGCCGTCGTAATCATCACCGCCCCTGCGCCTATATACACAAGAACATTACGAATTTCCCTTTTGGGAACCAGCGGAATCAGAATGGCAAATAAGACCGGAAGCCCAATCATACATGGTATCATCATAACTCTTCCTCCAATTTTTATTTTGTTTTCCAACAAAATGTTTTACCATCTGACATTATAACTCCATTTTCATTTCCTTGCAAGTACTTAACTCATCACTTTTGCATTTCTTTTTAATATGTGCTATAATGGGCGCTAAGAACGAACAGATCATACGCGAGGTGGAGGCGCTATGCACGAATTAAGCATCACGGAACACATATTGGAATATGCGATGGAGGAGGCGCAAAAACAGAACGCATCCCGCATTCTGGCGATCCGTCTCCGCATCGGGTCATTTAGCGGCGTCGTCCCCGAGTGCATCCAGATGTACTGCGACCTGCTGGCAGAAGGGACGATGGCAGAAGGCGTGCAGATAGAGGCCGCCGTCATCCCCACGAAGGTCTGTTGCCGGGAATGCGGCAAAGAAAGCGAAATCACGCCGCACAGCCTGTGCTGTCCGCACTGCGGCAGCCTGAAATTACAACGGTTGTCCGAAAGAGAATTTTTGATAGAGAGTTTGGAGGTTGTATAATATGGAAGTAAAAGTTCTTCATCAGGTCATGGAGTGGAATGAAGACGTAAGCAAGGACGTAAAAAAAACTCTGGATGGATATGGCATCCGCATGATTAACATTATGGGAAGTCCCGGGGCCGGAAAAACATCTCTGATCACATCTTTGATTGACAAGCTGGACGGGAAATTCCGCATCGGCGTCATTGAAGGCGATATCGCCGGTCAGGTAGATGCAGACCGCATTGCTTCCTTAAACATTCCCACTGTACAGCTCAATACTGACGGTGCATGTCATATCGAGGCAATGAGCATCCAAAAAATCCTCCCGATGCTGCCGCTCAATGACCTTGATTTAATTTTTGTGGAAAATATTGGAAATCTCGTCTGTCCGGCTGAATTTCAGATCGGGGAGTCGATGCGGATCACAATATTGAGCATACCCGAGGGAGACGACAAGGTAGAAAAATACCCTCTTATGTTTACAGATACGAATTGCCTCGTTCTCAATAAATACGATATGCTGCCGTATTTTGACTTTGACGAGCAACGGGTCCGCGACCACTACGAAACGGTAAATCCGTCCGGACCGCTCTTTCCGGTGAGCAGCCGTACCGGAGAAGGCATAGAACAGTTAGCTGCCTATATCACGGAACAAACCGGTAAATGATGCGGAAACATATTCACATCACAATTCGGGGGATCGTCCAAGGCGTGGGGTTCCGTCCCTTTTTGCATCGGCTGGCAAAAAAACATAACATAACCGGATGGATACAGAATACCGGCGACGGGCTGTCTGGCGAGCTCGAAGGCGAAGAAGCCGATATTTCCGCCTTCTTTCATGCGCTTCGCACCGCGCCGCCTCCGCTCGCCGATATTGAACAGATTCAGGCAGAGACGCCGGAACATGCGGAAGAATTTTCCATCTCCGCGGACAGGAGGCATTTTTCTGATTTCCGAATCCTGCCGAGTAAAATCACGCCGTTTGAGACCCTGATCCCTCCTGACGCCGCTCTCTGCGAAGACTGCCGAAAAGAACTTTATACCCCTTCAGACCGGCGGTTTCGCTATCCTTTTATCAACTGCACGAACTGCGGCCCCAGGTACACGATCCTCAAAAGCCTTCCTTATGACCGCTCACGCACGGTAATGAAAAAATTTCTCATGTGCGCAGACTGTGAGAAGGAATATAAAACGATTGACGACCGCAGATACCATGCGCAGCCGGACTGCTGCCCATCATGCGGACCGGAGGCGTTTTTTCTGGACGCCGCCGGGACACGCCTTTTCGGGGATCCTTTTTCCCTCGCCCAACAGGCGTTAGCTAAAGGGGATATCCTCGCCGTCAAGGGAACCGGCGGCATTCACCTCGCATGCGACGCCAGAAACGAACAAGCAGTCAGGCGGCTTCGCGAAGAAAAACGGCGCGCGCATAAGCCATTTGCCCTGATGTGCCGTTCACTGGACACCGCACGGGAGCTGTGCGCCATCTCAGAGGAAGAAGAAGAGCTTTTGACCGGGTTCAGACGCCCGATCGTGCTTCTTTCCAAAAAAGAACCGTTTCCGTGTCCTTCTGCTTCGGGAAACAGCCCGCGCGCCGGACTCATGCTTCCTTATACGCCGCTGCACGAGCTTTTGATGGACGGAACATTCGGCGGACCGGATTTGGTCGTCATGACCAGCGCAAACCGCCCCGGTTGTCCTGTTTTGACTGAAAATGACGCGGCTGTGGACATTCTTTCCGGTATCGCGGACGGTTTTCTGCTTCATAACCGCCCGATCGCCAACCGCTGCGACGACTCCCTTGTCGCACTCTGGAATGATAGTCCTTATTTTTTCCGACGCAGCAGAGGATACGCCCCGGCGCCGCTCGCCTCTGAAAAAGACGTGACCGGCATCATCGCCGTGGGAGCTGAACAAAAAGCTTCTTTCGCTTTGGGATGGGGACGCCATATCTTTTTGAGCCCGCATATCGGAGACTTGAAAAATTCTGAAACGCTGGAACATTTTCAGGCCTCGCTACAGGCCTACCGCCATCTTTTCGGAATCACGCCGTCCGTTTACGTATGTGACGCTCATCCGGATTATCTGTCCGGCGCCGAAGCGCGCGTTTCCGCCAGCCGCGACGACGTTCCGCTTTTAACTGCCCAGCACCACTGGGCGCATATGGTTTCCTGTATGGCAGACAACCGCATAAACGAGCCCGTTTTTGGCATCATATGGGATGGAACCGGGCTTGCCCCTGACCACTCTGTCTGGGGCGGCGAATTTCTGTGCGGAGACGCTTCGTCTTATAAACGGCTCGGCAGCATCCGTCCCATCCGCCTGATCGGAGGGGACAAAGCCGCAGAGGAAATCGGACGAATCGGTTTTTCCCTGTTATCGGATGCGGAAATGGCTGACAGCGGCCTCTCCCCCTATACGCAGGAGCAAAAAACTCAGTTTGCAAAACTTCTTGACACGCCCTTTACGATTCCGGCAAGCAGCATCGGACGCCTCTTCGACGGCATTTGTTCCCTGATCTGCCGGAAAACAGAGGCAGACTACGAGGGAGAGGGCGCTGTTTTACTGGAAAGCCTTTCCCCTTGCGAAGAACCCGATTTTTCTCCGGAAGGATGCCATGAAACGCTTTCCTACCGCCTTTGTTATTATGAAGAAAACCATGTGCGCTTCTGGGATACAAGACCGGCCGTCCGCAGCATCTGCGAAGATATTTTGTCAGAACGGGACGCCGGACAGACGGCGCTGCGTTTTCTCATTACCTTGTGCTGTATGGCAAGAGACCAGACGATCGCCCTGAATACGGAAAAGCTGCCTGTCGTTCTTTCCGGCGGCGTATTTCAGAACCGTTTCCTGCTGTCGGGTATCACGCAGTTGCTAAAACAGGCAGGTTTTACGGTATATAGCCACAAAAGGGCAGCCGCAAACGATGAGGGGCTCTGTCTCGGACAGCTCGCCATCGCAAGATCTGCTTTTCCGCAGCTATTTGAAGACTAATACGTACGGAGGAGATTTATATGTGTTTAGCAATACCTTTAAAAATAAAAAAAATAACGGATAAATCAGCCCTGTGCGAGGCAAAGGGGCTCTCGCAGACTGTCCGCATCGACTTTACCCCGCAGGCAAAGCCGGGCGACTACGTGATGGTTCACGCCGGTTTTGCGATTCAGACCATGACGGAACAGGAAGCAATGGAAAATATTGAACTGCTGGAGGATATCAGAAATGCTCTGTGAGGAATTATTCCAATCTCCGAAACATATATCTGACATAAAAAAACGTATAGAAGAACTGGCGCAGCGTACCGGACCGGTCAGGCTGATGGAAATCTGCGGCACGCACACAATGGCGATCGCCAAAACCGGAATCCGCAGCCTCCTTCCGAAGGAGGTTCGTCTTCTGTCCGGTCCCGGATGCCCTGTGTGCGTGACTCCTGCCGGCGTCATTGACGCCGTTCTCGACCTCGCTGATATTCCGGACGTCATTATCACCTGTTATGGCGATATGCTGCGCATCCCCGGCTCCCGTCCGGGAACAAGCCTGCTGATGAAAAAAGCGAACGGCCGCGCCATACGCGCCGTTTATTCGCCAATGGATGCATTACAGCTCGCAAAAGACCACCCGCAAAAGGAAATCATATTTCTCGGTGTCGGATTTGAAACAACCGCTCCCGGTACAGCTGCCTGTATCGCAGAAGCCGCCGGACGGCAAATCTCAAATTTTTCAGCGCTTTCCCTGCTCAAACGCACGGAACCGGCGCTTCGCTCTCTAATCACCGCCCAGGATTTCGCCGTCGACGGTTTTCTCTGTCCGGGACACGTCGCCGCCGTCACCGGTTCGGAAACTTTTCGTTTTATTCCGGATGATTACCGGCTTCCCGCCGTGGTAAGCGGATTTGAAGCGGCAGACCTGCTTTATTCTATTTTACAGTTAATGGAAATGCTGGCTAATAAAACGCCTGACCTGAAAAATGAATACACCAGACTGGTTCAAACGCACGGAAACCAGCCTGCCCGGGAATTTGTCGATCGCGTATTCCGGCACGGCAAATGTACCTGGCGCGGTTTAGGCGTTGTCCCTGACAGCGGCTATGAGATCCGGGAGGAATATGCCGCATGGGATGCCCGGCTGAAATTTGGTTTTCAGGAAGCTTTCGCACCCGAGCCCTCCGGCTGCCGCTGTGCACAAATTATACGCGGTGTTGAGACGCCGGACTCCTGCCCGCTGTTTGGAACCGCCTGCACACCGGAACAGCCGGTGGGGCCCTGTATGGTCTCCGGCGAAGGCTCCTGCGCCGCTGCATACCGCTATCATTGACGAACTGGATTTGACCTGATTGGAGGAAGAGTGAATGAACTTTGTTCATTCACTCAGCAAGTTTGCGTCTGCGCTGCGACACAAGCTTGCGTTAACGCACAAAAGACAGCGCAGAAATGGGGAAAAAATATGAGTGATATTGTTACATTGGACTATGGAAGCGGCGGAACGAAAACATCCCGTCTGATTGAAGAAATACTTTTACCCGCCTTTGACAATTCGTTTTTGCAGGAACTTGGCGACGGCGCGCTTGTACCGGGAAATAGCGAACTGGTTTTTTCGACTGACAGTTTTGTCATCTCCCCATGGAAATTTCCCGGCGGCAATATCGGAAAGCTATGCGTATGCGGAACGGTCAACGATATCTGCATGGCGGGAGGGCTTCCAAAATACTTAAGCCTCGCTTTCATTATAGAAGAAGGTTTCTCCTTTTCCTCACTGGAGGAAATCGTCCATTCCATCGCCGATGAAGCGAAACGCGCAGGAGTCGCCATCGTCACCGGCGATACCAAGGTTGTTGAGGCGGGAAATGGAGATGGCATTTTCATCAATACAGCCGGCATAGGCTTTCGGCGCGCATCTCTTCCGGGACAATCGCAGATCGCCCCTGGCGACTGCGTCCTGGTCAGCGGAAGCATCGGCTGTCATGGCGCTACCGTCATGATGGCCCGCTCCGGGCTTCTGCATGACGGAGACTCCCTGCGCTCGGACTGCCAGTGCCTTACCGATTTGTCTGCCGCCGCCCTGCGTGCCGGAGAGATCCGCATCATGAGGGATCCGACCCGCGGCGGCGTGGCTACGACGCTCAATGAATTTACGGAGCGAATGAACTTTTCCATCGAGCTGTCAGAAGCAGCTCTTCCGATAGAACCAGCCGTACAGGCAGCATGCGACTTACTCGGCCTCGACCCGCTCTACTGCGCCTGCGAAGGACGGATGCTTCTCGTCACGTCACCTGATACCGCCGGCGATGTCCTTCATGCGCTGCGCGCGCTCCCGGGCGGAGAACAGGCAGCGCAAATCGGCGTCGTCACAGAAAAAATGCCGGGACGCGTTATCTTAAACACGCGGATCGGCGGCAGCAGGGTCATGGCAAAATTAAGCGGTCAGCAGCTTCCGAGAATCTGCTGACCATAAATATCCTGCGGGCCGCATACTATAATCAAATTTTCCAGTCATCTTCATAAACAATGGTTCCTTTTCCTCGTTTGTTAATTGGCCATCTCTTATCAGATTCCAACAGAGGCTGAATATTCCTTTCAAATACTTAGTAATACAAGAAGAATGAAATCAAATAAAAAGTCATATACTAAGCAAAAAGGAGGAACTTAGCATGTCCAAACAACAACTTATCATACAGAATATGATAAGCATTTTAAAGAAAAATGATCGAACATGCATATGGTATGGGGATATAGAATTAATAGAACAATGTGCTTCTTTGTCCAATCTTCCACTTCAACATCCCCAAAAAACAATTGCAACAATTTTAAACGCTTTAGACCACTCTAACAACTTCAAAAAAGGATACATCACATCTGACATAAATGGTACGCCAAGAAAATATCGATGCTTTACCCTTAAATACTAATCTTCTTCTAATCGATTAAACATATCCACTAATGGTTGAATTTTCTGATTTGCTATAATATAGTCTTGATATGCTCTATACGCATTTTCAATCAATTCTTTATAAAACACAATTCTGCCATTATAAACTTTTAACAATTCTGCAACTTCTTCACGATGTTCAATACTATCGTCATTATCTATCGGTTTTCCTACAACAAATAATATTTCATATGAAAAATTGTTCCCTTCCGTCTCAGTCAATACTTTAATTATTGCGCTTTTATACTTGCGAACCTGTTTAACCATTTCTTCTGTTGTCACAACGCGTTTCGCTCTTTTCAGTTCAATAACTATATGCTTTCCCGCTGATTTTCTATATCCTATATCAAGCCTTCCTCTTTTTTCTTCGTCAGTCAACTTCTCAAATGCAACATTCAATGCATTTTTTATCTGCTTCTCCATATATTCTGAGCCTTCCACTCTTTCCCACGAGGGATCTAACAACCATAAATGATTGAACAAATGTAATTGAATCACTTTTTCTAGTGCATCTTCATCATCCACTATTTTTTCAAATTTTTTTATAACCTCCATCCTTTCCTTAATAATCTGATAATATAATGTTTCTTCAATTTCATCCAAACCCATAAATAATTCTTTAAAAACTTCAAAATTTTCTGCATTGATTTGATCTATAGCGCTTAAATTTTTTGAATACTTCATCTTTTCAAATGCTAAAATGCTATATTTTAATACTTCCTTTTTTTTATCATCATCAACAATCATTTGATTGACCTTGCCAAACATCTTTTTTGCATATTTTTTATCATCACCTTGTAGTGTAGTTACCCAGTCCTCTATAACTGGCAATAATTCTACAGCCTTACTTTCTCCAGATTCATTTCGCAACTCCGTCCATTTTCCTTGTATATACTTAAGTTCGGTATGTACAAAACTTTTTAATGCAATATAACGTTCATCATCTCTCCTATATTCTTGCCGATTACTCGTTGCCATATCTTCCAATAAATCATCATCAAAAAAATCTGCATTGATTTCTCCTATAAGATATTTTGAATACAAGCCGCCTTCTGAATATTCAGATAAAATATCCTCTTGTCCCAATTTCCCCCTAACTAGTACCACTATTTTATTAAGATTATCTTCTCCATCCTTTAAATCGCCAGATGCATCAACTGATCCAATCCAACCTGATACTTTGTACGTTTTACCATTATATTCTATTTTATCTGAACGTTTTTCTTGAAAAGACAATGAACTGCAACTCGAAACATATTTTTCGCTTTCCTCCCCAAAATACCATATATAGCTCAATTTATGAAAATAATCCCTATCGCTAATTTTTACTTTTTCACCATTAACAAGAACATTAAAATTATCTCCAATAATCCCAAATCGTCTGGCAACTCTTTTTTTTATATATTCTCCCGTCAGTGAAGTTGTCAACTTTTTTAACTTCCTTAATACTATCTTCGTACCTGTATCTTGAATATCACAACCTGCAATATCTAACTCACTTGGATAATATTCGGATATAGTATTTGAATCTTCATTTTCTTTATTAATAGCCTCTGAAATTTTATCGATTTCCATTTTCAATGCACAAACCTCATATTCCCCATTCTCTAATTTTTTTCGAGAATATACCTCTACTTCCCTGGCAATTGAAAACATGGACAGTTTTCCTATGCCTTTCCTCCCCATATACATTCTATCAAATTTTTTTGATTTCTTACTTTCTTTTCTTTTTTGATATCCGATATATAAAAACTTATTATTAATATCTGAAGAATCCATCCCGCAGCCATCATCTTCTATAATAATTTCATCGTTATGAATATTAATTTGGACATTTTCCGCGTCCGCATCCCATGAATTTGCAACTATTTCTGACAAAACTGCAGGTATATTGCTATATAAATTAATACCTAAATGATTCAGTACGTTTAAACTAAGCGACATCCTATATTTTTTGTGCATATATATCAGCTCTTTCTTTGTCTATATTTTTAGATTTTCTTACATATTTTCGTTTCTTACTATGCTCAATGATGCTCTTACCTATAATTTCTCCTAATCTAGGCGGCACAGCATTGCCAATTTGCCGAGCAACATTTTTAATAACAATTTCCCGGCCGTTTTCAAAAAATTGATAATTCGGCGGAAAAGTTTGAATTATAGCGCCCTCTCGTAACGTTATCGCTCTATCTTGCACTGGGTGGCCAAATCGCCCCGTCCCATATCCAGTAAACTGTGTTGTAATTGTAGGCGCAACATCATCCCAGCACATTCTCCCATATACTGAAGAATATGACTTTCCCGTATCTTTTTTATGGCATTCTAAAACTAAAGTTTTAGGCCAATCTCTCCATGTGCCGCCCGGCTTAGAGTGTTGTATCCTTTCAATATTTTTTTTTGATAGCGCAGATGCAATATGCAATGGATCATTGTCATTTTGCTGCCCTGCCACAACTGGAGGCAATTCTCCAATTACATCTCTAACAGTAACAAAACTTTGGTGTGTTGGCTCAATGAAATTTATTTTTTTCCTTTTTGAAGCTAATAACAATAATCTTTTCCTTCTTTGCGGCACCCCATAATCTGCTGCATTTACCACCTTAAAGGTTACATGATATTTTTCTTCTTCTAAAGTTTTCACAAAATCTTTGAACACCTTTTCTTGAGCCAATTCAGGAACATTCTCCATTGATACAATATGCGGATGCACTTCTTTAACCAGTCTTGCAAATTGATACAAAAGTTTCCAGTCTTTATGTTTAGCTCTATCTTTTTTATCTTTTTGATGTCTTGAAAAAGGCTGACATGGCGCACAACCAGCAAGAATTTTCACATCATAACCTCTTAACAATCTTTTGATTTCTATGGCGCTAACATCTTCAATATTTTTATGTATAAATCTTGTATCATTATTATGCTCATATGGATATTTGCAACTTTCATCAATGTCATATCCTGCAACGACGTCTAAACCTGCTCTTTTCAATCCGCATGTCAATCCACCGACGCCGCAAAACAAGTCTACCGCTCCATATGTCATATTTGCATCCCCTTTCCCAAAATTTTGTTCTTAAGATTGGCTAACACTTTTACATCATCAAATTCAGCAGTATAATATTTGATTTAGAACACTACATTTATCAATTTCTATGTTATTCATTATTACCTCCATATAACTATTCTCTATATTTTTTCCAAATGTCAAAATAGATTTTCTCTGATTTTACAGATAACTCATAGGTTCTATTCTCGTCTCTTTGAAATCTCTGTGCAATTTTTTGAAATTGTATTTCTCTTTCCCTATTATTTTTTATATATACAAAATCCAAATAACACTGATGGCACCAATAATTCCTTATTTCCCTAATATCATCAAGCAAATCATAATCATCGTCAGACAATTCCGGACAGCCGTCGCTATGATCTGAGCCTTCTGATTCTTTAACAATCGAAAAAGTCCTTCAGTAAACCAACTTCTTGCTTGCGAATTTCTCGAATGACATACTAATCATTCGAAGCCAAAATCCTATATTTTTTCGGATGACGGTATTTGTTTCCCATCACTTCGTTTGCACGATATTCCCGCAACAAATCAAGATCGATATCGGCTATATAGATTCCTTCTTCACCCGGCGCTTCCAAGATGCACATATCACGTACTCCGGACTCATCGCGCAGCCATGCGACGCCATCAAAAACAGTAGAATGTCCATTACAATCAGGCTGTCCGACAGGATAATTGCAAGTGGCAATAGCAAGCATATTCTCATACGCTCTGGTGCGGAGTGCGCAAAGGCGGTTTATTTCCATAGGGCAGGCATTCGGAGCAAGAATTACTTCCGCACCCTTGAGCATCAGAATTCTTGCGCTTTCGGGAAATTCTCTGTCAAAGCAGATCATAGAACCAACCTTTACAATATCTCTGCCGATATCTAAATCCGCAACAAAAAAATCTTCTCCGGGCGACAGCGTCTTTTCCAAGTCAAACGCGCAGGTATGTACCTTTGAATAGTGCAAAACCTCATTGCCATTTCGGTCAAAAAGCATCACAGAATTTAATGGTTTTGACTCGTGACTTTCGAGAAATATGAAATTGCTTCTCTAAACTGTCTCCCGGAAGAAGCTGGAGCAATGCAATTCTCAATTTCATTTACAATCTACCTCGTATCATTTCTCACGTTCCACAATTGCCTTATCCATATAATTTATTACAACAAAACTCCGCCGCTTTTCAACCCCATAACGCCTTGAGGATAGCGTAAATTTACTGTAGGAAAATGACAGACAGAATGCACCAAAGATGTGCCCAAGATTAGTTTGCTGTCTTTATTATACCAGATTTTCCTTTTTTTACAATCCCCAGATGTTATTCTTCAACGATGCGATTTTCTTGATCTGCGGATAGGATAGGGCATGCTATACTCCGGCATATCCGCCGGCGCTTCCCCCCCCATCATCATATATAAACTATTTTTTAACAGAACGTTCACAAAATTTAGTTAATTTGAACATTGTTTATTCACATTTATACTTTATACTTAGATCATAAGTTAAAGAGATGGTGTCAGAACCGAGAAGCATTCGACCCTGACATCACGAAATATAATATTTGGCAATTTTCCTATTTTTGATATTTTTTCATAAAACTCCTCTTTCAGATAAAGGACTGCATCAGCAGTCCTTTATCGTTACTCCGCATCTGTACCATGCCGGTATCCGTATACATTCGGACAATACGGGTACGCGCGTCCGCATACATGCTTTGGCGCCGCTATTCAATCGGATGCAGGTTTTTCAGTGAAATATCGAGAATCGGCGCCGAGTGCGTGAGCGCGCCGCTCGAAATATAATCCACTCCGATATGAACGAGGCGCTCCGCATTTTCCTTTGTCACATTGCCGGAACACTCAGTTTCCGCCCTGCCGCCGATCAGCTGCACCGCTTCGCGCATCTCTTCCGGCGACATATTGTCAAGCATAATAATATCGGCGCCGGCGTCCACCGCCTCGCGCACCATATCGAGATTTTCTACCTCTACTTCGATCTTTCTCACAAAGGGCGCATACTCCTTCGCCATCCGAACCGCCTCTTTGACGCCGCCGGCAGCGCCGATATGGTTATCCTTCAAAAGCACGCCATCCGACAGATTGTAACGGTGATTGTATCCGCCGCCGACCTTAACCGCATATTTTTCAAACACGCGCATATTGGGCGTCGTTTTTCTCGTATCCAAGAGCTTTGTTCCCGATCCCTCCAAAAGCCGGGCGATCGAATGCGTGTACGTGGCGATTCCGCTCATGCGCTGCAAATAATTGAGCGCGACCCGCTCCCCGGAAAGCAGCGCCCGGATATCCCCGGTCACAACCGCCATGAGCTGCCCGTTTGCCACGGCGGCGCCGTCCTTGCATCTGGCGTCAATCTGCACGGTATCGTCCAAAAGTTCAAAAACCCTTGCAAACACGTCCATTCCGGCAACGATCCCGTCCTGTTTGCAGATCAGCTGTACCTCCCCTTTTTTTGCCTCCGGCATAACCGCATTGGTCGTGATGTCCTCACTCGTAATATCCTCCTGCAGCGCCAGACGGATCAGAGAGTCCGCCTGAAGTTTCATCGTGATATCATTCATTTTCTTTTTGTCCTTTCTTTTTTTTTCCTTTTCTTCTCTCCCTGGCCCGTTCCACCTCGTCCAGTACAATTCTCCTGTATTCTTCCCTGATGCCGTCCGGATCTGCATACTGTTCCGTCTCAATGCGCGGTTCGCGCGAAATATGTACATAATGATCTGAGATATGGCGCGCCGCGCGTTTTGCAAATACCAGGCTCTCAAGCAGGGAATTGCTGGCGAGGCGGTTTGCCCCGTGTACGCCGTTGCAGCTCGTCTCTCCGACTGCGTACAGCTGCCGCATAGAAGTCCTGCTGTCAGAATCCACCCAGATGCCGCCCATGAAATAGTGCTGCGCCGGGACGACCGGAATCGGTTCCTTCGTCACATCATATCCCTCTTCCAGACATCGCCGGTAAATGTTAGGAAAATGTCCGGTGATTTCCTCTTCCGGAATTGGCTCCAGACTCAGCCGCACATACGGCATATCGTCCTTTTTCATCTGTTCGTACACCTTTTCCGTCAGAACATCCCTTGGCAGAAGCTCATTGACGAAACGATCGCCCGCTTTGTTTAACAGCACCGCGCCTTCCCCGCGCACAGACTCGGATATGAGAAACCGCCGTCCCGGTTTTTGGGAATACAGCGTCGTCGGGTGAATCTGGATATAATCTATATTTTCCACCTCGATACCATGTTTCAATGCGATCGCCAACGCATCCCCAGTCATGTGCTTAAAATTTGTCGTATGCTCATACAGACCGCCCAGACCGCCGCAGGCGAGTACAGTATAATCTGCCCTTATAGGCGATACTGCGCCTGAGCCGTCCGCCACAACGACGCCAAAACAGGTATTGTGCTCTGTGATCAGGTCGATCATCGTCATATGCTCATAAACCGACACATTGTCAAGCGCTCTCACCGCCCGCAGAAGGCGTCCCGTAATCTCTTTTCCCGTCGCATCTTCATGAAACAGGATACGAGGCGTGGAATGCCCGCCCTCCCTCGTAAATATGAGAGAGCCATGATCATTCTCAAAATCTACGCCGTACAGGATCAGATCATCAATGATCTTCCGGGAAGATCGGATCATAATATCAACCGATTCCTTCCTGTTCTCATAATGTCCCGCCCGCATCGTATCCTCGAAATAGCTGTCATAGTCATCCTCTGACTTCAGCACGCAGATACCGCCCTGCGCCAGAAAGGAATCGCTGTGTTCCGCATCATCCTTGGAAATGATCACTATCTTTTTATCCCTCGGAAGCTGAAGGGCACAGAACAAGCCCGCCGCCCCGCTTCCTATTATAAGAATATCCGCCTTTTTTTTCATCGTGATACCTATGCCTTTCCGCCCAGCGCATGCAGCCTTTAATACTCTTCTTTTGCTGCCTCCAAAATGCTCGCATAACATGGCTTCTCTTTGTAGTCCTCGTCAAACAGAAGCGGATAACTCGTCTCTCCCTTGTGCCCGCTGAGCCAGCTGTAATCATCCTTCGTCCCCCAAAACGTCACGCTTGTAATATTTGCCACGCCGGTCCGGTCTGCACGTATAATTGCCTCAAAAAATTCCTTATAACGCTCCGCCTGTTTTTCATATCCTTCATCGGAGGAATCGGTATTATGCATATCAATCTCAGTCAGGTGGATCTCCAGCCCCTCGATCTTTCCGTATTCTTCAAGCGCTTCCTCCAGCATAAGCGTATCGGGAAAATCCATATCCCAATGGCTCTGCATCCCCACGCCGTCGATCAGCCCTTTCTCCCGCAGCTCCTTTACCTTTTCGATGATCCTGTCACGCTTTGCATACACATACTCATTGTAATCATTCATAAACAGCTTGACGTCCGGATCCGCATATTTTCTGGCAAATGTAAAGGCATCCGTAATATAACTCTCGTCTCCGTATGTCTCATACCATCCGCTTTCCGTGCGGCATCCGCCGTCATCACTTATGACCTCATTTGTCACGTCCCACGCATATACCACGCCCGGATAATTTTCCTGGCAATACGCCAATACTTTCTGAATATACGCCTCCATGCGCTTTTTCATCGTCTCCTTATCAACCAGTCCTTTCGACGGTTCATATTTTTTTGAAAAGAACCACTCCGGAGTCTGGCTATGCCACACGAGACAATGTCCGCGCAGCTTCAGCCCTCTCTCCCGCACCCGTTTGAGCACCCGATCGAGCTGTTCCGTCCGAATCTCCGGCATACCGTCTGCACTTTTCTGCGACGCCTCCCAGTCCAGAAGGCTTTCCGGCTTCATCTCATTTCCCATCGTAATACTGTTGAAATGTTTCTGCACAAAATCCATTTCGTCATCACTATTGAGCTCCCCCATCACAATAGAGGCGCCAAACAAAAAATCATTCTGAAACGCATCCTTCAAAACGGCAGCATTTTTCACTTCCTCCGGCGCCGCTTTTCCGCTTTCTGCGCCGTTTTCGGCGCCGGCCCCGGAAACAGCCTGTGCGCTTACCGGTGCGGGAGGCGGCGCCTGCTTCTGTCCATCCCCCTGCGTGCCGCACCCCGCCGTCGCCACTGCCATCAACGCAGACATTCCTATCATTCCGGCTATTTTCTTTATTTTCATAGCAATCCTCATTTCTGCGGGTCCGCCCCGCCCGCCTGTACTGGCGTCTTAGTTGATAATATTGTAACATACCTAAAAGAAAATGAAAAGAGCGATTGCCGTATTCTTGTGTTTCGGTTGACTTTTCTGCGAAAAGAATATAAAATGGGGATAGCCAAACATTCAGGAAAGGATTTATGTTAGAATGAAAAAAATAATATTGACCGGCGACCGTCCGACCGGAAAACTTCATGTCGGACACTATGCAGGCTCCTTAAAGCAACGTGTAGAGCTTCAGAATTCCGGAGAATTCGAGGATATTTACATCATGATCGCAGACGCTCAGGCGCTGACAGACAATTTTGACAATCCGGAAAAGGTCAGAAGCAATATCTCGGAGGTAGCGCTTGACTATATGTCATGCGGGCTGGATCCCCAAAAATCCAATTTATTTATCCAGTCCTATGTTTCCGAGCTGACAGAACTCACCTTTTATTATATGAATCTTGTCACATTATCCCGCCTCAAGCGAAATCCGACTGTCAAAGCGGAAATCGGCCTGCGCGGATTTAATACGAGCATCCCCGTCGGATTTTTTACATATCCGATCAGCCAGACCGCAGATATCACAGCTTTTAAGGCAACTACAGTTCCCGTCGGAGACGACCAGCTTCCCATGATCGAGCAGGCGAGGGAGATCGTCCGGAGCTTCAACTCGACATACGATGAGGTCCTCGTCGAACCACAGGCGCTTCTCCCCGGCAACGAAGCGTGTTTACGGCTTCCCGGAATTGACGGAACGGCAAAAATGAGCAAATCGCTGGGAAACTGCATTTATCTCTCCGACCACCCCGACGACATACGGAAAAAGGTTATGAGCATGTATACCGATCCCGGCCACATCCGCGTGGATGATCCGGGCAAGCTTGAGGGAAATACCGTTTTCACTTATCTGGACGCATTCTGCCGGGATGAACATTTTGAACGCCATCTTCCGGAATACGCCAATCTCGAAGAACTGAAAGGCCACTATACGCGCGGAGGCTTAGGCGACGTGAAAGTAAAGAAATTCCTCTACGCCGTTTTAATGGAAGAGCTGGAACCGATTCAGGCAAAACGGCACGAATTGGAAAAAGACGTCCCCGCCGTTATGGAAATTCTTCATCAGGGAGGCATCCGGGCACGGGAAACGGCGGCGAAAACCCTCGCTGAGGTAAAACATGCAATGAAAATCGATTATTTTGAGTAAGGCTGGAAGCAAAAAGCAAAAAATAAATTTTTCGCTCAGGAAGTTTGCGCGCACACGCCCAAGCTTCTTTATGCGCAAAAGGCGTGTGCGAATGGAGGTAAGACATGAAAAAACAACGTCATCATTTCATCTATCTTTTTACACTGTTTGCGGTAACGGCATTTGCCGTCGGACTGCCTTCTGCCAAAGCGCAGGCGGCAGAATATGCCGCGTCTCTTTCCGTAGACCGCCCCGCCGGCGAATGCCGGTATACAGTGCAGGGAATCGACGTCGCGCAGACAAGCTCCCTGAAGCTTCAGGCGTCTCACAAGACGTCGCAGGCTGTCGCGCTGCAAAAGGAAGTCCCTATAACCGCAGAAAACTGCGCAAACGGTACATATACCGGTAGTTTTTCCCTGGAAGATCTGAACCGTTCCTATGATTACTACGATGTAAACATAACGGTTGGCGATTCCGTCATCAACGCCGGCACATGCGATTTTTCCGTACATAATGAAACGCTCTCCGCATCGATTGAAGGAGGCGCGGGCAGCAGCGCGCGGACATTCAAAACCGCTTCATCCGACACTTCCGGCAGCGTCATGATCCCCGGTCCCAATAAATCAGTTTCCGTGATGGCATGGCGGGAGGGAAGCGAAGAATCAGCTGCGCAAACCATCGCGCCGGCGACGCCCTATACAGAAGGCGGGATGGCCATACCCATCAATACTGCGGCAGCAGGTACGGCGTACGGAAACTGGACTGCAAAGCTTGTACTGGAAAATGAAAAAGAGGGCACGAAACTGACGCTGGCGATCGCAACCTATTCTGTAGAGCCGACGCTGAAAACCTTTGAGGTAAAAAAATCCAAAGCGTTAGAGAAGAAAAAGGCTTTTGCCGTCTCCGTAAGCGGACTGCAAAATGTATATGGGGTAAAAAAGCTTACGTTTACCGTTTACAACAGCAAAAAGAAACGAATAGCTACTATTTCCGGAACAAAGAAAAAATCCGACGGCAGTAAATTTTATGCTGAAGTTCCGCTGAAAAGCCTCAAATATGCTCTTGATACCTACACGATACAGGCAACCCTGACGGATAACAACAACAAGACTCAGCTGCTCGATGCAACCGTTCTGGCAGACGAGGAAGCAGACGGCGGCTCCCTCTCCGTAGTGAAAAAGAAAAACGCATCCTGTGTTTATCACCTGAGCAACGCCTATATTCCGGGCAATATCAAAAAAATGCGTTTCGTCGTATACAAAATAGACGGCAAAAAGGAAAAAAAGCTGAACACTTATAAATTCGGCAGCTCCACGGGCAAAAAAGTTTCCGTAGAGGCTCCGAATCCCGACCGGGGCAAATACAAGGTAGTTGTATATGGCTATACCGCATGGGGAAAGAAAATACTGTTAAATGAAAAAACGTACCTTCTTCGCAAAAAAGACATGGGCAAAAACGGATGGTACTATGAAACTTACAAAGGAAAAAAATATAAATTCTACTACATTGACAATGAAAAGCAGACGGATTTAACGGATATTTTGAATCTGAAGGAGAGCAGCGGCACAAATACAAACCGTATGTATATTGAAATAAACCGCGCTGCCTGCACCGTTACCATTTACCTTTACAATGAAGAAACAAAAAAATACGACATTCCGATCAAGACCTGTACCGTGTGCGTCGGAAGCGACGTCGGCACTGTCGCCGGCGCGGGCGGACTGAATCCGAAGTCCTACTACACGCCGATCGGAACATACTCTATTTGCTCAAACGGCACGTCGGTTAAATATACAGTAAAGCAAATGTATGAACCGGACGGGAAAATCCTGTATGCAAGATGGGCGACGCACATTGTCGGAAACGTTTATTTCCACTCGATCGCCGTAGGTTCCGACTCGCACTATGCATTGCCTTCCTACCGCTACAACCTTCTCGGTTCACCGGCGTCCGCCGGCTGCATCCGAATGACGGTAGCCGATGCAAAATGGATCTACGATTATGCATCCACCGGCACAGTCGTAAAAATCGTCAAAGGGGATTCTTCCAAACCGGGACCGCTTGGCAAGCTGAAAACGATAAAAACGACCGGAAGCATCAACTATGACCCGACCGACCCAGCCGTTCCGGATTCCCGCAAGAAAGCGGATTATAAAGCAAAACGAATCAGCGGATATGTAACAAAGAGCGGTAAAAAAATAGGAAATTAAGATATCAAAATCAAACGAAAAAAGTCCGGCTTTTCCATATGCCGGACTTTTTTTCGCGTTTATTCCGTCTGTTATGCAGGCTATTTCCCTTATCCTCACAAAACCACTCCAACACTTTTTAGTTTTTCTCCTCGATCCGCTCCGGCGTCATCTGCGTCCCGTCATCGTCCTTTCCCCTCGATGAAACGATGATCGTCGCCAGCGTAAGCGCCGCATCAATAAATAACGCCACGGCGATCAGCGTCCACACATACTTCACGGTTTTAAACGGATTCATCAGAAGAAGTATGCCTGACGCCGTCAAAAGAAGCGTTCCGATTCCCTCTAAGTACCAGCCCCGCTGTTTCAGCCGCAGAAAGTCAACAATCCTCTGCAGCTTAACAATGGCAACTGCCAAAAGGGCAATCCCATACAGCGAAGTCAGCATCGGAAAAAATTCCACAAACCACTGGGAACGGATAGCGAGTACAAGCCCAAGAACTAAGCTTCCGACCCCTTGCGCCAGCTTTTTCTGCTGCGCCGCCAGCTGCGGCTCCGTCCTGAAATATTGGATTATGCTTGCAACGCCAAAAAGCATCAAAAGCGCGCCAAACGCAATGATGATGCCCCTCGTAAATGCATCCGGACTGATAATCAGCAAAAAACCGATCACAAGCTCCAATACAATAATCATAAGGTCAAATAAATAAATTCTGATTCGTTTCATGTCCTCTCCTTTTATATAAAAAAAATCCTCCCAGACATGCTGAATGGTTAGACTTAGTTTTTATGCTTTTAGAACGGAGAAGGAGGGATTTGAACCCTCGCGCCGCGCAAACGGCCTACACCCTTAGCAGGGGCGCCTCTTCAGCCACTTGAGTACTTCTCCAAATTTCTGAATTACAGATAGTATTTTATTTTAATGCATGAATTATTCTATCAAATAATCATATCTTTGTCAAATGAATGGCTCGACCTCTTTTTATATTTCCCGGAGTTTCTGCTTCTCTTGCTCATAAAGACGCATAAATTCTTCGCGGTTTTCATTATAGAGTTTTTCCAATTCGTGAGGCGCCATATGATCTTTAAAAACATTTGGTATGTACCGATAAATATTCTCTGCCACTTCCTCGGTATGCTCAAAATGATTCCCGTTAAAGTCTATGAGCTTTTTCTCCGTAAATATGAGCAAACGTACATAATATGGCCCGCCCTTGTATCCGGGCTGGGCGCATATCCAATAAATTTTATCGCGCGGAATGGCAGTGATTTGACCTATTTCCCTGATAAGAAGTACGTATGAGGGAAGTATTGCGATTCTATCGCTGTACTTTTTTATGGTGTTTTGATTCATGAATCCTTCATACAAAATCTTCCCCTCGGCAGCCTCCCTGTTGATAATCTCTGCCGCTTCCTCTCTGGTGGTTTCCCCAAGAGGAAGGATAAGATTCCTGCCGTTTTTGGCAGGCAGCATGGATGCGACCAGTTGGACTGCCGTGCAAAACAGCATAAGCCCCGCCATAACGGCAAATATGACAAACAGCTTTTTATCATCCGGTTTGCTTAGGTCAAGGGATTTTCCCACTGTAAAATAAAGAACTGCAGAAATACAGGAAAAAAATATAAACAGCGCCAGAAAGAATTTACGCCGACTTGAATGTTCCCTGATCGATTCCTGCTCTAAGTATTCTCGCGCCATACAATCGCTTCCTCCCGATTTAATCGTCGCCTTTTTCCCTAGTATAACATATTTTCACTAAATATGCACTATTATTTTTTGTTCTTAAGTTTCCGCAAAAATTCCCATAACCGCGCCTTTTTCCTCATAACTTATCCACAGATAGAAAAAATTGCGAAAATACATCTCGAAAAAGGCGCTTCCACACAGGCTGCTTCTTCCTATCTGCAAATGGTAAAGAAGCGGGCTCCGGAAGAACCTGTTATCCACATTGACGACAGTGATGTGGTGAAACCGGATGGCCGCAAATTTGAAGCGCTTGGCATTGTCAGGGACGGCTCGAAAAGCACATCCGCTAAGCAAGGTCAAGGCCAGCGTTTTCTACAGGGGCAAAGACCATGAAGCCTATCCGTCACATGTCAAAGTGCAGATCACCGCATCCAGAAAGGACATTGATCTGGTTCTTGTTTATGGCATTACGGAACATCCGATGATGCTTGCCGCCAATATGGAGATCCGATTAAAGGAAAAGGTTTTCTTCTGCTATTACCGGCTGGCCAAAGGCATCTCTGGCATACTCTCATATGCAAAAGAGGGAGTCTGGCTCTGGTTTCGGACGAAACGTCCCAGATACCGACAGCTTTGCCTTAAGATGGACGCCTGACAAGAAATATTCATATCTTTTCTCCATCCGCTTCCCCGGATGTTTTTGTGATGCCAGAAATCCATTTACACTCCCCGAAAGTATGCCGTCAAAGATTTTTCTATTTCATTTCTATTTTTGTGCCGTTGTTTATTGCATTTTGCGGAAACTCAGGGGCAATTTACCTTGTAGGTAAACTTAGGAATGTTGTCAAAATCAATTTTCTCGTGTCAATCTATTAGAGAAATTTAAAATTGCTATTTGATATTGCATGACAAATATTTACACAGAAAAAGGGAGATACTTACTATGGATAAAAAAAGGAAATTATTCAAAGACAGGATAACCAAAACAGATCAGGCTGTGTTAGCCAAAGAACTGATCGATGCCATAGATGCCGGGGAGGATGCGCTGATGAAATACGGACAAAAAACACACGCATTCTGATAGATTTTGGGAGCGAACTGCCAGATGCAGAGAATCTCATATCAAAAGATATGTTGCAAATACCCGGTCTTAATTGCGGAAGAACAGATTTTGACGCTGTGTTTTTAACACATTACCATGGCGACCATATCGGCTTGATTCCCTCTATACATAAAGATATTCCCATTTATATGGGAAGAATGTCAGTAGGGATTTTTACCGCATATTCCTGCTGATCACTCTGCCTATGATGCGTTTATGTATCTGATTGAAGCAGAAGGAAAACAGGTGATGCACACGGGAGATTTCCGTCTGCATGGTTTTCGGGGAAAGGCAACCCCAAAATTAATTCGCTGGTATGCGAAAGATGTCGATGTCCTAATTATCGAAGGAACACAACTTTCCAAGCTGATAATCCAAGACTCTGTCCGCCCCCTCCCGCAAAATTTTTCTGGCACAACAAAAACAGCGCCCCTGCATCTATTCCATGCTAAGAGCGCTGTCTTTCCAGCTTATTGCATGTTAAATTCTGCCGTCATCACACCGGCTGCATCTCTTTTTCCAATTCAAGCACTTGTTCTGCGCTCAGGCCGGAATACATTGAAATTTCCTCCACAGATAATTTGGTAGTGTCAAGTTTACTACCCATTTTTATTTCTTAAACCTCTATTTTTCGGGAGTTTGCAAAAAAAATGAGCAT
>CANQCY010000022.1 GCA_947591245.1 uncultured Lachnospiraceae bacterium | reverse complement strand
CTACAAAATATGAATTTTTCAAGGTACTATAGGAATAGGGGCAAATTTATTTATGGTTTTGACCCCAACATCATTATCATTATATTAAAATAGAAAGGAATTATACTATGGCTATGGATTTTACAAATAAAAACATCGGCATTGCCATCACCGGCTCTTACTGCACCTACAAAAAAGTATTTGAAGAATTAGAGCGTCTGGCGGCAACCGGCGCCAACCTTTACCCTATTTTTTCCGATCACGCCGCCACTACAGACAGCCGTTTCGGGAACTGCGCAGATTTTTTGAAAAAAGCGGAAGAAATCACCGGACGGAAACCGATCACTACCATCCCCGATGCGGAGCCGATCGGGCCCAACGCCTTGTTTGACCTGCTTGTCATCGCACCCTGCACAGGCAACACGCTCTCCAAACTGGCGAACGGAATCTCCGACACCCCCGTTCTGATGGCGGCAAAGGCGCATCTTCGCAACAACCGCCCTCTCGTCATCGCACTCTCCACCAACGACGCCCTTGGTATGAATCTGAAAAATATTGGCATCCTATTAAATACAAAAAATATTTATTTCATACCTTTCGGGCAGGATAATTTCAAAGCGAAACCTAATTCCATGATCGCCCACATCGACCTCCTTGGCGACACGATCGAACAGGCTCTTCATGGAAAACAGCTGCAGCCCGTGATTCAGAGCCCGCAGCAGCCCGGTACAAAATAGCTAATACAAAATAATATGTAGAAGTGAGGGAAATTATGTGCGGTATTGCTGGTTTTTATCAGAATAAATATGATTTTCTGTCGCCCGGTTACGGCGGCAGAACCCATCAAAACAAATGGTACGAAAAGCTCATTCGAATGAAAAAAAGCCTTGTGCACCGAGGGCCCGACGACGATCAGGTACTGTTGTTTCACGGCGCCGGATTTGCCCACACAAGGCTGTCCATCCGTGACATCAGCGGCGGCGCGCAGCCGATGACCTGCTCCTGCCAGGGCGTCACGGCAACGATCGTCTACAATGGGGAAATCTACAACACGGACGAATTGAGGGAGCGTCTTTCCCGCTATCCGCTTCACTGGCATACAACCGGCGACACGGAAGTGATTTTAAACGGCTTTCTTGCAATGGGCGAGCGTTTTTTCGAACTGCTTAACGGCATTTTTGCCTTTGCCATCTATATAGAGAAAACCGGAACGCTCATTCTGGCGAGGGATCCTCTTGGCGTAAAACCATTGTTTTACCAGATCGAAGACGATACGCTCGTGTTTGCCTCCGAACCGAAAGCAATTTTCGCTTTCGGCATCCAGCCAAAAGCAGACGGCGAATGCTGGAATGAGATATTCAGCCTCGGTCCGGCAAGGACTTTGGGCAAAGGCGGTTTTGCCGGCATGAAAGAGGTGATGCCGGGACAATGCATCACGCTCACGCCATGTTCCGCAGTTCCTTATTTTGACTGCGAAGCCCGAAATTTCTGGTCGCTGCAGGCGAAACCCCACACCGACTCCTATGCGGAAACAGTTGAAAAAGTGAGCTGGCTCGTGCGGGACAGCATCGAACGGCAGATGGTATCCGACATTCCGATCTGCAGTTTTCTGTCCGGCGGACTCGACAGCTCGCTCGTCGCCGCCGTCTGCCAGAACAGCTTAAAGAAAAAGGGGCGTATTCTGAATACGTTTTCCTTTGATTTTGAAGATAATTCAAAAAACTTTAAGGCAAACTCGTTTCAATCCTCGCTGGATCGTCCGTTCGCCAAAGAAATGGCCGACTATATCGGAAGCCGGCACACATTTCTCGAATGCAACAATCAGTCTCAGGCGGATTATCTTTATAAAGCAGTTGATGCAAGGGATTTTCCATGTATGGCGGATGTGGAATCCTCCATGCTGTATTTCTGCGAGCTGGTGTCCGAGACAAACCGGGTCGCGCTGACCGGAGAATGCGCCGACGAAATATTCGGCGGTTATCCATGGTTTCACAGAGAGAGCATGTGGGAAAAAAATACATTTCCGTGGTCCTATGATATGGAAGCAAGGAAAGCTCTGCTGACAGATGATTTTGCATCGTCGCTGCAAATGGAAGCGTATTCGCAGAACGCCTATCTGGACACGATTCAGAGCACGCCCCGCCTAAATAGCGATAATCCGCAAGAATCGCGGCGCCGCGAGATCGCATGGCTGAATATCCGGTGGTTTATGATGACTCTGCTAAACCGCATGGACCGAACGAGCATGTACTCCGGTCTGGAAGCCCGCGTCCCATTTGCCGATCACCGAATACTTGATTATGTATACAGTATCCCCTGGGAAATGAAATGCCGCAACGGTCAGACAAAGAGCCTTCTCGTAGAGGCGGGGAAGCCGTTTCTGCCGGATTCCGTTCTGTACCGCAAAAAAAGCCCCTATCCGAAAACGTATGACCCCGCCTATGAAAAGCTGCTTGCCGAGCGCCTTCTGGAGATGGTCGGCAAAACCAATTCCCCATTAACCGGAATCATTGATAAGAAAAAACTGGCACGCTTTCTGCGCACGCCGAGCGATTACGGAAAACCGTGGTACGGACAGCTCATGGCAGGTCCGCAGATGCTCGCTTACTTTCTTCAGGTCGGTTACTGGATTGAAAAGTATTCCATCTCCCTGTAGCCGGATACGGGACGCCAAATATAACAGGGTGCAAAAAGAGGCGTTTTTTATAAACCGCCGCCTTTTTGCACCTCTTTGCATTCCGCTCAATACAGGCGGGCGCACTGATTCGCCTCGGGAATCTCAATCTCCATCATCCAGTAGCCAAAGTCCCCAAGACGCGGTTCCTTTTTCTGTATACACTTGAACCGCCCGAACCCGAACATGTCTGCCAGATACTTATCCCGCCTGTGATATTGTCCCGGGATTCCCACATAGATCTTATCCCTTCTCCGTCCCAGGATCAGATGCCGGTAATTGTAGTATCCCTGAAGCAGAAACGTATTGCTTCCCATATGCCAGTATTTTTGCGGGAAATCCGAAAAATCCGCCGTTGAAATCTGCACGCACGCTTCCATCTCGTCATCTTCAAAGGGATACATGTTCGAACGCGTATCAAACAGCTTTTGGAACATATACGCAGCATCATGCTCCTGTTCCAATTCAAACTCAATGATTTCCTCTTCTTCGTCCTCTTCCATTTCCTGTGGCTGCTCCTGCAGTTTGCTCGCAATTATATCATCATTAAATTTATTATTGGTTGATTCGTCATATAACATGCATTCCCGCACCTCCTCTTCCATAGTTAAATCTGCATTTTCCTCTTTCTTTTCTGTTTTGACATAATCCGTCACCTGTATTGTTTCATCGTCCGTGCCCGCACAAACCAGGTAGCTGTCCCCGCCAATCAGCACTCCGGCGAGCTGTCCCTTTAACAGCTTTGCGTCGCCCGTAGTTATTGTCATGCTGATTTCGGGGCCGCTTTCCGTAATTGTGCCGAAAAACACTTTGTTCACCGCATTGTTATCCTTGTCCAACAAATATATCTTTTCTCCGGCAAGCGTACGGCCTTCTGCCAGACTGAGCTCCGCTTTCACTCTTCCCTGTTTTTGCGACAGCTTTACAAAACCGATATTGCCGCCCCGGTCTCCCCGCTTGTATTCATCCAGATAAATGATCTTACGAAAAAACTTCAAAACAAATGACCCTCCTCCATATACTTGTCTATCTAAGTCAAGTATATGTAAGAGAGCCAGAAAAAGAACTATTAAATCTAGTTTTATTTTTGTGGCAAGACGCCTCTTATTACGCCAGCGCTGCCGTTACGATCGCCATCGAGTAAATCTCGCTCGCATTGCATCCTCTTGAGAGATCGTTGATCGGCGCATTGAGCCCGAGAAGGATCGGACCGTATGCTTCAAATCCGCCCAATCTCTGGGCGATCTTATATCCGATATTTCCCGCATTGATATCCGGGAAAATAAATGTATTGGCATAGCCCGCCACTTCGGAATCCGGACACTTTGTCCTCGCCACGCGCGGAGACACGGCGGCGTCAAACTGAAGCTCCCCTTCGATCGGAAGATCCGGAGCTGCCTTTTTCGTCTTTTCCGCGGCGTTCCTCATCTTATCCACATCTTCACCTGATCCCGAACCGTGCGTGGAGTAGCTCAGAAACGCCAGCTGGGGGTCTATCCCAAACACCTTCGCGCACTTCGCCAGCTCCAGGGCAATCTCCACAAGCTCATCTTCATTCGGCTTAATATTGATCGCACAGTCCCCCATCGCAAGAACCGTATTTTCTCCCGTTGCCGACGGACGAACAAGAATAAAGCAGGATGACACTATCGTATTTTCCGGCTTTGTCTTGATGATCTGCAGCGCCGGGCGAACGGTATCCGCCGTGGAATACGTGGCGCCGCCAAGCAGCGCGTCCGCCTTGCCCATCTTGACAAGCATCGTGCCAAAATAGTTAGCGTGGGATAAAACCTCTCTCGCCTTCTCCGGCGTCATTCCCTTGCTTTTCCGGAGCTCGCAGAACATCTCCACCATCTCATCAAATTCATCGTAATGCAATGGATCAATAATCTCCGCCCCCCGGATGTTGAATCCGCTCTCCTCCGCAGAAGCCGCGATTTCATCTGGGTCGCCCACCAGAATCGGAGCCAAAAACGTACTTGCCAGCAGACGCGAAGAGGCCTCCAGAACGCGCGGGTCGCTTCCCTCGGTAAATACGATTTTCTTTGGATTTTTCTTTAAAATACTGATTAACTGCCCAAACATTTAACCTTCCTCCTCATATCATTCTTTCTATCTCTATCATATCAATTTTTCGGCAAAAAACAAGTATAATTTTTGTTGTTTTTTATTTTGCCGGATCATAACATGCGTAATCCGGATCCTAATTATTATCCGCGCTCCTGAGGCCCTTTATCGCCTTGGATATGGAGATCGGATTGCCATAACGCAAAGTTGAATTTCGGAAAATCTTTGCCGAAACAAAGCCCATGCCGACCACGGAGCCGTACAAAAGCAGCGCTGACGCGATGATTTCCCACACAGCCACCTTTCCCATCGCAATACGGACAAACATGGCGCTATAGGCGCTGACAGGAAGAAACGACAACACTTTCATGACGATTCCATCCGGCGCCTGCATCTGGAAAAGCACGAGAAAATACACGATCATAACAAGCATCTGCGCCGTTCCCGCCGTTTTATTCAAATCCTCGACCTTGGAAACCATGGCGCCCAGCGCACCGTACATAAAAGCATAAAGCAAAAATCCGCCCAGACCGAATACTGCAAACGTCACAAGCACATCCGCCGGTATATCCAGTATTCTGTCCAGCATATCTGCCAGGTAGTCCTTATTAAAGCGGTATGCGCCCAATACGCTGGCAAAAATGAGCCCCATCTGTACGAAAATCGCCGTCGCACCGGCAAGCACCTTTCCAAACAGCAAACTGGACGAGGATGTGCTGGTCACAAGAATCTCGACCGTACGGTTGCTTTTTTCATTGACCACGCTCGTCGCAATCATCATGCCATACATAATAATCACCATAAACACAAGTATGACTAACACATAGCTGTACCAGTAGTTCTCCTCTGAATCCTTGCCAAGTATCTTTTCATTGCATATCAGGCTGTCATTGTCCAGCTTTACAAGCTCGTCGTACTGAATCCCGTTTTCCTCGCAGTATTTCATCTTTGCCGCCGTACTCATCAGTCCGCGGAACATCTCCTGCCCATCATCGAACAGAGAACGGTTGAAAACATAATAGTCAAATTCGTTCACCGAACGGACGACAAAGCCGACTGCCGCGTCTTCCGACTGAACAGCTTCCTTTACCTCATCCTCGCTGCTCTTCCTCTGAATCTCTGTTTTGCCATAAGACAGCAGAAGCTCGTCGCTTATCATATTCAGCGGATCACAAAGCGCAATGGACGATGCCAGCGCACTGTCCTCCCGCTCCCCTGAATCGTCTTTGCCATTGGCGGATTGAATCATGCCAGGCAGGGTGATCGCCAAAATAGAAACGATGCAGATGATTATCGTAGACAGTATATAGGACTTGCTTTTAAAATAACTTTGCAGCTCAAATGCGTATACATGTTTCATCTTATTCATACGATCACTGCTCCTTTCCCACACATGACACAAAAATATCGTTTAGCGACGGCTCATAGGAACCATACGCATCTATTTCAACGCCTTCGTCGCGCATACGGGCGAGAAGATCCCACTGGCTGCGTTCTCCGGTCAGGCGGAAGATCACGTGATGCTTCGTGCGCCCCTCGATTTCCAGCACATCCGACAGCTTCTCCTGGCAACGCGCCTCCAGCTCATCTAACGAGAGGTTCTGGGCAGACAGAATCTTTCTCCCTCTCCCATACCGTTCTTTGATTTCATCCAAGCTTCCCGACAAAATAACTTCGCCCTCATTAATAATTGCAATGTCCTCGCAAAACTCTTCTACATAACTCATCTGATGGCTGGAAAAAATAACGATTTTCCCTTCAGCAATCGCCTCGCGGATAACCTCTTTCAAAATCTGCGAATTTACAGGGTCAAGCCCTGAAAACGGCTCGTCCAGCACGACAATATCCGGATCGCAGACAAGAGTAGTAGCCAGCTGCACTTTCTGCTGGTTTCCCTTGGAGAGCGTATCCAGCTTCCGTTTTTCATACTCGCCGACCTCAAGCCGCGCCAGCCATTTTTTGGCATTCGCAACCGCCGCCTTCTTATCCAATCCGCGCAGCTTTGCAAAATAAACCATTTGGTCCAAAACAGTCTGTTTCGGGTACATCCCCCGTTCTTCCGGCAGGTAGCCCACTTGATTTTTGGACGGTTCAAACGGCTTTCCGTCCAAAAACACTCCGCCCTCATTTGCGCGGAAAATATCCATAATAATCCGGATCGTCGTCGTCTTTCCCGCACCGTTGCGTCCCAGGAGTCCGAGCGCCCTGCCGCTTTCTACGCAGAAATCAACCCCCTTCAGCACTTCTTTCCCATCAAAGCTTTTATGTATATTTTTTAATTCAAGCTTCACTCATTTCTCCTTTCCGCCGTTTCATCCCGCGAAGCATTTCCTTATCCTCTTTACTCACCCGAAACGACTCCAGCATTTTCTGTATACTTTTATTATAAGTGAAATCATCCAAATTACAAGACAAAAGGTACTGCAGCGTAATCTCCCTTTGTTTGATAAAACAGGTGGACACCGCCCACGCCACCGCCATTTTCACATAATATCCGTCGTGCCGGATTCCATCGTAAATCTGCAATACGTCATGGATATATTCATCCGTAATGAAATACTGCATCAAAATCACCACGGCGAAACGCACCTCATATTCTTCAGAAGAAGACAGGTACGGCTGCAGAAATTCATACATCCGCTCCTTGTGTTTCTTTGCGTCCTTTAAATCCCCGCACACGACGTCGCAGACTGCCCAGTTATTAATATGGAGAACAAATTTCCGCACATAGGACAGCTTTTCTTCAAAATCGCATTTTGCCAGCGCCGTCACCATACCGCAAAGCATATTCATCTCATACACGTCAGAATCCCACGCCAGCTCGAGGAAACCGCGCCAGTCCTCCTTGATCATCTGTCTGGCGAGCTTACGCAGGGAAGGCGTCCGCACGCCATAAAAAACAGCGTCTACATTGGGAATAAGCCCGCTGTGGAACTCGCGGTACTTCTCATCCGCCATTTTGCGCAGCTGCGCGTCCAAATTGTCTAAATCCGCTTTTGTATAACTCATATATACCGCTCCTTAAAACTGCCGGCCGCCATGCTGCCGCATTTTCGCATACTATACCAATTTCAGCCCCGGAACCGCATTGAGGTCCCATCCGTCACGCCGTCCTTTCCGATATTCATAATAGCCTGCGGAACCGATCATTGCGGCATTGTCCGTGCAGTATATCGGTTCGGGATAATACAGCCGGTATCCCCGTTCCCCGCAAGCGGCATTCATTTTTGCGCGTAACGCATGATTGCAGGCGACTCCCCCCGCCATCGCCACCTTATTCATGCCATATTCCTCTGCCGCCAGCATCGTATGGGACACAAGCACATCCGTCACGGCTTCCTGAAACGAAGCGGCAATATCCGCCTGCGAATAGCCGATTCCTTTCATCTTGCAGCCGTTGATATAATTCAGCACCGCCGACTTCACGCCGCTGAAACTAAAATCATACGGCGCTCCTTCGACGGACGCGCGCGGAAAGCTGATCGCCTCCTTATCTCCCTGCGGAGCCAGCGCATCGATTTTCGGGCCGCCCGGATATCCGAGCCCGATCGAACGCGCTACTTTGTCAAACGCCTCACCCGCCGCATCATCCCGCGTTCTCCCGATCAGCTCATACTCTCCATAATCCCTGACCTTGACGAGATGGCTGTGCCCCCCTGAAACAACAAGGCACAAAAACGGCGGCTCCAAGTCTTTGTGGCAGATATAGTTGGCTGAAATATGCCCTTCGATATGATGCACGCCGACAAGCGGTTTCCCCGCCGCATAGCTGATCGCCTTCGCCGCTCCGACTCCGACCAGCAAAGCGCCGACAAGTCCGGGCCCATATGTAACGCATACGCCGTCCACATCCCGGATCGCCATATCCGCCTCCCGGAGCGCCCGTTCAATAACCTGATTGATATTTTCAATATGTTTGCGCGACGCAATTTCAGGCACGACTCCACCATATAGTTTATGCAGTTCAATTTGAGAAGCAATCACATTTGACAAAACTTCCCTGCCGTTTTTTACAACAGAAGCGGCGGTTTCATCGCATGAGCTTTCCACCGCCAGCAACACAATATCCTTATTTTGCATTTTTTTCCTCATTCCTGCCGCAGCCGCATCAGCTGTCGGCCTCGTTTCCCTGTCCCGCCGTATCGTCCTGCTTGAAGGCAAGAATCTTCCATTCGCCGTTTTCTTTTACGAGCACATAATTCTGGTACGATTTCGAAGATTTCGGCGACTCGTTGTTTTCCTTCAAAAAGTAAGCCATTTGCAAATAGGCGCACGACTGCCCGTTAATCGTCCGATAATCGACCGATCCGCTTTTATCCACGGTATAATTTACGATACTCGTCTTAGATTTCCGGAACGCCTCGATCTCTTCCTTCATGTTCTTCTTATGCTCTTCCAACGGATTCTGATCGAGAAGAGCGGCGCTGTACATCTTTCGTAATTGCTCTATCAGCGCATCGAACTGCTCGTCACTCAATTCCGTATTATACATGCACTGGTTATATCTGCCCAAAAGCTTCAGCACCTCCGACGGGGTATCGGGATAGCCGCCGTCAAGATCCTTTTTCGCCAGCCGCTCCACCTCCGTCCCTGTCGCCCCCCCTGCCGCCAGATCAGATTTATCCCTGTTTTTGTACTGGAAAAATAAGAAAACGATCAGAATCGCAGCCAAACATGTGATGAACGCAAATATGCTCATATTTTTTGCCATCTTCTTCGCCGGATTTTTCTCCGGCTGATTGGCGGTTTGTTTCGTCCTTTTCATTCTTCTCTCCATATTTTTCCTCCCTTCTGCTGCGCAAACGGCACAAACATCTCCAGTCGTCAGGATCTGTTTAAACTTAATCCTCTTTAAACTTCAATTCCCGATACATCCGATCCTTTCCGGGCGCTGTCCGGGGAAAGATCTTTTTTACTTCTTTCATGTATTGTTCCGGACGTATAAGGGACGGACTGTAGTGAGTCAGCCAAAGTTCTTCCACTTCCGCTTTTGCCGCCAGCTCAGCCGCCTCACAAAACGTCATATGCTTTTTTTCCCGCGCGCTTGCTATCTTTTCCTGTTCTCCGTACATTCCCTCACATATAAATAAATCCGAATTTTCTGCATTTCTCACAATGCTGTCCGTCGGTCTGCTATCCGTACAATATGTAACCTTGATCCCTTTGCGCTTTGGCCCGAGTACCATATCCGCCGTATACTCCACGCCGTCTACCGTCACGCTCTCCGCCTTCTGCAACGGACTCCAGGCCTTCATCGGTACGCCATTTGATTTTGCCTTTTCCACATCAAATTTTCCGCTCCGGCAAATCTCTATTGTATATCCATAGCATACCACATTATGGTTCACCTTGAAAGCACAAATATGATATCCATTCAAAAAAAACTGTTCCTCATCCCCCTCTATCTCAATAAACTCCAATTTAAACGGGATTCCCTGAGCAATCACAAGAAGGGACTGAACTACCTTTTTCAGTCCCTTGGGTCCGATGATCACCAGCGGCTCCGTGCGCTCGGCATTTCCCATCGAAAGCAGAAGTCCCGGCAGGCCGCTGATATGGTCGCCATGAAAATGCGTGATGCATATCGCATCAATTGAATGGAAGCTCCATCCCTGTTCCCGTATGCTCACCTGCGTTCCCTCGCCGCAATCAATCAGCAGGCTGCTCCCATTGTACCTCGTCATAAGCGCAGTCAGCGCGCGGCGCGGCAACGGCATCATTCCTCCGGTTCCAAGTAAACACACATCCAGCATAACATTCTCCAATCCTCATGCATACAACGGCATGTTACGCTAATCCAAAACCTCTTCCTGATCCTCTACGGTAACGGGTACGGCAAATTCCCCAACCATCTGGTCGTAGCACGCCTCGCAAAGGCTAAACTTGTGAATTTCCAAATCCTTGGCGGAAAAATATCCCCATTTCTTTGTCACAAAAAGCCCGTCTTCATGCAATATGCCATTGATGCTTTCTAATTCTTTTCCACATTTGTTACATAATATCTTTTGCTGTTTTTCCATATTTTTCGCCATCCTTCAAAAATACTTATTCCTCACGATACAAGATAAGTGAATACTATTATTATATTGAATTTAAGGTGTTTTTTCCAGTTGTAAAAATATGAAAAAATGTTATTTTTAACCCCTCTCGCGTTCCTCCCGTTCCCTCTCTGCCTGGGATTTGCGCAAATAGACCGGCACAAACTCATCTGCCGCCACGTATCGCCCCTTTTCAAACAAAAGGCTTCCCAGAGCCGCCACAGCAGCTCCCCGCTGATAGCGGTGTATGGGATCCGCAAATGCCGCCCTGCCGCCGGAATGCGACCGGATCGCCTCCTCAAAAACCGGAACGCCGTCCCCGACATAAATGACGTTCCCGCCCACCTTGTCCGCCGCCTCTATCACCAGCTCTACCGCCGCCACATCCGGTTCCGCGAGCGTTTCCGGAAGTCCGTCCGTGATCCGGTAAATGCCATAATACGCCTGATTTCTTCTGGCGTCCATAATAGGGCAGACAACGGCGCCACGCTCATTAATATTGGAGGCCAGCCCCATCAGCGAACATACCGGCACAATCGGTATTCCCAATGTCCATGCAATGCCCTTCGCCGTAGACGCGCCGATACGCAAGCCGGTAAAAGAACCCGGTCCGGCAGAGACCGCCACGCAGTCCAACTCTTCAAGCCCGATTTCCGCCATCTTCATCATATCCGAAATCATCGGAAGCAACGTCTGGGAATGCGTTTTTTTATTGTGGATCGTGTACTCGGCGGTCAGAATGCCGTCTGACAAAAGCGCCACCGAAGCGACAAGACCCGAGCTGTCTATACTTAATATTTTCATTTTTACCTCCATGCACGCGCAAACAATTCATGAAGCGGAGAATCGCCCTGCGATTCTTCCGGTGTGAGAAGATGTTCTAAAATTGGCGGCGCGGACGCAACGCATCGTCAAGTTTAGAACATCTTCTCACGCTTTTATCGTCACTTTCCGGTAATCAAAACCCCGTTCCAAATCCTTTTCTATCAATATGCTCTTACAAGCGTCCGGCAAAACCTCCTGAATCCGGGACGCCCACTCGATCAGGCACACCCCTTCGCCAAACAGATATCCATCCAGGCCGAGTTCATACATTTCCTCCGCATCCTCGATACGGTACGCATCGAAATGATAAAAGGGCAGCCTGCCCCCACTGTATTCCTGAATCAGCGTAAACGTGGGGCTTGTAATCGGTTCCGCAATACCCAGCCCCACGGCGAATCCTTTCGTAAATACCGTCTTTCCCACGCCAAGATCGCCATCCAGCAAATAAATCTGCCCGCGCTCCGACTGCCCGCCCATCTTTTTTCCAAGCTCAAAGGTATCCCGTTCGCCAAAACTTTCAAATGTCATTTCCGGTACTCCCCTATCATCTCCGCCAGCTTCGCATAGTTCTCCTTGCATGCCGCTCTGGGAAGGATAAATGCCGACAGCGCATTCATGTACAGATAAATGGCGTCTTTGGTCACGACCGCCTTCCTTATATCAGGCCATTTCACGTCAACGGAACCCGCCATATTCTCTACCCTCATGCCAGCCGCTGAAAATTCATAATGAAACGGCTCCCGGAACGTACCCGACTTCAGCTGGTTCCACCCTTTCATCAACAATGACAGCGGCTGAATCACCGTAAACATCAGGGCAAGAAAGAATAGGATCACCCTCTGGGGATCCGATAAAGAGCTCCACAATGCAATCAAAAGCACAATTGCCGCAGCGCTGATAAAAAGACCGATGGCGCCGCCCAGCCGCAAAAAATTATTCCGCAAAAGGAATCGGTTCAGCGTCCTTTTATCCACCTTTATATCCAGCTCCAACACTTCATCACTCATTTTCCACTCTTCCTCCATATCTGATATCATTTTATATAAACCGCCGCCAAAAGTCAATTTCTTTTTCCCCGAAACCGCATGAAGAAATGCTTCCGTATAATCAGAATACTTAGAAATTTTTCCTGCATTTAATGCCATAAGCGGCTACATCAGCCGCCATCCCGCATGGTATTTATTCTTAAGCGTAAATCCGGATCGTTTTCCCCATCCGAGAGGAAATCCGTCGACACAGACGAGAATATATCCGTTTTTTTCCCCTGCACCCTCCGGCACATCCTCTTCTCCCAAACTCAGCGTCTCCCCCTTGAGGTAGCGAAACACTCTTTCATCCTCTGCCGAAAAAGTGATCGCCTGCCGGTAATCCTCTGCTTTCAGCGCCATCGCAAGCGACTGGCTCGGCTCAAACCGCTTCTTTTTCACCTCGCCCAGAAAGAGCCCGCTCCGCAAAAAGCGCAGCCCCCTTATTTGCGGCATCTTCTCCGGCATATAATAAATCATTCCGTTCCGGCTCTCGATGCGGTTCGGCTCAAAATGCCGGTATAGATTTTCGGCAAATAGATCAAATAAACACTTTTCCTCCCCTTTCAGGCCGCCCCGCTCCTGATAGAGAGGCTTTCCCGCCGCAGCGGCGCCGTCGCCATTCTGAAACAGGGCCAGAAAATGCCCCTCCCCTTCCATCCTGTGCGGAAATATACGGACGCACTTTTCAAGTTCGCGGTTACCGCTTCCGATGAGCCCGGGCTCCCCTCTGGCAAACCCGGTATACCCCTCCATATTCACAAGCCTCAAATTTTCATCGATAGAAAGAATGTATTCGACAGTTCCCTCGTTCTCCAGCGGCGAAAACGTACAGGTAGAGTATAGAAGCATCCCGCCCTCCCGCAGCATGGGGAGCGCCTGCTCCGCGATCTCGCGCTGAAGCCCGCTGTAAAATTCCGGTCCATGCCGCTCCCACGCCCGTATCATGGACGGATCCTTACGAAACATGCCTTCGCCGGAGCAAGGGGCGTCAATCAAAATTTTATCAAAAAAACCCGTAAAATACTGCTTGAGCTTCGCCGGATATTCCGTGACGATAAAGCTATTCTCCACGCCAAACAGCTCGATATTTTTCAGAAGCGCTTTCGCCCGCTTGCCGCTGACGTCATTGGCAATCAAAAGCCCCGTCCCATCAAGCCGTGCCGCAAGCTCCGTCGCTTTCCCGCCCGGCGCCGCACACAAATCCAGTACAACGTCGCCTTTCTCCACCGGCAGTCTGGAAGCCGGCGTCATTGCGCTCGGATCCTGTAAATAATACAATCCGGCAAAATAATACGGATGCTTGGAAGGGTTCGCCGCCTCGTCATAGAAAAAGCCATTCTCGATATAAGGAATCCTTGTTATTTCAAACGGACAGATCTTCTCAAACTCTTCCACAGATATTTTGGCGGTATTGACACGGAGGCCGGATTTTCGTTTCTCATTCATTGATGCAAGATAATCCCCGTACTCATCCCCCAATATCCGTTTCATCTCATCGCAAAATTTTCGTGGCAGCTCCATATGTTCCTCCATTCATCCTTCACGCTGGAATCCATGCGGCAAAAGCTCGCGCAGCCGATACGCCTCATACTCCTTTACCGACAGCGCCGTCACTACTTCAAAGGCGTCCGGATCACAAAATTCGAGCATTACCTGCAGACAGACGCCGCAGGGCGTCGCCTTCTCTATTTTGCCTTCCTTTACATTTTGAGCAACAATGGCAATCCGTTCAAATTCCTTCACGCCTTCGCTGACCGCTTTAAAAAACGCAGTCCTCTCTGCGCAGCACGATGGAGAAAACGCCGCATTTTCCACATTGCAGCCCGTATAAACGCTTCCGTTCTTTGCCAGAAGGGCGGCCCCTACCGCAAATCCGGAATACGGGCAGTACGCGCGCTCTCTCGCCATCAGCGCGCTATGAATCAACCGTTCCATATCTATCACCATGCCTTTCCGGCTCGGATGCGCAAATATCCCATTCATCACTTAATATAAGAAACGAACTTATTCCCCGCACCCTCGCACATTTTCTGCATCTCCGTCCGGCTCACCGTCTCCATTTTCCCAGTCGCAGGATCATAATAGGAAACGTTTTTTGTATCGTAACCGCTTATGACAACCGCCGTCGCTTTTCCGGTCATAGCTATAACGTATTTATCGCTGCTAACAAAATACAGAACTTGTTCCAGCGTTGCTCCGGTCAGGTTGGCCGGCTCGTCCATATACTGATCCAGCATCTGATACAGCGAGCGGTTTTTGGCAGACATCGCCTCCGCGTCCACCGAAAAATGATTTGCCTTCAGAACCATATATGCGCATGCCGCCAAATTGGATACTTTTGAAGACGCCTTTTCCATCTCCAGTCCGGCGACGCTGTTCATCAAAAAGCTTCCGCTTCTCTCCCATACGACCATATGGCTTCCCGACACCACAACTCCCATCTGCTCATCTGCTTTGGCAATCGCTTCTGCGAGATTTTCATAAGCGTCAGTAATTTTTCCCAGCGCATAGACATAATATTTAGGCACTTTAACCGGATCCAGATGTACCGAGCGTCCGCTTGTGACCACCTCGCCCAGCAGCACTTCGTAAGACGGAACCTCCGTAATCACGAAATTCGCCGGAAACCCGATGTACCACTCCGTAAGAGTCGACGACGTCACCCTTGATCTGAGCGAATAAGGGGACTCCGGCTCCTTCGTCTGGTTCAAAATGCTGTCATCCGCTATTTTTGCAAATCGTTTTCCATTCCGTCTGACTCTTGACAGCGTCATTACATTCCCTTCCACTTCAACATGAGTGACATACTGGTTCTTACCGCTGTATGTCTTTTTCACTTCCTTACTCGTCGCATCTGCGATCACAAGCTTATAGCACGGAATAAGCGGTTCCCCCGTCGCCGTGCTCGTAATATCTTTCTTTCTCGCATAACCATAAACTACATTTTCATTTATGACGCCCAGAAGGCGGATATACTCTTTTTCCGCGGGCTTGGGAATAACGACCTTCTGCTCCGTTTCAAGATTCAAAACCGTAAGGTTTTCTCCATAGCCTTTCGCCATCGAATCCGACCATACAAAGCAGTGGCTCTTCTTGATGATTTTAAAACCGGTATCCGTCACATTTTCAGCGACAACTGTCAGTCTGCGGGATTCCATATTGTAGGAATACACGACGTTTGCCACGGAAAAGTAGTAAACGTTTCTCTCGCTCACGTATCCGTAATCGTCAAAATCATGTTTTAGCTGCTGATACGTTGTATCGATCGGAAGATAAACCAGTTCATCCAGCCGATTTTCCTGATTCACATATTTATACAGCACGATCGCAACCTTTCCTTCATACTGGCCGCGCGAAAAATAACCGTATACGGCAAAAAACAGATTCCCTTCGTCGTCCGTTTTCAGAAGGCGTATTCCCTGGTCTCCGACTTCGCGGTATTCGTACGAAGCCTGTTCGCTGAATGCAGAGTACAGCTTTGTAATTTTATTTTTGCCCGTTTCCATATCATAACAATACAGATTCCCCCCCCGGGTAAAAAAAAGCTGCTTCGTCTTTTCGCTGCTCATCGGCTGCATAGAAGTATCATTTGTTATGCCGAGCTTTAACTGGTTTTTCTGTACGCTCGTGAACTTCGGGTCATATTCCGCCTCAAGGCTTCTCTCAAAATTCAAAAGATAGCTGTGCCCGGAGGCATACCTTACCCGGTAAAATTCGTCCACATGATAAATCTCTTTTCCGGATGACGTCTTTCCCTCCACAAAATAGTTGAGATGGAAGCACGCCGTCTCCATATTGAACTCCTTCACAGTAGGAACCGGCTCCGACAGTTTTTGGGGCGAAAGCTTTCCCCACGTCACCAAATCGCTGTCCGACTTTATATTTACCGTAGCAAGCGAATCATTCGCAGCAGTCCCGTCAGGTTCCAAATACGGCCGCAGCTCCTCCTCCTTCTCCTTATTAAACGTATTTTTATGAAATTGCATGGCAAACGCAAGCTTTTCCTTCAAGTAAGAATCCTGCACATAATACTTTAATCTCGTAAAATAATGCACCTTTCTTCCCGAATCCGTCGTCGCCGTAATTGACAGAATATATTCCGTGCTCGTCTGAAACGAATAATCCAGCTCGATTTCAACGCTCTTCGTTCCCTTTTCGATCGAATTCATTGCGTCTGAGTAGTAAACCTCATTCGTATCTTTATCAATCACATCATACTGGATTTTAGCAAGACGAACCGGCGTTTCGCTGATTTGCAGCACGATTTTCTTATCCGTACTAAGCGGCGTGATCGACTCCCGCACGATATTATCGTCAATCGGTCCGTTGTAGCCATACAGGCGGTTCATCACCACATTTTGGGAAGTCAGCGTAAGATAAGGAAGACTCTCCGTACCCTGAACGGAGAGCGCGCCCTCCTCATATATGTCGCTTTCGAGCTGCGCCGCAAAATAAAAAAGCGCTCCCACAAAGACGATAATCAGAACGACAGCTTTATATAAATATTTAACCATGTATATTAGTTCTCCTTTTACTACCTTCTGAATCATTATTGTAACACAGTTATTGTGGCAGGGCAATCACATTTCAGAAATTTATTTATATATTGGTAATAACAAGACGACAATGCTGTGAGCGGTTTCACAGACTGAAAGGAATGTATATGAATCAATTTGAAGGGCGCATTCAGGATTATTGGTTCGGGCAGCCTCTGGCCCCATCGCTCCCCCCGGTTTTCGGTGCACAAAAGCTCTGGGAGATGGAAAACGATTACTCCTATATGAAATACCTGTATCCTGATTTATGCAGCAAAATCCGTGATTTTACAGAAGAAGAGTGCGACCGCATGGAGTATGAAGGAAGCCTCATGTTTGACGACTATCCGGACAAAACAGCGCTGCAGGCGCTGGCGCGGAAAATACTTATGAAGTGCCATGAAACGGCCCCCGACGCATTTCCGGCAGACAACGCGCATATTCGGGAAATGTCTGAAATCATTCTTTACAATGAAATCCTGTTCCGGCGCAATCGCTACCGAAACCGGAAACGTCTTTATCTTTAAACGCGCGAAACCGCGAGCGTCACGCTTTGCGAGACTGCTCGGGTTCGCGGGCGGAGCCAAATTGGAATGCAAGCATGCCAGCTTGGCTTATGCCCTCGCGCAAAAAAAGAACCGGCACACCGGCTGTTTTCAATCAGCCGGCGTCCAGCCCCTGGTTTTCAAATTTCTGATTTTTAAATGCCAGTTTTTCAAAGTCTGCAACCGGCATCGGCTTGGCAAAAACATAACCCTGAATATAGTCGCACGACGCCTCCTTCAAGTAGTCCACCTGCGTACGCACTTCAACGCCTTCCGAAATCGTGCGCATCCGCAAATTCTGTGCGAGCTGGAGAACGCTGTGAATAACGCTCCTGCCCCTCTCATCATTCTCGTTGCCCGTAAAGAATACCCGGTCGAGTTTCAGGGCGTCCACCTCCACGTCCTTAAGCATGTTCAAAGATGAGTACCCGCTTCCGAAGTCATCGATCGAACACAGCATGCCCGCTTCATGAATCTGGTTAATCAAATCCTTGAGCATCGACATTTCATTGTAAAACAAGGATTCCGTCAGCTCAATCTCGATCGTTCCCTTCGGTATGCTGTACCGGCTCAGTATCTCTTTGTATTGTTCAAAAAAACCGGGAACGGAGAAGTGTCCCCGCGACATATTTACGGAAACCGGTATTTTGCGATATCCTTTTCTATTCCATTTGTCAACAAGCTTGCATATTTCCTCAAACATGTACAGATCCAGTTCGACAATAAATCCATTCCTCTCAAATAAGGGAATAAATTCGTTTGGAAAAATTATTCCCTCAACCGGATCTTTCCAGCGCACGAGCGCCTCCGCCCCTCCGACCGTCTCGTTTGCAAGCTCGTACTTCGGCTGGAGATATGGGACAAACTCGCCATTTTCCAAGGCTTTCTGCATCTTCATCTCCAGTTCTTTTTCCCTGCTGAGCAGTTTCCTCTCCTCGTCATCATAAACGCTCATATGTACGAGATGCTGTGCGGAAAGCATCACCTTTTTCAATGCAATATTCGCCTTCTCAAGCATGACAGAAACCGCTTCGCTTTTATCCTCCACCCGGTAAATGCCGAAATAGAGCCGGATGCCGTAGCTGATGCCGTTGCCGTCTTTCAGCTCCGCAAGCTGGTCATTAATCCTTAACAGACGGTGTTCCAGCTTCTCCATCGAAAGAAAACGCATGAGCATGCCAAAATTATCCGCCATAATTCTTCCTGACGCTTCGTCCCAGCGAAGCATCTCCGCATCAATCACCTGATGGATTTTCCTTAAAACGGCGTCCCCCTCATCATCGCCATATGTATCATTAATCAGCTTAAAACGGTCAATATTTGCGTAAACAACGACAAATTCACCCTCGCCCTTTAACAGGATCGAACAGACCCTCTCAAATTCTTTCTTGTTTTTTCTTCCGGTCACATCATCCTTGCCGCTTTTTCCGTCAAACAGTACGTATTTCATACATACAGAGACTATTATCACCGCAACCGTCAAAGCAAGGAAGCCTACTCTCATAAGCATGCTTTCCCCATCCCACAGCGCAACGTTAACGATTATGAAAATGATTCCCATCACTAAATCCCACGCAACCATGCCAAGCATCATTTTCCACTCATATAATTGCGAACGAATGCGTTTCATGATATCTTTCAAACAATGCACCCCCCTGTACTATCTCATATGCCTCTTGTCTCCGGCGCCATAACTTATTTGATCATTATACCCGAAAAGCACAGTTTTTTCAAGTTCCCTATTGGAGTAAATCCACTTCTTCTGCGGTTTCCCATCCTGCATCATGCACGCGCAGCCCGCTGCTTATATGCAAATCAGCTCTCACGCAAAAATATAACGCGCAGTCTCTACCTTATTCATACTGTACAGATGAATCCCGTCCACTCCCTTTGCAAGCAGCTCCTCCATCTGTTTTTTCGTATAATCCAGCCCCGCCTTTTTCAAATCCTCCGGCGAATCCTTATACTTTTCTATAAACGCCCGCATCTCCTCCGGAATCTTCGAACCGGACAGCCGGACAATATTCTTCACCTGCCTCGCAGTCGTAATCGGCATCAATCCGGGCAAAACGGGGATTTCGATGCCGCCCTTCCTTGCGGCGTCGAGAAAACGAAAAAACGTCTCATTATCGAAAAACAGCTGCGTGATCAAAAAGTCCACGCCTTTATCCGCCTTTATCTTCAAATGGGCAACATCCTCTTCCAGCGAAGCCGCCTCCTGATGTACTTCCGGATAACACGCCCCCGCAACGCTGAACGGATATAGCGCTTTGATATCCTCAATCAAATCCGAAGCGTGCTCATAATACCGCGCGGCAAACTGCTCGTCGCTCATACCTTTCGGCTGGTCGCCGCGAAGTCCCAATATATTGCGAATTCCATTTCGGTATAAATTCGTAAGGAAATTTGCCAGAAACAACTTGTCCGGAATCGCCGCACAGGTCAGATGCGTCAAAGCCTCTATCCCGCACTGGTTCTGAATATAAGAAGCAAGCGCAAACGTGTTTTCCGAAGTCGTCCCGCCCGCCCCATATGTAACGCTGATAAAATCCGGATGCAGCTCCTTGAACTGATCTAACGCATTGTAAATCGTCGTAATATCCGTATCCTGCTTCGGGGGGAAAACCTCCAAAGAATAGATGGGGCTGTTTTTGTGAAATAAATCTTTTATCATATGCTCCTCCATTCACAGACATCATAAAATATGTTGATAGAATATCGCCAATGCCGTCCCATTTGGCGAACCCGTTCTGCTGATAAATACCCTGCCGAACGAAAAGACAGAACATCGAATGTTCTGTCATATTTCTTTACGGTTCTTTATAACAGGGGCACTAGGAATCGAACCCAGCTCTGGAGTTTTGGAGACTCTTATTCTACCGATGAACTATGCCCCTAAATCACTTACCTGTCTATTCTACTACAATATTTCAGAAAAGTCAACGTAAAATTTCTTTGAGTTTGCGTCATTTGCAAGTCATTTATGATAATGTCTTAATAAACGACAAGAGAATGAGGCGATCAAGAAACCGGGTGATTCACATTCGTTACCGGCGTCTCCCGTTCATAGGCGTCCGCAGCGTCATTGGCATCCGAAGGGTCTGTTATGGCCGGCAAATCTGACGGTTTTCCGTAGCTTAGCGCGCCCGCCGCAGCCTCATAATGGACTCCTTTTTTCTGCTCAGGTATCCTATCATAATCAAGCATAAATGTCTTTGCCGGGCCAAGATAGCTTTCCTTCAAAGGTTCATTGCTGATTACAAGCCTCTCAAGGCCAAGCCCGGCGTGCATGCCGTATATCCTGACCGTGTGGATTCCGGCGGACATGTATCCGGTTGATTCCGATACGTGAATATTGTTCATAATTCCGTCTTTCCATCTGTTGTCGCCGTCGGCGGCGTACGAGATATATTTGCCGTCCGGCAGCGAGTTAATATTCTGTATAGAGCCGTCGTCAACCTGTATTCCATAGAAAAGCTCTACCGGCACATATCCCCATCCTGACGGTTTGAATATGTTGTTCGTAGTCGTCGTGTATGCGGTAAATGTATAATCGCCGTCTTCGTCCACATATACCCTGTATTCCATGTACGGAGCATTTACCGGCTCTTCATACTCAGTCACCGTCCTTACGCTGCTGCCAGCCTTTACCTCGTATGTGTTGCCCGTCTTCTCGGTGAAGCTCTCCGTTACCGGAAGCATCTTCATTGCGGATTTGTATCTGCCATATCCGTTTACGCACGACCATGTGGCGCCGTTTTGCGAGCTTACATTTTTACTGTACTCATCGCCGTCAATCGTAACGACGCCATTACTCTCAAAATGCGTTCCTATCCCTTTACTCTTATATTCCGTATAAGACGTGCCGACAATCAGCTTGACCGTCTGCCCGTTGCCTTTTATTACGACCGTTCCGGTCTTGTCGGAGCGCACCCTGCTCCAGTCTGCGGACAGATAGAAATACGCCGCATCTTGTACCGTTCCTCCATTTACGGTCTGTCCGCCCTCCTTGTCCGTTATATTGATCCAGTCTGCAAGCGTGCCTACGGTAAATGCATATTCATCCGTACCGCCGTTTTCCATCGTCACACAGTATCTTTGCTTCATCGTATTGGTCAATAAAGGGAGATTTGCCGTACCTGTCTCGTAAGCCTGTGCATCCCCATCAAATGAAACAAGCATCTTTGCCCCTGACGGCAGAGCGATCTCCTTTCCTTCCGGATAGCTCCATCCCGACGAATCCCATGATACAAAGCCTACATGAGGCGAGGACATCATATTCTTCCATTTCCCGTCTGACATTGTATTATTATAATAATCCGTGAGTTCTTTGTCGTACTGCACGCATTCATCTACATATGCGGCATATATATTGGCAAGGGAACTGCCGTGCTCCGCATAGTAATCATTTAATGATTTGTATATCATCATCCTTGTGACGTTTGCAGTCGCAACCGCCTGATAATATACAATCTGATAAAACGCATCATCCCATTCCGTATTTTTGAAATATGCGCCGTACAGATAATCCGCCTTATTGATTGTACGAATACACAGGTCCAGAACCTCCTGCGCCTCATTGTAATTAACATTGCTGTAAAGCGCCGGCTTTACGTATTCAGCTTTCCGGTATGTACTGATTTTAAGAAAATCTGCCACGCAGCCAGCCGTCTGCTCCGCCACGTCATCCGGGCAATTTTGCGCTCCCCCGAGCTGCTTCCTAAGCCACTGTTTTCTGTAGGCCTCCGCCGTATTTTCACTTCCCCACTTTTCCATGTCGTAGGCGATATCCATCGCATAATTGATTTCCATTTCGAGCGGTTTAATATCGCCGACATTGACGACCCATATATTTCTTACATTATAATCATACGCCATAGTAAGCTGGTCCCATATGTGCTCGAGCTGTGTGGAGCTGACCCACTCGTAAGCGCCTGTTCCCACATGCCCGTCAAGATGGTAATATAATCCCCATCCCGCAGCCCTGCCGCGCACGCTCTCTTCAGGAAGCGAGCGGACGTTGCCGTAATTGTCGTCCGTGAGCATGATTGTCACGTCCTCAAGGCCTTCCCACGCATTCAGGCCCGCGATGCTTCCGTCGTCCGGGCCGTAGTAATACTCTTCATTTTCACTGTAAGGAATGTATATCTTAAGCGCGTCCTTTGTTTTTGCATCCGGATTATCAGCCACGTAGTTGCTGACAATGGTATTCTGGTCAGTAATAATTCTCTTTAAAAGGTCAATATTGTGCTGTACGCCTCCCTTTAGGGCGCTGTCTGCTTCCCCGCGCATACCCATCGTGATCGTGTTCTCGAAATTTCCGTTTCGCTCTATTCCCTCTTCCCAGAACTTATATATCGCCTCGCTGTTCTTCTCATAATCCCATGCGTTGCTTTTGCCGTAATCCATATATATTTTCTGCCACTCAATACCCGCGCGGTGGCACGCCTCATGATGCGAGGTTCCCATACATACGCCGTATGCATCGGCAAGCGCGGCATTGGCAAGCTTGAATCCCTCTCCCTCATCCGAAAAGCTGTTGCCCCACATCGCAGGCCACAGATAATTCGCCTTCATACGTATGATAAGCTCAAATATATGTCCATAGCATTTTTCGTTAAGGCCGCCAAACGCAGTCCTGGCCCATCCCGTAAAGGAAGGCGATTCGTCATTGATAAAGAATCCGCGGTATTTTACAGACGGCTCTTTTGCCAGATATTTGTCCTCCCGGTTGAACTCAAGAAGCGCAGGATCCAGCCATACGGACGAGCGCTTCGCCGGAACCGCGTCAGCCATATATACCCATGCGGATACTCCTATGCGCTCTGAAATATTAAATAACCCGTACATTGCGCCGCGTTTGTTCGAACCCGTGATGACAAGGGCGCTGCTCACCCCATCATAACCGCATGCAGAAAGGACGTCCCCTCCCACGAACTGCATCTGATAGCAGTCCCATTTGAGCGCGCCGTCCTTATACAGGCCTGATACGTCTATCGCCCCTCTTGATATCAGGGCGTCGATCACCTCATTTCTTCCTATCGTTCCCGCAATAATTACATTTCCCGACATGTCTGCAGCATTCGTCGCAACAGCGGCGGCTTTTCCGGTAACAAGCTCTACGTCTTCCGCAAACGTCCGGGCAATCATCTCAAGCCCGCAATATCCCTTTCCGCCGCTTTCGCTGAATTCCTCCCCGGCGGCGTCCACATACACTTTTGCGGCGTTCACGCCGTCAGAAAGCAGGAATCCGAATGCCCTTCCCCTCATCTTACATCTTCCTTTCCTTATTTTTCCTCCAGCATACTGACATGCCTATATTTGGCAAAACCACATTGGAACGTCAGTACGAAAGCATGTTTATATGCTTGCAGGATATCATATCTTCATGATATAATCATTGCATATATACTTGCAAATATTGCGCGAGCATATAATCTTTTTTTGTTGAAAGCAGGGATTTTGTATGACTAATGTGCGTTTAGGCGATATATGCGAATTGCTGTCGGGAACCAAATGCTACCATAAAACTTCAACCGATTTTTTTACCGGGCACAACCCGCCATATCACAGGCATGACGGCTATGAAATTTATTTGTTCATCCGGGGAAATACAATGATGTATGTGGAGCATAATTGTTATAAGCTTTCTCCCGGGGATTTGCTCATCATAAGTCCGGATAAGCTCCACAGAAGCATCGTAACTGACAACGCCCCATATGAGCGTATTGGAATTAATATTACGGAGCATATCTTACATGCGCTTTCATCCGGGCAAACCGGCCTTGCCGGCCGTTTTCACTCAATGTCGCACGATAACGGCGGCATCGTGCGCCTTTCTTCATATAATCTGAAAAAGTATGCAGAAATGACGGACCGGTTTCTTCATATGTGCGAATCAGGGGAGTATGGCAGCGATCTCATGAGCCTGAGCATATTCACGGAGCTTATGTTATATACGGACAGGATTTTTCGCAGTTCAAAGGACGGAAAACACGATAACATTATGCCCCGTATTGTAATTGATACGATAAAATATATAGATGAAAACCTTAACGGCGAACTTACCCTCGCAAAAATCAGCAACGGGGTCAATTACAGCGGAAATTATATAAGCTCGACATTCAAGCGCCATACAGGTCTGTCTCTGAGGGAATATATTCTTGACAAAAGGATTGAATGTGCAAAAAGATTGCTTATAGACGGGAAAAATGTTTCGGATGCATGCCTTCTGTCGGGATTTAACGACTATTCTAATTTCATAAGGAGCTTTAAGAAGAAAACGGGAATCTCACCGGGGCATTATCACCGGGGCATTATCTAAATCCTCACTCATGCGTTGGAATAAGAGGCAGGATGGCACAAAAGAATCCCTCCGCGACAAATCCCACAGGCCCCATTCCATCCACCCCAATGCACATACTGCGGAAGAACCCGCCTGGATCCGTAATTACTTCCGCAGACCCTCCAACATTTCCGTCTGTGAACTTTATGGAAAACTCCTGACCGCCAAAGGCTGCACAAGGCGCCCTGCTTCTCTCTACTGCGTCTGCCGCCGGATGGGTTATTTTAACCATGCTCCTGCCAAAAAGAAAACATACAAGCCAAAACCATATGACACTCCCTCCCCGCCGGGCATAAAATAGCAAATGGATGTGAAATATGTTCCCACAGCCTGCTATGCCGGCAGTGTCCCTCAAAAGTTTTACCAGTATGCTATGATTGATGAGTAATGATATATGGGACATATGGGCAGCCATGTTTCCTGTTGCCGCCCATCCCAATACTCCCCCAAACGGGGCCTATCAGCCAAATTGGCATTGACGCGCCCCGCTTAATTTACAAATGATGATTGCGATTAATGCAAGATGCTATTCATCAAACACGACACATTCTATCTTTTTATCTTCACTTTCTTCACCGCACTCCATGCGCCATACACTTTCCTTGAGCTATTCTCTCTGTAGGCTCTGACACGGACATAATAATTCTTTTTCTTTGCTGCTATAAAGTAATTCATGAATCTATTTGAAGTTTCATCGGTTAACTTACCTTTTGTAAACGTGCGGTTTCTGGCAATCTGAACTTGATAAATACAGTCTCTTCCCGCTGACTTCCACGTCGCTTTGACTCTTCTTCCTTTGAGATTTTTTACACGGACATTTTTCACCTTGCCGGGTTTTTTCACAACATCAGAAACAGGAATACTCCCCGAATCGGAATCCGATTCTACTGTGATATCTTCTGACGGCTTCTGTGTCGGCTGTACCACGGTGCTCTGTGTAGGATGCGACGCAGGGTTTTGTGTTGGTGACACGATTGGCGTTTGCGTCTGCTGACCTACGTCCGCTCCCGGCGTTACCTGTGGTAAATCCATCCCCGGAGTCGCCTGCGGTGCATCCAGTTTGTCCTCCTCAGCCATCACTCTTAAATTGTAAGTTGAAAAATTTCCTGCTTTGTCATAAGCATAAATGTGAGTGATATATATTCCCAACTCATAATTGTGGTCGCTTACGTTTACTCGATATGTATAATAGCCATCAGCATCCAAGACTCCTGAAGCAGCGCTGCTTGTCCCCCAGTCTGCCTGAATGTCATCCTGACCATTTGCCTCTGTCCAAGTGGGGAATTGTACCCGGTCTACGCCTTCATTGTCAGTAACCCGACAGCGGATCATATATCCGGATTCCCCTTGCTCTGCAATTGCCACATCACTAATCACCGGAGCCTCCATGTCGCTGGAGCCTGTCGTCGTGAAACTCCGCATGACATCCCGGTACTCTTTTCCATCTACGACTCCGAATAAAACAAATTGATAAGTCGTCCCCGGTTTTAACGTATAGTTCATGTCATTATTGATATTACAATTGTAATTCACATAAGAAGTACGATAATCGCAATCTTCTGAATAACTTGTCAAAAGTGCTCCACTGCTGTCATACAAATAACATCCGCAGGATGTCACATGCGCTCTGTTGGGATTCATGATTTTTGTATACATCTCCGCATTGGTATCCCAAACTGCGTTCTGGTTGAAATCCGCAAATGATACCGATGGTTCCGGCTGTGGTTGTGCCTGTGATCCACCCGAATAATTTGGCCGGATCGCACAGGCAAGCGCTGAAATATTAAACCAGTTTTTTGTACAGGTTGTGTTATTGTTAAAATTCTGATTTACGGCATTGAATCCTGAACTATCTGCCGAAAGAATAATACCTACATGCCCAAGACTGCCTGTATTGCAGGTGTTACAACTGTGATTCACTTTCCATACAGCGACATCGCCCGGCTGATACCCACTATACACACGCGTCCATCCCGGAGGAATTTCATTTGAAACGTAAGCGCTGGCATTTCCCATCGCATAACCCGCCACACCAAAATAATCATAATAATATTTGATCAAATCCACGCACTGGTTTCCATATACTTTATCATAATCCAATCCTTTTCCAATCTGAGAATTGGCCCAAGCGACAGCTTCGTCCTGCGTATGCCCGGCCGCCTGTACGTTTAGCGGCTGCGTACAAAACAGCGAAACAATTAACAGCGTGACAGCTGTCAGTGTTGACAAGATTCTTTTGTTTGTGTGTTTACTTGTTTTTCTTTTCATAACAGTTCATCCTCCATTTTCCAAAATTATGTTCACGACATCATTATATATTTTCCAACTCTTGATTTGACCCCAATTCCAATATTTGCAAACTAGAAATAATCTTTTCTATCACCTCACAATCCGAACTTGTAAATTTCGTATCTTTTGCACAAAAGAGATCATATTCTGTTCCATCTTGATTGCCAATATAAGAGACACAATAATCATGATCATCTTTATCATACACATATATTTTTACAAAATAGTTCTCACCCAATTTTACCGTTCTAAAATCCAACACATCACCATCGTCATAAGCCTGATCTTTATAATATTCAAGGCAATCTTGCGATGGCAGTTTGTTCAATACGGTTTTTGTACCATCACCATTCTCCCATCCGAAATTGCTGATAAGAACATTAATATCGCCCAATTCGTCAATGTCAGTTGGAATACAATCATAACTCATATTATCATTCATACTAGAAATAGCACGTCTTAAATCTACAACAAAACGTACAACATAGAAAACAACCATGTATATTATACCAAATCCTATACCCAAAGGCAGAGAATTTAGTGTAAGTATTAGTGATATAGCAATTCCGATAACCCACCAAAGGATTTGTTTCTTTTTCTCATCAACCTTTTCCTCCTCAACATCATCTAATTCCTCATCAATCAGAGGACCGTCAATGACCCCGAATACTTGTTTAATATTTCCCTCTATCCTACATAGCGGACATTCCTTTCCCACACCAAAATAAAAGTGTCTCTGGTCGATGGAACATTGCACTATAATTTCAAGCAAAGGAGTCAACGCACGCTGCCATTCTATTGCACTTACTCTTTTCTTCGGATCTTGATATCCGTCAACAAAAGTCCGTATAAATAATGCCCTTATGTCTTCCGGCAGCGATTCAAACTCGGGTGCATATATAGGAATTGCCACTTCTTTCCTTTGTTCATAAAAAGGAAAAAAACCTGTTTTTATATTCTCGATCGGCTGTGGCGCAACTACAGAATCAGGCGCGGTTTCTCCAGTCATCTGTTCCATATTGCTGTGCGTACGGTTCGAATCTTTAGCGCAAGCAAATGGATGGCAGCCATTCATCAACAGATAAAATATATGCACTGCCAAAGCAAACAAATCCGTCTCTCTCGTGTATGAAGGCAAAGAAACGGATTTTAAATCTCCTTCCTCAGCCATTTTCTTTTGCAATTCCGGCGCTATGAAATCCCCCATACCAACCTCACATCGGTATGTTTCGCCTCCTGATATAAAATGATAAGAATCTGTATCGACCAATGTAACTTTGAAAGCATTCTGTTGGTCAGCTTTATTTAAATTTATACATATATTCTGCGGATTCAAATCTCCGCATACCTGTTCCATCTCGTGTACGGTGTCTATCGCGGCACATAAATTAATAGCAGCCAGAAGCCGGTATCTAAGATCATATGTATTAGACGCATATATTTGCGTTAAAGAAGATGCGTGTTCAATCTTTGGCATGATATACCCGGCAAACCCATCCTGATTATAAATTACATCCTGTGGCCATGTGACTTGCTCCATCTGGCTCTCTGACAGCTTGTACTGCACCATCAGACGAAGTTTTTCCTCCCTCCGGCTATCTCTTTTCCCAGGTTTAAATACCTTTGCCACCTGTCTGTCGTTTCCTATAATTCGATGGATGCTTCCTTCCCCGCCACTAGCAAGCCTATCTTCTCCTATCTCATATGAAATTTTACTTAAGCCATAATATATGCTCCCCATCAACTGCCCCTCCTTCGATTCATCAAAATGATACCATTCGCCATTTTTGCCCTATCACTATACGGTATAATTTAATTATTCTATCTTTTCCATATCAGAAATACCATATATTGGGTTCAGGCAATAGTATCCTGCACTTTCTCTCCCTTTTTCCAAAAACACTTGACAAATCCATCGAAAAATTTTTTAACATAGCGACAGTTATGTTTATTTCTTGCGCTTATCGAAGCCATACTGCCCAATAAGCAACTCGAACATACATATTCCTTCCTCTTTGTTTTGGGACACATCATACATCATGCTTCTAAGACCTCATAAATCGTCCATACACCGCCTTTATAGGCGTATACATGACCAGCGGCATATCGGATATCATCATATTCATATCCCAGCAGCTGCACTCCCGTATACAAATCCACAAGACCGTAATAACCATTTTCTTCTGCTTTTACCAATGCTGTCGCAATCTCGCTCGCTTCTGATAAGTTCAGAGTCTTTCCGTTCCCTTTCAGAACCACATATTGGTCTGTTTCTTTTGTACATACCAATGAAGGAGACAGATTGTCCACTTTTTCTGCTACGACACCTTCTTTACTCACAAGATCATGCGTTCCATCTTCATTCGTCCTGTCCCAATACCCTTGCCCGCAATAGAAATATGTACACTTAGTTGCTGGAACTACTTCCTCGCCTTGCAATGTCATTAGACCATGTTTGTCAAAGATTTCACTAAAGCATATCATATCATCATTGATCTCAACAATTTTCTTTTCTGCGCCATCCAAGAGGACATTTCCCTTTTTGTCAACGACTGTATAGAAATTTTTCCCTCCCCGATTTTTCACATATACAATACAGGAATTGTTGCCATCAACAAGCTTTGGTTCACTCCCCTCTCGGTATCCCATCAACATTTTACCCTGATCATCATAGATTTTGCCATCCAGCTTTATCAGATCATTATGTGTCCACATATCATCCTCTTTCCCCTTGTCAGTAAGAATCATTTTTCCAGATGCATTATACATCTCATAATATCCAGCGTCCCTTTGATAACAGATGCTCTCTCCACAAATCTTTAATGTTCCCAATTCTCCTGATTTTTCGATTTTAATGCCGGGAACCATCCGTTCACGTTTTCTATCGTATATCTTCGCATATCCCTTGTACAATGTATCGTCTTTATCAGGTCCCAAAATGGTGCCAATACTGCTATTTGAAGCAAAGATTATCGCTTCCTTTTTATTTTTCGTTTCCTTTGTTGCGTAGACTACCTCTACATACCGCTCGGAAAGAGCTTCTAACATACTTGCCTCGCACGGTATCAGCTCCACTCCTTTGCTGCTCACCAATCCCCAGATATTGGGTGACTTACCAGCACCTGCTACAATATAGCAATCATCTATTCCATTTTCACAATTCTCGGCTTCTTCCAATTCTCTAAATTCGTGATACTTCCTACCTGACGCTTTTCCTTTATAATTGTAAATCTGCTTTGTATCCCCATCATCTTCTGCGTAGATGCCATCTGCGCCCATTTGGATGCTTTTTTCCTGATCCTCAACTGTCCCAACCTCTTTAAGCTTGTATACGCTCGTTTGCATTAAGGGATCAGAACTGACCGTCGCCTCCTCTGCCGGCGGAACCGTATCATCCGGAAGCGTCGAAACTGCTTCTCCTGTCGCAGCCTCTCCTGTTGCGGTCTCCTCTACCTGTGTACTTTTCTCCTCAGGAACATTCTGACTCGTTCCACATCCTCCCTCCAATACTGCTGTCATGATGCATGCCACGGCTATGCAGCAAATCGTTCTGTTTCTTTTCATTTTAATTATCCTCGCTGTTATGAAGTGACCTCTTGTCAAGAGCAAATTTTACATTAACAAACTTTTCTCTCAACAATTGTCACATTTGTTG
>CANQCY010000021.1 GCA_947591245.1 uncultured Lachnospiraceae bacterium | reverse complement strand
CATCAGCCGCCGACATTTCCAAAATCCGTCTCCCGCTCGTGGAAATCATCACGGGATCCAATACGGCGACAGGTTCATACTCATGAAACGCCGAGACAAGCGCCTGTATATTTTCACAGGTCAACACCATTCCTATTTTCACGGCATCGGGCACAATATCCTCAAACACGGCGCGAAGCTGTTCCTCCACAACATCCGCTCCCACCGGATCAACCCGGTATACCCCGCGGGTGTTTTGGACGGTAACCGCCGTCAGCACGCTCATACCATAAAGGCCGAATGCGCCAATCGTCTTTAAATCCGCCTGAATGCCGGCGCCGCCGCTGCAATCTGACCCGGCTATTGTAAGTACTGTCTTCATTTTGACGCCTCCTTATGTACCGCTCGGCAAATCAATCCTCATCGGCATAAACCTCATCCCCTCTTCGATCCGCTCTTCAGACAGCGGATAGAACCCCAGCGCCTTATATGCCGGAACACCCACTGGAGACGCATTGACCGTAATATGCCGAAGCATCGGATTCTGGTCAATACAATGCGCCACCCCGCGCCGAAGCAGCCGTTTTGCCACTCCGCGCCGCTGGTACGCCTCGTCCACAAAAAGGAGGCTGACATGATGCCCGCTCCGCATAGCGATAACGCCGATGAGCCGGGCAGACTCATAAGCTCCGAAAAATACCATCTCTCCCGACCTCATACGCTCTTCCATATTCTCCCGCCGTATAAAATACTCGAACGTCCTGACGCCCTTCTCTTCAAAATCCCCGCTGACGCAGCTCATAAACACCTGCCTGACAAGCTCGAGCGCCCCTATTAAATTCTTTTCATATAATCTGCATATTTGCATATTAATCTCCATTCCAGAGCGTTTATGCGGCGGGGCGGCGCGGATCTCAAATTTGCGATCCGCCGTCATAACAATTTGTGACGCTCCGGCACAAATTGCGTGTGTGAAAAACCAGCATATCAATGTGATTTTTTACACTCCCCCTCTTTCGCTTGAATACTTACCAACAGTATATTATAATATGACTAAAAGTGCAAAACTTTTTCTATTGAAAGGATTGGTATTTTATAATGAAGCAGCTTTTTAATGACAAATGGTCATTTTGCAAATTTCCACTCGGCGCCCCTTTGGACGAAATCTTCTCTTCTGCCGGACGGGACAGCGCCGGATGGCAGCCCGTGGATATCCCCCATGACTGGATGATTTACAATACAAAAAATCTATATGAAGAAGCCGTGAGCTGTTATAAAAAAACGTTCGCAAAGGAAGATCTTTTGTCCGGCACGTCGGATGAAAAAATATGGCTTGTCTTTGAGGGCGTTTATATGGACACCGCTATTTATCTGAACCGCGAACACATTTTTACATGGAAAAACGGCTACTCTGAATTTATCGTTGACCTGACTCCGTTTCTGAAAGACGGCGAAAATGAAATTCTCGTCAGAAATGAGTACCGCCTTCCAAACAGCCGCTGGTATCCGGGATCCGGCATTTACCGCGATGTGTGGCTTATCACCGCCCCCGCGGCACATTTTGTGCATAACGGCACCTATCTTTCTACCAAACAGCTGGGAAAAACATGGGAGGTCTTTATTGATGCGGAATATATATTTGAAGGAGAAAAGAAATACCGGGACGGCCGCATACGGCATATCATTACCGACGCTGACGGAAATGAAATCACAGCCCGCGAAAATGAGATTTCCCTGTCGGAGTCAGTAAAAACGGACAAGCAGGTACTGACAATCATCGATCCGTTGCTTTGGGATACGGAGGCGCCTTATCTGTACAAAATCACGTCAGAACTCTATCTGGAGGGAGTAAGGACCGACACGCTCACACAGAACCTCGGCTTCCGCACAATACGCTTTGATAGCGATCAGGGCTTTTTCTTGAACGGAAAAAATAAAAAAATAAACGGTACATGCGAGCATCATACGCACGGCGCGCTCGGCGCTGCCGCAAACAAGACCGCCCTTCGCCGTCAGCTGCTCACGCTGAAAGAAATGGGCGTCAATTCAATCCGCAGCGCCCACAATATGCCGTCCGCACACATGCTGGATCTGTGTGACGAGCTCGGTTTCCTGCTTTACACAGAGAGCTTTGATATGTGGGAGTTGAAAAAGACGGACTATGACTATGCCAATGATTTTAAGGAGTGGTGGAAAACCGATCTCACAAGCTGGGTACGCCAGGACCGCAACCATCCGTGCGTATTTATCTGGGGAATAGGAAACGAAATTTACGACACGCATTTAGACCGAGGACTTGAAATCGCAACGGAGCTGCACGAGGCTGTGCGCGAACTCGACTACCGGCAAAACGCTTATACGGCTATCGCCTCCAACTATATTGAATGGGAGGCCGCACAGCGGACAGGGCGCATCGTTGACCTCGTCGGTTATAATTATCTCGACAAATGCTACGACGAACACCATGAAAAATATCCAAACTGGAACATATTCGGAAGCGAGACAGCCTCCACCCTGCAGAGCCGGGGTATTTACCACTTTCCACTCGCAAACCGCCTTCTCACCTTTGACGACCAGCAGTGCTCATCGCTCGGAAACTGCACAACCAACTGGGGCGCCAAAAATTCCGAACACGCAATTGCCGCCCACCGCAGCCGGCCATTCTGTTTCGGACAGTATGTGTGGAGCGGCTTTGATTATCTCGGAGAACCAACGCCTTATTTTACGAAAAATTCCTATTTCGGACAAATCGACACGGCCGGATTTAAAAAAGACAGCTTCTATATGTACCAGTCCGCATGGACCGACTACCGCGCCAATCCAATGGTACATATTCTGCCTTACTGGGATTTCAATGAAGGACAGCTAATCGATGTCCGTATTTTCTCAAACGCACCGAAAGTTGAATTGTTCTTTAACGGAACAAGCATGGGGACAGCGCTGATCGACCACGAAAACGGCTCCGTTCTCTCCGGCGACTGGCAGATTCCTTACAAAAAAGGAACCCTCACTGCCCTTGCCTATGACGAGAATGATTCCATCATCGCAAGAGATGAACAGCGCTCGTTCGGCGATCCTGCATCGATTCGGCTGACGCCGGATAAAGACGCGCTGAATGCCGATGGCGAAGACCTGATCTTCCTCACGATCGACACGCTGGATGCCAACCGCATCCCGGTCGCAAACGGACGCAGCCGCATGAACGTATCCGTGACCGGAGCCGGACGGCTGATCGGTCTTGATAACGGCGATAGCGCCGATTTCGACCAGTATAAGGGTACGAGCCGCAAGCTTTTCAGCGGAAAACTTCTGGCGATCATTGCAGCAAAAACAACACCGGGAGATATCGAAGTGACCGTCTCATCTCCATCGCTTCCGGACGCGCATCTGATCCTGCATGCGGTAAGCGCCGAACAGCGCAGCGAACGGATGCGCATACCATGCCGGACAGAAAATAAGCCGGATCCCCTTGCGCCCATGGATGAAATCCCCGTGAGAAAGATCGAGCTGACAAACCACGGCACAAACCGACTGAACGAAACCACCCCTTCAACTGCCATCACCGCAAAGATCTACCCGGAAAATGCTACCTGCCGCGACATCAGCTTCAAAGCAGTCAATAAAAACGGCGTCGAAAGCAACGCCGCGCATATCGCCTTTGACGAGAAAACAAATACAGCCGCAGTTACGGCTGTCGGCGACGGCGAATTCCGCCTGTGCTGCACGTGCAGCAACGGCCTTGACCACGTGGAGGTTATCTCGGAACTGGAATTTACGGCTTCCGGTCTGGGCATGGCTGCTCATGACCCGTATGAAATCGTACCGGCAAGCAGCTATTCATACTGTTCCGACGACACAATCATCCTGAGCTTTCAGGGCGGCGTATACATAACGGGAAATAAACGTACTGTGGTCACGTTTGAAAATGTGGATTTTGGCGATTACGGTTCAGATGAAATCCATCTTCCGATCTTTTCTTTCAGCGACTCCCTTAAGCTCGAAGTATGGCGGGGAACGCCGGACGCGCCCGAACAGAATGGAAGCGCGTCTTCCCCCTCCGCTCCCAGCGTCAAATCAGAAACAGGAGAATGCCTTTTGCGGGAAACTTATCATGCCAAGAGCCAATACAACCACTATCAGGAAAATGTATTTCGGCTCTCCCGACGCCTCAAAGGCGTCCAGACGATCTCGATCGTCGCGTACCCTGACGTTAAAATGTCTCTTCAGGGCTTTTACTTCACAAAAATCGAGAAGGCATATGCCCGCCTTCTCGCCTCCGACAATTCAACAGTCACCGGTGATTCATTTGTTATTGACAACGACGCCATACGCCAGATTGGAAACAATGTTACGATAGAATATAAGAATATGCATTTCGACAAAGACAGCTTCCGCGCGGTCGCGATTCACGGACGCTCCCATATCGAAGTAAATACGATCCACATCCGTTTCGTACCGGCAGACGGAATCGGCGAAAGCATAAACCAGATCATAGACTTTCCATACAGCGAAACATCCCAGACGCTCGCCTTTGAGCTAAAACCGGTATCGGGCGACTACGACCTGAACCTGATTTTCCTTCCGGGATGTAAATTCGATTTAGAGTGGCTGCAGTTTGAGAAATAATCGTTGCTATTTCCCATACGCCGTGAATAGAGGCAAAATCAAATCACTGCTGGCTCTCGCTCGCATCATCAAGCGCAGCAAACAGTTTCACATAGTCCTCATCCGCTATTTTATATTCATCGGAATCGCTGTTCACCACGACAGACACAGTGACAGTTTCCTCTGCGCCATATTCGGGATTTTGCAGTTTTTCCTCAAATACTCCGGCAAGGATTTCGACATAAGCCTGCATCGTCAGCTCTGTCGATGTCGGCTGTTTGTTCCGGATCATCTCTTCCATCCTTTGCTGAAGCCTCTGCTGTGTTTCGTCCAGCGCGCTTTTAAATATATTTAACCGGCAGACCTTTACCGGAACGGTATATGATTGATCCCTGCCTTCTTTTGCCTCCCCGACTTCGTATTTGCAGTTGCTGTAGATCTGTTTGTATATGCTTAAATATCGCTGTTTCATTTCATCCGTCATGGTGATCGAGCCGATCATAGATTCCAACTCCGTGCTCATCCTTGTCTCGTACTGTTCCTTTACTTCCTCCTCCGTCGAATTTGTCATGTCGCAGTAATCCGTAAAAACGCCTTTTGTGGAAGCATCCAGACAACCTTTGACATAACGGCTGGCGTCAAATTTTTTCCCGCATCCGGTCAGCACAAACATCATGGATGCAATGAGAAAGCATGCCATAAAAACGTGCCGTAATCTCCTTTTTCTCATAAAGTGTACCCTCTTTCCTCAGATATACGAATATTGTACGCTTTTTAGCCTGTAATGTAAAGTATTTTCATCCGAATGCCGCCCTAACAAATCCGTTCCCAGACAGTTCCCTCGTGCGTATCCCTGACTTGGATTCCCTTCTCTTTCAGCAGCTCGCGAATTTCATCTGCCCGCGCAAAGTTTTTCTCCTTCTTTGCCGCAGCCCTCTCTGCAATCATATTTTCTACATAAGTAGTAAGTTCTTTGTCTTCCTCGGGCTCCTCTGTTTCCTCCCACGCCCGATTCAACTGAAGGGAAAGCACCTCATCCAGAGCAGAAACAATGGCGCGTCTGGTCGCTCCGTTTGCCTCGTCCTTCAGCGCCTCATAAAGTACCGTCAAGCCCATCGAGGTATTGATATCATTACCAACCGCCTCCGCAAACCTCTCCTTATATTTTTCTACAACAGTCTCATCAACAGCCCCTTCATCCGTCACCGACTTAACCCTCTTAATGAGTTTCTCATATGCTGTCGCTGCATTATCAAGAGCCTCGTAGGAAAATTCAAGCGGTTTGCGGTAATGGGACTGCAGGCAGAACAGACGGTATGCCATGGGGTCATACCCCTTATCCTGCAGAAGCGAAACCGTGAGAAATTCTCCTTTTGATTTGCTCATCTTACCCCCGGTTGTATTCAAATGGTTGATATGAAACCAGTAATTGCACCATTTATGCCCGAGATACGCTTCACTCTGAGCGATCTCGTTCGTGTGGTGCGGAAAAATATTATCCACGCCGCCGCAGTGTATATCCATATACTCGCCCAAGTGCCGGATAGCTATGCTGGAACACTCGATATGCCAGCCCGGATACCCGACGCCCCACGGACTATCCCACTTGAGTTCCTGATTATCAAACTTGGATTTGGTAAACCAGAGCACAAAATCCGTCTTATTCCGCTTATTCGCATCCTCTTCCACATCTTCACGGACGCCGACCTGCAGCTCATCCTCCTTCTGTGAAGAAAGCGCATAATAATTGTCAAGCTTCGACGTGTCAAAATACACATTTTCGCCGGCTATATACGCATAACCCTTTTCAAGCAGCGTTTCAATCATGCGAATAAACTCGGCGATACAATTTGTAGCCGGCTCAACAACGTCCGGCCGCTTGATCCCGAGCTTCCGGCAATCCTCGAAAAACGCATCCGTATAATATCGGGCGATATCCATCACCGTCTTGTGTTCCCGCTTCGCACCGGCAAGCATCTTATCCTCCCCGGTATCCCCATCGCTGGAAAGATGGCCTACGTCCGTGATATTCATGACGCGCTTCACATCATACCCGGCAAAACGCAGATGCTTTTCAAGCACATCCTCCATAATATAACTCCGCAGATTTCCGATATGAGCGTAATGATATACGGTAGGGCCGCATGTATACATTTTCACCTTTCCCTCTTCATTTGGCACAAACTCTTCTACCTTATTCGACAGCGTATTGTATAAATATGTTTTTGTTTTCATAAATTCCTCCATCTATTATCTATTCCGAAAGATCAAGCGTAAGCAGCGATTCAAAGGCAGCGGCCGCGTCATCTACCGAGCGCTTGTCTACCAGAAAATAATCCATTCCGTCCTTGTCGACCCGATAGAAATTGGTTCCGTCATAAGGCAGATACTTCACTGTGACATCTCTGTTTTCCTCGTGGTATACAATCTCTATTACCGGTTTCCTGTTTTTCGGCCTCACGCTGTCCTTCGCCTCGGACGTAAATTCCAGAAGAAACATCTTTGTGTACGGCGTCAGAAACTCTTCTACCTTGTCCTCCGGCACTGTCTTTCCATTCAGCGTCCATACATTCTTATCCTGTCCGTCTTCTCCCTTTACCGTCGTCTGCGCGGCGGATATTTTCTGTTTTCCTATCGTCACATCATATCCGGTAATATCCGTAGCCAGCGTCGCATACACGCAATGATCCATATAAGTATATGCATCGATGTCAAACATTCCCTCAGCGCTGCCTGCCGCCATCGCATATACCTGATCGGAGCCTTCCATACAGACATAATACGAGCCATCGTCCGTCTGGCCTCCAAAAAGAAGTTTATAGCTTTTTTTATCTTTATATTCATCCGGCACAACATTTGTCTTATTCGCATTATGTATAGATTTGCTGCTATTATCCGGCTCTGCCGTCTCTTCCGGTATCTGATAACCGTCTTTCAGTTCAAAATACTGTACCTCCACTGAAGCAGACGGCTTTTCCAGCCCGTATTTCCCAAGATCACTACACTTGTAGTCCACTAGTTTTTCAAAGCTGACCGATGTAAATTTCTCCTGCAGCGTTGACCACTCCTGCGTCGAAGCTCCGGCAAGCAGTTTTTCATACGGCTTGGAAATAACCCAGTTCGTATAAGCATCCACCTTTTTATCGTCAGGAACGATCTCCGCCCGGAACGTGTCCTTGCCTCCCTTTTGAACGGAAATTGACATAAGATATTCCTCGTTGATATCGGCGATCTCTTCCTTCTCAATCAATGCGTTTTTCTCCAGATCAAATGCGCTGTACAGCGAGGAGGCAAACTTATATACTTTTCCCGAGTCTCCGCAGAGCCCATAATACCCTTCCTCGGTCGGAACTGCATCGCCAAATTTAAGCTCGTATTCCTGTCCTCCGGAAACGCCGATTTTCACAACGATACTCGGAGCATCCAGCCCGTATTCGGAAAGCTCTGACGCTTCCAGCTCACCCAGCGCCGTCACCGGCGCCACCTTGTCCAGCATCCCCGCCACCGTCTCCTGCACTACAGGCGCATCGGGCAGGTCAGCCAGCCGCCACGCCTCCCCTTCATGCGTGAGAGAAATTTCTTCCTTATCCCCGGAGCTTATATGAATTGATGACGCATTTTCCTTATCGATGCTCACGAGACTGATTGTCTCCTGTGAACCATTCTCCGCTGATTCTTCATCCTCGCCTTCCGGAAGCATGAAGTATGCGCATATTCCCGCCAACAGCAAAACGCAGAGCACGGCGAGCGTAACCGCTTTCTTTTTCCCCTTCGACATCAGTTTTTCCTCCTTCGAAACCAAATCACAAATCCGGCTGCCAAAAGAGCCAGCGGAATGAGAACAACGAGCAATACGGTAAAGAAAATACGGTCTCCCTGTTCGATCGCTACCGTTTCTTCATCCAGGCTTCTCTTTGGAATTGCGAGCGTAGTCGTTTCCTCTCCGGACAAATAAGAAATCGTGTTCAGAAGCATTGTACGGTTTCCAAACTGGTTTGTAGCGATAAAATCCGCAGCTGCCATATCGCCGGCGCCAAACGCTACGATTTCCGTAGCATTGCCCGCCCCTTTCGTATTTTCGGTATACGCGTCTTTGATCGCCAGACCCACGCTGAACGGCCCGTCAATATCATTTTCTTCCTTGACCGACAGGTTATCCGACGTTAAATCGGTTTTGGAAAAGGCAGAATCCGTCGTCTGCAGCAACGGCGTAACCGTAAGCGTGCTTCTTACGTCGCTCTGTACGGTCATGCCTTTGCTGACCGGCACGACAACGTCCTTGTCCGCCACATCCGCCGTAATATCATGTTCCTGCACAGCCGGCGTCAGAAGGTGCGGGTACTCTCTATTCATGGCGCCCTCTACATCGCACACATACCCCTCTGCGATATCCACGCCGTAATCCGACAAAAGCTTTTCATAATTCGTCATCTTTTCCGCCGTCAGCGCATTGAGGAAAAACAATGCCTTTCCGCCATTTTTCAAATATTCGGAAATGCATTTATACTCATTCTCGCTGAAATCATACTGCGGCGCATTAACCATCAATACATCACAGTCCTCCGGCACAGCGGACGCCGACGCCGTCGCAAACTCCTGAAAATCAATGTTTGACTTAGTCATAAGGTCAGTGAAACTGTCATTGAGCGGGGCCTCATTGTGCCCTGAAGTATAATACAGCTTGACTCCCGCCTCGGACGTCAATTTCTGAAGCGCCGCGGTCAGCTGTCCCTCTGCATCCAGCGTATACGTAGCGGAATAAGACGTATACTCCATACCCTGAACGACCATTGCCGAACTTTTTACGAGCTCGTTTCTGTCCTTCGTCTCATTTACTACGATGACGTCGTTTGCGGAGATTTCTTCTTCGGTATACTGCTTTGCAAAAGCCGGGTAAATAACCGGATCTTTCTGAATGACTTCAATATTGCCGAGACCATCGTACTGGTTTACCACCTTTTCGATCATGACGTTCTCGCTGCCTTCCGAACACATATAATACATCTTAATCGAATCTTTCACGTTTTCTGCGACCTTTTTGGAATCCTCCGTCAGCGTGTACTTCTGGTCGCTGCTCAGATCTATCGTAATATCCAGTTTCTTCACAACAAGATTCAAAATCATAACAAGCACGATCACGATCGCCATTACAAGCGTCTGGTATCCGCCCATCTTAAATCTGCGGCTTGAAAAACTATTTTTTAATCCCTTCATCTCTCTGCCTCCGTTCATTATACCCGTTGCTTTTTAATCCGCTGTATTGTGATGAATACAAACAGAAAACTGACGCTCACATAATAAATAAGCGCGCTCACATCAAAAATGCCAAGTAGAAAATTGTCATATCTCTCTACAACCGATATGGAATCCAGCGCGCTCTTTAACAAACCGTCAAACGCCTCTGTCTTCAAGATAAAGAACGCGGTCAGCACAGCTTCGGCTATAATACCCGTCAAAGCCGATACCCATACGTTGTGTATCCAAAAATTAAGTCCGACAGCCGCTACTGCGATCAGAACCGCAAAAAAGCAAAAAACAAATGTGTGGTCAGACGGAAGAAGAGTGGCAAGACTGCCCATCAGATACGTAAATATCATAATCACTCCTGAAGCCACCGCCGCGATCACCTGGCTTTCCGTCAGGGAAGAGATAAACATCCCGATCGCAATGTATGCCGAACCAAGAAGAAAGAAACCAAGGGCGCTTCCATACGCAATCGCAAAATCCACGCTTTCCGTTCCGGTAGCCGCCTCTTTTACAAGCCCGGATAAAATGAGCGGGTAAATACAGACGATAAGCATCGAAATGCCAAACAGCGATATCAGCGCCAAATATTTTCCGACAATAATCTTTGAAATCGAAACCGGCGACGTATATAAAAGCTGATCCGTCTTCTGGCGGTTTTCCTCCGCCACAATCCTCATCGTCAGCACCGGTACGAGGAGGAGGACGAAAAACATCTGTATCCCCTGAAAGACATAGGAAAAATTCGTATATCCGTACATCAGGTTAAATATCATAAAATACAATCCCACTAACACGAGCATAAAAGCGATAAATACCCATCCGATCACTGATGTAAAATATGTTCTTAACTCTTTTTTATAGACTGCTAACATGTTTCCTCCTCCTCTGCATCTTTATTCTGCACTTCCTGTTTTTTCTTTTTTTCATTCTTCGAACGCTTCCCGCCATACTGCCGCGTTCCCTCACCGGTCAGCCGGAGGAACGCCTCTTCAAGCGTTGGAACGTTATTGGACATCTCAAAGATCGGACACTTCGCATCGGCGAACAGATAAAACGCCTCTTCGCGGATATCCCTGTCCAACGGATTTGAAATCTCTACCTGATAAATCCCCTCTTCCGCCGTATCCAATACTTCGGAACGTTCCGTACACTCCAGCCTGTCCACAAGGCTGTTGATCAGATCCTTGTTTCCCTTCACCTTCAGCGTAAGATCATTTGTCTGGACAATATGATTTGGGATATTTTCAGGCGTTTCAGACAAAATAAGTTTTCCCTGATTGATAATCATGATCCGGTTGCAGACTGCGCTAACCTCCTGCATAATATGAGAGCTGAGAAATATCGTATGGTTCTTGCTGAGTTCCCGGATCAGGTCGCGGATCTCAATAATCTGCTTCGGATCGAGCCCTACTGTCGGCTCGTCCAAAATGAGCACATCCGGATCCCCGACCATCGCGCCAGCCAGCCCGACTCTCTGCTTATATCCTTTGGAAAGATGCTTGATCAAACGCTCCGACACATCGACAATCCTCGTTGACAGCATAATGCTTCGGAGCATTTTCTCACGGCCGCTCTTTTTCACGCGTTTCAAATCCGCCACAAAATTCAAATACTCCCTCACCCTCATATCCGGATAAAGCGGCGGCTGCTCCGGGAGATACCCGATACACTCCTTTACCTTCTCCGGCTCTTCATAAATATCATACCCATTTACGAGAACGGTTCCTTCCGTCGCCGCCAGATAGCCGGTAATGATATTCATAGTTGTAGACTTGCCCGCGCCGTTTGGGCCGAGAAAACCAACGATTTGACCCTTGTCAATCGTAAAGCTGAGATGATCTACGACATTTCGGTTTCCATATCGCTTCACTAAGTTTTTTACTTCTATCAAAATATGACCCTCCTGTTTTATACAATCATCGAAAATCAACGCCGATTTTCACACACTCACTCATTGTACTATCTTAATGTTACCAAACTGTGAACAAACGGCGCAAAAACTCATCCGTACATCCATCGCATCAGAGGAATGTTAAACCTGGCCTCCAGCGCGCACCCCGCCGCAAAACACGCGATCACAAATACCGCCGCCGGCATCACCCGATCCCGACGGCATTCACAAACGCGATAGAACGAATACGCATACAAGGGCGCAAATACCAGAAGATGCGGAAATCCTGACGCCAGCCAGTACAGAATCCCATTCGCTCCCCGCATCGTCACAAAAAAGAAAAAGAGGAAACCGGACTGAATGCCGACATAAACAATAAAAGCGCATATATACGCTTTGCAGATTTTTGTATGCCCGGCGAGCCATGTTACAGAAAAAACCTTGCCCCGTTCCCACAAAATAAACAAAAACACCGACAAAAAATCCTGTTCCTCCGATGCCCACAAAGCCATATTTTCTTCCAAGGCAGCCAATGACTCCCCCGCCGGCTCCCGACAGAGATAATATAGTATTCCGCCAGCAAAAAAGCCGGCAAGAAAAAATAACGCTGCCTTTTTCCTCCGGCTTTTTAAAAATTCAAAAAAATACATGCTCTATCCTCCCCGGTTAATCACCACATTTCAATATATGACGGGGACGGATTTTTTATGACAGGCTAAAACCGGTTTATATCCTCCGACTCATCGTCGCTCTTCCTGATTTTGCGGATCTGAACATAATATCCGGTCTTTTCATTGACGGAGACATAACTCCGCTCTCCCACGCGGCGCTTGAGGAGCGCTTTTCCCAGCGGAGATTCAATGCTTATCATATTTTTCAACGCATTGCTTCTCACCGTCGTCACGATCTTATACTCTTCTTCGCACTCTTCGTCTTCGATAAACACTGTTACGGTATCGTTTAACCCCGCCTCGTCTTCCCGCGAGTCATCCTCCACAATATGCGCGGTTTTCACCATACGCTCCAAGTACCTTATCCTGCTCTCGTTTTCATTTTTGAATTTTTTTGCTGCTTTATATTCAAAATTTTCGCTCAAGTCTCCGTGCGCCCTCGCCTCTTTCACATCCTCAAGCGCCTCTTTCCTCACCACCAGCTTTCTGTGCTCGATCTCCTTTTCCATTTTCTCAATATCTTTTTTTGTCAGCCTATCATTCATATCATCAATTCCTCTAAAACAAAAACTCTGCGGATTCCCCTTATTTCTCATTCATTTTCGCCAGCTTCGCCGCCTGATCGGCAGCAATCAAGCTGTCGATCACCTCGCTCAAATCACCGTCTATAATCGCATCCAGACGATGCAGCGTCAGCTTGATCCGGTGATCGGTCACCCTTCCCTGCGGGTAATTGTACGTTCGTATCTTCTCGGATCGGTCGCCGGTTCCGATCTGGCTCCTCCGATTCTCCGCCTCCTCATCATGGGCTTTGGCGCGCTCGAGTTCATACAGGCGCGCGCGGAGAACCTTCAGCGCCTTATCCTTATTTTTCAGCTGGGATTTTTCATCCTGGCAGGACACGACGATCCCCGTCGGAATATGGGTCAGGCGCACTGCCGAATCAGTTGTATTTACACACTGTCCGCCGTTTCCTGACGCGCGGAACACATCAAATTTGCAGTCGTTCATGTCGATCTCGACCTCGACCTCTTCCACCTCCGGCATGATCGCAACCGTCGCCGTAGACGTATGAATCCGACCGCCGGACTCTGTCGTAGGGATTCTCTGAACCCGGTGGACGCCGCTCTCGTATTTCAATTTGGAATATGCGCCGGAACCGTTTATCATAAAAACAACTTCCTTAAAACCGCCGATTCCGTTTTCATTGGAATTCATCATATCGATTTTCCAGTGATTCCGTTCGGCGTACTTGCAGTACATCCGGTACAAGTCGGCAGCAAACAAAGCCGCCTCATCTCCGCCCGCACCGCCGCGTATTTCTACAATCACGTTTTTATCATCATTCGGGTCTTTAGGAAGAAGAAGTATGCGCAGCTCCCGCTCAATTTCTTCCAGACTCGCCTTGCACTCGTTCAGTTCTTCTTTTGCAAGCTCCCGCATCTCCTCGTCGTTTTCTTCCTCTAAAATCGCCAGACTATCTGCAATTCCGTCCTTTGCCGCCTTATACTCTTTGTACTTTGTGACAACCGGCTCCAAATCCGCCTGCTCTTTCATCAACCTCTGATAGCGGTTCTGATCGTTCAGCACATCCGGTTCGCTCAGCTCATTGAGCACCTCTTCATAGCGAAGCAGCGTATCATCCAATCTATCAAACATACCAATTAACCCTTTCTTCCACTAACAATTCTGTCGTTACCGACAAGATCCTTTTTGATCCCGACATCCTCAAAGCCATGCTCCCGCATAAGGTCAGGCACGCTTTCACCCTGATTGTAACCGATTTCCATACAAAGCATTCCCTCTGGACTCAAATACTGCGGAGCTGCTGAAATAATCCTGCGATAAAAATCCAGTCCGTCTCCGCCGCCGTTCAACGCCAAAACAGGTTCAAAATCCCTGACTTCCGGCATCAGTCCGGATATGGCGTCCGCTTCAATATACGGCGGATTCGACACAATCACATCATAGGTTCCCTCGATCCCGTCAAACAAATCTCCACAAATAAATACGACTTCCGATGAAAGCCGATACTCATCCTGTTTTAAAATATGCCTCCAATTTTTCTCCGCCACACAAAGCGCTTCCGCAGAAACATCAGACAACACAATGCGGGACGGCCTGCCAAACGCAGCAATGCTGAGGCCGATGCAGCCGGAACCGGTACACATGTCAAGCACGCGCTTTCCCTCGCACATCGGATAAATTTCTTCTACAAGCGTCTCCGTATCCTGGCGCGGAATCAGTACATTTTCATTTACGAAAAACGGTAATCCCATAAATTCGGTATAACCGGTAATGTACTCCAGCGGTTCCCTTTTCTTTCTTCTCTCAATCCATTCGCGATATTCCCGCTTCCGTTCGTCCGGCGCCGTTTCTTCTTTTCGCAGAAAATAATCGCTTCTGCTAAAATCCCGGACGTCAGGGCGCCGCCTTTGCTCAAAACATGCGCGAAGCAGGTACCATGCGCTCAATTCCGCCTCCGGCACCCCCGCCTGCGCAAGCTCCTCCGTTCCCCATTTCATCATTTGTTCGATCGTCATTTTGGCTCGTTCCCATCCGCAGCCGTTTTCCCCTCATCATCAAAATATCGATCCAGCGCCTTAAGAATCTCGTCATCTTCCTCATCATCCACTTCCAGAACCTCGAAATCAGAAGGCTGCCGTTCCTTTTCTTTCACCGGCTTCTGCGGCGTCTGGGCTGCCTCTGTTCCGTCTTTCAAAAACTGTTTCCAGTCAAAAACAGCTTCCACTGACGCAATCGCCACTTCCAGCATATCCGCATCCGGTTCTTTCGTCGTCAGCGACTGAAGCCACAATCCCGGCGCGCTGAGCACAGCCATCACCGTACTCCCGCTCTTTCCCGCAAACATAATAAACTCATACGAAAGCCCCGCAACCAACGGTATCAGCAGAATGCGCAGAACCATGCGAAGCCAGATATTATCTAACGAAATGAACATAAAAAACAAAATACTGACAAACATGACGACGAGCATAAAACTGGTTCCGCAGCGCTTATGAACCGTCGTCTGCCTCTTTGCATTTTCGACCGTAAGCTCATGCCCGTTTTCCAAGCAGTTTATACATTTATGCTCCGCCCCATGATACATGAAAACGCGCTTTATATCCTGCATATAGGAAATAGCCTTTACATAACCGACGAACAGCAGCACGCGGATCACGCCTTCGATTAATCCCCTCAGCTGAATCGAGCGAATTGATTTTGACAGAAGCTCGGATACAAAGAACGGAAGCAGCACAAAAAGGCTGATGGCAAGAATGACCGCCAGCATCACAACAAGCCCCATCCACAATCCTTCCGCTTTTTCTTTTTTCCCATCCGTTTTCTTTCCGTCTGCCTTTTCCTTCTCTTCACGTTCTTCTTCCTCTTCCCATATAGCGGCAGAATAATTCAGCGTCTGAATGCCCATGGTCAGCGATTCCACAAACGCGACAATACCGCGTATCACCGGAAAACCGAAAAAGGCGTACTTATCCTTCAGGCTTTTGTGCCGATTTACCTTTGTCTCAATCGTCCCTTCCGGCGTGCGTACCGACACAGCATATTTGTCGGCGTTTCTCATCATTACCCCTTCAATGACTGCCTGACCGCCAATTCCCGAATATCTCATATATCTAACCTCACATCGTTTATATGCAACAACTCCGCAGTTCTCAATACATTTTCCATACAGAGACCTGCGGAGCCGCTATGCGTTCATAAACTGCTTATTTTAAGCCATATCTGCGATTGAACTTATCAATCGCACCACGAGCTGCCATGGACTTCTGCTGGCCAGTGTAGAATGGATGGCATTTTGAACATACTTCAACATGAATATCCTGCTTCGTTGAACCTGTTACGAACTCATTACCACAGTTGCAAACGACCTTTGCCTGGTAATATTCCGGGTGGATTCCCTCTCTCATGTATTTTCACCTCACTACATATTAATAAATATTTTTCTTTTTTAAAATCAGCTTTCTCATTGTAACATGCTTTTTCACAAAATGCAAGCTTTTTCTAATGAAGCTTTATTTTTTTTATCGTTTCAATAAATTCCCTGTTATTTTTCGTCCTTCGGAACAGGTTTATAATCTGCTCGAGATTGTTTTCCGTGTTGGAGCCGCTCCCCAGCGCCTTCCTCATCAGAAAGACTGCCTCCAGCTCGCTCTGGCTTAAAAGAAGATCCTCCCGCCTCGTGCTGGATTTCTGTATATCGATCGCCGGAAACACCCTCTTTTCCGATAAATGGCGATCTAACACGAGCTCCATGTTTCCTGTTCCCTTAAATTCCTCAAAAACAACATCATCCATCCTGCTTCCGGTATCGACCAGCGCAGTAGCCAGCACGGTAAGGCTTCCGCCCTCCCTCATATTTCTTGCCGCACCGAAAAATCTTTTCGGCATATGAAGCGCCGCCGGATCCAAGCCGCCGGAAAGCGTACGGCCGCTCGGCGTAACAGTAAGGTTATACGCGCGAGCAAGCCTCGTTATGCTGTCAAGGAGAACGACAACGTCGTCACCGCCTTCTACAAGACGCTTCGCACGTTCTATCACCATTTCGGAAACCCTTTTGTGGTTTTCCGGCAATTCGTCAAATGTAGAATAGATAACGTCAACCTTCTCACCCTCAATGGATTCTTTAATATCCGTAACTTCCTCCGGACGCTCATCGATGAGCAGAATGAGAAGATGCATCTCCGGATAGTTTTTCGTGATCGCGCCCGCAACCTGCTTGAGAAGCGTCGTTTTCCCCGTCTTCGGCTGGGAGACGATCATTCCGCGCTGTCCCTTGCCGATCGGAGCGATCAGGTCAAGCATCCTCATAGAAACACCGGAATTCGGCGTCTCAAGATGTATTCTTTCATTTGGAAAAACAGGCGTAAGATCTTCAAATTTATTTCTGTGGGCAAGATATGTGATCGGCAGTTCATTCACTTTCTTCATATAAAGAAGCGCGCTGAATTTCTCATTCTGGGTCTTGACGCGAAGATTTCCCTCGATAATATCTCCCGTCCGGAGCCCGAATCTGCGCAAAAATGCCGGCGATACATAAACGTCATTTTCACCGGGAAGGAAATTGTCGCACCGGATAAAGCCGTACCCCTCCGGCATGATTTCAAGTATTCCCCGTTTCGTAATACCGCTGTCCAGCTCTTTAATCTCCGTCGGGTGAACATCCGTGACCTGTCGGTCCTTCGCAATCGTGATCAGCCCTGACTTCACAACATCCTCGATTGTCTTGTAATGCTGCTGCGGCTCTGAGCCCGTCCCCTGCCTTGCATCGTGCCGCTGCTCATGTTTCTGCTCATGTTTCTGTTCATGCTTCTGCTCATATTTTGTTTCCTGCTTATTTTCATGTTTTCGGAAATCTGTATTGGATGCGCCCGACTGGGTTTTTGAATGAAACCTTTCACCGCCGCCATGATTTGGCGCGTATGTATAGGCCTGTTTCTTTTTTTCCGCTTGCTCTTTCTTTACCTCTTTTGCCGCCTTCACTTCCTTCGCCGGAGATGTCCTCGCTCTTTTTTTCGGAACGCCGGATTCGGCTTCTGTACGCAAACCGGAATTTAATAATTTCTCAATCTCATGAATAAGGTCTGCCTTTCGCAGCCCGGATATTCCGGAAAGGCCTTTCTCTTTCGCCATCTCCCTGAGTTCTTTCAACGACATTTTTTGTAAATCCATATTAAGATCCTTTCTGACAATATATTAAAATTCAATTCCATTTTTCTCCATAAGTTTTCTTGCGCTTTCCAGCGAGTCTACACCTGTAACATTCTTGATCGGCGCAAATTCCTTTTCTCTGTCAACCTCAAATGAAAGGCAGTTATCCATCATATGAATCATGTCGAGCACAAGGCTTTCAAATTTGTAACCATTTGGCTCCTGCGGTTTCACATATTCCCCGTTTTCATTCATATATGGAATTTTCTTTTCTACTACATGTGTAGGGAGATTCTCATCCATAATTTTTATGAGATTTTCAACTTTAAACAGATAATTTAAGATAACGCCGTAATTATACAGAAGCTTTCCGTTTTCATCTCTTTCATGAATCATCTCATCTGTCATTTCGTAGTATTCTACAATTGACGGCTTCCCATCCTCCAAACAGAGTACGCCGACTTTTTCATTCGGATCCGCTTTCGCTACTACCTTGGCCCCGCATACGCATCCGCTTTCCAATACGGCCCCTACAAAGATCGGGTCTGCTATCCTTTGAAGCACATTGTCAACGGCAAACACATTCAGCCATTCAACACCCAGTTTCCTGAGCGGCTCCATGAGGCCCGCATCCACAAGGGAGTTGAACCATCCGCCGTTTCCATTTGGAGATGAGGCAAGTTTATCTTTATCTTCCATATAAAGCTTTCCTTCGTAGCTAACCGAAGGCGCCATTTTCTGCACGAAAAAGAATACATACTCCTCCTTGTAGCCGAAATAATTGTTCTTCTTGAAAAAGGAAACCGTATCGCCATTATTTTTTTCGCTTGTCATCACAAGCAGCGGCACCCACGCTCCCGTGCTGTTTACAACTTCCATTATATTGTGAATCAGCTGTTCAAAAAGATACAATTCTTTCTTCACGCCGACATTGAGCATTCCCTTGGGAGAATCCAGGCCAAACCGCGTTCCCTGGCCTCCCGCCAGAAGCACCGCGCCCACCTTGCATTCCCGAATGGCTTCGATTCCCTTCTTTTCAAAACGCCCCCGTTGTTCCTCTATTTCTTCCAGCGTGACGGCGCCAAGCGGAGCCAGCGCGCCTCTCTCATTTTCTTTTACGCCGTTTCCAACCAGTTCCAGCAGCCCCGGATCCAGCTCCTCAATCTGGCGGAGCAGGTTCTTCCGCCCCCTGTCGTCCAATTCGTCATAATATTGAAGCACATGTTCCTGACCTATTGCCGCCAGCTTCCGCCTTGCCTCTTCCAATACCATTTTCTCTCCATCCTCTCCTATTTCTGATTTATTCCTGTCTGCATATATCTCTATTGTACCATTTTCGGAAAAAAGCACAAGTACTAAATGTGATTTTTTCAATGCTCTTGTTTTTAAAGGTGAATCGTGATAAAATACTTTGTGTAATAACGACAGCTTTTTACAGCGCAGAAACGAGGTAGAAACATGACAAACAACGAACAGGCGCTTGCCTTGCATAAAAAATGGAACGGTAAAATCAGCACAACTCCCAAGTGTCAGGTAAAATCGAGAGAGGATCTCGCCATTGCATACACGCCCGGCGTTGCCGAACCATGCCGGGTTATCGCAGAAAACCGGGAGGAGGCCTATCGCTACACGATCAAATCAAATACAGTCGCCGTTGTATCCGACGGAAGCGCGGTACTCGGACTTGGCAATATAGGAGCGGAAGCCGCTATGCCCGTAATGGAGGGTAAAGCCGTCCTTTTCAAGGAGTTCGGCGGCGTCAATGCATTTCCCATCTGTCTGGATACACAAGACACGGAAGAGATCATCCGGACCGTGGTAAATATAGCCCCCGCCTTTGGCGGCATTAACCTTGAAGACATCTCGGCTCCGCGTTGTTTTGAAATTGAAACGCGCCTGAAAGGCCTGCTTGACATCCCGGTATTTCACGACGACCAGCACGGAACTGCCATTGTCGTTCTCGCCGGAATCATCAACGCCCTGAAAATCACCGGAAAGCAAAAAGAGGCCTGCCGTATCGTGGTCAACGGCGCCGGTTCTGCCGGAATCGCGATAAGCAAGCTGCTTCTCCGTTACGGCTTCCGCCACCTCATTCTCTGCGATAAATCGGGAATACTCAACAAACAGACTCCCGACTTAAACTGGATGCAGAAGGAAATGACGGATGTAACCAACCTGGAAGGAAAAAGCGGCACGCTTGCGGACGCGCTTGCCGGCGCTGACATTTTCATCGGCGTCTCCGCACCGGGCATCGTCACGCCGGAAATGGTTTCCTCGATGAACGCGGACTCAATCCTGTTTGCCATGGCAAATCCCGTGCCGGAAATCATGCCGGATCTGGCCAAAAAAGCCGGAGCAAAAATCATAGGAACCGGACGTTCTGATTTTCCGAATCAGGTAAATAACGTCGTAGCATTCCCCGGCATTTTCAAAGGAGCGCTGGAGGGACGCGCCAAACAGATCACAGAGGAAATGAAACTGGCAGCGGCGCTCGCCATCGCATCGCTCGTTCCGGAAAATGAACTGAATGAAAATAATATTTTGCCGGAGGCATTTGACCCCCGCGTGGCAGAGACTGTGAGCGCTGCCGTAAAAGACCATATAAAATGACGGCGCGATCGCAAGCCAATCCGGTCATGTGGGGCGAGAAACCTTACCACTCCCTTGATTTTGAAATGAAGAAGCGCTTTGGCGAAAAAGTATACAAAGTAGCGTTAGAAGGCGGTATGACCTGCCCAAACCGGGATGGTACGCTCGGAACGCGCGGCTGCATTTTTTGCAGCGGAAACGGTTCCGGAGACTTTGCCTCCCCCCGAACCATCTCCGTGGCAGAACAGATTGACCGGGGAATTGCGGGAATTTCCGCCCGCAAGCAGGTAGGAAACAAATTTATCGCCTACTTTCAATCGTTTACAAACACGTATGCGCCTACGGAAATTCTGCGGAGCATGTATATGGACGCCATCCGGCATCCCAGGATCGTTATGCTATCCATCGCTACAAGACCAGACTGTCTGCCTGACGACGTATTGTCACTGCTTTCCGAATGTGCCAGAATCAAACCGGTCATCGTTGAGCTCGGACTGCAGACGATTCATGAAGAGACGTCTGCGCTGATCCGGCGCGGATATTCTCTGGACGTTTATGATACAGCTGTAGAAATCTTGAACGCCCTCAATCTCGAAGTCGTAACACATGTAATCGCCGGACTACCTCACGAAACCCTGCATGACTTTCTGGAGACCATATATCATGTGGGAAATTCAGGATGCAGCGGTATCAAAATTCAATTACTTCATATATTGAAGAATACGGATCTGGCATGCCTGTATGAAAATGGAGAATTTGATGCGCTGTCGATGGAACAGTACATACGCGCTGTAATCCATGCGCTCTCTATCCTGCCCGAAGAAATGATTATTCACCGGCTCACGGGAGACGGCCCGTCGGATCTCCTGATCGCTCCGAGGTGGAGCGTCCGAAAGCGCGAGGTTCTGAACGAACTGCACAGGCAGATGAAGCTGCAAAATGCGTGGCAGGGAAAAGAAAGGAACCGTTATATCCATGAACGAAGCAATTACTGTTTATAAACTCATTATCTTATATACGCTGAACCGGATCGGCTCTCCGGTTACGCTTGACCTGATAGCCGACTATATCGTGGAACGCGGGTATACGAATTATTTTAATGTGCAAAATGCATTTGCCGAACTGCTCGACGCCGGTTTGGCCTCCTGCAACCGGACATACAATATCTCCTATTACTCCATTACGGATGCCGGACAGGAAACCCTGACACTGTTTCATATGAACCTGTCATATGAAATACGCCGGGAGATCGACGAATATCTGCGTGAGAATCATTACCAGATCATGGATCGCATCTCTACCGCCAGCGACTATATGCGCCGCGATAACGGCGACTATATCGCCTTTTGTTCCATTAAGGAAAATAATGAACCGCTATTTGAGATCAAACTCACAGTTCCATCGGAACAGGACGCCATCAAGCTGTGCAACAACTGGAAAGCGGGAAGTGAAAAATTGTATTCCGACACAATAAAAACACTGTTAAACTAAATATATAATCATTCTATTATTGCTTTTTTCCCGTAAATTTAGTAGAATGATGATATACTGATTAGGGATGGGCGCGATAACCTGATTATACCATTTGAGGCTGGTTGTTGCTATAAAATACGAACCAAAGGTTCTGGAAGCGATAATAAAAATAAAGCCAGAGGGTAAAACTGCATAAATACTGACTTTATTGAGTTTTTCTCACGGCTAAAATTCTATCTTAAAGGAGTGGATGAATTTGGCTCAATCCATAGAAAAAAGACTTGTACTGTATACGGATGACCGCAACCTTATATGTCCGAACTGCCGCACTTTGATGAAATATAAATACAGCGGACTCTATGTATGTGAAAAGTGCGGCGCAGAGGAATTAGACGACTTTGGCAAGATAAAAAAATATCTCGAAGAACATGGTCCGACGAACGCCATTGACCTCGCCGCCAAAACCGGCGTGCGCCGTTCTAAAATCGGAGAATTCCTTCGTTTGGGAAAAGTAGAAATCCCCGAAAATTCCAGCACCTTTATCCACTGCAAAAGCTGCGGCACCGCCATCCGTTTCGGTAATTACTGCGCCGCCTGCGTACATGCAAAAAATATTCAGGGCGCTTATATTGGCGACGTAGCGAAAAAAGCGAAAGACGTCCCTGAAAAAATGCGTTTCTTAAATCTTGAATAATCTCTGTTTCGTGAGGAAAAACAGCTCATGGCAAACCATACCGCATTTGTTCCGGTTTTATGGGATTCTCAAAAAAACGCCGGCGCAGCCGCTTCCGGTTGCCCGGCTATTTTTCCTCTGCGGCAGTCATAGGCAATCAGCAAGATGTTCTTTAGGCATAGCTTTCATTATGCAAGCGCCTGAGACAAATCGCCGATAATATCGTTCACATTCTCTATTCCTACCGAAAGACGAATGAGATCCGGCCCCACTCCCGCCGCCACAAGCTCTTCATCGCTCATCTGCCTGTGAGTGGAGGACGCCGGGTGAAGTACGCAGGTATGCGCGTCCGCTACATGCGTGGCAATCATGGCAACCTTTAACTTTGCCATAAATTTCTCAGCCGCGCTCCTGCCGCCCTTTACGCCAAAAGAAACGACGCCGCATGTCCCATCGGGCATATACTTTTTCGCACGCTCATAATATTTATTTCCCGGAAGCCCCGGATAATTCACCCACTCCACGCAATCATGCGCCTCCAGAAACTCCGCGACCTTCTGCGCGTTTTCACAATGCCTCGGCATGCGGACATGGAGCGATTCCAGACCGAGATTGAGCAGATAGGCGTTCATCGGCGCCTGAATCGAGCCGAGATCCCTCATGAGCTGCGCTGTCGCTTTCGTAATATAAGCGCCCTCCAGACCAAATTTCTCGGCGTAGGTAATTCCGTGATAAGACTCGTCCGGCGTCGTCAGCCCCGGAAATTTATCCGCATGGGCAAACCAGTCAAACTTTCCTGAATCCACGATGCATCCGCCGACGGAAGCATCATGGCCGTCAAGATATTTCGTCGTCGAATGCGTCACGATATCCGCTCCCCACTCAAACGGACGGCAATGAATCGGCGTTGCAAACGTATTATCCACAATAAGCGGTACGCCGTGGGCATGAGCCGCTTTTGCAAAACGTTCGATATCAAGTACAATCAGCGCCGGATTTGCGATCGTCTCTCCAAACACCAGCTTGGTATTGGGCTGAAATGCCGCTTCCAGTTCCTCGTCTGAGCAGTCCGGATCGACGAACGTAAATTCTATCCCCATCCGCTTCATCGTTACGGCAAATAAATTGTAGGTTCCCCCATAAATCGTAGAGGAGGAAACGACATGATCCCCTGCGCCGCATATATTAAAAACAGAATAAAAGGATGCCGCCTGTCCGGAAGACGTGAGCATCGCCGCCGTCCCTCCTTCCAAGGCGCAGATTTTGGCTGCTACATAATCATTGGTCGGATTTTGCAGGCGCGTATAAAAATACCCCTCTGCCTCCAAATCAAACAGCTTCCCCATATCCTCGCTCGTATCATATTTAAACGTCGTGCTCTGCACAATGGGAATCATGCGCGACTCCCCGTTCTTCGGCACATATCCCGCCTGAATGCATTTTGTTTCCCGTTCCATCTCTTCCTCCTTTTTTACACTGCTTCCCATTCATGTTCATGGGAACTCATTCCTTTACTTCATATACATATGAATTTCCTTTTTTCCCGATTCTCTCCACCAGCTGAAGATAATAAAAAATATTCAGCGCCGTCTGTGCATGCGACAGCGGAATCTTTGCGCTCTTTGCATATTCCTTTGTCGTAAATGCCGACAGCTCCGGCGGGATCATCATGCGGTAATCTTCCACCCGTTCAAACAGCATCTCATCAACCAGTTCCACGGGAATGCGGTCATATTTTGTCGCACCCTTCTTTTTGTCATGGCTCCAGCCATCCAATATCTTTGTCTCATCCATGTCGATAAATAAAAACAGTATCTGAAGATTCGGATGGTTGAGATAATTCCTGATCCGGTACAATTCGCGGAACGCCTGGTACGGACTTCCCTTTTTCGGCGACTTCCGTTTGCTGACCTCCAGCCCGCTTTCGGGATCAACCCAAACTACCCATTTTGTCGCCGGAATAGGATGCACGATCGTAACCGGATAAAGCGGCAGAAACTTATCCAGCTTCCGCCGCAGCACGTCAAAATGGGCTGTCTGTATCTCGGTCACCGTATTATCACGAAAAATATCCGCCACAAATCCCTCTAACGGCACCTCATGATAATCCTCATCCGGTTCCATATAGTGCTTGATTACCGCATGAAGGGTCTTTTCGGAAAGGGTGCCGATCCCATACCGCCCGCGTTCCTGATTCACGATCTGCCTGATCGCGCGGTCAAATGCTTTCTTATCCATAATATGCGGCTTTGTCCGGTCAGACGCCTGCCTGTCCATAGTATGCATTTTCTCCGTGTTTTCTGAAATAGTGCTTATCCAACAAATACTGGGGCGCCGGTTTCACATTCGGATTCAGCATAACCGTATGGTACGCCATCTCCGCCACCTTGTCCAGCACGACGGCGTTGTAAACCGCATTTGCCGGCGAATTGCCCCATGCAAACGGGCCATGGTTCTTCACAACGATGCCCGGCACTTCCATCGGATCATTTTCACCGATCGTCTCAATGATGACAAGGCCGGTATTCCGCTCATAACCGTCATTGATTTCCGCCGCCGTCAGATCCCTCGTACACGGTATCTCCCCATAAAAATAATCTGCGTGCGTCGTCCCGTAAGCGGGAATCCCCATACCCGCCTGTGCAAATGAAACCGCCCATGTCGAATGCGTGTGAACGACGCCGGCAAGATTGTCATAGGCACGGTACAGCTCGATATGAGTCGCCGTATCGGACGACGGACGATATCTTCCCTCGACTACATTGTGGTCGAAATCAACAACGACCATATCCTCCGGTGAGAGTTCATCGTATTCCACACCGCTCGGCTTGATGACGACAAGGTTATTTTCACGGTCAATGCCGCTCACATTTCCCCATGTGTAAATGACAAGCCCTTTCTCCTGAAGCTCCATATTTGCTTCATAAACTTCTTTTTTCAACTGCTCTAACATAATCCGTTTCCTCCTTTTACATTCTTTATATTATCTTATTTTGCTAACTCAAGCATCCTGACGAGCGGCCGGCTTGCAGAGCGTGCCAGTTCATCCTCAACAACCATTTCCGGCGCCATTTCCTCCAGCGCCCTCTCCACTTTGTCTAAGGTAATCTTTTTCATATTCGGGCAGATCTGGCTGCGTGCCGCGCTGTAAAATTTCTTTTGCGGATTCTTCTGCTGCAACTCATAAAAGACGCCCGTTTCCGTACATATGATAAACTCATCCTGATCGCTTGCGCAGGTAAAATCAATAATCTCCGACGTACTCCCGATGAAATCCGAGAGCGCGAGTACGTCCGCCGTACACTCCGGATGGCTCAGAACAAGGGCATCCGGATGGATTTCTTTTGCCTTTTCCACATCTTGCGCCGAGATATCCGTATGTACATGGCAAAATCCATCGTGGAAAATAAATGTCTTTTCCGGCACCTGTTCGGCGACATGCCTTCCCAGATTATTGTCCGGAATAAAAAATATGCGCTGATTTGTCAGAGCCCTCACGACACGGACCGCATTGGAAGAAGTCACGCAGACGTCCGATTCCGCCTTAATCTCTGCCGTTGAATTTACATAACATACGACCGCCGCATCCTCGTATTTCTGCCGCACCTCGCGGATCTTCGCGGCATCCGCCATATGCGCCATCGGACAGTCGGCTGTTTCATCCGCCATAATCACTTTTTTGTCTGGATTGAGTATCTTCGCGCTCTCCGCCATAAATGACACTCCGCAAAACAGTATATTTTTCTGCGGTATATCCACTGCCTTCCTCGCAAGAAAATAAGAATCCCCGACAAAGTCCGCAATCTCCTGTACGCTGCCATCCACATAATAATGCGCCAGGATCACGGTATCTTTCTCTCTCTGCAGTTTCCTGATATGTTCCTTTTTTGCCTGTTGATCTGCTGACATAATCTCCTCCATTTCCATTCAGAACAGTCCCGTTTTTCTATCCTGCAAACTGACTATTATAAAGAGTAGCATAAAATCCATTTTTTTTCAATAGCGACTGGTGATTCCCCTGCTCAATTATATGCCCGTCCTTCATAACGAGTATGACATCCGCCTCCTGAATCGTAGACAGGCGGTGCGCAACGATAAAGCTTGTGCGTCCCTGCATCATTTTTGAAAATGCATTCTGGATCTTGAGCTCCGTGCGCGTATCGATCGAAGAAGTCGCCTCATCCAATATGAGCATCGGCGGCAGGCACAGCATCACCCGTGCGATACAGAGCAGCTGTTTCTGACCCTGCGAAAGACTGCCCCCGTCTTCCCCGATCACGGTATCATAGCCCTTCGGCAGCCGTTTGATAAAGCTGTGGGCGTGGCTTGCTTTCGCTGCCCGGATCACTTCCTCTTCACCGGCGTCCGGCTTGCCCATCGCAATATTTTCTCGGATCGTCCCCTGACGCAGCCACGTTTCCTGAAGCACCATGCCGTAATTTGCGCGCAGGCTCTCCCTCGTAATTTTTCGTATATCATGACCGCTCACGCGGATATTGCCGCTTTTTACGTCATAAAAACGCATCAGAAGATTGATCAGCGTCGTCTTTCCACAGCCGGTCGGGCCGACAATTGCCACCCTCTGTCCCGGCTCCACCGCAAGGTTAAAGTTCTCGATCAGTTTCTGATCCGGCTCGTAAGCAAAATAAACGTCCTCCAGCCGCACGCTTCCATCCGCCTTTTCAAGCACAACCGCATCCCCGCTATCCGGTTCCTGCGGTTTTTCCTCAATCAGTTCAAAAATCCGTGCGGCACAGGCAAGCGCATTCTGCAGCTCCGTCACCACGCCCGAAATCTCATTAAACGGCTTTGTATACTGGTTCGCATAGCTCAAAAAGCACGAGAGCTGCCCGACGGAAATCCCGCCCCGGATCGCAGAAACCGCGCCCGCGATACCGACGCCGGCATATACAAGACTGTTTACAAAGCGCGTTGCCGGATTGGTGATCGAAGAAAAGAAAATACCGCGCAGAGAATATTTTTCAAGGCGCCCGTTTATTTCGTCAAACCTCCGCTTTGCCTCATCCTCATAACCAAATGCCTGAACGATCTTCTGATCGCCTAACATCTCCTCCACGAGCGCTGTCTGCTCCCCCCTTGTCTCTGACTGGAGCCTGAACATCTCATACGTCCGCTTCGCAATAAAAGCCGCGACAACAAGCGAAACCGGGGTGATAAGCACAACAACAAGCGTAATTCCCACATTGACGCCGAGCATAAACAGAAGCGTTCCCAATATTGTAATAACCCCCGTAAACAGCTGTGCGAATCCGAGCAGAAGTCCGTCCGCAAACTGATCCGCATCCGCGATTACGCGGCTCACCACCTCGCCATACGACCGGCTGTCAATATAGCTGAGCGGAAGATTTTGTATTTTCATAAATGCGTCATTTCGGATATCCCGCACGACGCAATACGTAATTTTGTTATTGCATGCGTTCATAATCCACTGCGCTGCCGCCGTGATCAGCACGGCGATCCCGATTTTCCATAAGATCGACGCCACCCTGTCAAAATCCACATTTCCCCGCGACACGATCGCATCGATTGCCTGTCCGGTGAGAATCGGCACATACAGCGTCAGAACAACGACTGCCGCCGCCAGTACGAGCGATACAGCGAGAAGAAGAACATATTTTTTTATATAACGGAGCGCCTTCTTAATCGTCTCCTTCTGGTTTCCGGAATTTCCCATCATGACGCCGCCTCCCCCTTTCCAAACTGCGACTCATAGATTTCACGGTATACTCCGCAGCTTTCAAGCAACTGCTCGTGGGAGCCGATCCCTGCCGCCTCACCATCGTCCAATACGATAATGCTGTCTGCATGCCGGATGGACGCCGTCCGCTGCGATACAATAAACACCGTCGTTCCCCTGAGTTTTTCACGGATCCCTGTCCGGAGCGCCGCATCCGTAGCATAATCAAGCGCGGAGGCGCTGTCATCCATAATCAGTATCTCCGGCCGTTTCACCAGCGCGCGGGCGATCGCCAGACGCTGTCTCTGTCCGCCTGAAAAATTCTTTCCTCCCTGTTCTACACAGGCGTCCAGCCCCCCCTCTTTGGCGCGCACAAACTCTGCCGCCTGTGCCGTTTCCAATGCCTCCCATATCTCTTCATCCGTAGCGTCCGGCCTCCCCCACTGCATATTCGACCGGACCGTCCCATAAAAAAGCACGGACTTCTGCGGCACTACGCCAATTTTTTCACGCAATACGGATAACGGATATTTGCGGACTTCCGTTCCGCCGACAAAGAGCCGTCCCGACGAGATATCATAAAACCGCGGAATCAGATTTACAAGAGACGTTTTGCCGGAGCCCGTACCGCCTATAACGCCGATTACCTCGCCCTTTTTCGCAGTAAAAGTAATATCGGTCAGCGATTCCTCGGAAGACTCCGGATATTTCAGCCCGACATGTTCAAAAACGACGGTTCCCCCATCGTCAAAAGCCCCCTCCTCGCCTTCATCCGGCAGACTCGTCTGAACCTCAAACACCTCCTGAATGCGGTTGCCGCAGGCGATCGCTTTTGTGACCGTAATGATCAGATTGGCAAGCTTTACAAGCTCCACAAGTATCTGCGACATATAATTTACGAGTGCAACCACCTCTCCCCGCGTGATCACGCCGCCATCCACCCGAACCGCCCCCGTCCAGATCAACACGACCGTTGCCCCGTTTACGATCACATACGTAAGCGGATTCATCAGGGCAGAAATGCGTCCTACAAACATTTGAACCCGGTTTAACCCGAGATTTGCTTCCACAAAATGTTCCGTTTCCTCTTTCTCTTTACCGAATGCCCGGATGACTCTCGCCCCGGTCAGATTCTCCCTTGTGATGCCAAGTACGCGGTCAAGCCCCGACTGCACTTTTTTGTACAATGGAATGGCCGCAAACATAACCCCAAATACGACGATGGACAAAAGAGGAATCGCAGCTGCAAAAATCAGCGCCGCCTTCACATCAATCGTGAATGCCATAATCAAAGCGCCAAATACGATAAACGGCGAGCGGAGAAAAAGCCGCAGTACGAGATTCACCCCCGACTGCACCTGATTGGCGTCGCTCGTCATCCTGGTGATCAGGCCTGCCGGGCCCAGACGGTCCATCTCCGCGTAAGAAAGCGATTCAATATGCTGAAACAGTGCGGACTTCAATTTCGCCGAAAATCCGACAGCTGCTTTTGCTGCGAAATACTGCGCGGTCAGAGATGATGCGAGCCCTACTGCAGCGAGCAGAAGGAGTACGCCGCCCATCATCAGCACATAACGCGCGTCCCCTTTTCCGATCCCCACATCTATGACTGCTGCCATAACAAGCGGCACCATCAGTTCAAACAATGCCTCCAATAACTTAAACAGCGGACCCAGAACGGTTTCTTTTTTATATTCCTTTAAGTAAACGAGTAGCTTCCACATAGTCCTTCTTGCATCCTTTCCGATTTTTAAACAGATGCTGCGGATTGCTTCGTTGTTTCACAACCCCCGCAATCCGCCAAACACATTATACCACACCTGTACTTATTTTTCCATGATGGTAAATAAATATTTAGGGCAATCGCTTAATAAATATTTGACTTACCATCAAAATCAAGTATAATAGATTATAATAATGTCAGGGCGAAACGCCTTTTGACTTAAGATGGAGGAAAAAGAAATGAACGACACTCTGAAAAAACTTTCACAAATCGGTATTGTTCCCGTTGTAGCTCTGAATCATATAGAAGATGCAAGGCCGCTGGCAAAAGCCCTGTGCAACGGCGGTCTGCCCTGCGCAGAAGTCACATTCCGCACTGACTGCGCAGAAGAAGCCATACGTATCATGTCGGATGAATTTCCGCAGATGTTTGTCGGAGCAGGTACCGTCCTGACCACGGATCAGGTTGACCGCGCCGTCAATGCCGGGGCAAAATTTATCGTTAGTCCCGGGCTGAACGCAGAAGTTGTAAAATACTGCGTAGACAGGAATATACCCGTCACTCCCGGCTGTGCGAATCCAAGCGACATCGAGCAGGCTCTTTCTCTCGGACTTGACGTTGTAAAAATCTTTCCGGCAGAAGCGATCGGCGGACTCAAACTGATCAAAGCAATGGCGGCGCCATATGTAAATATGAAATTTATGCCGACCGGCGGCATTAACGCCAATAACTTAAACGAATACCTCGCCTTCGACCGCATTATCGCATGCGGCGGAAGCTGGATGGTGAGCGGCGCGCTTGTGGATGCCGGAAAATTTGACGAGATTACCTCGCTGACAAAAGAAGCAGTAAAAAACATGCTCGGGTTCCGCCTCAAACATATCGGAATCAATTGCGAGGAAAACGCTGCCGCCGACACAGCGAATGCTTTTGCGGCAATGTTCGGTTTTGAAAAGAGGGAAATCGACGTTTCTTATTTCTGCGGAGATGGCATTGAAGTCATGAAATCCCCCGGCAAAGGAACAATGGGACATATCGCCATCGGCTGCAATTCCGTAGACCGCGCTGTCTTCCATCTTCAGGCACAGGGCGTAGAATTTGACATGGACACCGCCCAGTACACGGACAAAGGCGCGATGCGTTTCATTTACATCAAGGGAGAAATCGGCGGATTCGCCGTACACCTCACACTTAACTGATTTTTCATATAGTCAGGAGAAAAAAAAGCGCCTGCGGCGCTTCACCCCATACTAAAAAAAGGAAAACGGCGCAATGGAGGAACGTACGCATGGATGAACGGCTAAAGAAGCAATTGGCTTTTGCACTGGAGATTGATAAGGAGAAAAATGTCACCCGCCAGACCCACCTGTCCGGGCACGGCCGGAGGGAAAACGACGCCGAACACGCGTGGCACATGGCCGTTATGGCATATCTGCTCCGGGAATATGCCAATGAAGAAATCGATTTGGCCAAAGTCCTGACAATGTGCCTGATTCATGATCTTGTAGAAATCGACGCGGGCGATACCTACGCCTATGACACAGAGATGCTGAAATCCCAGAAAGAGCGCGAATGCCGCGCCAAAGAACGGATTTTTTCACTGCTGCCGGAGGACCAGAAGGCGGAGCTGACCGCCCTGTTTGACGAATTTGAGGAATACCAGACGGCGGAGTCCCGCTTCGCCCACGCCATGGACAATCTGCAGCCCCTGCTCTTAAACCACAGCAACGGCGGCAGCGACTGGATCGAACACGGCGTATCCTCAGCCGCCGTCTACGGCCGCCAGGAAAAAACCCGCTTGGGTTCGGAAAAACTATTTGAGGCGACCGACCAAATCATCCGGGAAAATATACGGAAAGGCGCCTTCTCCGACTCCGACCCATCGGGCGATTGACCGAGGCAAAATCATGCAAACGGGCGCAGCCTGGATTATGAATATGATTTTCCGGGCAATGCGGATTATAAGACGCCCGACGGCTTTTACGCTGCCTGGCGGGTTTCATGCCGCCCCTCTTTCTCCTTCCGGGCAAAAATTCTTTTGAATACCGCGCGGACAAGCGGCTGGATAAAAAACACCTGGCTGAAGACAGCAAATGGCAGATTGAAGCATACAAGCTTTAGCCAGTTGGCAAGCAGCGTCGCAAGATGAAACCCCTGATAATACGGGTAGTACATCCAAGCAGCCAAAAAGCTCATGAGCGGGCACATGATCGCCGCCGTCGCGCATATTACAACCGTCTCGAACAAAACCGGGTGTGTCTTGCGCGGGGAAAACATATGCGCGGCGATCTTAAACGAACCGGGGCTTCCCACTGCGACCTCCAGCGTATAGGCGCAGGCAAATTCGATCAGGA
>CANQCY010000020.1 GCA_947591245.1 uncultured Lachnospiraceae bacterium | reverse complement strand
TTTTTATTCCACCTTTTCACAAACTTCACATCAATAAATGTTTTTCTGTTTTTTTACTGACTTTCCGAGACTACACATTTTTATAGTCAAATCCCCCGCTGCATAGCAGAGCATAAAACTTTTCGGATTACCAGTTCTTCACAATCCATTTCCCCGTCCTTGATAAATCGTTTTTTGTGATCTTGCCCGTCTTCTGGCAAGACGCCTTAATGAGAGAAGCCGTCTCATTTTTATTGCAGATGCTCCATGCGATATGCCCGATCCTGTATTTTTTCAAAAGCTTCATCCACGCCTTTCCCTCTTTCGTATCAATACCGCCATTGCCGGACGCATCGCAGATCGAATACTCAGACACAATGACTGGAAGCCCCTTCTTATGCGCCGTTTTTAATTTCTCCCGAATCCACTCCTTATGCGTAGCCGCATAAAAATGCAGTGCATACGCAATATTGGATTCATTTTTTATCGGCGCATCCGAGGCAGTGTCTACATCCTGCGACCACGTCGGCGTCCCCACAATGATAAGCGCCTTTTTGTCATATTTGCGTATCAGGCGGATCATTCTCTGTGCATACGGACGGATATCCCTCTGCCACGTCGCATCACCATTTGGTTCATTGCAAATTTCGTACAAAACATTGCTCTGCCCTGCATATTTTTTTGCAAAATAAGTGAAAAACTCTTTTGCCTTCCCCTCATTTGTTTTGGGATTTCCATCCGATAAAATATGCCAGTCGATAATAACATACATGCCGAGTTCTGTCGCCGCTTTTACCCCTTCATCAATCTTTGTGTAAAGGGATTTATCATATCCGGCGCCGCTGTCGCTGTAAAAGGCGAGACGAACCGTATTTGCCCCCATCTTCTTTAAGCTTTGAAAGCACTGCTTATTCACGTACTGCGGAAACCACGCAATACCGTGCGTGCTTGCTCCCTTCAATACAACCGTCTTACCGGAGGCATTGACGATTTTCGTTCCTTTCACATGCAGCGCCGACGGTTTCGCCGCCATGCATTCCCTGTCTGCGCCGATTATGCAGACAGCAGCCATTATAGCTAGAAGCATAAATAATATAGCCGTCTTTTTCATCATATTATTCTCCTTTTCTCGCGCTTTCCCGCAGGCAGTAAATACAGCTTGCGGTCGATCTCCGCCCACAAATCGATGCATGACGGATTGTACGCCTGACTGCCGTCAGCAGAAAATACGAGTTTTTCAAACGCCCTGTGATACTCGCACAGTTCCCCGTTCGTCGCGTACCATATGTCTTTCTCCTTGCCGCCCACCTGTTCAAACAGGCGCTCGATCACATCCCAGTTTTTATTTCTGTCAAATTCAAATGTATGTCCCCACACATAAAATAAATACGGGTGCTCCGTTACATCATCCTCTATGAAAGACTGCGCCAGTTCCATCAGGTGCGGATCATCATGATGGCAGGTCGGATTGAGCTCCATCCAGTTGTCCGGAAGGCGGAAAGAGCCTGTGCTGTTTACCGTTCTCGCATATGATATGCCAGCCTGTACAAGTACGTCCATCACCGTTTTATTGTACCAGCCGTACGGGTAAGCAAAACCGGTCACGATGGCGTCGTACATTGCCTCCAGCTTCTTCCGGCATTTCAATATATCATCCAGGACGAGCATTTCGGGCGTCGTTGTCATTTTTGTATGATTATATCCGTGATTTGCCACTTCGACCAGATCATTCTTATAAATCTCAAGCGCCTTTTGTTCCGTGACGTTTATATATGTCTCGTCCGGCGGAAATACGGCTCCCTCCTGCGCAAACCAGCCCGGAATGATATTAAAAGTTCCGCTGATTTTATATTTTTCCATAAGCCTGATCAGTCTTTCATCCTGCGTCACATTATCATCATAGCTGATCGTAAACGCCTTCTTCCGTCCGCCGGGAAAGCGTACATACATTTCATTCATACTTGCCTCCCATTTTAGTTTCTATTTTTTAACGATTCCACCGCATCTAAAAACGGCGCCTGATTCATATAGATAAACAATGACCTTGCATACCGGTAATTTTCAACGCATGTCCAGTCCTCTTCATCCAAAATCACATTGTTCTGCGTATCAATATATACGAAGCTGCGGTCGCCGCCCGCCATCTGCATCACATAATCACACGGCTTCAGAACAACGTCTGCCCGGGCGCTGTCCTCGCACGAAACAAGCTCCGGATTCAGCAATTGAAGAAAATTTTTCATGACGCCCCTCTCATCATCGCTTCCGCCGGGAAGAAGGCAGTATGTTTTTTTCCCTTGCAAAAACATACGGAATTTGTCGTCATTCGCATCATTTGGCAGGATTTTATATTCAGCCGCCTTTCCCCTCACGCCTCGCACCGCATCAAAAAATGCATAGGAAAGGGTTTTCATAATATTGTGCTCTTCGCGGTACATGCTCTCGTACATCGAGTCAAAGGCTGCGCTCAGCAGCCGGTAACTCATTTCTTCCGTTTTTTCTTTCGGCGTATACCTCATAAAAAAATTCATCCGATTGCGCCACATATAATAATTAATAAACGTATTGGACGGCTTCACGTTCGACCCCATTTTATGTAACACCGCACTGTTTTTCACCGTCACAACTTTAAATCCTGCCAGTGTAAAACGGTAAATCCATTCCATATCATCCCAGTATATAAAATTATCCTCCGGCATAATGCCGATATCCGTCTCCCGAATGCAGCTCAAGCGTACCATCACGCTGCACGTCGCTACCGTATCGCATCGTTTGACGTCCGGTATGCTCCCATCGTCCCAAAAATCCGCATAGTGGGTAACCGCCGTATAATTTTCAAAATCGATATCCAGCCCATATTGCTGCACATATTCCGGACAGTCCATATGATATACAATAGATCCCGCCACGCCGGTATCCTCATGGGCGTCCAGATACCCGGCAAGCGCACCGATCGCATTTTCATCCACGAGCACATCATTGTCAAGGCAATACAGATACTCGTAGCCATCTTCCAAAACCTTTCGGATCCCTGTGTTAAAACCGCCGGAGCCGCCCAAATTCTCCTTATTTGCAAGAACCGTGACCCGCTCTCCATATTTTTCCCGGATCGCCTCCGCCGAACCGTCCGTAGAAGCATTGTCCGCCACATAAATATCATAATCATCCGTCTTCGATTCCAAAACGCTCTGGATGCAATTCAGCACATATTCCTTTTTATTATAGTTGCATATTACGATTCCGATCTTTTTCATCTCATCCCCTTGCATGATGCCTTCATAACCGAATACACCGCTTTCCCTTTCTTTTTATATACGGTACATTAGCAAGAAAAAGGGCGTTCCGAAACTTATGACGCCGCCAAACTGCCATAAGCTCCGTAAGCACCCTCCGATAACTCATACAATTATTTCTTGATCTCTGCTTTGAGCATCTCAGTCAGCTGAGGTACGATTTTATTCAGATCTCCTACAATGCCATAATCGGCAATATCAAAGATCGGAGCGTCCTCATCCTTGTTGATAGCAATGATGATGTCGGACTCTTCCATACCGGCAGCATGCTGAATTGCACCGGAAATACCGATTGCGAAGTACACGTTCGGACGAACCGTCTGTCCGGTCTGTCCGACCTGACGGTCTACCGGCAGCCAGCCGTTTTCAACAACGGCACGGGAACAGCTGACGGTTCCGCCGATCGCATCTGCCAGATCCTCGAGAAGCTTGAAGTTCTCTTTGGAGCCTACGCCGCGTCCGCCGGATACAAGAATTTTCGCATCTGCAATATTTACTGTCTCCGCTACGGATTTCATAACGCTCAGGATCTCAACATATTTATTGTTCGGCGTAAAGCCCGGATTATAGTCGATCACTTCTGCTTTTGCGCCGGCTTTCGGCTCAATCTTCTGCATAACGCCCGGACGTACGGTCGCCATCTGCGGACGGTTATCCGGGCATGCGATCGTAGCGATCGTATTTCCGCCAAATGCCGGACGAGTCATCAGCAGCTGATTATGCTTCTGCTCATCTTCTTTTCCCGGAACCGGGGCGAGCGGGAAATCACCGATTTCAAGTACCGTGCAATCTGCAGTCAGGCCGGTAGCAACGCGCGCGGACACCCTCGGCCCGAGGTCGCGTCCGATCGCTGTAGCGCCGACAAGCATAATCTCCGGTTTATATTCGTTAATAACAGACGCAAGCGCATGTGTATACGGCTCTGTCCTATAATCTTTCAATTCCGGATCATCGACAACGATTACCTTATCCGCACCGTACTCAGCCAATGTGTCGACAAGATTTCCGACGCCTGAACCGATCAGTACGGCAGTTACGTCCGTACTCAAATCCTTTGCAAGCTCATTTGCCTTGCCTAACAGTTCCAACGCAATTCCGCTTATTTCATTGTCTACCTGCTGTGCATAGACATATACGCCTTTATATTCTTCTAAATTCATTTTATTCACCACTTTTCCTTATTTGATTAGATTACATGTTTCTCTTTCAATTTGCCCATGATGTAGGATGCGCCTTCTGCTCCGTCCAGCGCAACTTTTTCACCCGCGCCTTTGCGAACCTTATCCGAAGCCTTGGCGATCTTAGTCGGAGATCCTTTCAGTCCGAGATTGGAATCGTCTACATCCTTGAGGTCTGATCTGCCCCAAACCGTAATTTCTTTTTCATAGGCGTCAAAAATTCCACCCGGAGTCATGTAACGCGGCTCGTTCAATTCAGAAAGAGCGGTAATAAGACAAGGCATTTTTGCCTTTAACTCATGAGATCTGTCGTCATACAGACGTTTTACAATGACAGAATCACCGTCGATCTTGATTTCCTTTGCATAAGAAATAACAGGGATATCAAGATGCTCGGAAATCTGCGGCCCTACCTGTGCGGTATCGCCGTCGATTGCCTGACGTCCTGTAATGATCAGATCATAATCAATATTTCTGAGGGCGCCTGCCAGCGTCGTAGATGTCGCCCATGTATCCGCACCGCCGAGTACGCGGTCCGTAACGAGAATCCCGTTATCCGCGCCCATTGCCATCGCCTCACGGAGAACTTCCTCCGCTTTCGGAAGTCCCATAGTAAGAACGGTAACTTCCGCACCATTCTGTTCTTTTATTCTGAGCGCCGCCTCCAATCCGGCTTTGTCATCCGGATTCATGATAGTAAGCATCGCACCGCGGTCAAGCGTACCGTCCGGATTAAATTTCACTCCGCCTGCTGTATCAGGCACCTGTTTTATACAAACTACTATTTTCACGATAGGAACCTCCTTATTTCAATAAGTTTCCAGAGATAACCATACGCTGAACTTCTGATGTTCCCTCGTAGATCTCTGTAATCTTGGCATCACGCATCATACGTTCTACATCGTACTCTCGGATGTAACCATATCCGCCATGCAGCTGCACTGCTTTTGTCGTCACTTCCATTGCCACCTCGGCAGCATATAATTTCGCCATGGCAGCCTCTACGCTGTATACCTTCTGAGTCTCTTTTGCCTTCGCAGCTTTGTATACAAGATGTTTCGCAGCCTCTACCTTCGTAGCCATATCTGCCAGCTGGAACTGCGTGTTCTGCTGTGCGGCGATTGAGCGTCCAAACTGCTTCCTCTCTTTTACATATGCAATCGTCGTCTCAAGAGCGCCCTCTGCGATGCCAAGAGCCTGTGCGGCAATACCGATACGGCCGCCATCCAGCGTATGCATTGCGATCGGGAAACCTCTTCCTTCCGGTCCGAGCAGATTATCTTTCGGAATACGGCAGTCCTCGAAAATCAACTCATATGTCGAAGATCCGCGAATACCCATCTTTTTCTCCTTTGTACCAAAGGAAAATCCCGGACTTCCTTTTTCTACGATAAATGCAGAGAAATTCTTTTTCTTTCTTCCGCGCTTGTCCTCTGTCACATTTGTAATCGCAATTACGATGTATACGTCTGCCACCTTGCCGTTCGTAATGAAGCATTTGGAGCCGTTGAGCACCCATTCATCTCCATCCAGAACAGCCTTTGTCTGCGCTCCCTGCGCATCCGTTCCCGCACCCGGCTCTGTCAGTGCAAACGCTCCGAGTTTTTCGCCCTTTGCCAGCGGAACCAAAAACTTCTGTTTCTGCTCCTCTGTACCATATGTCATAATCGGGTCGCAGCAGAGGGATGTATGCGCCGATACGATTACGCCCGTCGTGCCGCATACTTTAGAAAGCTCCTCCACGCACATTACATATGTTAACGGGTCACAGCCCTGTCCGCCGTATTCTTTTGGAATCGGGATTCCCATAAATCCGTATTTCTGCATTTTTTCCACGGTAGCCTGCGGGAATTTTTCCGTCTCATCCGTTTCCTGAGCCAGAGGTTTTGCCTCATTTTCAGCAAAGTCTTTGAATAAGGCCCTCGCCATCTCATGTTTCTGATCTAAAGTAAAGTCCATCTTCTCTAAGCTCCTTTCATTTATTTGTTGTAATCAAAGAATCCAACTTTTGTTTTGCAGCCGAGCTTTCCTGCACGTACCATTTTCCTGAGAAGCGGCGCTGGCCTGTATTTTGAATCGCCGGTCTCGCTATAAATAACTTCCATAATTGCAAGGCAGATATCAAGTCCGATATAATCGCCAAGATGCAGCGGCCCCATCGGATGATTGCAGCCGAGGATCATCGCCGTGTCAATATCTTCCGCACTTGCGACGCCGGCCTCCAGTACGCAAATCGCCTCGTTGATCATCGGAATCAGTATGCGGTTTACAGCAAATCCAGCCGCTTCATTCACCTGCACCGGCGTTTTGCCAATCTGCTTTGAGATATCAATAATTTTATCATTCATGTCATCCGGCGTATTTTCTCCGCGGATTACCTCTACCAGCTTCATTCTGTCAGCCGGATTGAAGAAATGCATGCCGATCATCGGACGGTCGAGGCCATTTCCAAGCTCCGTGATGGAAAGTGAAGACGTGTTTGACGCAAACATACAGTCTTTCGGAACGATCTCCATGAGCTCTTTAAATGTCGTCTTTTTGATCTCCATGTTCTCCGGCGCAACCTCTACTACGAGATTGCAATCCGTACAGATGTCTTTGAGACCCGTCTTGATTTTGCCGAGAATCTCATTTGCCTTGTCCTGTGTGATTTTCTCTTTCTTTACAAGGAAATTAAGGTTTTTTTCAATCTTCGCCTTACCGCCGTCTGCAAACTCCTGTTTGATGTCGCAGAGACGAACCTCAAATCCGTCGGTCATCGCAAATGCCTGTGCGATTCCGGAACCCATAGTGCCTGCACCTATAATACCTACTATCATTGATAAATACCTCCATCTGTTTTTTCTATATTTTTTAGCAGTTCTTGAACGGAACCGCCTTTAATTTCTTTTCTTTGTCCTTTTCAAGGAAATTGCCCATTCCCGCTTTCTGATCCTCTGTCTCAAAGCAGTCGCCGAACAGCTTTTCTTCAATTGCGATCGCCTCGTCCATATTTACCTGAAGGCCGTCGTTGATTGCCTTTTTGCAGTTGCGTACGGCAATCGGCGCCTGCATCGCAATACCCGCCGCCATTTTCTTTGCCGCCGGCATAAGCTCTTCAAGCGGATATACGGCATTGACAAGCCCTATGCGGTATGCCTCGTCCGCCTTAATATTTCTAGCAGTGTAGATCAGCTGTTTCGCCATTCCGACCGGAATCACCCTTGCCAGCCTCTGTGTGCCGCCAAAGCCCGGCGTAATGCCAAGCCCAACCTCAGGCTGTCCAAATACGGCATTTTCAGAACAGATACGGATGTCACAGCTCATCGAGATCTCGCACCCGCCGCCAAGCGCAAAGCCGTTTACGGCAGCAATGACCGGAATCGGGAACGTCTCCAGCTTGCGGAATACATCGTTTCCCTTCTTTCCAAACGCCTCTCCTTCCGCTTTCGTAAGCGTGCTCATCTCTCCGATGTCAGCTCCCGCCACAAAAGATTTTTCGCCCGCGCCTGTCAGAATCAGGCATCTTATCGTATTCAGATCCACATGATCCAGAGTCTCGTTCAGCTCATCCAGCACGGCGCTGTTTAAAGCGTTTAATGCCTTCGGACGGTTAATCGTAATGATACCAACCATGTCCTCTACGTCATAATTAATGAATTCCATTTGGGAACTCTCCTTTCCTAATATCATATCAGAAGCTTTATTTTGCAATCATTGATCAGTCGCGCTCGACAATCGTAGCGCAGCCCATTCCGCCGCCGATACAAAGAGTCGCCAGGCCTTTCTTCGCGTCGCGTCTCTGCATCTCATGAAGAAGCGTTACAAGAATACGGCATCCGGATGCTCCTACGGGATGTCCGAGTGCAATTGCACCGCCGTTTACATTCAGTTTTTCAAGATCAAATCCAAGATCCCTGCCGACAGCGATTGACTGTGCCGCAAACGCCTCGTTTGCCTCGATCAGATCCATGTCGTCTACACTGAGGCCCGTTTTAGCCATAACCTTCCGCGTTGCGGCAACCGGTCCGATACCCATGATTTTCGGATCTACGCCAGCCAAGGCGCCAGCTACAAACGAAGCCATCGGTTTTACGCCGAGTTCTTTCGCTTTTTCTTCGCTCATTACGACAACAGCTGCCGCGCCATCATTGATTCCGGATGCGTTTCCAGCTGTAACAAAACCGTCTTTGTTGATCGGACGAAGCTTTGCCAGGCCTTCCATCGATGTACCCGGACGCGGTCCCTCATCTTTGTCAAATACAATCGTCTGCTTTTTCTGCTTTACTTCTACCGGTACGATCTCGTCATCAAATTTACCGGCTTCCTGCGCAGCCACAGCCTTTGTCTGGCTGGCAACGGCAAACTCATCCAGCTCTTCGCGGGTAAGCTTCCATCTTTCGTCCGCACAAATATTATCTGCCGTCTGAATCATGTGGTAGTTGTTGAATGCATCCCAAAGGGCGTCGTTTACCATCGTATCAATGATCTTATTGTCATTCATACGGTATCCGAAACGTGCCTGTTTCAGGGCATACGGAGCCATGGACATGTTTTCCATGCCGCCCGCTACTACGATATCAGCATCTCCCGTCTGGATCATCTGCGCCGCCATATTCACACAGTTCAAACCGGAACCGCATACAACGTTAATTGTCACAGCAGGAGTTTCAATCGGAAGACCGGCATTGATCGAAGCCTGACGAGCCACGTTCTGGCCAAGTCCCGCCTGAATAACGCATCCCATATAAACGTGATCAACCTGATCCTTTGGAACGCCTGCTCTTTTCAGCGCTTCCTCGATCACAATTGAGCCGAGCTGCGGAGCCGGCGTCGTGCTGAGGCTCCCCCCCATCGTTCCGATTGCTGTACGGCATGCGCCTGCTAATACTACTTTTTTTGACATGATAAATATATCCTCCTTATAAATTATTTATAATTTTATTCCGGAAAAAATCCGGTTTTAAACACAATTGCCTTATTTGAGATCGATTTCTTTTTCATTTTTGTATTTTGCATGGAGCATCCCGCTCACATAATCTGGCACCATCCCGGATATATCAGAACCATAGAACGCTACCTCTCGAACAATCGTAGAGCTTAAGAACGCATATTCCAGACTTGTCGTAAAGAACATCGTATCAATATCAGGATTCAGACTGTGGTTCGTCTGGGCAATCTGCATCTCCGACTCAAAATCCGAAACCGCACGCAGCCCCCGGATCATCACTTTTGCCCCGGCTTTCCTTGCAAAGTCCACCGTAAGCCCTTGAAAGGTCTCAACCGTGACGTTTGCGATCTTTTTTGTCGTCTCCTGCAGCATCCTCACTCTTTCATCAATCGTAAAAAGCGGTTTTTTGCTGCTGTTTACCAACACCGCCACAATGACCTGATCGACGACGCGCGCCGCTCTTTCTATAATATCCAGATGTCCATAAGTGACCGGGTCAAAGCTTCCCGGATATACCGCTTTTATCATGCCGGATCTCCATTTTTCCTATGCAGAACAAATGTTCTGAACCTTGTCTAAACCATTTCTCATATCATACCATTTTCGCATAAAATTGTCAAACGATTATCCGCCTTTTCTTCTGTATTTTTCCGAAATCGAAATCCCCGCTTTAAAAACCTCTTGACCGGGTATTTTATGAATGATAGAATGATAAATGAGAGAAAATACGGAAATACTTTTTATTATGTTTGTGAAGGAGGCTATTGAGTATTATGGATTATGAAGCAATGTACAAAAGCAAACTTACAACGGCAGATGCGGCGGCAGGCGTCATCCGTTCGGGCGACTGGGTAGATTACGGCTGGTGTACGAATACGCCGGTGGCATGCGACGCCGCGATCGCCGCCCGCATGAACGAACTCACCGATGTAAATTTCCGAGGCGGCATCCTGATGTGGGAGCCGGAAATTTTTAAAATTGAAAATCCTGCGCAGCATTTTACATGGAATTCATGGCACATGGGCGGAATCGAGAGAAAGGCTGCGGCAAAAGGGTTTTCTTTTTATGCGCCGATCCGTTACTCTGAGCTTCCCAGATACTACCGTGATCTGCCTTGCCCTTCCCGCGTAGCTGTTTTTCAGGTTTCTCCCATGGACTCCCACGGTTATTTCAACTTCGGCCCGAGCGCATCCCATCTGTACGCATGCTGCGAACGCGCGGAAACAATTATTGTCGAAGTGAATGAAAACATGCCGAGGTGTTTGGGCGGGAAAGAAAACGGCGTCCACATTTCCATGGTAGATATGATCGTAGAGGGAGACAATCCGCCGATTGCCGAAATGGGCGGCGCTGCCGAAGCCTCTGAAGTCGATCAGGCGGTAGCGAAACTGATCGTGGAAGAAATTCCTGACGGCGCATGCCTTCAGCTTGGGATCGGCGGCATGCCGAACGCCGTGGGAAAAATGATCGCCGAATCCGATTTGAAAGATCTTGGCGTTCACACGGAAATGTATGTAGATGCTTTTGTAGATATCTCAAAAGCCGGAAAAATCACAGGCGCAAGAAAAAATATTGACCGTTTCCGTCAGACCTATGCGTTTGCTGCCGGAACTAAAAAGCTCTATGATTTCGTCAACGACAATCCGGAATGCATGAGCGCGCCGGTTGACTATACCAATGATATCCGCTCCATATCGGCGTTGGACAACTTTATCTCCATCAATAACACGGTGGATATCGACCTGTACGGACAGGTCAACGCAGAAAGCGCAGGCACGAAAAACATAAGCGGCGCAGGCGGCCAGCTGGATTTTGTTCTCGGCGCCTACCTGTCCAAAGGAGGAAAGAGCTTTATCTGCTGTTCATCCACCTTTAAAGACAAACAGGGCAATCTTGTATCCCGCATCCGCCCGACGCTGTCAAATGGATCGATCGTAACCGATACGAGGGCAAATGTCCACTATTTTGTTACCGAATACGGAAAAGTAAATTTAAAGGGACTCTCAACCTGGCAAAAAGCGGAGGCGCTTATATCCGTAGCCCATCCGGATTTCCGTGATGGCCTGATCAAAGAAGCTGAAAAAATGAATATCTGGAGACGTTCCAACCAATAAAACACTCGGATCCAATAGAAACTCGTGCCGAAAGGCGCACAAACAAACCGCCCCGCACATCAGATTGCGCAGGGCGGTTTGTTTGTCAGTTACACTTCTCTAAAAGTTCTTCCCATCTCCGGTCTACTTCTTTCTGGAATTCTCCGATGAGGTGCTCGTTTGCCGGTTTAAACAGGTGCTTAAACCGCCCCTGGCGTTTCAGGAAATCCTCGATCGGACGCTTGTTTTTGGGTTCATAATTCAATACCCACTTTCCTTCAATCACTTCAAATAGCGGCCAGTAACATGTCTCGACGCCGGACTTGCATATTTCAATAATATCCGGCGTGTCATACCGCCATCCGCGCGGACAAGGGGCCATAATATTCAGAAATGCCGGTCCAGCCGTATAGATCGCACGTTCAGACTTTGTATACAGATCCTTCATATTGCCGATCAGCGTAGTCTGGCCGACATAAGGGATATTGTGGGCGGCCATGATAGCCGCCAGATCCTTCCTCGTCTGCGGTTTCCCGGCCGAAGCCTTTCCAACCGGCGTCGTCGTCGTATCGGCATAAATCGGCGTTGCAGAAGAACGCTGGATTCCGGTATTCATATATGCGCCATTGTCATAACACACATATACCATATCGTGTCCCCGCTCCATCGCACCGGACAGGGACTGGAAACCGATATCGTACGTGCCGCCGTCGCCTCCAAAGGTGATAAATTTATACTCTTCTTTCAGCTTGCCTGTCTTTTTTAAATACTTATATGCCGTCTCCACACCGCTCAGCGTCGCGCCCGCATTTTCAAACGCATTGTGGATATAACTGTCCTGATACGCAGTGTACGGATACGTGAACGAGGAAACTTCCAGGCATCCCGTAGCGTTTCCGATCACTGCCTTGTCGCCCGGATGAAGGGATTTCAATACGTTGCGGACCGCGATCGTAGCGCCGCAGCCGGCACAAAGGCGGTGTCCCGGCATCAGCCTTTCTTCCCTTCCCTGAATCTCTTTAAAATCAAATTTCTGCGCCATTTATCAATCCCTCCTCTCCCGTAAATTAATATAACGGTATTTTTCATCCTTCACGCCGTGTTCCGCCGCTTCAGCAAGTTCGCCATAGACGTCCGTTACATGCTCTACGGTCAGATCGCGTCCGGATAATCCGTATACGTAATTAATCACTTCGCACTGGTTCTTATTTCGGAACATCGCCGCCTGAAGCTCGGCCGCCAGAGGCCCGCTCACGGCATTATAGCCCTCGCACCGGTCAAAAATACCGACTGCCTTGCATTTTCTGAGAGCCTTCGCCATCTCTTTTCCCGGAAACGGGCGGAAGACGCGTACCTTCAAAAGCCCTACCTTCTTACCGGCCTTGCGAAGCTTGTCCACGGCATCCTTGATCGTGCCGCAGGCTGAACCGATTGCAACGATCGCATACTCGGCGTCCTTTAATTTATATTCTTCAAAAAAGCCATATTTTCTGCCGGTCATCTGCTCATATTCCTTGCCCACGTCAAGGATCACTTTCTTCGCGCGGATCATCGCCTCTGCCTGAGCTTTTTTCGCCTCCATGCCATATCCTGAAACGGCATACGGGCCGATCGCAAGCGGTTCATCCGGATTCAGAAGAGAGTGCTCCGGTTCATATTCGCCGACAAACTCCTTCACCTTTTCGGTCTCTTCCAATGTAATATTCTCTACTGCGTGGCTTGTAATGAAGCCATCCTGGCATACCATGATCGGCAGCATCACATCCTTATGTTCCGCAATTCGATACGCCTGAATGAAATTGTCGTATGCTTCCTGATTATTTTCTGCATAGATTTGCAGCCATCCGGAATCCCTTGCCCCCATACTGTCCGAGTGCTCGCTGTTTATATTGAGCGGGCCGGAAAGCGCGCGGTTGACTACCGCCATGCAGACCGGCAAACGGTTTGACGCCGCCACATACAGCACCTCCCACATAAGGGCAAGCCCGCAGGAAGAAGTCGCCGTCAGAGCGCGCACGCCCGCAGCCGATGCTCCGATCGCCGCACTCATGGAGCTGTGCTCGCTCTCCACCGGTATAAATTCCGTATTGATCTCGCCGTTTGCGATAAACCCGGACACAAACTGCGGAAGTTCTGTCGAAGGGGTAATCGGAAATGCGGGCATTACATCCGGTTCCACCTGCTTAATCGCATGCGCCACTGCCTCATTTCCTGACATTCTCTCTTTGATCGCCATCTTATTTCCCCTCCTTCATCGTAATTGCGCCAAACGGACATGCCTTCACGCAAATACCGCATCCTTTGCAGTGCAGTAAATCAAATTTTTCCCTCTCTCCATTGCGGACAGGAATCGCGCTGTCCGGGCAGTACGGCACGCAAAGCAGGCACTGCCTGCAAGCCTCTTTGTCGAATACCGGCGTATTTACCCGCCACTCTCCCGTCTCAAAACGCACAGACGTCGCGGGCTCATAAATCTGCAGTCCCGGCGTCAGATCCTGCCATGGCGTTTTTTCATTAATTTCTTTTGCTTTCAGCATATTAGCGAACCTCCTCTAGCGACATCTTCAATGCTTTCATGTTTCCCTCCAGCATCTCCGGTTTTTTTTCAAATTTGCGTTCGAGGGACGCCCTCATCTCCCGCACAAAATCCTCCTCATCCATAATGCCCGAAATCTTGACGATCGCCGCCAACATCGGCGTATTCGGAAAATACTTGCCCAGCGTCTTCCGGCACACCTTTCTCGCATCGATCGTATAGGCCCTGCCCTGATAGCCTTTCAGATAGGTGTATATTTCCTCGCTTGATTTTGATGTATTAACCAGGATCGCGCCATCTTTTTTGAGGCCTTTTGTCACATCTACTGAATTTAATAAAGTTTCATCTACGACAATGACAAAATCCGGTTCATATATGTTCGAGTGAACCCGTATCTCCTTATCGCTAATTCGGTCATATGCCGTGATCGGCGCTCCCATCCTCTCCGGGCCGTACTCCGGAAAACCCTGTACATACTTGCCCATCTTGAATGCCACGTCTGCCAGAAGCAGCGCTGCCGTTTTCGCTCCCTGTCCGCCGCGCCCATGCCAGCGAAACTCTACTAATTGACTCATCTGTTCATTCCTCTTTTCTTATCTTTCATTTATGGCTTATGCTTCGCCCGTTTTACAATGTCGCTCCGAAGCCAAGTATCGTAAATCGTTTTTCTTCATCCCCAGGATGCATCACAATCCGTACGGCGTGCGCTTCGCTCTCCGCCTCGTTCAGAATAATCTGCGGATTGCAGTGATTCCAGCCATTTGCAAGCGGATCAGCAGTCAAAACGAGTCTGCCGTCCACATAAATATCTGCTTTTCCAAAATTCGGATCGCCGGAATCCTTTGAAATCAATATAAGGTTTCTGCATGTAATATTTAATGCAAACTCCGCTCCGGTCGTACCAGAATCTTTCGCCCATCCGTTCTCAAGCTCCGGCGTACTGTACCCATTGAGATCCCTCTCCACAAACTGCAGGTCGGAATCTTTAAAATCAAACGCCGTTTGCTTGATTTCGCCGTACTGGCCTGCATTTGCGGAATCAATCAGCATCACCTCTTCAAACTCGCAGCCTTTCAACGGTTCTTTCGTAAAATCGCTGTCGTCATCCGGCTCAGGCGATTCATCCGCTTTACGGAACAGATATGCGAGACAATCCGCCATCACGGCATGTCCCTCATTTGTCGGATGGTAAATATCATAAAAATACTGTCGCCTCGTGATCACTGTATCGCTGCCAAACTGCGGCGCCACCGCCGCTTTCACACTTGTCATCGGGAGATCATAATGCTCCCCGACCGGCGTCAGCCTGTCCTCTAAATTCCAGTCGTTGATAAACACGGAAAAATCCAGTATCACTGCCGGTTTATACGGTGCATTCGCCGCCTTTCGCACAAGGCTTTCAAAACAGGCGCCCTGCGTCTCGTCGCCTTCGTCGTTTACCGCAAATTCAATAATAACGATATCCGGCTCAATCGCCCCGTAATCCGTGACTTCTTTTTCATAGCGGATCATTCCGAGCTCGGAAGGGGTCCCCCCCACTCCCGCCTTGACGAATCTGACGTTCGCCCCGTCGTTATCCGTAAACATCCGGCAAAATGCACGGTATGAAAGATAGGCGTATGACTTCTTGTCAATCGGTTTCGCACCCGCTCCCTGCGTAATGGAACCGCCAATATAGGCAATCACCGTCTCTTCTCCGCGCTTTGCTTTCTCGATTGCACGCTTAAGCCGCTTGGTATTTCCAAGATGGATCAAAGACCTCTCGATCATCTTTTTATATTGCTCCGATTCAAAGTCAACCGGAGGATCTATCTCGATTTCCGGCGCCTCATATCCGTCGTTTAAATAGAATTTCAGCGTAACAGACGCCGCTTTGCATTTGCCCGGAAAATCAAAATGAAACGCGCCGATAATGTCGTCATTATCATTCATTCCTGATTCACTGACAGGAATCGCCACTTCCATACCGTCACAGGGACATTCCGCCCTTACGTTTGTTCCGGTAGCATACTTATCTTCCTTTCCGTAGCACTGCATCGTAAACTGAACGGTATCGTTTCTTTCCGATTCATTCGCCGCCACAATGCTGATGCCGATGCTATGTACCAGTTTGAGAAATCCGTCCACATGCTCCAAAAGAGACAGGATATTCTGGTCTACGTCGCCGTACACCCCCTTAACCTGCTCGATCAGACGTCCCTCCATAAAATTAGAATCCCGGAAGGAACCGTCATTTCCCGGCATCCCCGCCACATTGTGATCCAGCATAATATAAAGAGCCGGTCTTTTCTTCTCAGGATCCTTCGGCGCTGTTGGTCCTCTCATCGCCTTATTTGCCTCCTCTTTACTCATACATTTTGACAAATTCATTTTTCACAATACATAGTATGCAACAATTTTTGCGATTTTGCAAGTATGTTTATGTATTTTTCTATCATTTTAAGGAAATACTAGTAAAAAATCATATGGAGGTTAAATAAAATGACTGATTTATCAGAAAAAGAATTATCATCAATTCAGGACATTCTGACCCAGGAAGAGTTATTGATCAAAAAATTCAAAAACCTTTCCAGCCAGTGCAAGGATGAGGAAATCAAGGATAAGCTTATGAGCATTTCCGACCGCCACCAGAAACACTTCAATTCAATCTATGCCCAATTAAGATAAGGAACTGCACGTTCCTGAAACCAGAAAGGAGAATGAAAATGGAACTCACTGAAAAAGAAATATTAGCCGACGCTCTCGAATCGGAGAAACAAGCGACAAGTTACTACAACACATTTTCAAACGAATGCGTGCACAGCAGCGTAAGGGACGCGATCCTGAACTGTCTGGAAGAAGAACACGATATTCAGCAGAGCGTATTCGAAGAAATGCACGCCAGAGGATATTATCCGACGCCGGCTGCCGAAATGAGCAAAGTAGACCAGGTAAAGCAGAAATTCGCACAGAGCGTAAAATAAAACGCCCCCGCGGCAAAACGGGCGGGCAGTACGATCACGTACGCGTCTGCCCGCCATACATAATTTCATGCGCTGCAAAAAAATCATTTTTCCCCATGCGCGCAAACTTTTTCATTGAGCGGCCTGTTTTTTACGAGCGCCGGGCTTTCTCCTGCATCTCATCGTAATGACATAAGCCGGCGGCAAATTGATCAGTTCATGGACATAACTCTCAATGCTGAAAAACTGTTTGAAAAACTTTAACTTAAATAAGAAATACTGGAACGTAATAAACTTTCCCGTCATGCCAATCGCTTTCTTCGTCTCATTTAAAATATTTACCGAAACCTCCCGCGGCAGCGACGCAAACGGAAGCCCCGAGATGACATAATCCGCCTTTTCCACATTTAACTTATGTAAAATCTCATTTACATTCTGCGCGTCCTCATTGAAAATATGCATATTGGGTTCATTTTTAAACTCTTTTTTCAGTTGTTTGTAAAACAGGGCGTTCTGCTCGATCAAAATCAATATCGTTTCATCCCTTTTCCGTTTCAAAATCTCTTTTGTAAACACTCCGGTTCCGGGACCGTACTCGACAATACACTTGCATTTGCCAAACTTAACCGGCTCCATCATTTTCTCCGCCAGACGCTTTCCGCTTGGAGCAACCGCCCCAATATATCTTGGATTTTTAATATACTGCTTGATGAAACTAAACATATCTGCACCATACCTTTCCCATATCTGTGTTTTTACCAATTCTAACATATCTTGCCGATAAAAGCCGGCTCCAAAACCTCCGTTACTTATGATACGGTTCATTTTTCATGATCTTATAACTCCGGTATATCTGCTCCAACAGGATAACACGCATCAGCTGATGCGGAAATGTCAACTCGGAAAAACTGATTGCCTCATCCGCCCTCTCTGACACTTCGCCCGCCAATCCGAGCGAACCGCCGATCACAAAAATCAAATTCCCCCCGCCGTTGGTTCCAAATGCCTCGATTTTTCGGGAAAACGAAAGCGAATCAAAGCTTCTGCCGCCAATCGCCAGCTCGACCACATAATCTTCACTGCGGATTTTCTGCAGAAGCCGCGCTCCTTCCTTTGCCCGTATCATTTGTTCCTCTCTCTCAGATGCGCCGTCCGGCGTCTTTTCATCCGCAACTTCAACGATATCCAGCTTCACATATCTGGATATCCTCTTTTTGTACTCGTTTACCGCATCCCTGAAAAAAGATTCCTTTAGCTTTCCAACACACAGTATCGTGATTTTCATCTCTTTTCCCCGCCTTTTCGCTCCTTCGGCTTATACTGGAACGGACGTTTGTAGTCAGGGATCTCATACAAGTACAAAAAACCATTCTTCACGCGCCGCACTTCTTTACCGATAAACCCGAGACGAAATAATTCATATATAAAATTAAAAATAAGAAATCCGTGCGAAACGATCAGAACATTATCCTTCGACCAGTCGATCTGGCGAAAAAATTTGCGTACCCTCCTCCTTGTCCCCTTTATGTCCTCCGGCTGGCTCTTCGACTTGAAAAACCATGCAAGCCGCCCGCAAAAATGCCACACGGGAAACGGAAGCTTAAGCTTGTCCGTATGGATAAACGGGGCGTTGTCCACTTCGCGAAGCAGCTTGTCCACATAAATATTGCCACTGTACACTTCCTTCGCCGTTTCAACCGCTCTCTCCAAGTCGCTGCAGTAACAGATGTCCCATTGGATACCGGACATATTTACATTCTGCTTCATTACGCGGGCGTGTTCATATTTTTCCGACCACTTGCGGAATTCTTCCGACGTCATCATGAACTTATGCGGGCAGTCTACTTTAAAATGCCTAACTAAACCTATCTTCATGCGTGTTCCTCCAAACCAATATCCTCTCTTCTCTGTACTAGTATAACAGTAAGCCGCAACCCAATGCAATATATTTTAAAAATTTTTTCAATATTTGGGTTTTGACACAAAAATGACACATTCTGTTAGTAACATAACACTTGGAAAGTATAAACTTTCTACTCCCACCCTATTATACGCTTAGGTACCCTCGGGGTACCACAAAAGACACCTCCTCCCAGAGGTGTTTTTTGTTGCCGTAATTTTCTTTTTCTGTTTCATCCGAACGGACTTTCACCACAATACGCGGGCGCTACTCCCCGCCAGCGATGAGAAAAACGGCACACCTTCCGATATGCCGCCTATAATACTTATTTTCCGGTTCAATCCGCCCTATATCTCCTGTTTGTCATATGTATCCAGCGCAAGACTGATCTCCAGAGCCCGGTTAATCCGCCTGAGCACCTGGTCATCCAAATGGCAGACCTTTTCCTTAAGCCTTGACTTATCGATCGTCCTCACCTGCTCCAGCAGAATCACCGAGTCTTTCACGATACTATAGCTATCCGAATCCAGCGCAATATGCGTCGGCAGTTTTGCTTTATTCATTTTCGACGTAATCGCTGCGCAAATCACCGTAGGGCTGTAGCGGTTTCCCATATCGTTCTGAATGATCAAAACCGGGCGTATGCCCCCCTGTTCAGATCCCACAACCGGTCTTAAATCCGCGTAATAAATGTCGCCTCTCTTAACTACCATTTTTCATTACTCCCTTATATCGTAAATATTTCACCTGCATGCCAGGATTTATCACCTATTATTACCAATATGCGAGAGTTTATACTTTGCGTACATATGAAATTGTATATCAGATCCTGTCGCCCTGCTTCACCGTAAATCCTTTTCCCCGTTTACATATTTTCGGGGGACTCTGCTGCTGATGCCGCACACGTATTCATAATTAAAAGAGTGGGCGCGCCCCGCAACCTCTTCCACTGTGATTCTATTTGCACCGTCTTTCCCGATCAAAACAACCGTGTCGCCGGCCACGACATTCGGAATATCCGTCGCATCCACCATAAACTGGTCCATGCATACCCTGCCGATCATCGGTGCGTACTGTCCATGTATCAATACCCGTCCCTTACCGGACAAATCCCTTTTCACGCCGTCTGCATATCCGACCGGAACCGTTGCCACCACCGTCTCCCGTTCCGCAGTAAATATGGCGCCATAGCCCACGCTTGCGCCCGCGGGTATCGTTTTCACATAGGATACAACAGATTTCCATGAGAGAGCCGGCCGGATGGGCAGCAGCTCCTTCGGCACCTTCTCCGACGGATACAGCCCGTAAGTCGTGATGCCGGACCGCACCATGTCCAGATGGGACTTTGGAAAATGCATAATGGATGCGCTGTTTGCCGCATGCTTTATGGGAATGCTCACACCGCGCCCCTCCACTTCCCGCACAAAATCCATAAATATCCGAAACGGCTTTTCTGCCTCTGCCGGCGTCGCCTCATCCGCCTTGGCAAAGTGGGTAAAAATGCCTTCAATACGTATGCCCGGCAGTTCATTGACCGCGCATACCGCATCCGCGCTCTCCTTCGTGGGCAGAAAACCGATACGGTTCATTCCTGTTTCTACTTTGATGTGTACATTTGCCTTCATTTTGAGCGCCACCGCAGCATCGCTCAGCCTCTTCGCCATATCGTACGAGTAAATGGTCTGCGAAATGCCATGGCAAATCAGCTCATCATACCAGCCTTCCCCTGTGTTGCCCAAAATGAGTATCATCTTTTCGATCCCGTGTTTACGCAGCTTCAATGCTTCCTCAATTATGGCGACCCCATATGCATCTACCATGTCGTCAAGCGCCGCTGCGACCTGTACATCCCCGTGCCCGTATGCATCGGCTTTGACTACCGCCATAATCTTTACGCCGCTTCCGATCCTTGCGCGCTCTTCGCGTATATTGTGGCGGATCGCCCCTAAATCAATTTGCGCATAGGTTCTGTCAAATTGTCTCTGCTCCATTATGTCCATCCCTTTTCATCAAAAATCATGACCTCTTTGATCCCGTCGATCAAGTCCGACGCAGTCAAAGAATATTGATTGCACCGTTTTGCAAAACAGTCCCCGGACAGCCCGTGAATGTATGCGCCCATTCTTGCGGCGGTAAAACAGTCTGCGCCCTGTGCAAGAAGCCCGGCGATGATACCGGTCAGCACATCTCCGCTGCCGGCGGTTCCCATTCCCGAATTTCCGGATACGTTCACATAGATCTCCCGTCCATCGCTGACGACTGTCCTTGCATCCTTACCGACTACGATGCACCCGGCCTCTCCGGAAAAGCTCCGGACTTCGTTCAGGAAATCCTTTTTCAGCTCTTCCACTGTTTTTCCCGAAATGCCGGAAAATTCTTTGGGATGCGGCGTCAATATGACGCCTCTTTTTCCGTACAGCATCTCCTTTTTGCACAGATTGATCCCATCCCCGTCAAGCACAAGCGGCTTGCCGCAGTTTGCAAGCACATAGGATACGATCTTTTCTGCCCGCCCGCTGCGTCCCAGACCGGGACCGAGCACAATGCAGCCGCCCCATTCGATCGCCTCGTCCAGCGCCTGATAATCCGGTTCCTCCTCTTTTTCGCCATAACAAGCATAGAGCGCCTCCGGTACGCCGGACAAAAGGATGGCGCGGTTCGACGCTGCCGAATATATTTTTACCATTCCCGCGCCTGTCATATATGATGCGCGCGCTGAAAAAAGCGCCGCTCCGCTCATGCCCTCGCTTCCTCCTATCACGGACACCCTGCCAAAGCTTCCCTTGTGTCCGTCCGGCCTTCTGGCCGGAATGCTGCGCCGCAGATCATCCGGTTCGTAATAATACGCCGGATTTTCCAGTGACCGCAAGCTCGCATCCGGATACCCGATATCCCCTACGACAACCTGTCCGGCGTATTCGCATCCCGGATATAGCACGAGCCCCCTCTTATTTGTTCCAAATGTCACGGTCACGTCTGCCCTTACGGCAATGTTCATCACCGCGCCGTCGTCTCCGCATATGCCGGAAGGGATATCCGCAGCATAGACTTTTTTTTCGGATGCATTGATATCCGAAATCATTTTTTCATATACTCCCGTCACCGCCCGGTCAAGCCCCACTCCGAACAGCGCATCCACGATCACCCTGTATCCCGGTGAAAATACCGCCTCTGCGCCCACGATCGGCACGTCGCATGCCGCCGCCAGCGCAAACTGCCGCTTCGCATCTTCCGACAGCTTTTCCGGTTTCCCCACCATGACCACGGCGGCGCGGCTTCCCTGCTGGGTGATAAGGCGCGCCGCCGCCAGACCGTCGCCGCCGTTATTTCCTGTGCCGCATACAAATAAAAAGCCGCTCTCCCTGTCCTCACGTTCCATCAAAACAGAGACCAGTGTCATCGCCGCTTTCTCCATCAGTACCATACCCGGAAAACCTATCGTATGAATGGCATGCTCATCCAATTTTTTCGACTCTCCGGCAGTCAATAAATATCTCACTTTTAACCTCCATGTACGCACGCCTATGGAAACGAATGCCGCCATAGGCGGTTATAAACGATAAGGAACACGCTTTGCGGGTTTCCCGCCGGGCGGCCGCGGCTTCTACCCGTCGCTTCCCACGGCAAAAGCGATGGCAAGCTCAGATGTGTTCGTGATGCTGATGCTGATTTTCGTGATGCCCATTTCCCCGGCAATCTTTTTCGCACCCCGGTAAAGCTTCACATAAGGCGCCCCGTTTTCATCCCTCAATATCTCGATATCGCTCGGAAAACAGCCTGAAAAACCGGTTCCGAACACTTTAGAAACCGCTTCCTTCCCCGCAAAATCAGACGCCGCACGCACCTTTTTTTTATCAAATTGCGCTATTTCCGCCGCAGTAAATATCCGGCTCTCAAAATGACCGTTCTCGCAGGATTTCTGCACTCTTGAAATCTCCGCCGCATCCACACCGATACCTATTATCAAAATTCCCTATTCCTTTCTCTTCTGCCGGTCAAATAAGTTCATTACCTCACGTCCGAGCAGGTCATGCATCAGCGAATATGTAGCATCCACGCTTTCCTCCAGCTCTACCCGGTATGCCACCTTTTGCTTTAACTCCTCCCGCTGCGCATTAATGTCCTCCGTCAGGTCCTCCAGTTCCTTCATCCGGTTTTTGAGTTCATCATAACAATAGGTAATGCCGGCAACCAAAAGCTCCACGTTCGCCTGCTGAATCTCGTATGGAAGTTCCATCACCCGGTCAGAATTCTGCTCGATCCGCTCTTTTGTTTCCAGCAGAAGTTTCTGTTGTTTGTCCTTCTTTTTCTCATTGCTCCCGTTCATACCGGAGACAATCGCATCCATCAGTTTTTTCTTCGCCTTTTTCAGATCCTTGATCTCATTTACCAGTTTTCCCTGTTCTTTGAGCAGTTCGCTCACCTTTTTTTCGAGCGCGCAGACAAAATCGGGTTTTGTTCCTTCCGGATACAGCTTATGCCACCGCTGGTCAAGTACAAGAATCGGTACCTTCTTTCCTTTTAGCATGTCTGCAATAGAAGGCGTATTTTCATTTTTCTTCATACCTGTTTTCCTCCGTATGCCGCATAACATCTTTTCATTTATTATACTACAAATTTTCTTATAATAAAAGATGAAAAAAACAGATTTTTATGATACAATGTTTTTTATACGACTGTGAATAGCAACGAAGTATGGAAATTGAAAATACGGAGGATTTGACATGATACTTTCATGCAGCCATATCAACAAATACTTTCATGATGAGACGCTCTTTTCCGATGTCACATTTCATATAAACGACGGCGAGCGCGCCGCCCTTGTGGGAAACAATGGAACAGGAAAAACAACGCTGCTCAGAATCATTATGGGGGAGCTGGCGCCGGACGGTGGTGAAATTTCCATCGCCAGGGAAAAAACGGTTGGATATCTTCCGCAGCAGCAAGGCTGCCATTCCGACAAAACGATCTATGAGGAACTGCTGGAGGTTAAATCCGATATCGTAGAGCTTGACCGGAATATTCGGGAAATGGAACAGCAGATGCAGAACGCTTCAGGCCGAAACTTAGATGGCCTTCTCGAAAAATACCACCGTCTCCAGACCGAATTTGAAGCAAAAGACGGATATGCCTGCAAGAGCCAGATCATGGGAATCATAAATGGGCTCGGTTTCGCGGACGGGGACGCCGGCCAGTGCATCGATACGCTGTCCGGCGGCCAGAAAACAAGGGTTGCACTCGGCAAACTCCTTCTTTTGGAACCGGATCTTCTTATTTTGGATGAGCCGACCAACCACCTTGACCTGCCCTCGATCCAATGGCTGGAAAACTACCTCTCGGGCTACAAGGGCAGCGTTCTGATCGTCTCCCACGACCGCTATTTTCTTGACCGAATCACTCAAAAGGTGATCGAAATTGCACAAAAGAAAGCGACCGTATTTACCGGAAACTACAGCGACTACGCCCGAAAAAAAGAACAGCTCCGCAACACGCTCCTGAAACAGTACGAAAACTACGAGCAGACGGTGAAGCATCAGGAAGCCGTAATCGAAAAACTGCGCTCCTTTAACCGGGAAAAATCAATTCGGCGCGCAGAGAGCCGCCAAAAAATGCTGGACAAGCTGACGCCGGTAGAAAAACCGTACGATGCGGAACGCTCGATACATTTTGAACTCTCTCCCGAAAAGACGAGCGGTAATGACGTACTCTCTGTGGAAAATTTTTCTAAGTCCTTTGGAAACAATCTCTTATTTGATCGGATTAATTTTGAAATCAAGCGTTCGGAACGCGTAGCGCTTATCGGAAAAAACGGGACAGGCAAGACCACCCTTTTGAAAATTCTGTGCGGACGGGAATCTGCGAACCGGGGCGTCGCCAGATTCGGAACCAATGTAGAAATCGGCTATTATGATCAGGAGCACAATCTCCTGCACGACGACAAGACGATATTTGATGAGATTCATGACGACTATCCGGAATTAAACCATACAAAGATCCGCAACGTACTGGCGGCATTTCTGTTTACGGGAGAAGACGTCTGCAAAAAAATTTCGCTTTTAAGCGGTGGAGAAAAAGGGCGCGTATCCCTTGCCAAGCTGATGCTTTCAAAAGCAAATTTCCTTCTCCTTGACGAGCCTACCAATCATCTGGATATGGAGTCCAAGGAAATACTGGAACAGGCGCTCAACCGTTATACCGGCACGGTGCTGTATGTCTCCCACGACCGCTATTTCATCAATAAAACCGCCACTCGCATATTGGATCTGACACAGAAAAAGCTACTCTCCTACGAAGGGGATTATGCGTATTATCTCGAAAAAAAGGAACTCATCGAGCGCCTGTATCTCAATCCCGAACCCTCCCCTTCCCCATCGGGCAGCACGGAGTCCGAATCGAAGCTCGACTGGAAAGAACAAAAAGAACGAGAGGCGAACAGGCGGAAAGCCGAAAACGCCTATAAAAAGGCCGAAGAGCGGATACAGGAAATAGAGGGAAAAATCGCAGAGCTTGATGCCACAATGTCGCTTCCGGAAAATGCTTCTGATGCGCAAAAACTTACGCAGCTTTCTGTTGAAAAGGAACAGCTTGAGCAGGATCTGGAGCTTACCCTTGAACAATGGGAAATCTGTATGGAAGAACTGGAAAAAAGTCTTGAGCTATAAGTCAGGCGGGCTGCGAGCCGGCGGAACAATTCCTTTATATGTGCTTCAAAAGCCATTCGAGCAGCCTCTGTACCGCGCTCCTGTCGTTATACGGCAGGAGAATTTCATCTTGAAGCATATCCTCCGATGTATAAAATACGACGTCTCCCCCTCCCCCTATGCCGGGAAGCTTGGAATACCCTCCGAAATAAATCCAATACTCCCCTAAGTCATTATATAATGTAAGATCCTTTAACATTGCCCTGACCCGGACGTTATTTACGAGAAGCCCTTCATCCGTCATCTCAATCGCTTGATTGAACTGCTCGTCATTATCAAAGATCAGCTGCGCCCCTTTTCCGCCGCAATAAAAACTATAGCCCTCATACGGAGTATAAGCCGGATATGATCCGAGCCCGACCAGAAAAAGCGACGTCAAAATAAGCGCGCCCGCCAAAACATAAACTTTCCTGAAATACCCTTTAGAATATTCCCGATATGCGGCGATCGACTTTATGCGCTCTTTCATCAAATTGTATGAGGCCTCTCCGATAAATGCCGGCGCTCCTTTGTGCGACTCCCCCCTCACCCTTGCCTCCTGCAAAAAAGCTATTGATTTAAGAAGCGTATTCGCATAATTTTCCGGATTATATGTATTGGTACGGATTGCGGCATTATCACAAATGAGCTCCAAATCATTTTTAACCAGTTTGGCTCCATAGCGGACGAGCGGATGGACAAACCACAAAATCCGCAGCAAATCCATGATCCCATACAAAAAGAGATGCCCCCTCCTGATATGGCAGTATTCATGCTGCACAACCGTTTCAATCTCTTTTGCGTCAAATTCCTCAAGAATATACGAGGGCAGTATGATTACCGGTTTGAAAACGCCGGCTGTAAACGGCGTGACCACCAGATCCGTAATACGTATCTGCACTGGCGGCAAAAATTTCCCCTTCCGGGGCTCCGGCGCCTCATAATCATACAGCGGAAGCCTGCGAATCCACCGCCTGAGCTTCACCCTTCGAAACAAAAGCATTGACGACATGACGGCAATTCCGAGAAAATACAATTTCCCCCAGACCGGATTTACCATAAAATACTTGTATAGGAGCAAATACAGCCGGCTCCTGACCGATGGGTGCTCTAATGAAAATTTTAACCCTCCCATAAACGAAACCGGAAGCAGCAAAAACCACATATACGTCTTTACATACAGCCACAGAACCGGATTCCTTTTTTTGCAAAAGATATCTATGGCCTTTCTCGCAGCAAGAATGACAGCGATCACAATGGTCGCAGGCACAAGCGTCCGCATCGTCTTGAACATTACATAACTGATTATGTAATCCATAAATTTAAGCATTATTTCTTCCCTTTTTCGTTATTAATAATTTCGATCAGCTCATCCATCTGTTCCTGCGAAAAATGACTGTGCTCGACCAGCGCCGCCACCATTCCCAGTGAATTTCCCTTGAAATAGCTGTTTACAAAATGTTCACTCTTCTCTTCGAGGCAGACCTGCCTGCTTCTGACCGGAAAATAATGATATACTCTGGCGTCGTTCGGATCTACCGTATAATCGATAATCCCCTTTTTCAAAAGCCGGTTGATCAATACCCGGATCGTCTTGGGGCTGGCGTCTTTAATCCCCTTTAAATGCTCAATGATTTCAGAGGCAGTCATAGGAGAATTTTTCTCCCAAAGCACCTCCATAACAATCCATTCGTTCTCACTTGGCGTCATACCGCTCATAAGTACCTCCGTCTTCATTCTCTTTATTATATATCGGATTACACAGGTAAACAGTTTAGGACTAAAGAAAAAGGAACGTACGAAAAACACGTCCCTTCGATAGCTCTTTCACCGCATACGGTTTATGATCCGATTTGCCTGTTTGTAAATATCTTCCGCATCCTCCGGCACATGGAACGTACTGTCCTCATACAGAATCTTTCCGTCTATCATCGTCAGCTTTACATTTTCCTTGCTTCCGCTGTAAACAAGATTTTTCGTAATGTTATTCTCCGGCTGCATGTTGGGACGGTGCATATCGATCATAATTAAGTCGGCGCATTTCCCCTCCGACAGAGTATCGCAGTCATCCAGTCCCATCGCCTTTGCCCCGCCTGCCGTCGCCATACGCAAAACGGCATCCGCATCCATTGCCGCCGCATCCTGTTTCAATACTTTGGGCAGCACGGAGGCAAGATACATCTCACGGAACATGTCAAGGGCATTATTGCTTGCAGAACCATCCGTACCGAGCGCGATATTGACGCCTCTCTCAAGAAGGCTGCACAGATCGGCAATGCCGCTTGCCAGCTTCAGGTTCGAGGATGGATTGGAAATGATAGATACTTTCTTTTTCTGACAGATCTCCTTATCTTTTTCCGACATCCAGACTCCATGAAAGCCACCGCCGCCATACTCAAACATGCCAATAGAATCCAAAAACTCAAATGGTGAAACATTGTACCTCTCATAACATTCATCAACCTCTTTCTTTGTTTCTGAAATATGCGTATATACCGGCTGCTTAATCCGATTTGCCATTTTCGCCAGCTCTTTTAGCGTCTCACCCTTCGTCGTATATTCTGCATGAAAACCAACTTTGCACGAAACGAGGGGGGACATCTCATTTAATCGGTAAAATTCCTCTTCTGTCTCTTCCACGGTTCCTCCAAAGTCATTCATGCTCCCGCACAAAACAGTCCGAAAACCGATTTCTTTGGAGGCAACAGCATGACAGGCATTATCAAGATACATATCAAAGTTTGCCGTGATTCCGCTCGTCAGATATTCCAGCATGCCGAGCTTCGCAAGCAGTACCTGATCCTCTTTCGTCAGTTTCGCTTCCATGGGAAATACTTTATCATATAGCCATTCCTGGAGCGGAAGGTCATCCGCATACGAACGAAGAAACGTCATGGCTGAATGGGTATGGGCGTTTTTAAAACCAGGCATGAGCAGATTGTTCTGCCCGTCTATCTCGCGATCCCACACTGTACGTCCTGTCATTGCTTCATCACCGGATCCTGCGTATGCGATCCGTCCGTCTTTGACATGCAATTCTCCTGTAAAGATATCCTTTCCATCTTCCATTGTAAATATTCTGCAATTATAAAAACGAATATTCATAATTCCCCTCATTTCCGCGACGCCCGCCCGCGCGGCATGCGTCACATGTCGTCGATGATGCTGCTTGCCGGCGGCGCGTTTCTTACCGCCTTCGGTTCTTCTTTTTCCTTCATATCTTCCGTCATTTTGCTGATCGCCCTGTAAACAAGCAGGCGGAACATCGGCGCCATTTTTTCACCAACCTCTGTCACATCCATATGATTCAGGGGTGTTTTGCTGATTCCGCACGCCATATTGGAGATACAGGACAATCCGCACACCCGCATTCCCATATGTTTGCCGGCGACTGCCTCAATCGCCGTACTCATTCCGACCGCATCGCCGCCAATCGCCTGACACATGCGAACCTCCGCGCTCGTCTCATACTGCGGTCCCCTCATCTGGACATACACGCCCTCGCGGAGAAGCACATTGCTGTCCCTCGCCGCCTGACGGATATATTCACAGAGCTGCGCGTCATATATATTTTGCAGAGACGGGAAGCGGGGCCCCCACTCGTCAACGTTTTTCCCAATCAGCGGAGACGGCATAAAGCTTCCGATATGATCGGTAATCATCATAAAATCACCCGGACGGTACATCGTATTAAGACCGCCGGCGGAATTGGTCAAAAACAAAATTTCCGCTCCGAGCTTGCACATAACCCGAATCGGCAGTACGACATCATGAATGTCATACCCCTCATAAAAATGAACCCTTCCCTGCATGATAACTACGGGAGTTGATTCAATATATCCAAACACAAATCTGCCTTTATGCCCGTCTACTGTCGATACCGGAAACCCCTCGATATCCGCATAATCCACTGTGCCCGCCATCTGAATCACGTCAGCCAGGCCGCCCAGTCCGCTCCCGAGCACGATCGCCACTTTGGGACAAAAATCCACCTTTTCCCGAATCTGCTTATAACATACTTCTACCTTTTCAAAAACTTCGTTCATTCGCTCACTTCCTTAAAAAATTCATTTGATGTAATGTCAAGGCCAAGAGGCCATTTTCCAGCGACATCACGTATTATTACTATTGTAACTGTTCTTTGAAAATATGTCTACAGGAAATTACATAAATCTGCAAAGAACATAATTGCTTACGTCAAGCCCCTGATCCGTAAAACGGAGACGCCCGGAAGAAAGGGTCAAAAGCCCCTCTTCTATTGACCGTTCAATCACGCCGCCGTACACTTTCATCGCATCCGTCGCGAATAGTTCCCTAAATTCCGTAAGAGACACCCCTTCCGTCCTGCGCAGTCCCAGTATGAAAAATTCAGACATCTCATCCGCAGTATCCAGCGCTTCCTCTACGCTGCGCACATCCCGCCCATGAAGAATCCCTTCCGCGTACTCGGAAAATTCCGTCTCGTTTTTATAGCGTACATTTCTTATTTTGGATGCGGCGCCGAGCCCGAACCCGACATAATCCCCGCCGCACCAGTATTTGAGGTTATGGCGGCAGGCAAAGCCGTCTCTGGCATAGTTTGAAATCTCATACCTCTTATATCCGCGTTCCTCCAGCGCTTCCTTTGTGAGGGCGTACATGGCGCGATCCGTCTCTTCATCGACCGGCGGCTGCGAGCCATAAATTTCATAAAAGGGCGTGCCCTCTTCCACAATCAGGCTGTACGCCGATATATGCTGCGGATTCAGATCAAGTATATGTTCGAGCGTGAAGCGGTAACTGTCTGCCGTCTGTCCGGGTATCGCACTCATTAAATCAATGTTTATGTTTGAAAAACCCGCCTCTACCGCCATATCAAAGCAATCCTCCGCCTCCGCAAACGTATGGAGGCGCCCCAGCGCTTTCAGCTCTTCGTCCACTGCCGACTGTACGCCCATGCTGAGGCGGTTAACCCCGAGCCGGCGGTATTCCTGAAATTTTCCGATATCCGCCGTACATGGATTGCACTCGACCGTGATCTCCGCACTCTTGCCAACGCCATATTCCGAATCAATTTCCTCCAATATCCGCCCGATCGCATGCGCCGGCAAAATACTTGGCGTCCCCCCACCGAAAAAAACAGTATCTGCCGACGGTTTTTCCCCTGACGCCCAAAGAGACGCCGCACTGTCGCGAATCTCCCGAACCACGCATTCTACATAACGGGCCTGCGCATCGTCCCCAGCCGGAAATGACAAAAAATCGCAATATGCGCATTTGCGCAGGCAAAACGGAATATGAACATAAATACCCACTGCGTCCTTCTTCGTTATCATCTTCTATTTATCCTCATCCAGCTTCAGGACGCTCATAAATGCTTTCTGCGGAATTTCCACATTTCCGATCTGGCGCATGCGCTTCTTTCCTTCCTTCTGCTTTTCCAAAAGCTTCTTCTTTCGGGAAATGTCACCGCCATAACACTTGGCAAGCACGTCCTTCCGAACCGCCTTAACCGTCTCCCTCGCGATGATCTTGTTGCCGATCGCCGCCTGTATCGGAATCTCAAACAGGTGTCTCGGTATTTCGCCCTTCAGCTTTTCGCACATCTTGCGTCCGCGCTCATACGCAGTACTCGTATGGACAATAAAGGAAAGCGCATCCACTTCTTCCTTGTTGATCAGTATATTCAGTTTCACGAGTTCTGACGGCTCATAACCTTTAAGTTCATAATCAAATGACGCATAGCCGCGGGAGCGCGACTTGAGCGAATCAAAAAAGTCATAGATAATTTCATTGAGCGGCAGGACGTATTTGAGAAGCGCTCGAGTCTCTTCCATATATTCCATGCCGAGATAGACGCCCCTCCGCTCCTGGCAAAGCGTCATGATCGCTCCGACAAACTCCGTCGTCACCATAATCTCCGCATTGACCACCGGTTCCTCCATATGCTCAATCTCCGACGGATCGGGAAGATTTGACGGGTTGGTGACCTCCACCATCTCGCCATTTGTCTTATACACGCGGTAAACGACGCCGGGCGCCGTCGTCACAAGATCCAGATTGTATTCTCTTTCCAGCCGTTCCTGAATGACCTCCAGATGAAGCAGTCCCAAAAAACCGCACCGGAAACCGAATCCGAGCGCCGCCGACATCTCTGCCTCAAACTGCAGGGCGGCGTCATTGAGCCGGAGTTTTTCCAACGCATCGCGCAGATCCTGATATTTCGCGCCGTCTGCCGGATACAGGCCGCAGTACACCATAGGAAGCGCCTGCTTATATCCGGGAAGCGCCTCCCCGCATGGACGATCCGCATCCGTCACCGTATCGCCTACGCGCGTACCCTCTACATTTTTCAGACTTGCCGTAATATAACCGACCATCCCCGCCGACAATTCATCACACGGAATAAACTGCCCTGCTCCGAATGTGCCGACCTCCACGACCTCTTCTTCCATACCGGTCGCCATCATATGGATTTTGGTTCCTTTTCTTACCGTTCCGTCAAAGATACGGCAAAAAATGATAACTCCTTTATATGAATCATAGACGGAGTCAAAAATAAGCGCCTTGAGCGGCGCCGTCTCATCCCCCGACGGCGGCGGAATTTTTTTCACAATCTGCTCCAGCACATCTTCGATATTTGTGCCCATCTTTGCCGAGATCAGCGGCGCGTCCTGCGCCTCGATTCCGATCACATCCTCAATCTCATTTTTCACCCGCTCCGGCTCCGCGCTCGGAAGGTCGATTTTATTTATGACCGGCATGATCTCCAGGTCGTGGTCAATCGCGAGATAACAGTTTGCGAGCGTCTGCGCCTCAATTCCCTGAGCCGCATCTACGATAAGCACCGCCCCCTCGCACGCCGCCAGACTTCTTGATACCTCGTAATTAAAATCCACATGCCCCGGCGTGTCAATCAGATTGAAAATGTACTCCTCGCCATCCTGCGCCTTATATACGATACGCACGGTCTGCGCCTTGATCGTAATTCCCCTCTCCCTCTCCAGATCCATGTTATCCAGTACCTGCGCCTGCATCTCGCGTTCCGTCAGAAGTCCTGTTTTCTCTATGATCCTGTCTGCAAGGGTCGATTTTCCATGATCGATATGAGCAATAATACAAAAATTCCGTATTTGGTTTTTTTTCATTCCTGCCATATTTTTGTTGAATCCTTCCACTAAAATTTAACTTGTTATAAATTAACACTTTTTAATATAACATAACCGCACGGTTTTTTCCACTGAATTTTGTGTTAGCCTTGCACTTTTATTTACTTTGATGTACAATAAGGCTGTCGCGGAAAATCGTGGCTATTTTTTACAGGAAAGGAATACGGAACAATGAAAAAACTGATTTCACTCATGCTTGCCCTCAGTCTTGTTATTTCGGGAATCTTTATCGGAACCCCCGATTCCCGCGCCGCCGCTGTCAAGCTGAACAAAACGGCCGTGTCGCTTCGCGTCGGGAAAACAACGAAACTCAAGGTGTCAGGTTCAAAAAAGAAAGCCGCATGGCATTCCATGAAAAAGACCGTCGCTACTGTCAATTCTAACGGCGAGGTCACGGCAAAAAAACTGGGAACCACTAAAGTCTATGCAAAGGTTTCCGGCAAAAAGCTTTATTGCAAAGTTACCGTGACCGGTTCTGCAGCCGACTCCAAAAAGGGCGGAAAACTAAATCCCCTGTCTGCGTATAACGAAAATACGATCAGCTATTATGACGATGGGAAAAAGGTCGGCACCTTTAAAATAAAGCTGAAGAAATTTCTCTCCGGCGACGCCGCTTCCGACTATGTTTTGAAAAATCAGGACAACCCCGCTCCGACCAATTCTCAGGAGTACTTATATTTTCAATTTCAGATCAAGTATGTATCCGGAAGTGAAGTTGTAGATGCGAGGGATCTGTTCAGCTATTACTATAATATTTTTGACTCAACGGGAACAACCCAGCTTGAAAATATTGACTGGGGCTTCTACTTCGAGCTGATGGAAGACTTGAGCGACGTGAAGCTCTCTCCCGGAGTTACGTCGAACTGCTCGAAAGCCGTACTCGTAGCAAAAGGAAACACGCCGGTCATTTACCGGATCCGTACGGGAAAAAATTCTTATACATGGTTTACAACAGAGAAAAATGCCTGACAGTTCAGGAAAATAATATCCTGTGGAATTCCGTGCTTTACAGCATGAGACGTTCCACGGGATATTCTTTTTTCTTCTTTCTAATATTTAGGTGAAAGCCGGCACCATAATTCATGGATTACAAATTTTTTGTTTTTATAAACCAAAAAACATCCCCACGCATGAAACCTTCCTGCGTAAGGATGTTTTTTCTTATTTTCTTTTATATGATTAAATCCCTTCCAGTCTCAATATTTCCTTTTTCAATCGTTTCATAATCTTTTTCTCAAGTCTCGAAATATAACTCTGCGATATTCCGAGTAGGTCTGCCACTTCTTTCTGCGTCTTCTCACCTCCCTCATAATCGTCCAGCCCAAACCTCATGTGAATGATCATCCGTTCCCTCTCACTCAGCGTCTCCAGCGCCTTTTTGAGAAGCTTAATGTCTACTTCACGCTCAATATCCTTGTAGATCATGTCTTCACTCGTTCCGAGTATGTCAGAAAGCAGCAGTTCATTGCCGTCCCAGTCCACGTTCAGCGGCTCGTCTATCGACACCTCAAGTTTAATCTTGCTGTTTCTCCTGAGATACATCAGGATCTCATTTTCAATGCACCGGGAGGCATAGGTGGCAAGCTTAATCTTTTTATCCGCCTTAAATGTATTGATCGCCTTGATCAGTCCGATCGTCCCGATGGAAATGAGATCCTCCACCCCGACCCCCGTGTTGTCAAACTTTTTTGCTATGTACACGACAAGCCTCAGATTATGTTCGACAAGCTTATTCTTTGCCGCTTCCGGATTTTCATCGCTCAGGCGCTCGATACACGCCGCTTCCTCTCCCGGTTCCAACGGCGCCGGAAGGATTTCCGCCCCGCCGATATAGTGGATATCACCTCCCTGATGAAAAAATATATTTTTCCAGTCTGGGAGCATGCGAAACTGAAAACGATTTGGCATTGATAAACGTAAAAACATATACATCCCCCTTACAAGTGTTATTTCTTGAATATTCCGCTGTTTAACAGCACCTCATACCCACCTTCCGCCGACAAAAAACGGTCGCAGATCCCAAGCCATACCTTTCCGGTATGCAGCGATTTTTTGCCGTGTATCCGTATTTCCATATCATCCGCCCGGACCCCTATAAGATAGCCGTTATCTTTTCCGAGAGAATGAAACGGAATATATCGCAAAAGCAATTTGCCAAACTGTTCCGGTTCCATACCATGCATCGCCTTGCTAAAATCAGCTCGTTCCTTATCCGACAGCATCTTTGCAAACAGACTAAATTCTACAATCGTAACCATTTCCCGGCTCACCGGCTCATAGAGCCGGTTGCCCGTATCCAGAAAACCGGTTGCCGCCACGCTTTTCCCATTGTAGCTTATCCTGACAGGATATACATTCTGCCCGCTGCTTATCCCGCGGCTTCTCATTGAAATCATTTTTTCGCAAAAAAATAAAATGAGTACGGCTGCCAGCAAAAGAAAGATTATGGAAATATGTTTGATCCCGGCGACGCCTTTCAAAAACATGAGAAAACCGGCTGTACAAATACCGGATAAATAATATCCCGCTATGTACCCCGCCATCCCCCTGACGGTCGTTTTCCCAAATGCGATCCGTATCATCAGGCAGCTCACAAACACATACAAGATGAGAAAAATAATAAGCCTGCTCCGGATCCCGCACACGATAACGATCCCTGCAAACAATGCGCCCAGAGCCGCGGCGGCTATACTTCTCACATTGACGATCAGGCGTTTTTTCAAAAATATATTCATTATTTCCAACACGAGTAAATTCATCAGAAAATTTACCGCAAAAAAAATATCCAGATATATTTTCATATTGCCTGCTCCCATAATCTTCATGCAGTGATTTGCTTTTGCATAGTCCAATCATACTCTCTTCCCTCGCATTTTTTTGTCAAAACACGTAGTCCCAACGGGATAATTTATCTTTTTAAACTGACAAATTATGCATAAATAAGACAAAATAAAAGACCCTTTTCCATTATTTGAAAAGAGTCTTTGAGTATTTATGTCGTTTTTCATCTACTTTTGTAGAATGAGTTTTGATTTTCCTTCATGATAATCCCATATCCCATACGCCCCGTTTATAATCGTAAACTGAGGCGATTTATGCCCGATATCCGCATCGAATACAATTGGAACATGAAGTTCAGATAAGATCACCTCAACTGCCTCACGGTAGCTGTGATCCGTAAAGCTCTGAAACATGCATGGGCGTCCGAACACGAACCCCTTTGCCGTGTCAAACCACCCGGCGTCTTTCAGCTGCCACAGCCCCCTCGTCAGGGAATCGCTGTCTAAGGAAAAGCTCTCCAGATACCACAAAATGCCGTCTTCCCGGTACTCCTCGATAAACTCCGCGGTTTTATCGAAGGATGTTCCGACGAGATTCAGCAGGACATCCAGACAGCCGCCGAGAAGCCTCCCTTCAAGGCGAACCCTGTCTGCCGTTTCACCATTCGATACCGCATACTGCACGCACGGTTTATCCTTGCGATAGCTTTCATCCGGCGCCTCTCTGTCATAAAAATCATCTTCATAAAAATCGAATGTATGCTGGTCGGCAAAATTTCCCGTCATGATCTCATAATTGCCCTTCACCGCAGGATGCCACGGCCGTATCGCAAAATCATTGAAGTTATTTCCATACACTGCAGCTACGCCGCAGTTTGTAGTGATCGTAAACGTAAGTCCGGTATTGTCCGAAAAGCCCTGAAACCATTTCGGATTCCTCCGGATCTCCTCCCAATCCAGTAACGGCAGAATTTCCATCAGAAAATCCCCGCCCTTTGCCGCGAAAATATATTTGACCTTTGGATCCCGAAATAACTCCATAAGCTGTGCCGCACGTTCCTCTTTCGAACTGCTCCGCCCCCTGCCGTCACTCTGTCTGACATTCGCCGTCTCGATGACGGCATGTCCTCTCTCTTCCAGCGCCCGCTTCGCCAGCTCCAGCCGTTCAAAATCCATCGGCTTCCCGTTTCCGTCCGAAGGCGCCGTAATGCCGACTGTCTGTCCCGCTTGTAAAAATGTTGGATATATCATATCGCTCCTCCGTTTCCAAGTATGTGTTTATTTTATGGCTTTCGGGCGTTATTGTCAACATCCTTCCCCCCGGTTTCCCTTGAAATATTCTTCCGCTTTTGTTATACCCCGAGTTTGCCACTTATAAAGCCAAAAAGGAGTCGTTTTAGACTCCTTTTTGGCCGACAGATTCTGTTTTTTGCCG
>CANQCY010000019.1 GCA_947591245.1 uncultured Lachnospiraceae bacterium | reverse complement strand
CCCGTCCGGGCCCAGTATATAAATTTCCACATCCGTCAGGGGCGAGCCAATCGGAACGCCCTCTCCATAATACCGGTCCACCGGGCACGCTGTCAGAAGAATCGTGCCCTCCGTCGGCCCGTATCCATTGTGCAAGCAGTAATTTTCCGGCGGTTCCACAGGCGTCAGCGCCTCCCCCGCCACGGTCAGGTGGCGCAGGGAATGATTATCCGCCCTCTCCACAAACTGCCGCCCCAGACGCGTCGTCAGGGACGTGTGGGTAATCCCATTTTCCTCAAAAAACTCATTCAGGAGCCCGATATCCGTCCGGATCTCCTCGGGCACGATATAGACCGCCGCGCCCGCCGTCAGCGGCATAAACAGCTCCATCATGGAAACGTCAAAAACAAAACTGGCGTGTTCCGCCATACGGCAAGACTCATCCGCCCCATAGTACGGCACATACCAGTCTGCAAAAGAAGCGAGGTTCCTGTGGTCCAGCATGCAGCCCTTCGGCTTCCCTGTGGACCCGCTTGTATAAAGGAGGACAAAGATGTCGTCCGGCCGGATTTCCGGCGCCTCATACCCGTCCGCATCCGGCAGACGCCCCGCCTCCTCCATATCCATCCAATCTACGCCTGTTTCCCTGACCATGCCGGCGCATTCCCCGGCTCCGATCACCAGGGAGCTCGCCGCATCATCTATCATATAGTGAATACGCTTTACCGGATAAGAGGGATCGATTGGCTGATAGGCCGCCCCGGCTTTCAGCACGCCAATGGAAAGAACCGCCATATATTCGCAGCGGGGAATGAGAAGCGACACCACATGCCCGCGCCCGATTCCCCTGTCCGCCAAATAGGCCGCCAGATTGTCCGTCATCCGGTCCAGCTCCCCATAGGTAAGCATCCTTTCCCGGAAAACCAGCGCGGGATGCTCTGGCTGCCGTTTTGCCTGGCGCTCAAATCTCTCTAAAATTAACATCATTCTCCTCCTTCTTACCGGTAAATCGTATCTACCAGCTGTAAATTTTCAAAGGATATCTCAAACCCAATCCTCTTCGCCGTCTCATAGTTGATATATATTTTCGGCGTACACTCGCAAACCATATCCAATTCTTCAAACGGAACGCCCGCCTTGGCGTAGCTGTCCAGCTGCCGCACAAGAAAATCCGCCTGCTCCCCATAATCCACGAGCGACACGCCAAACATCGCCCCATTTACCACAGGCGACACGTCGTCCTGTGCCAGCGTCGGTATCTTCTTCGGGATGATGCAGTCATCCAGCAGCTCCTGCAGCTTCCTCGGGTAATCGATAGACGCCACCGTGATATAAAGCGTATCCATCCCCCGGTCCGCCAGCTTGCGGTACGCCTCTTTTAACTCCTTATAATAACGATTCTCGTCCTGTTCGGAATCCGGCTCATCCACGTGCTCCTCGAGCACCTCGAACCCGAGCTCTTCCCCGGCACTCCGGATGGCGTCCACCGCCGTATACTCATACGCTTCCTGGGAATCCTCGTACACGATGCCGAGCTTTTTGAAGCCGAGCATTCGGTATCCCGCCTCCAGCTGCCTCTGATAGGACGTCGTATCCACCAGCGCATAGGAAATATTGTCAAACCGCTCCGTCTCGCTCTTGACGATCTCCGAGGCGATCGGATCTGCCGCCAGCAGCACCATATACGGGTTCTTTTTCTCATTTTCGCGGAAATACGTGCCCGGAGCCGTCCCCATGACAAGCGTAAGGTCCACGTCGTCCCGGTTTACCATCTCGCTATACTTCTCCTCCGGCATAAGGTCCATGTCCGAAAACGCCTCTTCGACAAATTGGTACGCCGCGCCCTCTACATTGTTCTCGCAAATATCCTTCCACAGCTTCACGGTATCCCCCGCCTGGAAACTGCTGTCATAATCCACCCCTTCGTATTTTTTGGAAAACCCCTCACGGATGCTTCCCTCCTCCTCAAGCTCTTCCGCCAAGACCAGCAGCTGCTGGGCGTAAGAAGAGTATTCATCCGACTGGGCGTAGCCGATCCGGATCGTCTTTGGCTCAGATTCCCCCGCATGGATTACTGCCGCGGCCGCACAGGAGACCGCTCCGGCCACCACGGCCAGGAGGATCGCCCTCCGCCATTTTCTCTTTATTTTCTCTCTCATGCTATCACCCCTTCACTTTCCTCGTTTTCTCCTTGATGCCCGTCAAAGTATCCAATACCAGATACAGCGCGACGCCCGACAAAAGGATTATGACAATCGTCCCCGTCGCCCCGGCCGCGCCTTTTGACAGGTTAGCCGTCACAAGAACCGGGCCGATCACCACGCCCGCCTTTCCAAATATCATCTGAAGCAATGTATTCTGCTCGCCGGTCGTACCCTTCACATCGTCCAGCACCGAATCGATCACGACCATGCCGAAGCAGTCCCAGAGGCTCGTAAGGATCAGCGCCAGAATCGCCGACCACGCCGTCCGGAAAAATACGAACTGGCCGATGCTAGCCGCCTGCAGGAGCACATAGGCCACAATCGCCTTCCGCGGGCGGATCCGCTTGTTGACCCACTCGGAAATCGGGTCGGTCAGGTAGGCGATAATCAGGAAATTGAGCATCAGGCAGCCCGATACGAGCGAGTTGGAAAACCCGATCTCATCGCCAAAGAGCGGGAACGTATATTCCACAAACAGGGGCGCGATATAAATCGGAACGACCAAAAACAGCATGAATATAAAAACCCTCCGGTACCGCATCTGGCGTACCGCCCCGGTAAAGCTCATCCGGCTTCCGCCCTTCTGGTCGCTGAACCCGGAAAAGCCGATGAAAAACAGGCACGCGACGCCAAGCAGCGCACCCAGGCAGAATACGATGGCATAGCTCGACACGTCCGCCACAAGCCCCCCGATTACGACGCTGCAGCAGATTCCCAGATTAATCGCGGCAAAATACGTCACCAATATTTTATTGTGCATATCCGGATCCTCTTGAGACGACGCGTAGAGGCGTATCGTATTGATTACAAGCCCGTCGCAGAACCCGAATACAAACCTCGCGGCGATAAAAATCGGAAGGTTCACCGAGACGGCGCACAGCACGTACCCGGCGACGCCCATCCCAATCCCGAACAGAAGCGTCTTCCTCGTACCGAGGCGCGAGATGAAAAAGCCGCATCCGAACAGCCCCAGCACGATCGAAAGCGACTGCAGCGTATTTGGCATGCCGCTGAGGAACGACATGGAATCCGGCAGGTTCATCCGCTCGTAGAGCTGCCTGCTGAACACCGATACAAATCCGCTGTCCAGTGAAAAGGCGACTCCCGATACAAAGACAAACAGGCGGAATCCCGGAAAATAAATTTCCCCCTCTTTCCTCTGCGCGCGCTCTTTTAAATGGCTGGTGATAAATACGATAATCTCCAGGCTGACAAAAATCGACACCATAATGATAATGACCGTATCGATAATATGGTTAATCATTTTATTCCTTACCATATCCTGATTCGTCGCGGCACTCAGGTATACCACCCCCGACGAATCGTCCCGCAGAAAGAGCGGATAGACGTCCATCTGGCTCCCTTCCTCCGGCTTGGCCTCTGAGAGCTCCATATGGGAGAGTTCCTGAATCTCGCCGCACAGGTTATTCAGGTATTCATCCATCTTTTTCAGCTCCGAATACTTCATCCCCTTATCCAGAACTTCATTGATATCCGCCTGTACAACCTGGGAAGCCGCATCCTCGATCTGCGTGACGGAGTCCTGGTACGAAACGGCGTCGTAGACCGTCGCAAACCCTCCCATCACGACCTGGCCCCCGACGAGGAGGATCAGGCTCAACACCCGCATCTGCTTTAGGCTCGCAGGATTTGGATTTTTCCGGCCGAGCAGATAATAAATCAGAAGCACGACCGTAATCATTGCCAGGATGCTGGCAAACAGCTTTGCCATCCAGCTTATGTACTCCTTCACGTCATGATCCAGCTGGGCGCGGTTCAAGCGGATCACGATCTGCCCCTCCCCAAAGTCAACAAAAGAATAAATACCGTCGTCTTCGAGCCGGTAGTCCTCCCCTTCGCTGCTCTGCCGGATACTCGAATCCATGGTTCCGGCGTTAATTATGGAATTTCCCTCCCGATCCAGCACCTCCGCCGCCAAGATATTGTCCGACAGCTCCATCGCATGATCCAACAAGAGATCCAGCCCATAAAATTTTTCAAGCGGTTTGCCGAAGCCGATCGCATAGTCGAGCTTTCTCACGATGCCGACCGTATTCAGGTTCTCCGCATGCACATACACCTCCGCGCGCATCCTGCGGTGCGCCATGCAGTTGAGCGCCGCAGAAAATATAAGCAGCAGCGCGCTGACTATCAATACCATTCGTACGATTCTTACCCTCTTCATAACATCCTCCATTCCGTAGCGCCATTATAGCAGCTGAAATTTCGCCAGATCGTAAAATTTTCCTTTTCGTTCCATCAGTTCCCCGTATGTTCCCTCTTCCGCCACGCGGCCGCCGTCCAGGCAGATAATCCGGTCGCAGTCCATAATCGTAGACAGGCGGTGGGCGATCACGATCCGAGTCACCTTCTTCTTCGCCAGCGTCTCCATCACCGTCCGCTGCGTTACGTTGTCCAAGGCGCTGGTCGCCTCGTCAAACAATAAGATATCCGGCTTCATCGCCAGCGCCCTCGCGATGAGGATCCTCTGTTTCTGCCCGCCGGAAATCCCGCCCGACCCATCGGATACCATCGTGAACATCCCCATAGGCATATCCTCGATATCTTTGGCGCACCCTGCCTCCTCGGCGACCTCCCACGCCTCTTCCACCGGCATCTGCGGCGCACACAGCGTGATGTTGGAATAAATATCGCCGGCAAACAGGCTTCCGTCCTGAAGCACTGTCCCGATCCGGCGGCGCACCGACTGGCAGTCAAGCTCCTCCAGATCCATCCCATCATAATAAACCGCGCCTCGGTCCGGGCGCTCGAATCCGAGCAGCAGGCGTATCAGCGTGGACTTTCCGCAGCCGGAAGGCCCTACCACCGCTACGTATTCCCCCGGCTTCACGGAAAAGGAAAAGTCATGGAGGATATCCCCCGACGCCTCATTGTAGCGGAAATACAGATGGCTGATCTCGACCTTGCCGCTCAGCGACTCCACGCGTTTCCGTTCTGTGAGTTTTTCCGGTTTCTCTTCAAAAAACGGCATGAACATATGCATCGCCGATTTTACGTAAGCCGCCAGCGACACGACGCCCGACACCTTTTCCACCGCGGCGGTAAGGAAAGCAAACGCCACCTGAAAAGAGATAAACGCAGACGGGCTCACATCGCTCTTCCAGACGACCTGATATATCAGTATGGTTCCCAGAAAGAGAATCGTCGTCTGGATGGCGTCGGCAAATTTCACGAGAAAATGCGGAAGGATCCGGAGCCGTCCGCTGTAATGCCCCGCCCACTTCGAATAGGCGCGGACTTCCGCGCCGTTTGCCTTAATCGTCCCCACCGATTGGAACAGCTGGTAGGAAAATCCCGATAAAAGCATGGAAACCGCATTTTGCCTGCGGTTTGACTGAACCATGAGGAAACCGGCCGCAAAGGAAAACCCAAACATGCAGAGCAGAATCCCCGCAACCGGGATGAGCAGCCGCGCGGAAAACCCGCCGATCTGCCCTAAGTATACAAATGACGTAAGGAGCGTCAAAAACGTCGGCACGATCGACATCGTCACGGCGTCGCACACCTCGCCCAGCGCCATCGCGCGCTCGGCCAAGTCGCCGGAATCTTTTCCCTGAAAAAACTTCACCGGCAGATTCAGGATGCGGTTCCACAGGCCGATCTCCGCCAGGTTCCGCACCTTATCCCCGACCCTCGCCGCCCACACGGCGCGAAGCAGGGAAAACAGGGCGGAAGATAAGACGACCCCGAACAGCAGCGTAAATACAAACGGGATGTCGGTCTTTTCTCCCGATGGAATGACAAACTGAAATACATATTCGTTTACGGCCGGTATAATCATGCCGAGAAGCGCCACCAGAAGCGACGTCCCCGCCAAAAACACATAATCCGCTGCGGGCAGCGCTTTCATGAGGAAGCGCGCCAGCCCAAAAGGCGTCATTGCCGTCTCCGGAAACGTCGGCGAAAAACATACCGCCTCCGGCTCAAACTTTTCCGCTGCCGCAGCCCGCACCCGGATTCTCCGGCCGCTCTCCTCATCCCGGAAAAACAGGCCGCCAAACTTTCCGGGCGCCAGTACCCGCTGCTTCCCGCCATCCTTCTCCCGGCACCACAGCGGCATGGCGTCGTTTTTCCACCAGCGCCCCGTCAGCTGAACCGGACGCCCCATCGCGCCGGCGGAATCCAAAAGCGACTCCATCCCCTCCTGGTCGGGAATCCCGATTGCCGCATCGCACAAACTGCGCAAGGATGCGATATACTGCGTGCGGTCGCTGTGCTTTCTCTGTTTTATCTTTTCGCTGATATCCACGGTATCCCTCCTCTACTCGCTCTTTACCAGCGCCGCATACGCGCCGTTTTCCGCCATAAGGCTGTCGTGCGTGCCCGTCTCTGCGATATGTCCGTGATCCAGCATGATAATCTGGTCCGCATGCCGCACCGTAGACAGCCTGTGTGCAATCAGGATACTCGTAATATGCCTTTTTTTCAATGCATCCATCACTTTCTTCTCCGTCACCGGATCCAGCGCGCTGGTCGCCTCGTCGAGGATGAGCACCGACGGCATCTTGATGAGCGCCCTGGCGATCTCCAGCCGCTGCCTCTGCCCGCCGGAAAGATTTTTCCCGCCCTCTGTCAGCATATAATCCAGCCCCTCCGGTTTCTGCATAATATCGTCAAAGATCTCCGCCAGGCGGCACGCCTCCACGATATCTTTCTCTTCCACGCTGTCGTCCCACAGCGTCAGGTTGTTGCGCACCGTGTCGTTGAAAAGGGAGATCGTCTGGTTTACGAGCCCTACGCTCTGGGTAAAGACGTAGCGGTTAATCTCCGTCCGCTCCTGTCCGTCAAACAGGATCCGTCCGCTCCGCTGGACGTAAATCCCGGTAATCAGGCTGGCGAGCGTCGATTTGCCGCTTCCGCTCCCGCCCACGAGCGCGACCGTCTGGCCCGGCTCGATCACGAGGTTGAAATTATCTATAAATAACGGGCTGAGCCTTCCATAGGCAAAACATACGTCGCAAAACTCCAGCCGCCCCTCAAGCCTCTCATACGTCCCATCCTGATCCCAATCCATCTCCTCCGGAACGTCCGCCGGATAGTTCAGCACGTCGTCGATCCGCTCAAGCTTCGCCGTCACCTGCTGCATCTCGCTCCCCATCTCCATAAATGCGCCGACCGGCGCGAGGAACTGGCCAAAGAAGCCCTGGAACGCCAGCAGAAGGCCGATGGTGATCCGCCCGTCCAGGATGTAATAAATCCCCATAATCAGAAGCAGCGAATCGCATATGTTGGAGAGAAGCTCCGGCAGAAATTCCGCCGCGAGCATCCTCATCTGGAACGCCGTCTTGGAATTGTTGTATTTTGCCAGATATCCTGTGATTTTCTGGAAATACCCTTCCTCGGAGCCGCTCGCCTTAATCGTCTCAATCATGGCGATGCCGGACACTGCCGCCCCCGCGTACTTTCCTTCGTCGCGGGATATCTTTTTGCTCTCCATCTGGTTCCTCTCCGACATCCGGCGCATGACCGCGAACTGCAAAACCACGGCCGCCAGCGCAACCATCGCCATCGGCAGGTTTAGGAGCGCCAGAACGGCAAAATACAGGGCCGCCATCAGGACGTTCACTGCCGTCGGCGCAATCCTCCGAAATAAAAGGTCGGTCACTTCTTCATTGTCCGACTGCCTCCCGCTGATATCCCCCGGCGACCTCTGGCCGAAAAACTCGACGGGAAGGTGAAGCGCATGCCACATAAACCGGGCGTTCATCTGCATCCCCACCGCGCGGCCGGCGCGGAAGATCACCGCCGCCTGTATCATATGGAGCAGCAGAAGGACCGCCGCCACAGAAAGCATCCCTCCCATGAGGTACGGCATCCACTCCGACGCCTGCTGCAGCAGGATATAATCCATAAAAATCCTCGAAAAGACCGGCGACAGGACGCCGAGCAGCGTAATCAGGAGGCTGCACAGAAGGATAAAAAATATGCTCTTCTTGTACTTTCCGATATACCTCCCGAGGAAATCCCATACGTTTTTCTTTTTCCCGCAGCGCTCGAACTGCTCTCCCGGCTCCATCACCAGCGTGACGCCGGTAAAGGACTGTTCAAACTCCTCCATGGGGACTTCCACCACGCCCCCCGCCGGATCGTTGATTACCGCTTTGTTCCCGCGAAATCCATCCAGCACGACAAAATGGTTGAAGTTCCAATGGATGATAACCGGAAACGCCGTCAGTTTTTTCAGCGCATCCACCGTATAACGGTATCCTTTCGCTTCCATCCCATGGAATTTGGCCGCCGCCAGAATATTGCTCGCCTTACTGCCATCCCGCGACACCCCGCAGTCCATACGGAGCTGCTCCAGCGGAATGAATCTGCCATAATACGCCAGAACCATTGCCAGCGACGCCGCCCCGCACTCCAACGCCTCCATCTGCAGAATGACCGGTACTTTCTTGTACGTCCGCACGATATCTTGCCCTCTCTCACTATATAAACTGTATTTCCGCAGACCTCAGAACAAAAGGTCGATCGGTTTCTTTTTCTCTACCACAGCCTGTATGTCGCATACGGTTCCCACCTCTACTGCGACGGTTTCTCCTTTTACATTGGACCAGCGGAACTGATTTGCCGATTCCTCGTCCATCTGGATGCTGATCAGGATCTCCACGCAGCTCTGCGAGGGAAGGATATCCGAGACATATTCCAGGTTGCCATAATAACTGCGCAGGCTCTCCTCCGTGACCGGAACCTCCCCGATCGACGACACGTATCCTTCCATATAGCCGTACTCCTCCCTGCTGAGGTAGGACGGGCATATCTGCATCTCCATCCCGAGCGTCAGCCGTTTTGCAACCGACAGCGGCACGTATGCGGCGATCTGCCGGTTATTGGAATACTGGCTGTTTACGAGTATGTTCGCCACCTCGTCCCCTTTTTCCAGCACCTCCCCGGTCCTCACAATATTCTGAACCGTGCCGGACATCTCGGCGCGGATGACCGAATGGCTCTCATAATCGCTGTACAGCTCATCCAGCTCTTTTTTCAGCTCCGCTTTCTCTTCCGGCTTGGCAGCCCCGGCGATCTCGTCCTGTTTCCTCTCGATCTCCCCCAGGCGCTCCTCGTCCGGCACCACGGCGAGTATGTCGCCCTGCTTTACCGTATCCCCGATGTTGTACAGGACGTTCTGCACCGCCCCCGGGTTCTGGCAGATGATCTGCTGCACGCCCGCCTTCGGGAACACCAGCCCCTGCATCTGGATCGTGCTGTTGATATTGCCAAAGACGCCCCAGATGATGACGCCCGCCGCCAAAAGGAGCGCGCCGAGCACGCCGATCCAGTGAAACGGCTTGACGATCTTTACCTGTTGATCCAGCTGCTCCGGGCTCGCTATATTATTTAAGGCTTCTTTCCGAAATAATTTACTCATAGGCTTCCTCCATGACAAACGTACCGCCGTGGACGCAGTAGTATTCAATCGTAGAACGGATCTTCCCCTCTTCCGAATAAGAAAGGCTGCCGCTTACGCCGTCGTATCCGCCCTCTGCCTTGAAGAAATCGCGGATTGCCACGCCGTCTGCTTTCTCACCCTTATTCTGGAGCGCCGTCTCCACCATCTGCGTCATATCGTATCCCTGGTAAGCGCCGTCGCCCACCGGAAGCATATCCGGGTAAAGTTCGGCGTATTTGTCCTGAAATTCCTTGGACTTTTCTCCCTCCATAACAGAATACGGCCGCGGGTACGCCGTCCCTTCCATGTCTTTCCCATATTTTTCAAGGTATTCCGGGCCGTTCAGGGAGTAGTCCCCCAAAACCAAAAAATCCGGATCCCGCTCCTTGATATATTGGATCGTACGGAAAATCCAGTCCTTTTCACTTTCCGTCTCCGTGTATTTGCACAGATAAAGCGCCTGCGCCCCAAGGGTCTTCCAACGCTGGTACGCCCGCTCAAGGCTGTTTGACGAATCGAGCCCGACCTGGAGGTCGGTGACCGTCATCCCCTGAGCCTGTGCCTCCGAACAAAATCCCTTGATCTCGTCTTCCTCAAACGTCGTGTCCGTATGGCAGCATGCGACGCGCTGAATCCCTTTATTTGCGCAGTATTTGGCTGCGGCCGCCCCCATGTCCTTTGAACTCACATAGGAAGAAAAGACAAACTTGAGTCCCCTCTCCAATGTCTTTTCATAACAGCCCTGGATGGCAACCAGCGGTTTCTCTGCTTCTTCAAAATAAGGCGCCTCGGCGTCGATGACCTCAAAATCCTGAAAGCTGAATACAGCCGCCACATTGCTTTTTTTCGTCAATTCCTGCGCCATCAGCAGGCCCTTATCATAATTTCCCTCATCATTGTAATACTCCACCCGGATCGGAACGCGCGTATTCCACTCTTTCAGCGCCATTTCCATCCCATCGATAAAATCCTGATTTCCTTCTACATACTCATCCCAGCCCAAAACCGCTATCACTTTTTCCTGTACTTCACCATCTGCCGAAACCGGCGGCTGCGTGCCGCAGGCCGACAGCATCATTACTGCCGACATATAAAGAGCGAAAAGCGCTCTGGCAGTCGTTTTTTTACACAGCACCCGATGTCCTCCTCATACAGATTTTTTTATCCATTCAAGCAAGTCTTCCGCTTATGCCCGCGAGGGCATAAGCGGAGGTACTCTGCCTGTACCGGACGGATTCCGTCCCGGTATTATTTGATTTTCTGGTTCTTTAGTTTCTTTGCGTACTTCTTTTTCGTTCCCTTTGGAACTCGGAATACCGCCTTCTTGGCGATTCCGGCAAACGCCTTTTTGCCGATTGACGGCGCCTTCTTGCCCTTGAAGCGGATACTTGCCAGCTTCTTGTCATTGTAGAATGCCTTTGCGCCGATCTTCGTCACATTTTTCCCAATGATGACGTTCTTCAGGTTCTTCTGGTTCTTAAACGCATTTGCCTTGATTTCTGTTACCTTGTATTTCTTGCCGCCGATCTTTACGGTAGCAGGAATTACAACCTTCTTCAGCGTCTTCTTTGACGCGCCTGTCACGACGACGCCTCCCGCGGATTTCTTCACCTCATACTTGACTCCGCCTTTGGTCACGGTTTTCTTTGACGCCTCTGTGCCCGGCGCTGCCGTGCTTGCCGGAGCGGCTGAGCCCGGAACGGCTGACGGCGCTGCTGTACTTCCCGGCGCTGTCGAACTGCCTGGCACGTCTCCTCCCGGCGCTGCTGTGCTTCCCGGCGTCTGGCTCGGATTGTCGGTCGGCGTCACTGTCGGAGACGGATCCTCTTCTTCCGGCGCCCCTACCTTCACTTTCACGCTCTTCGTCGTGATGAGGCTTTCCGGAACACGGTACCGTCCGTTCGACGTTACATAACCGCCCGCCGAATTGGAGCTCTGCTCCGCCGCGTCGCTGATCTGGTCGCGCTGTCCCGGATAGACGACTGCCTGAATCTCCGCCGTTCCTTCTTTCATCGGAACCAGCAAGCCGTTGCCGCTTACAAATGCGACATCCGGATCCGATGACGTCCACTCGGTAATCATCTGGGCGTCTGCCGTGTATCCGCTCGCTGCCAGTTTCTTCGCTGCCTCGCTGTTCTCGTCGATGTCAAACAGGCTCTTCAAGGATACCGGTTTGTTTGCCGGAACCTCATATTCGCTTCCGACCTTCTCCGGCGTTGCTTCTGCATCTTCCGCATCCGAAGCGCCGATGTCGATTGAGCGGATCGCATCCGTTGCGTAACCGCCTTCGGTGGACGTCTTTCTCACTACTTCCGCCTTATTCTCGACTTTCCCGTCCGCATTTCCATAAACCAGATCCAAGGACAGGGCGTCTTGCTTGCTGCCGTCTGCATTCGTTGTGACGTCGCCGAATTTGCATCCGCTTATGTCTGCTTCCAATACGTAGTCAACGCTCTCGCCCGGCGCAGCTGTCACATCCTTCTTCACTGCCAGCTCTTTATCGCCGTTAAGCAGCTTGACGTCGCCTGTGTACTCTTTGTTGCCTGAGTTGGCCACATTTACGACAACGCTCGCCGTGTTCTCATCCAGCAGCTCTGTCTGTCCGGCGGAAACCGTAACATTCGGCTCTACTACGAGGGCTTTTTCGATCTTCTCGATCTTATCCTCGCCGCCTTCCTTTGTCTTCAGTTCGATGACAAAGACGGTTCCCTCGATTTCATCGCCAAGCGCTGCCCTTCCGGACAAGGTGACGGTCTTTCCTCCCAGAAGGCGGTTGACCTCAACCTCATTGCCCTTCTCGACATTGCCTGCCGCCGGCGTATTTGCCTCTGCGTCGTCTGTGTATACATCCAGCGTCTGCACTGCCTCCTGGTAGACATCCGGCGCTACCGGCTGCCACTCGGAAGCAGACCCTTCTACTTCCTCGCCGCCTTTCGTCATGTACGTGCGGTACTGGATATCCTCTAATGGCTTAAATCCATCGTTTGTCAGGCTGACGGAAAACTCTGCCGTATCTCCCGGATAGCAGTATGTCTCGCCGCTCTTCTCCGCTGCGTCCTCTGCCCCGGCTTCAGCGCCTTCTTCCTCGCCGCTGATCCTTCGGTAGGTCATGTCGCCCTTCTCCAGCGTGCTCGTGATCGTGAAATTCTGAACAGCCAGCATGCGGTTGGCTTCATCTACCTCGAATGCGCCGTCCTCGTTCAGAACCTGCGGCCCGCGGGAGAACATCGCCTGAACAACATTTTGGTCTGTTACGCGGAATGTCAGGTCGTCGTAGTTGTACTCGTTTCCTGTCTCCCTCGTGATCTGAATCGGATCGGACCAGCCGCTGCCGCCGTCCGTCTTGATCTTCTGTACTTTCCGGACTGCCGGGTCGCCCGCTTTTACTTTGCCGGTCTCTCCGTTTAAGTCCGCTTCGGCCGTGTAGTCAATCGTTGTCTTCTGTCCGACTTTCTCTTCCAGCTCCGCTTTTTCCGCTTCCGTCAGTTCTGTATCTTCTGGAAGCTTCGTAATCGTATAGGATTCCGGATATGTCGTCTTGTCTTTTCCGTCTGCGAACTGGTATGTGATATAATCGCTGTCCTCAAAGGCGTACGGCTCTTCCGTCTCCTCCAGCTCCATCGCCGGCTCGCAGTAAGCGCCGAATACCTGAGTCTCCTTAATCACATTTTCCGCACCCGATTTATTCGGGTCTTTCGTCTCTGTCACAAGATCTGTCCAGAGCATATACATCGTCTTGCCATTGGACTGGATGTCATAATCGGTGATCGGCTGTTCCGCCGTGACCTCTCCATTTTCATCCTTCTCGACCTTGTGGGCGATAGCCGTATAAGACGGGTCGCCTTCTACATAATAGATGCCGGACTGTTCATTCTCTTCATCCGTGACTGTCTTCAGCCTCAGGAACCCGTCGTGCTCCGTATCATCCGGCGTCAGGTCGCCCGCCTGCATCTCTTTCACCAGAGACGTGATATTGATATACTTCACATCGCCTCCGCTGATCCAGTACAGGTAAGTCATGTTCCGGCAGCGGACGAACTGAGGATTGGCGTCCTCGGCGCCGTCGCTCGTGATCTGGATCGGATAATGGAACTCGCCCTTGCCTTCATTGCCTGAGTAGTTGTAAATCTGCATGAACAGCTCGCGGTCGCCAAGCGTCTTGTCGCTCTGGTCTTCATCGATCGTGTAAGCGTGGAGCGACAGGCCGTTGTAACTGATTACATCCCCGTCGATCACTTTCGGGTCGATCATGCCGGAGCCCTCTGAACCGCTTTCCTCCTTGATGGACGGAATGCTCAGGTCTACAAACTCCGGAGCCTCAAAGGAGCCAAACTCCCCGTCTGCATCCATCTCTGCTGTGGTAAACGCCGTCACGCTATAACCATTGATGATGTCTCCGTACGTCACGGCTTCTTTTGCCTGCTCCGGATCTTCCAGATCGCTTTCGCTGCCTGTTCCTTCCGTGCTGCCCGTGCCGTCCGTCACCTCGCTGCCCTCATAATCGCTCGCCGTATAATATACCATCAGGCGTTTTGTCTCTTCGTCATAGCTGATCATCGGCGCAGCGTCGTAGTAATCCGTGCGCTCCGAGCCGTCTTCAAAACTCGTCTTCGTCTGGGCGATCTGGAAGCCGTCTCCCATCTTCCCAGCCTGGCAGTCAAACCAAGCGCCGGTGATGTCCATCTTGCCCAGGTTTCCTTTCAATGCCTCGCCGCTATCTACTTCCTTCAGCGCCTCCGAAGCGTCCGACCATACGACCAGGGCTTTCTCATCCGTCACCTGATATACATAAGGCGCTTCGTCCCTTGTCTTGTCATCGTCAATGATCGCCGGCTCCGACCATGTCGCGCCTTCGTCTGACGAGTAGCTGTACATAACTACGGAGTTATTTGCCGTATCATAGCCCTTGTCTGTGCCCGGGTCATCCAAAAATACCGCCAGTATCTTTCCGTCTGACAGATCCAGAATCTTCGCATCCGGATATGGATAAACGCCCTCTTGCAGTATCTTTTCCGCACCCGCTTCTACCTTCTGGGCCGAAATATCATACGGCTGCCACTCGCTCCGGTTCTTCAGGTAATCCCTGGATACCGTCTCCAGATCCTCCGCCTTGATTGCGTCGTACAGGTAATTTTCCTGGAAATCGGAAAGCATCTCGTCGATTCCCTGTGCGCCGTAGCTGAAGAGATCCATCGTTTCCGATTTGTACAGGTTCCACTTTTTCTTGATGAACAGAATCTTCAGTTCCAGATCCGCGCCAAGCGTCACCTCGCCGCTTCCCTGTGAAACCGTATCTGTCCCGATGATTGGCGCGGTGAATTTGAAGTCAAAGTCCGCCGTACCGGATACCACTACTTTGAAAATCTTTCCGCCGCCGAGCCCGACGCCCGCTCCCAGGGTAAGGGTCGGAGCCAGAAGGAATTTGGTATATATGTCAAAATCGTCTTTTGTCAGGGTAAACGCTTTTTCGTCGCCGTCTTTATTCAGGTTGAATACGTCGCCGTACGGGTTTTTCGTGGATGAACCGGCTGCAAATGCCGCTACGGCGTTTCCTCCCGCTTTCACTTCGACGATTATGTCGATGCCGATTGGCGTCGTGTAGACGAACGAGCTTTCAACCCTCGCCTCTCCGGCTGCCACAAGCATCAGGGAATCGAAGAAGTTCGCGCCGCTCGTATCCGGGTCGGTATCCGGCCCCGTCTCAACGGTCAGGATGACTGCCACGCTGAATCCGAAGTCAAATGTCGTATTTCCCATGTTGTCGGACTGCGCCGCATTCGGATCCTGGGCATTCTGCGCATTCTGCTTTGCCTGGTCTATGTTGTCTGCCTTGCCTGCGCTGCCGCTGCCTGAGCCGCTTCCGCTGCCTGGGCCGCTTCCGCTGCCTGGGCTTTCTTCCCCTTCTTCTCCTTCTTCCTCTTCGTCATCCTCGTCGCCGATCACGCCGCCTTCCATGATGTTGTCGATATATTTCGTCACAGCGGTCCGGCCGGACATGGCGTTTCCTTTATTCTCCGCCATCTCCTCTGTCTGGATTCTCTCGAGCTCTTCCTTGACTTCCGTATTGTAACCAAATGCGATCTGTATCACCTTGTGAAGGGCGCCGTCGTCGTCGCGGTATGTCACCGGCTTGGTTCCAAGGGACCCAAGGTCATAGTCCAGAGGAAGGTCGAACTGGGTTCCAATCTTGTTAAACATTTTCAGCGTCTTATTGAACGGGCTCTTGAAGCTCGTCGCCACGCTCAGCGCCGTCAGTTTCCTTGAAAAAATAATTCCGGTATCTACTTCCGGATATACCTGATCCGTCGTTCCGTCATTGTAAATTCCCTGGATCGTCATGTTCGTTCCGGACTTCACGCCCGCCTTAGCCAGGTCGATGCTCACCTCGAACGGAGTATTTACATCCTTCCGCGTAAGCGTCTCTGTATAAAGCACGCGCTTATCTTTATCGTAGAGCGTCACTTTTGCCTTATTCGGCTTGATCCCGACGGAGGACCGGAAGCCGAACGTAAAGGTGTGGTTTGACCCCGCCTTATCCTCGACGTCTACATAAGGCGTATTTCCATTGGATTTTACGCCGATATCCTTTCCATCCTGTTTGACGTTGAAGTCAATCGGGTACATGATATCCGACGTATTGATCTCCTGGCTGATCGTCCTGGTCCCGACGCACCTCGCCTGGAAATGGATGCCCTGGTACGTTACGTCCGCCAAGTAGTTCCGGCCCTTCTCATACGAGCCGATATCGTAATAATTGCCATTTTCGCCTTCTTCCGCCAAATCGCCTCCGGGCATCGTCACGACTGCGCCAAGGAGCGGCGTCTCTTTGTACACGCCGGGCGAAAGCACCGTCGCCTTGCGCTCCGTCAGGCTCAGGCCGACGCGGTTGTTCCCCGTGGACGTATTGCGCTTGATCAGATCATAATAAATCTTGCTCTGCGCGTACAGGCTCGGCTGATATACGAAATTATTGCCGATATAAACTTCCTGGTTCTGATTTGCAAGGCCCGCATCCTGCCCGAGCTCTTCCAGCCGTTTCTGGGCAGCCGCCACCTCGTTGTCATCCTTTGAATTGGAAATATTTCCGTCGTTGTTCACATCCAGCGAATAATCCGCCCACTGGCCGACAAAATTCGGGGATGTAAACGCGATGTAGTTGTAGTTCACCAGCGGATTCATGTTGAGGAATGCAAGCTTGGTCCGAACCGAACCGGCCTGGTTCCCGTCTTTGTCCTTCATGACGTCGCCGTTCGGGTCCACCGCCATGATATATGACGCCGACTGGTCAAGGAAATCGATCTCCGTCTCCTGGCTCGTCATGCCGTTCTGCCCGTTGACTGTCACCGTGGCCGTACTGCCTGCCACGAATCCCATCTCTTTCCAATTGCCCTCATACGTGAAGCTGTAAACGTCCTTCCCATCCCTCTTTGTGACGGATGGCTCCTCCGTATAGGTCTTTGACGGCGTTCCGTTGTCCTGGTAAATATTCAGCACAGCCGACTTCGGCGTCCCGAATACCGGGTCGCTCGTCACTTTGCCGTTCATATAATCTGGATTGTGGTTATATTCAAAGGTCAGCTTGATCTTCGCGTCCGTATCGTCCGCGTATTTCTTCGCCATCACCTCATGCAGCTTATTCAGCTGGTCTGCATCGTCGCATTTGTACTCCGTCCCGTCTACGGAAATCACCTCGTTGGCGATTGTGTTGCGGTACGTATTCGGGTCCGCCTGTACGGTTACGCTCGGATTTGCATATGCCAGCTGCACCTCCGTATAGAGGTCCGGTATTTTCAGCACTGCCACCGCGCCCTGGCTGTTTGAAGAATCCAATGTCAGCGCGCCGGTTCCCGCCGACTTGTACGCCGACTTGGAAGCGGCCGACTCACTGGCCCCCTGCTTTGCGGCGAAGCTCGGCTGATAAGCCGCTGCATTTGCGGATTTACCCTGGATATTCTTAATGGTGTCCCCTACGTGCAGCTGCGGGTTCCCGCCTGTAGTGAAGTTCTTGCTCAGGTTCGTGTACGTCCCCTTGTTCTCATTTTCCAGCGTGAATTTTACCTTCGCGTTCTTGTAGCTGAACGACGGGCGGAATATGATATTGGTGTACAAAGGATAGCCGGCCACATTCGCTGCGTCAAGGTGCAGCTTCTTGAAGAAGTCGGCATTCATAACCAGGTTCAGGTTGCCGCTGACTTTTGTCCAAGTAGTCCCGTCCGCAGAAGCCTCGATGCCGTTGAAGGTCAGCGCGCTGCTGTCCCAGTTGTTCAGCTTGAATGTCAGCGCATCGGAACGGTACAGCCTATTTGTGCTCTTTGTATTTTTTACGCGCGACCCGAGGCTTTCCAGCTCGAGCGAAGGCGTGATGTCCTTCTTGTCGCCGGCTGTCAGCGTGTCCGCCTTATCGTTTGCAAGCGTGTACGTCGTAGCGTAAAATTTCTGGCTTGGTCCCATGATGCGGTACGTATACGGCTGCAGATTCAGCACGATATTTTTTATGCTCGGCTTCGCATTGTTTCCGCTGTTTGCTTTCGAATCCATGTTGATGCCGCCCGACCATCTCGATGGGGTCCAGCCGATTATTTTGCTGCTCCAGCTCGAGATCGGACCGCTATAGGTACTCCTCGCAAAGGTAAAGGAAAAATTATCCTCGTGGGAAGTATGCGTCTCCGTCCAGTACTCGCGGAATTTCCAGCGGTATTTCCACCTCAGGTTGATTTTGGACTTCTGCTCCTTCCACGTCGTGGTCTTTCCCTTTCCTTCGTTTTTCACCTGGAAAGTGATGCTGTTTACGCCGTATGTAGTAAAGTTATTGCCTACCCAGGTGCCCTTCGTGTTGCCGGTATGGTCTACGCTCAGCGTATCGCCAGACCTGCTGTAGTTATCCCGGCTCACGAAGTCGGACGCCATGATTTTCCATGTGCCCACGGTTCCATTGTCGGAGCCGTTCGGCGTAATCTTCTCGGCGTCGTTTGCCGTCGCCTGGGCCTTCATCGTCCCCTTGCCATTGCCCTTGATGGTCACATGGCATCTGGCGTCCTCATACTTCTCCCCGTCAATCGAGAGGATCAGATAGAAGTCGCGGTCTTTCTCGCGGTACTCATTGTCCAGAATGTCTATCGTGACTTTCTGCTCCGTCTGCCCCGCAAAGAAATTCAGCGTCTTTAAACCGGCTTTGTAGTCGGCGCCCGCATTTGCCGTGCCTTCCGCCGTCCCCACATAGACGCTGTCGTTGTAGCCCGTGCCGGACGTGCGCCGGATCGTGACGCTGACCTTATCCTTGTCGGCGGTCACTTCCGAATCGGCAAACTCATACTTCGTCTTTTCCTTGCCGTCGTTGTCCTTGATGTTGACGTAAGCAGAGTACGAGCCGCCTACTTCCGGATTCCCGTCCTTCTGGAGGAGCGCCATAATGAGCTGCTCTTCTGCCTCTGCGTCTTTGTCGTCTTTCGGGAAGAGGTACAGATACTTGATGTACTCCCCATCCTCGAACGTAAGCTCTGTCTCGCTTCCGCCCGCTTTGGAAAGGAATGCGTCGTACTGCTCCCTGGCCTCTTTCTCCTGTTCGCTGCCGGCTGCTACGGCGCGCCAGTCCTTTCGGTCGGACTCAGCGCCGGATGCGGCGCTCTTGGCCGCTTTCAGCCCGCTTGCGCTCACCTCTTCGATGGCTTCCTGGGGCTCGACGGTCCCGGCACTCTCTTCCGCCGTCTGCACCGTGCTCCCGGCCAGCCCGCCGGAGATCCCTGACTCTTCGCCATCCTCTTTCTTCTGAGCATTTTTCGCATTTTTCTGAGCTTTACGCTCTGCTTTCTGCTCTGTTTTTTCGCTCTCTTTTTCTACTGCCTGCTCGACGACCTTTTCCGGATCTGCTGCGCTTAAATCCGTCTCCTCATCGTATGCGTTCTGAATCAGCGGGGCGGCGTCTTCCCCTTTTGCGATTTTCTCACCGCTTCGCTTGTTCTTTGATGTGTAGATCTCGTAGTCGTCCCCATACGAGGCCGTAATGTCGACTGCCCGGAAGCGGACGCTTGCCTCGCCCTGCGTGCCTCCCTGGCGGATGACGGCGATCTCGATGTATTCTTTTCCCTCTTTCGTCTCATACTGCGTCCCGAGGAAATTGAAAAGCCCGTTTGGGTACTGCGCCGCCATCGCGTCGCTGTCGCGGATCGTCTCTTTCAGCTTTTCCTGTAAAGCGGCTTCTTTCTGCCGCTCTGCAGCTTTTTCCTGGCTGACCGTCTCGGCAGCTGCCTGAATGTTCCCACTCATCAGCATCGCCGCCGCCAGCACTGCTGCCATCACGCGTTTCCGCATTTTCCTAATCTGCATACTGTACGTTCCTCCTTCTCTGCCCTAACGGCGAATTTTCCCGGCGAATCAGATTTTCCGGATCGTGTCGCTGGAAATCTCCGTCGTCTTGACTTTTTTCACATTCCGGAGCCCTGCCCCGCCTGACACCTGGTCCAGGTCGTCCATGCTCAGCTCCTCTGCCTCCGGATTCTGTACTTCCGGATTCTTTGCATTTTCTTCTTTTTTGCCCATTGTGTTTCCCTCCTTCTGCTTCAAGAATATGATATAAATAAAGACTTCTGAACTAAAAATAATACTACATTTTTTGATTTTCAAGCGTTTTGCGCGAAATACCCCCAAAGGGCGCAAATGGAATTTTTATCCGTTGACAACGGCGCCCGCACAGCGGTATGATGGACAAAGATAAGCTTCCGGACGGCGTCCGGGGGCATGGCCTGAGGCAAAGGACGGAACCCCAAAAAAATGTCGGAAGGAGGCGGCTGCCCTATGTTTTCTTATGTTTTGCACGGTTTTTTCGGATATCTGCTGCAGCTTCTCCCCTGTACGTTTTTCTGCATTTATCCTTTTTACAATGAGTTCCGCTATAAAAAAAAGAACGTCCTCGCCGCCATGGGCGCCGTCCTCGCGGTCATGGCGTCCCTGTTCGCCTATATTTACGCCGCGAAATACCAGCCGGACATGAGAAACGGCTACCGCACGGCGCTCACCCTGCTGTTTTTGCTGTCAGTCATTTTTCTGCTGGCCGTATACCTGTTTGGCATCGACGCACTGGGCGTGCACAAATTTTTTATCTTCGCCCTGATCCTGAATTATGGTTTCCTCCTCACGGAATCCGTCTCTTTTTTGGGCAGCATGTTTGGCGGCGCCTACCTGTACGACACGCCGTATTTAGCGTTCCATGTGCTGCTCAACGCCCTCCTTTTCTATCCTATGCAAGGCCTGCTAAGGCGTGCCAGGCATGCGTTTCAGAGCCAGATCAGTACGGACATCTGGATGCGGGTCGCCCTGATGCCGTTTTTGTTTTTCCTAGGGCTTCTGCTCTTTGATGAAATCCCGAAAAATATGGGTATATCCGACCACCAGGTCCTGAACCTTTTTACCAAGGCCATCGAGTTTACGATGTTCGTCCTGTATTACATCATCCTGAGCATCTTAAACCGGATTCAGCGCCTGGCCTCCGAGCGGATTTCCCTGGAAACCGCTGTCGAAAATTATAAATTTGCCGCCGCGGCCGCGGAAAAAGACCGCGAGGCACGGCACGAGTTCCATCACCACATCACGGCCCTCCACATCCTTTTGTCCAACCAAGACTATGCCGGAGCCGAATCTTATCTGGAAAAGATTTCCCAGGCGACCGCCCGCTCCACCGCCTATACCTATACGCCGCACATCCTGCTGAACGCCATGCTCTCCGAGTATGAAAAACGGTTTGCCGCCTCGCAGACCTCGTCGGAATATGCGATTTCCGTATCCACGTCGCTTATGATTGAAGACCTGGATCTGTGCCAGTTTTTATCCAACCTTCTGGATAACGCCCTAGAAGCCAATTCGCATCTCCCCCCGGAGCTGCGCCGGGTTTCGCTGACCATCCGGCAGACCGGGAATTTCCTGTTTTTTTCCTGCGAGAATCCCTACGACCCCGCGCGGCTCTCCCCGACGGAAAATGGATTTGATACGAGCAAGTCGGACGCTTACTCGCACGGCTACGGCATCTCGATCATGAAGCGGATCGCCGAAAAATACAACGGTATTTTCCGCATCCGCATCCAAGACGGGATATTTATAGCCACAGCGAACATATGTACCCCCCCCCCGAAAAAAATCAACTGTAACCCCCAAAATTCCGTCGTTTTCTGCTAATTCAAAAATGAGACGGGCTACCACTAAACAGACTACGGAGGATGTAAAATAAGATGTACCATATAGGAATTTGTGATGATGAACCGGTTTTCCTGGAAAATATCATGGATACCATGAAGAAAATACTGGATGAATTAAAGATTGAATACCATATCCGCCCATTTAAAAATACCGGGGAGCTTACGGCTTACCTTGACCGCCCCGACGCTTCGCTGGATCTTCTGCTGCTTGATATCCTTATGGAGGGGCAGACGGGAATCGAGCTGGCGAAAGACCTGCGGAACCAAAACAATTCCCTTCCCATTATTTTTATCACGTCTACGATGGACTTTGCGCTGGAGGGGTATACGGTAGAACCGCTCAGCTATCTTTTGAAGCCCGTGCAGTACGATGCGCTGAAAGAGGCGTTCCTCCGCGCATGGCGGCGCCACCAAAACCAGCGGGTCATGTTAAATTCCCCGTCCCGCTCCGTCAGCTTCCACCTAAACGACGTCCTCTACCTGGATATATACGACAAGGAGCTTTCCATCCACTTGATGGACGGCGAGGTGCTTCAGATCTCCGTCTCGCTCCATTCCGCCATGGCCAAGCTCCCGCAGCAGCAGTTCGTCCAATGCCACCGGAGCTATATCGTCTCCATCCCGATGGTGATGTCGATCTGGCGCTATGGCATCGAACTAAAAAACCACGAGAAAATCCCGATCAGCAAGACTTACTACAATTCCGTCCAAGACGCTATGCTCAACTGGGCGTCGCTTCTCTGAACCTACCGTTTACATAAGAAAAGCCATAACTGTAAAATACGCTTACCGTGATTCCACTCCCGACTTTTCCTAACAAAATCGCATCATATCAGTAAACGGGCATGAAAAAAGACAGGCTGCCGCAATGGGAAATGCGTCCCATATACGGCGGTCTGTCATTTTATTCTTTTTTTTCAGCATAGCGCGGGCATAAACCCGGAAAACAAATCCGCTTCCCTTGATCGCTTCATGCGTTTCCCATTGCGTTTCATGAATATGGTTTCCAATACTGCAATCAGGCGCAATCCTCACCAAATATTTGTTTCAGTAATTAATCGTTATTTCTATTTTCCTCCATTTCCATTTGTCTTTTTTTTAATTCCATGCCATAACCCATTTTACGGGCAATATTTGTTTCACTATTAAACTTTTCAAATAACTTTTTATTATCCATACGCTGCCCCTGTTGTGAAGCGCCGCCAAATCAGCCCTTGTTTCAGCGGTATCTGCCTGTTTAGAACGGTTGCAGTGTTTACAAATACCTTGATGCTTTAATGGATATTGCAGATGCTTTGGAAATTCCTGTAGAATTGCTTTTACATTTTAACAAATAATCCCCTTCATAATGGAGATTTTGTTTGAATTGCAGTAAAACTATTAAAAAACGGTACTCTCCATCACCGAAAAGTACCGTTTTATCACATGTTTACTTAGATTCTTTCTTCTAGCTCTGGGTGTTGCTCAAGAGGCATGCGGTTTCTGTTTAACATCTCATACCTCAATTATTCGACACTTAATAAAGCTTATCCACTTCATCCTCATAAGCCTTCAGCGTCCTATCATCAAACAACATCCATTCCACTATATCAAAAACATCCGGATACTGCTCAAGAAATTGCGATACCGTCCCTACTGCAATCTTAGCTGCCTTTTCCACCGGGTAACCATATACCCCAGTAGAAATTGACGGAAAAGCAATGGTTCTAATTCCGCTGTCCTTTGCTATTGCCAAAGAAGTCCGGTAACAGGATGCAAGCATTTGATTGGCCTGCAGATCCACAATCTGCCGGACGAACCGTTATACTACGGTCACAGTAGCTCCTGCGGGACTTGAACCCGACATTTCCAGCTTGAGAGGCTGGCGTCCTGACCTTTAGGCTAAGGAGCCATAATGATCCCCGCCGGACTTGAACCGTGCATCTCAGCCTTGAAAGGGCTGTGTCCTGACCTTTAGACTAGGGGACCGTGGCAGATGTCCAAAGACATCTGCTTTTCTTTATGCACTACTCATAGATACATTGTCTGTCATATCCACTACCAATATATCATCCACCTTTACACCAAACACCACAGAAAGCACCACCAAATTATCTATGGTCGGCATAGCTGATCCGTGTTGCCACTTATAAATCGCCTGCGGTGTTGTAAATCCGAAAATATCCTGCAAGTCTCTCACAGACAGACCCTTGGCTTGCCTTAATGCTGATATTCTCTTCCCTGTTCCCGCCATATCTATAGCAGGCATATTCTGTACCATTTCTTCCTCCTGTTCCGGCTCTGACCGAAACAGGTCGTTTCAGTCAGACGCCTTAAAATTATAAATAGGTTTCATGATGTCGATAACATCTACCGATTCCTTGATAACATCAATAATATCATCAAGTGATTTGTATGCCATCGGAGCCTCATCCAATGTTTTCTCGTTAATGGAAGTGGTATAAATACCCTCCATTGTCTTTTTGTACTCATCCATATCCAAACTTTCCTTTGCCTTGCGTCTGGACATGATCCTTCCGGCGCCATGAGGAGCAGAATAGTTCCACTCAGGATTACCTTTTCCTACTGCAAGCACACTGCCATCCCTCATGTTGATAGGAATAAGCGCTTTTTCCCCCTTATGGGCAGCTATTGCACCTTTTCTAAGTATCATTTCATCGGCGTCGATATAATTGTGAATAGTATGAAAAGCCTCTCCAGCTGATATCCCACATCTTTCAAGAATGACCTCCGCCATCTTCTCTCTGTTTCTTCTCGCAAAAGCCTGACAGATAACAACATCGTGAAGATAGTCCTCAAGATACTTGCCTGAGAGATAGCACAAATCCTCCGGCATGCTTGGTTCGCTTTCATACGCTTGTGCGTGGAGCTTCTTCAATGCGTCCTGTATTTCTTTTCTCCTTCCCTGCTCTTTGTATGTCCTGATTATCTCGTCACGCTTTTCAAAATATTCACCGTAACCGCGATCCAGATTAACCGCAAGTTTCTGATATAATTCTGCTACCTGTTTCCCTAGATTACGGCTCCCGGAATGGATGACAAGATATTTCGCACCGTCTGCCGCTTCGTCTATCTCTATGAAGTGATTCCCACCTCCAAGCGTCCCCAGAGACCTTTCAAGTCTTTTCGTATCCTTGAGTTCTCTGTAACATCTAAGATCAGTGAGATCAAACCGTTCCTGTCTGCCTTCCCATACATTCATCCCAGAAGGAACAAAATGAGCAGCTTCATCCAATTTCTCAAAATCAATATCAGTCTTACCGAGATTCACCGTGTACATTCCGCATCCGATATCCACACCGACAACATTCGGTACCGCCTTATCCGTGATAGTCATAGTTGTGCCTATGGTACAGCCCTTGCCGGCGTGTACATCAGGCATAATTCTGATTTTAGAACCTGCCGTCATCTCATAGTCGCACATTCTGCGAATCTGTTCTATCGCTTCGTCCTCTACAACCTTCGCATAACAGATTGCCGTATTTACCTTTCCCTTTATATCAAACATTTTTCTTCCCTCCTTCTCCTTGCCGGTAATGCCCCATGAGAGACTTGAACTCTCGACCTGCCGATTAAAAGCCGGTTGCTCTGCCAACTGAGCTAATGGGGCATTAAAAAACCGCCTATCCCTGTTACAAGATAAGCGGTTCGTAAATTCCATTATGCTCCGGGTAATCCCGTGCTATATCAATACATTTCGATTACAACCTATGCTTATCCGTAACGAGCACATCAAATCAAAGCCCTGCTTATCTGCTTTAGGCAGCGCCTCATGGCGTTCATTATGAAGTTTGCTTATAGTTGTAATGAATCTCATGATTTTTCCTTTCCGGACATATTCATTGCCCTGTTTCTTTTTTCTATATCGTATCATAACATGAAAATCTTTAGTTGTCATTATACTTGTGGTATAAATTTGCGTCCATCTGTTAAAAAGGATATCTTTATCATCAAGCTATCAAACCACGCTTTGTCCTGTAGCCAAATTAACTATTGGTCTTGTACATTTCATCTGCATCAACGTCCGCACGCACCGTATCATCGGGCTTTACGCCGATGTTGACCAACTGAACCACCGTCTCTATCCCCCTCGTCCATGGGAACATGTCCACGCACGCCGCCTTCACCGGCGCATACCCGTACTCCAAAAATGTCGGCATCTCACGCGCCAGACTGGTCGGTTTGCAGGAGATATATACAATCTGTTCTACGCCGTACTGTAAAATCTTCGCAAGCGCTTTCGGGTGAACGCCCTCGCGGGGCGGGTCGAGCACGATCATATCCGGCTTTTCCCGCAATTCGTCCAGCACCTTGAGTACATCGCCCGCGATAAACCCGCAGTTATCCAGATGATTGAGTTTCGCATTGGCTTTCGCAGCCTCTACCGCCTCTTCCACGATCTCCACCCCGATCACGCGGGAGGCCGTGCCATCGCCTTTCGAGGCAAGAATCTGGGCGATCGTTCCCGTACCGCTGTATAAATCAAAAACGACTTTTCCATTCAAATCGCCCGCATATTGCCGCACCACTTCATACAAAACCTCTGCTCCGAGAGAATTCGTCTGAAAAAAAGAAAAGGGCGATATTTTAAATTTCAATCCCAGTATGTCTTCATAAAAATAATCATTTCCATAAAGAATTTCCGTCCGGTCCGCCCGTACCACATCCGAAAGCCCGTCATTTACCATATGTAAAATACCGGAAATTTTCCCATTATAATCGTTTTTCAAAAGAAGATCCCTGTACTCTGACAAGTCCGCCTCCCGCTGCGAGGTCGTCACAAGGCATACGAGAATCTCCCCTGTTTTTGCCGCATTTCTCACAAGCAGATGCCTCAAATATCCTTCATGGCTTATTTTGTGAAAAAACGGGATGCCCTTTTCCGAGAAATAATCTGCAGTTGCAGACAGTATTTTCCGCACATCTTCCGTCACAATCCGACAGCCCTTTACCGGAACAATATCATAAAAGCTATCCCGCTTATGAAGCCCCAGCGCCAGCTGACCGCCTTTTTCCTCATCCCCGAATGAAAATTCCATTTTATTCCGGTACTCCCACACTGCCGGACTTGCCATGCATTCCTGCAGCGGAAAGCCGGGACAAATATCTTCAAACAACGCCTGAACCTGCTGCAGCTTCAACTGCTTCTGGCCTTCATAGTCGAGGCTCTGGTACGAACACCCGCCGCATTTCTGAAAATGGATGCACGGCGGCGTTTGCGACTCAAGATCGGATCGCTCCAAAATCTCCAGAAGCCGCCCTTCTTTTTTATTCTGTCTGTTTTTCGTGAGCTGAAACGAGATTTTCTGCCCCGGAAGCGTATTTTTCACCTGAACCGTTTCAGCCTCCCCATCCGCTTTCACAATTCCCTTATTCGGAAATTTAAGGCGGAGCACTTCCCCCTCATAAGTTTCCTTCTTCTTCATTCCTTCCTCCATTCGCATTCGTGAACAAATTTATTCTTCACTCTCAGCCTCCATTTTTCTTGACAATTCCCCCCATACCACGCGCATCATCGTTATAAAACAGGCGAGTCCCCCGACCGCATTGGAAATGGGTTCCGCCAGATATACGCCGTTCACGCCCAGATCCCAGAGCCGCGGCAGAAAGACCGTCATCGGGACGACGATCACCACTTTCCGAAACAGCGAGAAGAAAATTGCCTGCTTGGATTTGCCGAGCGCTACAAACGTAGACTGTCCGGCAAACTGAAAGGACATGAAGAAAAATCCGAAGAAATACAATTTCAGGGCTTCCCTTCCCGGCGCCGCCATACTCTCGCTGTCACTGAACATCCGGATGAACATGTCCGGTTGCAGCATAATGATAGCCCATACCATCGTCGTATACAAAAACCCCATAAGGGCGGCAATTAAAATCGCCTTTTTGACGCGCCGGTACTCTCCCGCGCCATAATTAAACCCGAGAATGGGCTGGACGCCGTTCGTAATTCCGACGATTACGATATTTGCAATCTCCCGTACGGAATTTAAAATCGTCATCACTCCGATATACAAGTCTCCCCCGAACTGTTTGAGCGTCACATTGCAGACAATCTGAACGAGGCCATTCGTAACTGCCATTATAAATCCCGACATCCCCAGCCCCGCAATTTTCCCAACCAACGCAAGCTCCGGCTTCATTCTGGCAGAATCCAGGCGGCACAGCGTCCTATTTCCCATAAAAAAGCGCAAGACAAGAACCGCCGACACAAGCTGCGATAAAACCGTAGCGATTGCCGCTCCCCGGATTCCGAGTCCGAACACAAAAATAAAGAGCGGGTCTAACAGTATGTTTAAAATCGCACCGCTCATCACGACAGCCATACTGGTTCCGGGAAACCCCTGAGCGCTGATAAACTGATTCATCCCCGTTCCAATCATAAGAAAAAGCGTGCCGCTCAGATAGATCCCCATATATTCGCTGGCATATGAATATGTAACGTCGCTCGCGCCGAACAAAAACAAGATCGGCTGTTCAAAGAGATAGCAAATCGTCATAAGCACAACCGCTGTGATGCAGAACATGGAAAACGTATTGTTCATAATGCGGGAAGCCTTTTGTTCCTCTCCTGCTCCGCGCGCAATCGAAAATAGCGGCGCCCCGCCCGAAGCAAACAGATTGGTAAAAGCGGAAATAATCGAAATAATCGGAAAAACCAATCCAACCCCCGTCAGCGCCGCTCCATTTGTCCCCGGCAAGTGCCCGATGTAAATGCGATCCACAATATTATATAAAAGCTGTATCAGCTGCGCAATCGTAAGCGGAACCGCCTGCAGCAGAATATGCCCGCAGACGCTTCCTTTAGAAAAATCATTTTTCACATGAATCCCGGCCTTCCAAGGAACCTTTAACAGCTCCTTACCTATAAATTCGCCCCATTCCAGCCCCAGTTTTCAACCTCTTCATATTTCACATAAATCCGGTTTTTCGGTATCTGCAGCTCGCTTTCAAAAATCTCGGAGATTTTGCCGGTCAGAGAATCGAACACAGACGCCGACGCGCCTCCATATACGCTCACCTCGACGAACGCGCTTTCGCCATCCTTGTTGCCCTGAAAATACAGGTCATACTCATCCTCAAATCCCACCATCAGCCAGCTCTCCGATTTCCCGGGTATCGCAGTGATCGCCTGTCCCAGCTTCGCCTTCACCGCTTCCTTCTTTTCTTCTGACATCTTAACCGTAACTTTTGAATTAATACATGGCATAAGTCATTCTCCTTTTCATTAAGATTCTTTTTTAATCATACCCGATTCCGTGAGGCACATCAAGATAAAATTTGCAAATTGTTAAATTTCATTGCTTCATGCCGGAGGATATGATAAAATATCTGTTAATGGCACGGTTGCCACGAATCGCCATCCGGCCGCACGGGCGGCAAATTTTTACAAAACCCATCACGAACGGAAATGAGGATCGCTATGAAAAATAGAAATGAAGAAAGCATTATGGACATTATAAATAAATTGCGCGAGATAGACTACATAAATCCGGAGGATTTACCGAACATAGATCTTTATATGGATCAGGTGACAACGTTTATGGACGCCCATTTACAGGCATGCAAACGGACAGATCAGGACAAAATCCTCACCAAGACAATGATCAATAACTACACAAAAAACAATCTTCTCCCGCCGCCGAACAAGAAAAAATATTCTAAGGAGCACATGTTTCTTCTTATTTTCCTGTACTATTTCAAAAATGTCCTTTCCATCAGCGACATTCAGAAAATTTTTTCACCGCTTACACATAAGTTTTTCAACAAAAGATCAAAGGATATCTCTTTAGAAGAAATATATTGCGAAATTTTCAGAATGGAAAAAGAGCAGACAGACAATCTCACGAAAGACGTTGTACGGCGGTTCAAAAGCTCGCAGGAAATTTTTAAGGACGTCACCGACGAAGCAGATGCGGACTACCTTTCACGGTTTGCCTATATCTGCATGCTCAGCTTTGACGTCTATCTGAAAAAACAGATTATCGAGCGGATTATCGACGAAACGCTTGACAATGAACCGAAGAAAAAGTAACGAATGCCTTTTGGCATTCGCAGCAATAACAGGAAAGGGACAACTACTATGAGCGAACTATTAACACACTTAAACGACCAGCAAAGGGAGGCAGTAATGCACTTTGAGGGACCTCTTTTGATTCTGGCGGGCGCCGGTTCCGGAAAAACGAGGGTTCTGACCCACCGGATCGCCTATCTCATCGAGGAACGCCAGATCAATCCGTTTCAGATCCTGGCTATTACCTTTACAAATAAGGCGGCAAACGAGATGCGCGAGCGGGTAAACCGAATCGTTTCTTTTGGCGCCGAAAACGTATGGGTAAGTACGTTTCATTCGACCTGCGTGCGCATTCTGCACCGTTTTATAGATCTCATCGGCTATGACCGCCATTTTACGATCTACGACGCGGACGATCAGAAAAGCCTGATGAAAGATATATGCAAGCACATGAATATAGATACAAAAAAATATAAAGAAAAGACATTTTTAAACGCCATTTCAAATGCGAAAAATGAACTCAAGACCCCGGAACAGTACGCCGACGAGGCGTCGAAGGAATTCAGCAAAAAAATATTCGGGAAAGTCTACATCGAATACCAGAAACGACTGAAGCAGAATAACGCGCTGGATTTTGACGACCTGATCATGAAAACGGTAGAATTGTTCCGCGCAGAACCGGACGTTTTGTATCAATACCAAAACCGTTTCCGTTTCATCATGGTGGACGAGTATCAGGATACAAATACTGCGCAGTTTGCCCTTCTCAGCCTGCTTGCCTCAAAATATCAGAACCTATGCGTCGTCGGTGATGATGACCAGTCCATTTACAAATTCCGCGGGGCGAATATTTATAACATTTTGCATTTTGAAAAAGCATTTCCGAATACAAAGACGATCCGGCTGGAGCAGAACTACCGCTCCACAGGCAGGATTCTTGAAGCGGCAAATGAGGTGATCCGCCACAATACGGAGCGGAAGGAAAAAACTCTCTGGACCGATGCAGAGGATGGAGAGCCCCTCCGTTACGTCCGCTTTATGAACGAATATGAAGAGGCGGCGGGGATCGCCGGGGATATCAAACAAGAGGCGGAAAAAAACGGCGCCGCCTACTCTGATTTTGCCATCCTTTACCGGACAAACGCCCAATCCCGCATATTTGAGGAAAAGCTCGTTCAGGAAAATATCCCGTACCGGATCGTGGGCGCCATCAGCTTTTATTCGAGAAAAGAAATCAAGGATCTGCTGTGCTATCTCAAAGCAGTCAACAATTCAGATGACGACATTTCCGTAAAACGGATTATCAACGTACCGAGGAGGGGAATCGGCGCCACGACGATCCAGCGTGTGACGGATTACGCCATTGAACGGGGAATCAGCTTTTATGAAGCCCTCCGCAATGCAGATTACATCGACGGCTGCTCCCGTGCCGCCTCCCGGATTCAAAATTTTGTCAGCTTCATCGAGCTTTTGAAAACCCGCCCTGACGATATGGATTTTACCCTAAAGGGCCTGATGGAAGAAATCATTGAGCGCACCGGATATGTGAAAAATCTGGAGGCGGAGGACACCGTTGAAGCAAATGCAAGATTGGAAAACATTGATTCCCTGATGAATAAAATCATTCAGTATGAAACGGACGCCGCCGAAGATCCGGCGGGCGAACCCGCGACCCTGAACGGACTGCTGGAAAACATCGCGCTTGTTGCGGACATCGATACTGTAGATGACGAAACGGAACAGGTCCTTCTCATGACGCTGCACAGCGCCAAAGGACTTGAATTTCCGTGCGTATATATGTGCGGAATGGAGGAAAACATATTCCCCGGCGCCATGGCGGTATACGATCCGTCTGACAGCGAGATGGAGGAAGAGCGCAGGCTCTGCTACGTCGGCATTACGCGGGCGATGAAAAAGCTGACGTTCACGGGAGCCGGCATGCGCATGAAAAACGGAGAGCCGAACTTTAATGCGCCCTCCCGCTTCATAACCGAGATTCCCCGCCACCTGATCACCCATTCAAACGAGGACAGTAAGCCGCGAAGCCCCGCCCTGACGTCATTTGCGGACAAAGCGGCGCATACGTTCAAAAAAACGCCCCGCGGCAAACGGCCTGAAAATCTATTTGCCGGCAACCCATACATCACAAAAGGGATCACCAAAAAACCGGATTATAAGGAGGGGGATTCCGTGTACCACATGAAATTCGGGACGGGAACCGTTCTCTCCATGAATCAGTTAAACGCCGATTATGAAGTCGTCGTAGCATTCAAGGATTTCGGACAGCGCAAGCTGCGCGCCTCGTTTGCAAAGCTGACAAAATTGTAAGCGATTGTGCGAGAATTTTGAAAAATATATCTGGTATATTTTCTTTTATTATGTTATACTACTATATAAGAGCAATAGAGTACGAAAATTATTAAGGAAAGGATGGTAGCGATATATGTATAAAAGACTCGACGACATCGTAAACAGCGCCAAAATCAACCAGCTTCTCAACAAAGACAAGGCGGAGCAGGAAAGAAAAAATTCTATTATCTGGATACTCGCCATCATTGGCGCAGTTGCCTGTGTAGCAGCGATCGCCTATGCTGTATACCGTCATTTGACCCCTCGTTATCTGGATGATTTTGACGGCGACTTTGACTATGATGAGTTTGATGATGATTTTGAAGATGATGACGATCTTGAAGATGATGTAGATGTTTACGTTAAGTCATCAAAATAAATGAATAAGAATACTACATTTATTTTTGTTTTCCTCTTTTGCGGCAGGGCGCATATCCATAGATACGGCGCCCTGTTTGTTTTTCCGTTTATGGACGGAGCTCTGCGGGTACGTTGGACAGCGCCACTGCAAGCGAGCCCGGCCCGATATGGCACGAGACGCTCAGCGACAAATTGTCGATATAGATGTCGCGTCCCGGAAACGCTTCATCCAACTCCTTCCGAAACTGCTCGGCTTCCTCAAGATTCTGCGTGTGCGCAATATCGATATGCATGTACCCTTCTTCTGAAAACCGTTTTTCCATGTCTCCCGCAACCGCTTTCGCCATAACTGTTTTCGCCTGCTTTAACGTCTTTACCTTAGCATAAGAATCCAATTTTTCTCCCTGTATCTGCAGTACGGGCTTAATACGGAGAACCGTTCCGATTGCCGCCACCGCCGGCGTCAGCCTCCCGCCCTTTCTTAAATATTTAAGCGTATCGACCATGATATAAATGCTGCTCTGGAATTTATCCCTTAGCAGGATGTCATGGATTTCCCGTGCGGAAAACCCTCTGTCGGCCAGTTCCTTTGCCTGAAGGACAGACCGTCTCTGGGTCACGGAAATTCTCTGATTGTCAACGACGAATACCCTGCCTTCAAACCCATCCTCATCGGCAAGCATGGCAGCCGTAGCGTAAGAACTGCTGATCCCGCTGGACATCGGTATATGTACGATCTCGTCATACCCGTCCAGTGCCTTTTCCCACAGATTCATCACGGTCTCCGGCGAAGGCTGCGAAGTAGACACATTAACCCTATCGTCTGTCAGCGCCCGGTAAAAATCGTCCTGGCTCATGCTGATATCTTCAAAAAACGGCTCTCCGTCAATAAAAAACGGCATCGGGATCACTTCGATCCCCAGCTCCCTGCCCTGCTCCTGTGTAATTCCGCTGTTGCTGTCGGTAATAATCTTTACCTTGCCCATCTTCTCTCTCCTCCATTTTCATCGCATCTAAGCCTCACGTCAATTCGTATTTTATTTTGACGCGCATGAGCTTATTCAAAACGGGTTTATGCAGCAGTATAAGGAATACGGCTGTCGAAATGCCAAAAACAAGATTCATTAAAAATCCCGCGCCATACACGGTGCAGACCGCCTGCCACGTATTTTCTCCCGCATAAAAAAACAATGTGTTGATATCCGCAATTCCACCGTACAAAACCACTACGGAAAGCACGCCGTAAATGGAAAGGCTGTACTTATTTACCGGAATCCTTTGAAATATCAGCCCGGCAAAAAAACCGACCAGTCCGAGGGCAAACATCTGAAACGGCGTCCACGAACCCTGTCCGAAATAGAAATTGGATACAAACGCGCTCACCGCCCCCGTGATGAATCCCGTCTCCGCCCCGAGGGATATTCCGGTTATAATGACCACCGCCGCGATCGGTTTTACCTCCGGCAAAAAGAAAAAGACAATTCTTGATACAACGGCAAGAGCGCACATAACGGAAATAATCGTAAGCTCCGACGCCGATGGTTTCCGTTTTTCAAAATTTAATAAAAACAGGATAACCCCTGATAAAATAATTGCCAGACTGACCAGATAATATTCTTTTCCACGCAAATAAAATAAACTATAATATAAAATAGCGATGCAGAATATAAGAATCGCCGCATAATACAGCTCCTTTTTACTCTTCATGCAGACTCCTCTCTGAAACGGCGTACGGATAGCGGTCTCTGACGATTTTATGAAACGCCGTCGTATAAAAATAATGTCCCCGGAAAAATTCAGGCGTCGGCTCCGGCTCCGACAGGCCCGCATGAAAACACATGGACATCCACTCACAGTAATTCGCCGCAAATTCCACATCATGGGTCACAATAAGAACCGTCTTACCCGCCGCCGCCAGCTCCTCCAGCCACTCGCCGAATACGCGTTTCCAATCAGGATCCAGCCCCTTTGTCGGTTCGTCGAACAAATAGATCTCCGCCTCCTGTTCATACAGATATGCCATCGCCAGGCGCTGCATCTGACCGCCGCTCACATCATACGGATGGCGATCCAAAAAACCGTCCATCCCAAACCGCTCAACCGCCCTTGGATCTGTGAGAATATCGCCGATCGTATCCTGAATAAACAGGTATCTCGGTTCCTGAGGCATATACGCCGTCTTTCCCGATACATTTATTTTTCCGTGGTATGGGCGTTTCGCACCGGTAAGAAGTTTCAAAAAAGTAGACTTTCCGCCGCCGTTTCCTCCGGCGATCCCGTAAATGCGCCCCGGGCAAATGCGGTAATGGACTCCTTTTAGTACGTCTTCGCCCGTACGCTCATACCGGAAGAAAACATTGCCGCATACAATCGAATATTCTCCCTCACGCTGTTTCACAGACGTTTCCCGGACCGGAAGCGCGACATCATTTTCATAAAACCATTTCCGGCATTCCTTGATGCTCTGCGGACAGTTTTCGTCCGAATCGGTTCCCGAATCCCCGTCCCTGTTCATCCTCGCATACAGGCGCACATAAGCGGGCATGTAGGAAAAATATTGCGCTGAAAGCTCTGACCGGCAAATTTTTGCATACACATCCGCCACACTGCCATACGCCGCCATGCGCCCATCATGGAGCACAAGCATGCGGTCGCAGGCCGCCAGCGCTTCTTCAAGCCTCTGCTCAATCATAATAACCGTGATGCCCATCTGCGCGTTCAGCCGTTTCACCACTTCAATAAACTCCGTCGCCGCCATCGGATCCAGCTGGGCAGTCGGTTCATCCAGCAGAAGCACGTCCGGATTCATGACTAGGACGGACGCCAGATTGACTAACTGCATCTCTCCCCCGGACAGCTGCCTCGTATCCCGCTCCATCCAGTCTTCCATTCCAAAATAAGTCGCTGTTTCTGCGATCGCGCGCCACATCCTCTCCGTCGGAACGCCCATGCTCTCCATGCCAAACGCCAGCTCATGGCAAACCTGGTCTGTGACGATCTGCGTCTCCGGATTCTGCATCACAAACCCAAATTCCGGATTGCTTTCCTTTAACCGTTTAAGCAGCGTCGTTTTCCCTGAACCGGATGCGCCGCACAGAATGATAAATTCCCCCCTCTCAACCGTGAAGGAAATATCTGAAAGAGCCGGTTTTTCCTGCCCCGGATATGTATATGTTATATTTTTGAAACAATACGGTTCCATTTGATTTCCTCCCTCGCATTGACCGCCATCGGAATATTAAACAATATGGCAAATAACGCATAAGCCGCCGCTCCGGCTCTATTATACCTGAATTGGATATACGGAAACACGTCCACCCCCGCGCCTGACCATACATAACAGGCAATTCCCGACGCCGCCGCCAAAACAACCGCCCCCGCCATCACGCCGTCACGCCAGCCGAATTTTTTGCTGTAAATACTCGTCCTCCTACCGCTTCCATACCCGCGGTATCTCATGGAAATTCCCATCTCAAGCGAGTCCTCCAGAGAAAAACCGACCAGCGCCGACAGCATCCCGGACTGCAGTTTGACACCCTTCGCCGGCGGCTGCGATTCTTTTAATTTTCCGTAATCCCGTTTCATTTTCGGAACAAGTCCGAGCGCCATTGAAAATACGAGGGAAAATGACGGAAAAAAGTTGCCGGTCAGGCACATGAGTTTCTCCGACGTCATAATGGAATGATAACAGCCGAACGCCAAAACAGAATCCGTCAAAAGCAGCCCCGTAAGCAGCCCGTAAAAAGCCGATTCCGCCGTGATCGGCAGACCTCCAATAAAAATAAGCGCGCTGGCTCCCCGATGATTTACAAGAGTATTTGCAAACAGGCAGAAAACCGCAAATAGCAGGCATTTCCCGACAAATAAAATTCCCGTCCGCACCCCTTTGATATACAGATAAAAAACGCCCTGGCTGACAAAAGAAATGCACAAAATAACCGGATCAAAAAACAATATATTTACGGCGACCGCCGCCGTAAAATACAAAAGTATGGCGGCCGGATGGTATCGATTAAACGTATTCATTGGAATTACCGCTCGCAGGCATAATAAAATACCACCTGATCCCCTTTCAAAAGTTTGTACTGGCTGCATCCGTAACCCGGACTTTTTCCGTTTACCGAGTACAGCCATCCGCTCTCATCCCCGCAGTCAAATTCGTAAAGATGGTTGATCCCCTTGATATAATAGGTGGCAAATCCGGGAGTAAACGAATAATCAAGCAGAATATTTTGTTCCCGGCACGCCTTCTTCAACGCGTCAAAAACCGTATCCCCTTCTTGAAATGCGATTTTCCCCTGAAAAATCAGCCCGTCAGCCGGGATCATCTCTTTTATTCCCTCGTTCAACTCATCCATATGTGAAAGCGCCTCGGCGCAGTTGATCTCCAGAAAACATTCGTTGTCGGCTTCTTCCATCGGAGCCGCCGTGGGAGCCGCCGTGGGAACAGCCGCCGGAACCGTTGCCGGAACACTGGAAGCCGCATCATTGGCTCGTTCCTGCTCTGATTTTTTTTGCTTTTCTCCTAACGGCTTGCCCGATACCGCTTTGACAGATTTGTTTGCCTGCGCTTTCTGCTCCTTTTCTGATGAATGCGTATTCCCTTTTGTTTCCTTCGCGCCCGGCGAACGGACTGAATCGCCCGCAGCAGTTTTTTTATCCTCCGAATCCGTTTTATCAGCCGCTTTATCTTCCTTCGCCTCATCGATCCCATTTCCTTTCTCCGTTTCCGGCGCCGGACTCTCTCTCTCTTCCGAAACGGCAGCTTCACTCGCACTCGTGATCACGGCGGCTCCCGTGGCGGAAACAGCGGAAACCGGTTCTTCCGTTTTCCGTGCGGCCGGATCCGTCCCGCCGCTCTCTTCCGGCGCATTCCCCCGCCCTATCAGCATGATGCAGACGGCAACCAGCGAAACGGCGCAAAAAAGTATGATTTTTTTATTTAGGCTGCCCTTCACAGACTCATCTCCTCCTTAAAATCAGCCTCTGTTTTCTTCTTCTTCTAAGTATATCTATTTATGAAACGTATGTCAAATCTGAAATTTGTTGGGATACAATAGATAGGTAACATAGAAAATAAAATACAAGGATTCACCTTTGTATGATATATTGTAATTGA